>JANLSU010000051.1:0-90565 GCA_031362565.1 bacterium | reverse complement strand
AAGCAAATAATCCGCGCAACCCGGCGGGGATCGCTGGTGCGTGGCGGTCTTCGGGGGTGTGGGACCCCCGACCGCGAGTTAACGGGCTCGCGCAACCAATATTGCGCGCGAAGCGCGCGGCGCGGCCCGTTCTGTCTGAGTGGGCGGGGGTCCCACACCCCCGAAGACCGCCACGCACCAGCGATCCCCGCCGGTTTGCGCGGATTATTTGCTTCTCAGGATCGATTCGTAGACCGCGGTCAATTGCGTGAGCACGCGCGACCAGTCGTAGTCGGCGACGCGCACTCGGGATTGGGCGCCGAGCCGGGTGCGCAGGGCCGGGTCCTCGAGGAGCATTTGGAGCGCGGCGGTGAGCGCCGGCACGTCGGCGGGCGGCACCAGCAAGCCGTGCACGCCGTGGTCGATGTAGTCGGGGATCGCGCCGACGCGCGTCGACACGACCGGCAGCCCGGCGGCCATTGCTTCGAGGTTGGCGATCCCGAAGCTTTCCGAGCGTGATGGCAGGACGAAGAGATCGGCGGCGGTCAACAAGGCGAGCTTGGCGTCGCCCGTGACCATGCCGTGAAACTGCACGCGGCCACGCAGACCGGCCGCTTCGAATTCGGCCTGCCGGCGTTGCCGATCACCCTTCTGTGGGCCCTCGCCGGCGATGTTCGCGTGCCAGTCGGACCTCGGCACGAGTTCACAGAGCGCGGCGCGCAGATCGTCCAGGCCCTTCTCTTCACTCAGCATGCCGACAAAGAGAATCTCGACCGGTCCCTTGCGCGCCGGGCGAGCGGCCGCCGGCGCGAACGTCTCGACATGAATGGCATTCGGCAGCGTCACGACCTGGGCGCGTGGCGCGAACTGCTCGACGCCGCGGCGCGCCGGCTCGTTGAGCACAATCACGCGGTCCGCGCCGGTGAGCGCCCGTCTTGCGAACCCGGCGGCGCGCGGCCCGAGCGATTCGAGCCACGGCACGGCGCCGCCGTCGTGGAGATGCAGCACGGTTCGCGCCCCGAGCCGGCGCGCGAGCGCGACCAGGAAGGCCTTTTCCCAAAACGACAATTGACTCGACGAATGCACGTGGACGAGGTCGGTGCGCCGGGTTGCGAGGCGCCACACGAGCCGGCTCGAAAAGAGCAGTGTCGCGACCGGCCGCAGGACACGAAGGCGCCGCCACGCCATGCCGCTCGTATCGACGGCGGTGATCTCGAAATGAGCCGGGCGCGGCGTCGCCAGGAGCCCCACCAAGTAAGCGCTGATGCCACCGACGGCGGTCGCGGCCACCGGACCCAGGTGTAGGATTCGGAACGGACGGCGCAGGCTCAATCCTTCTCCCAATGTGCGGTGCGGCATCCTCGCCGCAGTGTAGGGGCGCCGGGACCGTGGGACAAGCGCCGCTTCGGCGCGGGCTGGCACGGGCAAGCGACTCTGGGATTGTCAGATACGTTGGGGGTCGCGTTGACGGGGAGGCGCGCCAGGTTTACACTGCGGGCAAGGCTACGAACGCACCGCGGGCGGCGGTTCCTGGGGGGCGCTGGTCGCGTTCCGACTACTCTGTCGCACCTTGGAGGCTCCCTTGAAAGTCTACGACGTCGACAAGATCCGCAACGTGGCACTCGTCGGTCACCTGCATACCGGCAAGACGACGTTTCTGGAGTCGGTGCTCTTCGAGACCAAGCAAGTGACGCGAGCCGGGAAGGTCGATGATGGAAATTCAAATCTCGATTTCTCGCCGGAAGAAATCGATCGCCGTTTCTCCATCCAGTCGAAGCTCGTGCACGTCGAATGGAAAGATCACAAGATCAATCTGATCGACACTCCAGGCTATGACGACTTCGCGGTCGAACAATGGGGCGCGCTGGCGGCGGTCGAAACCGGCATCGTGATGGCGAAGGCCGACGCCGGCCTCGAAGTTGGCGCCGAGAAGGCGTGGCGCGTCCTGGACGTGCTCGCGAAACCGCGCTTCGTCGTCGTGAATCAAATGGACAAGGAACACGCCAATTTCGATCGCGTCGTGACGGACTTGCGCCGCCATTTGTCGGACAAGGTGGCGCCGCTGCATCTCCCGATCGGCCATGGTGAAGGATTCAAAGGCTGGGTCGACGTCTTGCATCAGAAGGCTTTTCTGTTTGGCGCCAACGGCGCGACCGAAACTGCCGTCCCTGCCGAATTGGCGGCTGCGGTCGCGACGGCACGTGAAGCGCTCATGACCGCTGCAGCCGAGACCGACGACGCGTTGACCGAGAAGTTCCTGGAGACCGGCGAACTCACGGAAGCCGAATTTCGCACCGGGTTGGTGCTCGCGGTCGCCAATGGCGCCGTGTACCCGGCGCTCGTCGCCTGCGGAGGTCGCTCCCAAGGCGTGGCGGCTTTGCTCGACGCCATCATCGAACTCGCACCGAGTCCGGCGGGGATCGTGGTGCGCGGCACCAAACCGGGCGGCAGCGAGACTCTGGATCGCAAGTCTTTGCCGTCGGAACCATTGGCGGCGTTGGCCTTCAAAGCGTTTTCGGAGCCGAATATCGGCGACTATACCTACGTGCGGGTCTTCAGCGGCCGGCTCGTGGCCGGCCTCGAATTGCTGAACGGCTCCACCGGGCAGCCGGAGCGCTCGGGGCCCGTATACGCGTTGAACGGCAGATTGCGGACCGACATCGAGGCGCTGTCGGCCGGCGACATCGGCGCGGTCGTCAAACTCAAGTCGACGCACACCGGCAACACGTTGTGCGATCGGACGGCACCGATGGTGCTGGCGTTCCCGGTGTTGCCGGAGCCCCTCGTGACGACGGCGATTCGTGCCAAGGGCAAGGGCGACGAGGACAAGCTGTCCGGTGCGTTGCAGCGCTTGCACGAAGAGGATCCGGCGTTCAAAGTCGTGGTGAATTCCGAAACGCATCAGACATTACTGCACGGCCAAGGTGATACGCATCTGGCGATCGTCCTCGGCAAGCTCAAGCGCAAGTTCGGCGTCGAGGTCGAGACCGACCCGCCGCGCACGCCGTACCGCGAGACGATCAAGGGCAGCGCCGACGAGCGCTACCGTCACAAGAAACAGAGCGGCGGCCGCGGCCAGTTCGGGGAAGTGCACTTGAAGGTCGAACCGCTGCCGCGCGGCGGCAAGTTCGAATTCGTGAATGCGGTGGTCGGCGGAGTCATTCCGACCAAGTTCCTTCCGGCGGTGGAGAAGGGCGTTCACGAGGCCATGGCCGAGGGCGTCGTTGCCGGGTATCCGGTCGTCGACGTGCGGGTGATCGTCGACGACGGCAAGGACCATCCGGTCGATTCGTCGGAAGCGGCGTTCAAGATGGCGGGGTCACATGCCTTCAAGCTGGCGATCCCCAAGGCCAAGCCGGTGCTCCTCGAGCCCATCTACAAAGTGACCGTGCGGGTGCCGGAGCAGTACATGGGCGATGTCATGGGTGATCTGTCGTCGCGCCGTGGGCGCATTCAGGGCATGGACCAAACGGATGGCGTGCAGATCGTGCGCGCCGAGGCGCCGCTCGCGGAGCTGTACACCTACGCGACCGGGCTGCGTTCATTGACCCATGGCCGTGCGTCACACACGCGCGAGTTCTCGCACTACGAAGAGGTGCCGCGCGAAGCCACCGATATGATTATCGCCGAGCACAAAGCGAGCGTCGCGCAGCATCACCAGGAATCGCACTGACGTTGGTGCGTCACGGCTGCCGAAAAGAGCCGCATGTCGGGTCATTCGAAATGGAGCACCATCAAGCGCAAGAAGGGTGCGAAGGACGCCCAGCGCTCGAAGGTGTTCAGTAAGCTCATCAAGGAGATCACGGTCGCAGCCCGCATGGGGGGCGGCGACGTGAACGGCAACCCGCGATTGCGCCTGGCCGTGGCGCGGGCCCGCGGCGCCAACATGCCGCAGGACAACATCAAGAAGGCGATCGAAAAAGGCGCCGGTGGGCTCGAAGGTGTGGTGTACGAGGAGATTCTCTACGAGGGGTACGGTCCGGGAGGCGTCGCGATCATGATCGAGTCGTTGACCGAGAACCGGAATCGCACCGCGATGGACGTCCGCTTCGTGCTCGACAAGCACGGCGGCAACCTGGGGCAGACGGGTACGGTGGCGCATTTGTTCACCACCAGCGGCTACCTGATCGTCGAGGCCGACAAAGTGGACGAAGACACGCTGCTGGGCGCGGCCCTGGACGGCGGCGCCAGCGACGTGCGGCGCGATGGCGACATCTTCGAAGTGTTGACCGCGCCGCAGATGCTCGAACCCGTGACCCGGGCCCTGGAAGGCGCCGGCATCGTGTACGAATCGGCGGAAGTGGCGCGCCTGCCGCTCACGACCGTAGTGCTCGCGGGTCAGAAGGCGCAGACGATGCTCAAGCTCATGGAACGCATGGAGGATCTGGACGACGTCCAGAAGGTGTACGCCAACTTCGAGATCTCCGAAGCAGACATGGCCAAGATCGAGTGATGAGCGAACACCGGCGGCGGGGAGGGTGCGGTTGCGAATCCTGGGTCTCGACCCCGGAACCGAGCGGACGGGGTA
Source organism: bacterium (assembly GCA_031362565.1). Lineage (GTDB taxonomy): Bacteria > Krumholzibacteriota > Krumholzibacteriia > JANLSU01. The sequence continues at coordinate 86,058 of JANLSU010000051.1, read as the reverse complement.
TGGTTGCGTGGCGCTGGGGCCGGACGGGCCGGCGCGCATCGCGAGCGGTGTCATTCGGCTTGGGGTGGGGCCGCTGCCGGAGCGCCTCGCCCGTTTGCACGCCGAGCTGGGGCGCATTTTTGCGGCCTACGCGCCCGAGGCTTGTGCCATCGAGGGCGTTTTTCACCAACGCAATGTGCGCAGTGCGTTGATTCTGGGTCATGCGCGCGGGGTCTGCATGCTGGCGGCCGCTGTGCACGCGGTCCCGGTGGCGGAATATGCGCCGGCGCGCGTCAAGCTGTCGATCACCGGTCACGGCGCCGCGGAAAAATCCCGCGTCAGCGACATGGTGGCGAGCATTCTCGGTTTCGTGCCGAGCGGCTCCTTCGACGAGACCGATGCGCTGGCGCTGGCACTGTGTCACCTGGAGGCGCAGCGGCCGCTGCGCCTGGTGGAATGAGAGGCAAAGCGTGATTTCGAGTTTGCGTGGGGTCGTGGCGGCTCTCGATCCCGTACTGGTGATCGACGTCGGCGGGGTCGGTTTCGCAGTCCATGTTTCGGCCCGCACCGCCGCCCAATTGCCGGCGCGCGGCGCCACCGTCATGCTGCAAACCTATTTGCAAGTCCGGGAAGATCATTTGGCGTTGTACGGCTTCACGACCGAAGACGAACGCGCCCTGTTCGTGCAATTGTTGTCGGTCAACGGCGTCGGCCCGCGCGTCGCGCTGACGCTCCTGTCGAGCGCGCCGCACGAGGATCTGGTCCACGCACTGCAGGCCGGCGACGAGTCGTATCTCGTCAAGTTGCCGGGCGTCGGCAAGAAGACCGCGGCGCGGCTCGTCGTGGAACTGCAAGGCAAGCTCGGGGCCCGGCCGGCGGCGAGCGCGCTCGGCGCGGATCCGCGCTACGAGGAGGCCGTGCTCGCCCTCGTGTCACTCGGTTTGAGTCCGCGCACGGCGCGCGATGCGGTCGACAAGGTGCGCTCGAACGGCCTCGGCCCCGCAGCGCGTGTCGAGGATCTCGTGAAGGCGGCTCTGCAAGGCGGCGTGCGACCGGTGGCGTGACGCCGGCGGCGCTCAAAGAAGAGGTGGGGCATGGATTCGAAAGCGCGCGTTGTCGACCCGCAGCAGGCGAGCGAGGATGTTCCGAACGAGGCGCGTCTGCGCCCGCGGACGCTCGAAGAGTATGTCGGCCAGGACAAGGTGAAGGCCAACCTGCGGGTCTTCATCGAGGCAGCCCGCCAGCGCGGCGAGGCGCTCGATCATGTGTTGCTGTCCGGCCCGCCCGGCCTCGGCAAGACGACGCTGGCGCACATCATCGCCGAAGCCATGGGATCGCCGATCAAGATCGCGTCCGGCCCGGTCTTCACGACCCCGGCCGACTTGCTCGGCGTGCTGTCGCACCTCAAACCGCGGCACGTACTATTCTTGGACGAGATTCACCGCCTGAACCATGTCGTCGAGGAGCACCTGTATCCGGCGATGGAAGAGCGGCGGTGTGAACTCATCGTCGACAAGGGTCCCAATGCGCGCCACTACAGCTTGTCGCTCGAACCCTTCACTCTAGTGGGCGCAACGACGCGCGCCGGCATGTTGACGGCACCACTGCGCAGCCGCTTCGGACTCAATATTCGCCTCGGGTTCTACAGCGCCGAGGAATTGCAGCGCATCGTGACCCGCTCGGCGGCCTTGCTCGAGATCGATATTGCGGCGGAGGCGGCGTTCGAAATCGCCCGGCGGTCGCGCGGCACGCCGCGTATCGCCAACCGGCTCTTGCGGCGGACGCGTGATTTCGCCCAGGTCGAAGGCCATGCCTCGGTCGACGTGGAGATTGCGCGCTACGCGCTGGCGCGCCTCGACGTCGACGAGCGCGGTTTGGACGACATGGACCGCGCTTTTCTGCGCGTCATCGTCGAGAAGTTCGCCGGCGGCCCGGTCGGCGTCGGCACGGTCGCCTCGGCCCTTTCCGAAGACGTCGAGACGCTGGAAGACGTCTATGAACCGTTCCTCCTGCAAGAGGGTTTCATCGCCCGCACCGCGCGGGGCCGCGAAGCGACGGATCTGGCCTATCAACACCTCGGCCTGCGGCGCGATACGAACGGGCGTCTGTTCTCGTGACCCACGTGTCGACGGCGGAGTCCGTGCAACTTTCGGATCTCGACTTCGAAATACCGGGCGACCTCGTCGCTCAACGGCCGCTCGCGGCGCGCGATGCGTGCCGGTTGCTCTGTCTGCGGCGCGGCACGCCGCCCGGCCTCGAGGACCGGACGTTTGCGGCCCTCGACGAACTGCTGCGGCCCGGTGATCTGCTCGTCCGCAACGTGTCACGGGTGCTGCCGGCGCGGCTCTTGGGCCGCCGGCCGGACAGTGACACGCCCTGCGAACTGCTGCTCTTGGAACCCTGCGGCGGCGACGGTTCGTGGTGGGCACTCGCCCGTCCGGGACGGCGATTGGAATGCGGCGCACGCGTGCGGTTCGCAACCGGCAGCGAAGTCGAGGTGTGCGAAGTGGCGCCCGACGGGCGGCGCCGGGTGCGATCGCTCGGCGCCGATCTGCGAACATTGGCGGATGCGGTCGGCACGATGCCGCTGCCACCGTACGTCCGGCGGCAAGCCGACGCTGCCGATCGCGACGACTACCAGACGGTGTATGCACGCGTCGACGGCAGCGCCGCGGCGCCGACTGCCGGGCTCCATTTCACGCCCGAGCTCCTGCAACGAATCGCCGCGCGTGGTGTGCAAACCGCCGACGTCATCCTGCATGTCGGACTGGCGACATTCCAGCCGATCCGTACCGCGGACCCGCTTCTGCACCCGATGCATGCCGAGAGCTTCGAAGTACCGGCGACGACGCTTGCGGCACTGGACGCCGTGGGCTCCGGCGGTGGGCGGGTGGTCGCGGTCGGCACGACAGTCGTGAGAACACTCGAATCGCTGCGCCGCTGGCGGATGGGCGAGGCGGGTGCGCTGGTGGAGGCGGCCGAGGGTCCGGAGGGGGTGCGCGGCCGCACCCGGCTCTTCTTGTATCCGCCGCAGCCGGTCCCGAGTGTCGATGTCCTGGTGACCAACTTCCACTTGCCACGCACCACCTTGATCCTGATGGTGGACGCGTTCGCGGGCCGGGACGCGATCCGCGCCGCCTACCGCCACGCGGTCGAGGGCCGCTACCGGTTTTTCAGCTACGGCGATGCGATGTGGATCGAGTGATGGAGGTGCGTTTCGAAGTCGCCACGCGGGATGGCCGGGCGCGCCGCGGGCGATTGACGACCGGGCACGGGGTGGTCGAGACGCCGGCATTCATGCCGGTCGGCACGCGTGCCACGGTCAAGACACTCGGGAGCGAGGACCTCGAGCAGCTCGGTGTGCGTCTCGCGCTCGCCAATACCTATCATCTGTACCTGCGGCCGGGCGTCGAGACGATCGCCGCCGCCGGCGGTTTGCACCGTTTCATGGCGGCGGAGTGCGCGCTGCTGACGGATTCCGGCGGCTACCAAGTGATGAGCCTCGCGGCACTCAACCGGGTCACCGACGAAGGGGTGACGTTTCAAAGCCATTTGGACGGATCTCGCCACCTGTTCACACCCGAACGCGCCACTGAAGTACAGGCGCAGCTCGGCGCCGATATCATCATGTGTTTCGACGAATGCGTGCCGGCGGGCGTCGACCGGGCCGCGTTACAGGCGTCGGTGCGGCGGACGCAGGACTGGGCCGAACGTTGCCGCGGCATGTACGGGGCGCGTTTCTCGACGTACGGCTATCCGCAGGTCTTGTTCGGGATCGTGCAAGGCGGCATCGACGCGGACCTGCGGCGTGAATCGGCGGCGGGGCTGTTGGGGCTCGATTTTCCGGGCTACGCGATCGGCGGGCTGGCGGTCGGTGAAGCCAAACCGGCGATGCAGGCCACGGTGGCGCTGATGGACGAGATGCTGCCCCAGGACCGGCCGCGTTATCTCATGGGCGTCGGCTACCCGGATGACCTCGTGCACGGCATCGCCCGCGGCGTCGACATGTTCGACTGCGTGCTGCCGACGCGCAATGCGCGCAACGGCATGGCGTTCACGAGCCACGGCCCGATTGGCGTCCGCAACGCGCAATTCGCGCGCGATTTTGGGCCGCTGGATCCCGAGTGTGGCTGTGCGGTTTGTGGGCGTTACACGCGCGCCTACGTGCGGCACTTGCATCGCACCGGCGAGATTCTCGGCTTGCGGCTGGTGACGTTGCACAACGTCGCGTTCTATCTACGGCTCATGCAAGAGGCGCGCGCCGCCATCGAGGCGGGGCGTTTCGCCGCCTGGGCGCGTCAATTCCTGGTGGCATATTCGCAAGGGCAAGAAAGTACACTCGGTCTTCCTGGAGGAATGTGATGATGAAGGATCCGACCGGTTTTTCGTTCCTGCTGTCGCTGGTCATGGTCTTCGCGGTCATGTATTTCATGATCCTGCGGCCGCAGTCGAAGCGCCAGAAGGAGCGGGAATCGATGCTCAAACAGGTCAAGAAAGGCGATCAGATCCTGACGACGGGCGGGCTGTTCGTGACCGTACTCGCCACCAAGGGCGATGACCGGTTGGTCGTCAAGATCGGTGACACGACGCGCGCCGATCTGAGCCGCGCCGCGGTGCAGCAGGTGGTCTCGAGCGGCGCCATCGAGGAGTGAAGCCCGGCTTGCTCGGGGCGCGGCCGCTCGGTACTCTGCAATGGATGGTCGGACAACGAGACGGGAGGCTGGTTCGTGCTGCGTCGAGTTCTCACCTATGGAGATGCGGTTCTGCGCCGCAAGAGCCTGCCGGTCACCGGTGACCTCACGGCTTTGAAGCCGCTCGTCGACGACATGTTCGAGACCATGTATGACGAGCCGGGGATTGGTTTGGCGGCGCCACAGGTCGGCGTCTCCGAGCGTCTCGTGGTGATCGCGGCGTTGGCGGACGACGAGGCCGGGCAAAACATCGGCCCGCCGCTCGTGCTGGTGAATCCGGAGATCACCTGGCGGTCGCCGGATGTCGTGCCCTTCGAAGAGGGCTGCTTGAGCGTGCCGGACATCACCGAAATGGTGGACCGGCCGCGCGCCATCCGCTTGCGCTACACCCAGATCGACGGCGCCACGCTCGAACGGGATGCGGCCGGGCTGTTGGCGAGAGTCGTGCAACACGAAGTCGACCACCTCGATGGCATCCTGTTCGTGGATCGAGTGTCGCTGTTGAAACGCCAACTGCTGCGCAAACGCCTGCAACGGCTCGCGGCCGTCGCGCGCCCGTGACGCCGTGACGGCGCGTATCGCGTTTCTCGGCAGCCCGGAATTCGCGGTGCCGAGTCTCGAGGCGGTTCTGCAACATTTCGAAGTCGTGCTGGTCGTGACCCAGCCCGACCGTCCCGCGGGGCGCGGCCGCAAGCTCGAACCAACGCCGGTGCGGCGCGCCGCCAACGCCCGCGATCTGCCCGTACTCCTGTATGCGCGGCGCGAACGCGCCACGTTCGAAGCGCGGCTCTGCGAACTCGCGGTCGACGTCCTGGTTGTGGTCGCCTTCGGGCACATTCTGAAGGCCTCGACGCTGGGGGCCGTGCCGCACGGCGCGGTCAATGTGCACGCGTCACTCCTGCCGCGTTGGCGCGGGGTCGCCCCCATCGAGCGCGCTCTGTGGGCCGGCGACGAGACCACCGGTACGAGTCTCATGGTGCTCGACGAAGGTGTCGATACGGGGCCGGTTCTGGCGCGCGAATCCCTCAGCATCGATCCTGGCGACACTCGGGTGACGCTCACGGCACGCCTGGCGCGGCTCGGTGCCGATCTGTTGAGCGCGCATCTCGACGGCTACATCGAAGGCCGCATCCGACCCGTCGCCCAACCTGCGGCGGGGGCGACGTACGCGCCGCGCTTGGAAAAGTCAGAAGGCCGTCTCGACTGGTCGCTTGCGGCGCGCGCTCTCGAGCGGCAAGTGCGCGCCCTGTACGAATGGCCCGGCGCTTTCACGACCCTCGCCGGCGCGTCTCTCAAGGTGCACCGCGCGCGCGCCGTGGACTCGGTGCACGCGGCGCCGCCGGGCACGCTGCTCGAAGCCGATGGCCGCACCGGCGTGTGGGTCGCGTGCGGCGCCGGCAAGCTCGAACTCGTGGACGTGCAAATCGCCGGCCGGTCGCGGGTCCGGGCGCGAGATCTCGTCGCCGGGCGGGTGTTCCATCCGGGCCAGGTTCTAGGCTCCTAAAGAGCGCGGGCCGCGACGCGATACGCTACTGTGGTGGACGGGTGGACGGCGCGCCGCACCGGTGCGCCGGCGCCAAGCGCCGACTCGATCTCCGAATGAACGGTGGCAGATGGATCCCGGCCGTGAACTCGCATTTGCCGTCCTGAACGCACTCGAATCCGGCGCGACGTGGGATGGTGCGTGGTCGGGCGCGACGCGCGGCGCAACACCGGCGACGCCGCGCGCGCGTGGTGTCGCGCACGAACTTGCGAGTGGAACGACACGCCTGCGCGGCCGGCTCGACGCCGTCCTCGCACCGCACTCGAGCCGGCCGTTCGCGCGGCTCGATCCGGCAGTGCGGGTGTTGCTGCGTTTGGGTGCCTATCAGTTGCTCGAGGCCGACGGCGCGACGGAGTACGCGGTCGTGCACGAGACCGTCGAGCAAACGAAACAGCACGCCCGCTATGCGGCCGGATTCGTCAACGCTGTACTGCGGTCGGTGCTACGCGGCGGCGCCGAATTACCCGAACAGGGTGGGACCATCGCCAATCTGGCGGCCGCGACGTCGCATCCGCATTGGCTGGTGAAGCGCTGGCTCGAGCGCTTCGGCGCGGCCGAGACCGCAACGCTTTGCGCCTATGACAACCGGCGGCCCGAGTTGTGTTTGCGTGCCAACCTGCGCCGCACCACCCGGGACGCACTCCTCAGCCGCTTGCCGGGCTCGGTGGCCGGACAATGGTCGCCGGTGACGATCCGGTTGCCGACTCCGAAGTATGGCGTGGCGCGGGCCCTCGTGGAAGCGGGCGAAGCCAGCGTGCAGGACGAGAGCGGCACCATGGTCGGGCTGGTGGTTGCGGCCGGGCGCGAGGAACGCGTCCTGGATTTAGCCGCGGCGCCCGGCGGCAAGGCGTGCCACATGGGTGAGGCAATGGACGATACCGGCATCGTCGGGGCTTTCGATCGCACCGACGACAAAGTGGCGCGCATTCGTGACAACGCGGCGCGCCTGGGACTCACCAACGTCACAGCGACGGTGGCCGACGGCCGGCGGGTACGCACCGAACCGGCCGACGCCGTGCTACTCGATGCGCCGTGCTCGGGCCTGGGAGTTTTGGCGCGCCGGCCCGACCTGCGGTGGCGCAAACAACCCGAGGACCTGCCGCGACTCGCCGCGTTGCAGTCGGCACTGCTCGAGAACGCCGCGGCCCACGTCCGCCCCGGCGGCCGCCTCATCTACAGCGTTTGCTCCTTCGAACCGGAAGAAACCTCCGGCGTAACGGCACAGTTCGCGGCCCGGCACCCGGAATTCGAACCGGATGACGTGGATGTGCCGGAATCGTTGCGTAGCGGGCCGGGGATTCTGTATTGCTTGCCGCAGCGCCATGGGGTCGATGGTGGATTCGTGGCGCGGTGGCGGCGGACCGGGACGAGGTAGAGGGACGATGCGGCAATTCGGAGCGATTCTCTTCGGCGTCCTCGGCGCTTTCGTGCTCGGCGCCCTGCTGTTCAATTTCGTGCTGATGCCGCGCCTCGTCCGCCACGCTCAGACGGTGCCGGTGCCGGCGGTCGAGGGCCTGTCGCGCCAAGCAGCCGAGCAGGCGTGCGCCCGAGCCGGCCTGCGTTTGCAGGAAGAAGACCGGCGTCACAGCGATACTCTACCGGCCGATCACGTCGTCGCGCAGTCGCCGGCGGCCGGAGCGGCGGTGAAACCCGGCCGCACGGTGCGCGTCACGATCAGTATGGGTCAGGAGCGGGTGCTGGTGCCGGCGCTCCGCGGCATGACCGTGCGCCAGGCCGAACTCGCCCTCGAAAACGCCCATCTGACGCGCGGTCGCGTCGCCGAGGTGCACAGCGGCTCGGTGGGGCCGATGGTGCGAGCGTCCCGTCCCGGGTTCGGCGCCGAGGCCGCGCTCGGCGATTCAGTGGACCTCTTGGTCGCGACCGGTGATGCAACCGACGACTATCTGATGCCGAGCTTTTTGGGCCAGGATCTGGGCGACGTGCGCGCGCTCGCCGAGTCACGCGGCTTCCGAATCGGCCGCGTCACGTATCGCGCCGCGCGCGGTGTGTACCCAGGCACCGTGCTCGAACAGCAACCGCTGCGCGGTTCGCTCGTGCGGCGGGGTGATGCGATTGATCTCGTGGTCTCGACTCCCGACTGATCGTCCACTCGTGGCGCCATCACTCTTGTCGGCGGATTTCTCCCGCTTGGGGGAGGAAATTGCGGCGGTCGAACGCGCCGGCGGCGACTTGTTGCATCTCGACGTGATGGACGGCCAATTCGTCAGCAACCTGACGATGGGTCCAGTCGTGATCCGCGGCATTCGCAAGCTGACAACGCTCTTTCTCGATACGCATCTGATGGTGGTGGAGCCCGGGCGGTACGTTGGCGATTTCCGGCAGGCGGGCGCGGACGGAATTACGGTGCATGTCGAAGCCTGCGCCGACGTCGAGGCGACCCTGGCGGAGGTGCGCGCTTCTGGGGCGCGCGTCGGGCTCGCCCTGAACCCGGACACGCCGTTCGAACGGGTCGCGCCGTTCCTTGCCCAAGTCGACCTGGTGCTCGCGATGACCGTCTTTCCGGGCCGCGGCGGCCAGGCCTTCATGCCCGAGGTGCTGCCGAAGGTGGCGGCGCTGGCGGCCGCGCGGGCCGCTGCCGGACTTCGGTTTGTGATCGAAGTCGACGGGGGAATCGCCTCTGGCACAGCGACTTCGGCGCGTTCGCAGGGCGCCGATGTCCTGGTGGCGGGGAGCGCGGTTTTCGGCCATCCGCCCTACGAGGCGCCGATTCGGGCCCTTCGGGCCGCCGGGCCGGCGCGAGTCGCGGCCCCTTGATCCACCGGGCCCGCCTCTGGTAACGTAAGCCGTTTGCGTGCCTGCTCTTGCGAATGTTCGTCGAGACGCCCACGCGGTCGAGGACGTTTTTCGTGTTCGAAGACCTGACTCAGAAGCTGGACGGCGTTCTGCGGACGCTGCGCGGTCAGAATCGTCTGACCGAGGACAACGTCGCAACGGCGCTGCTCGAAGTCCGTCGCGCGCTCTTGGAAGCCGACGTGCACCTGCAGGTGGCGCGCGACTTCGTCGAGCGCGTGCAAGCGCGCGCCATCGGCGAAAAGGTGCTTGGGAGCCTGCAGCCCGGCCAGCAGGTCATCAAGATCGTCCACGAGGAATTGGTGCTGCTCCTCGGCGAGCGTGTCGCCGACATCGATTTGCGCGGCCAGCCGGCCGTCGTGTTGCTGTGCGGTTTGCAGGGTTCGGGTAAGACGACGTTCGCGGCCAAGCTGGCGCGGCACCTCGAAAAACGCGGCCGCAAACCGTTGCTGGTCGCCGCCGACGTCTACCGGCCGGCCGCCATCGAACAATTGCAAGTGCTGGGAGCCCAGGCCGGCATTCCCGTGTTCACGCTTCCGGGTGAGATGAACGTTCCGAAGATCGCCACCGAAGGCCGCACTCATGCCCGGTTGCATCTGCGTGACACGGTCATCGTCGACACCGCCGGCCGCTTGCATGTCGACGCCGAACTCATGCGCGAACTGGCGGCGATTCACACTGCCTTGCAGCCGTCCGAAACTCTTTTGGTCGTCGATGCCATGACGGGGCAGGAAGCGGTGCGCGTCGCCCAGGAATTCGACACGCACTTGCCGCTCTCGGGCGTCGCATTGACGAAACTCGACGGCGACGCTCGCGGTGGCGCGGCGCTGTCACTACGCGCCATGCTCGGTAAGCCCATCAAGTTCGTCGGGGTGGGCGAAAATCTCGACGATCTCGAGCCGTTCCATCCGGATCGGCTGGCGCAGCGCATTCTGGGCATGGGCGACGTTCTGACCCTGATCGAGAAGGCGCAAGAAGCGTTCGATGCCGACCAGACGGCGGTCATCGAGCGCAAGCTGCGCAAGCAGACCTTGACGCTCGAGGATTTCCTCGACCAACTGCAGCAGGTCAAGCGCATGGGGCCGCTCGAGAAAGTGCTCGGACTTGTCCCAGGAATGACGCCGGCGATGATGTCGCAGGCCAAGGTCGACCCGCGGCAGATCAACCGCGTGCAAGGCATCGTGCACGCGATGACGGTGCGCGAGCGGCAACACCCGGAAGTCATCGACGGGTCGCGGCGCCGGCGCATCGCGCGCGGCAGCGGCACGAGCGTGCAGGAAGTCAACGTGCTGCTCAAACAGTTCGATTCGATGAAGCGTATGATGCGTCTCGTGAACACCAATCCGAAGGCAGCGGCGCGCAGCGTCGTCGCCGCCCGGAGCGGCGGGAAGCGATACGGAGGCAAGCGGCGCGGCCATTGACGCGCTGGTCCGCATACCTGGAGGTTCTTAGATTGTCGGTCAAGCTGCGATTGCGACGCATGGGAAACACGAACCGGCCGTTCTACCGCGTGGTGGCGATCGATTCACGCAACCGGCGTGACGGCCGTGCCATTCAAGAGCTGGGACATTACGACCCGCTCAAACGCCCGGCGACGGTGCTCCTGAAAGAGGAAGCGATTTTCGCCTGGCTGCGCAAAGGTGCCGAACCCTCGGATACGGTGCGCGAGCTGATGCGAACCAAGGGCATGCTGCTCAAGTGGGAATTGATGCAGAAGGGTGTGTCGACGGAAGAAGCGACGCGCCAGGTCGCGGCGGTGCTCGACAAGCAGGTGCCGCGCGTCAAGCGGCCACGTCCGTCGAAGAAGGCCGCGGCCAAGGCCGCTCTGCCGGCGCCGGCCTGAGCCCGGTGCGTGGGCTCGTCGAACTGGTGGCACGCTCGCTCGTGGACGAGCCGGCGGCGGTGCGGGTCGAGGAAGTCCCGGGGGATGCGACCACGGTGTACCGGTTGCGCGTTGCGCCGGCGGACGTGGGCAAGGTCATCGGCAAACACGGGCGCACGGCGCATGCGCTGCGCATGCTGCTGGGAGCGGCGGCCGCGCGTGGTGGCCGCCGGGCGGTACTCGAGATCGAGGAGTGAGTTCTGAACGACGGAATCCATCTCGGCCAAGTGGTGAAAGCTGTCGGGCTGCGCGGCGAAGTGAAGCTGCTGGCGTCCGGTGACTTTTGGCAAGGGGCGCTGGCGAGCGAGTCGCTGCGCTTACGCAGCCGCAAGGACGAACGTCCGGTCCAGGTTCTCGAGTCGCGGGTGCATGGCCGCGGCACCTGGGTGCTGCATGTCGCCGACGCCGGCGATCGAACGGCGGCGGAATCGCTGGTGGGATCGGAACTGTGGCTCGCCGCCGGTGCCACCGACGTCGCGCCGCCGGACTCGCTCCGGCCGTTCCAAGTGCGCGGCATGCGGGTGCAATTGGCGGATGGCAGTCCGGTGGGCGAAGTTGTCGACGTGTTGGCCATGCCGGCGCAGGACATCCTCGTGGTGCGCGACGGCGCCCGCGAGCACTTGATCCCGCAGGTCGACGCCATCGTGATCGAGATCGACCAGGCCGCCGGGATCGTGCGGATCGATCCGCCACCGGGTTTGCTCGATCTGGGAGCGTAGCGTGCGCGTCCATGTCGTGACGCTGTTCCCTGAGTGGTTCACGGCGCCGACGACGACGGGAATCGCCGGCCGCGCCATCGGTTTGGGTCGCGTTCAAGTCACGTGTGTCAACCCACGCGACTTCGTGCACGACCGGCATCGCACCGTCGACGACACGCCGTATGGTGGCGGCGCGGGGATGGTGCTGAAGGCGCCGCCGTTGGTGGATGCGGTCGAGAGCATCGTGGGCGCCGGCAATCCGCGCCGGGTGCCCGTCGTGCTCCTGTCGCCGCAGGGTGAACGCTTCACCCAGGCGCAGGCACACGCGATGACGGCGTGGGACGAATTCGTGCTCGTGTGCGGCCGGTACAAGGCGATCGACGAGCGTTTCCGCCAGCTCGTCGTGACGCACGAGTTGTCGATCGGCGATTACGTGCTGTCGGGTGGTGAACCGGCGGCTCTCGTGGTGCTCGACGCCGTGGTGCGTCTCGTGCCCGGATCGCTGGGCGACGAGGATTCGGCGGAGACCGATTCGTTTGGAACTGGCGGCGGCGGACCGCTCGATTGCGGCTACTACACCCGGCCGCCGGTGTATCGCGGGCTCGAGGTTCCCGAAGTGCTGGTTTCGGGGCACCACGCCCTGATCGAGAATTGGCGCCGGCAGGACGCGGAGCAACGAACTCGCGCCCGCCGGCCGGACTTGGCGGCAACACCTGCCGCACATCGCGTGATGCCGCCGAAGGCCGATCCGGCGGCGTCCGAAGGAAGACCGAGGAGGACTGCAGAATGAACTTGATCGACGCCATCGAGGCGAAACAGAAGAAGAGCGTTGTCGCCAACTTTTCCGTCGGTGACACCGTGAAATTGAATGTCAAAGTGATCGAGGGCAACAAGGAACGGCAGCAGCCGTTCCAAGGTGTCGTCATGCAGATTGCCAACAGCGGCATTCGGCAGACGTTCACCGTCCGCAAGGTGACGGCGGGCGTCGCGGTGGAGCGCATCTTCCCGGTGCATTCACCCAACATCAGCGACTTGGTCGTGTTGCGGCACGGCGCCGTGCGCCGTGCACGCCTGTACTACTTGCGCGAGCGCAGTGGCAAGGCAGCGCGTATTCGCGAACGTCGGGTGGACGCCGCGGCCGAGTGAGGCAACGATGCGGCGACGCGAGGAGGAACGGCGGCAGCGCTTTGCGCGTCTCGTCGAGTTCGACCGCGGCGCCGATGCGGAGGCGTGGGGCGCGGGCCGGCTGGCCGGCGTCGACGAAGCGGGCGTTGGCCCCCTCGCCGGCCCCGTGGTGGCGGCCGCGGTGATCCTGCCGGCCGATTTTGATCTGCCGGATCTCTACGATTCGAAGCAGATGACCGCCGCCGAACGCCAGGCCTGCGCGGCGGCAATTCGCGCCAAGGCGCTGGCTCTTGGAGTGGCGCGCGTGTCCCCGGCGCGCATTGACCGCGTCAACATCCGGCGCGCCATGCTGGCGTCGCATCGCATCGCGATCGCGGCGCTCGGGGTCGTGCCGCGGACGATCCTCGTCGACGGCAAATGGGCGCCACGCCTGCCGGCCGCATGGACGGAGACGCGTACCGTCGCGGTCGTGCGCGGCGACAGCCAGTCGGCGGCGATTGCCGCCGCGTCCGTCATCGCCAAGGTGGCGCGCGACCGCATCATGCTGCGCTTGCATCGGACCTACCCGCAATACGGTTTCGCCGATCACAAAGGTTACTCGACCGCGGCTCACATGCAGGCCTTGCGTGAGCATGGTTTGTCGGACGTCCACCGGCGTAGCTTCTGTGGCTTTCTGGAGGCCGAAATCTTGTTGGCACGCCAGGGGTCATTGGCCTTCGACGCGTAGCTGGAGGTGCCTTGCTCCCGAGCCTGATTACTGCGCTTCGCGTCGCGCTGGCGTTCCTCGATGTGGCGCTCTACGAGCGCGGCTTCGTGCTGGCGTCGATCGCCGTTGGGCTGACGATCGTCGTCATTTGGATGGACGCGTTGGACGGCTGGGTGGCACGCCGTACCGGACAGGCAAGCGACATGGGGGCGCTCATCGACATCACCGGCGACCGGATCGTCGAAAACGTCTACTGGATTTACTTCGCGACCACCGGGTTGGTGAGTTTTTGGGTGCCGATCGTCGTCATTACGCGCGGCTTTCTCACCGACACGATTCGCACCTTGGCCTTCGAGAAAGGGCAAACGCCGTTCGGCGCCAAGACGATGATGCGCAGCCGGGCCGGGCGCTTTCTCGTCGCCGGACATTTCATGCGCGGCCTGTACGGCGGCGCCAAAGTGGCGGCTTTTTGCGCCCTCGGGGTGCGGCTTGCGGCGGAGCGCGGCATCGCCGAGGGCCGTTGGCCGTGGAGTGGCGCCAGCCTGCCGGTCCTGTCGGCTATTGCCGCGACCTTGACCGCGATCACGGTCGCCCTTTGTGTCCTGCGTGGTGTGCCGGTTCTGTGGGACGGCCGTGACATCCTGCGCCGCATGGTGCCGCGGCCCAACGACTGATGCGCGCCGCTGCCATCTTCGATCTCGACGGCACGCTCTTGCCCGGCACTTCCACCGAGCGTCTCTTCCTCGCCCGCGCGGTGCGCGAGCACGCCCTGCATCCGGCGCGTCTCGCCTGGGGCGCAACGCTTTCCGTTGCCAGCTGGCTGCGGCATCAAACCGCGACTCCCTTCGAACGCAAAGCGTATTTGGCGCAACAGAACAGTGCGTCCTTCGAAGCTCTCGGTGTCACGTGCGTGCACGCGGATGTGCTCCCGCGGTTGCGCCCCGATCTGGTCCGCGCCCTCGAAACCCACCGGCAGCGCGGTGAGGCGCTCGTCTTGTTGTCGGGGACGCTGGATTTCCTCGGCACGGAGCTTGCGCGGGCCCTCGGCATCGAGTTCGCGGTGGTCGCCGGACTCGAACGTTCGGGCGGCCGCTTCACGGGCTGGGTGGTGCCACCGCATCCACATGGCGGAGGCAAACTCACCGCACTCGTGGCTCTCGCGGCGCGCGAGCAGTTGGATCTCGCGAAGTCGACGGCCTACGCGAATCACGCCAGTGACCTGGCGCATTTGGAGCGTGTCGGCTTCCCGCAGGCGGTTACCCCGGACCGCGCTTTGCGAGTCGCAGCCGAGCGGCATGGCTGGCCGGTTTGGGAGGCAACGGATGAATCGCACCGAACGCGGCCCGCGGGGTGAACGTCTCGCCGCCGCCTATCTCGAATTTGCCGGCTGTGAAATCCTGGCGCGCAACGTCCGTGTTGCCGATGTCGAACTCGATATCGTCGCCCGCGATGCCACCTGGCTCGTGATTGCCGAGGTCAAACTCCGAACGAGCGGCCGTGAAATCGCTGCCGACGCTCTCCGGCACACGCAGCGCCGCCGCCTCGGACGCGCGGCGCGCGTGCTGCTCGAGCGCTCGACCTGGGCCGAGGGGGTGCGCATCGACGTGGTGGGGATCGACGCACGTGAGGATGAACTGCGCTTGCAGCATTGGCGGGGGATCGCGGCCGATGATTGACAGGCGGACGGCACGTTCCTAGTCTCGCGCCCTTGGTCGAGGTGAGGGGGGACGATGGCCGTACCGAAAGTCGTGATGCACCGCAGAAGGCGCCTGCCGCAGAGGCACGCGCCGGGATGCCGCCAGGCGTGGGTCTTGGGGTGGATGGCGGCGGTGCTCACCGCGGCCACTCCGGCCGGCGCCGAATGCACGTTCGGCCCGCCTGAGTGGACGGCCGACGGCACGGCGCTGCGCGTACCCGTTGCTGCAGCGGGCGAGACCCGGACCTTGCGAGTCGATGCGGCGACCGGTGTCCCGAGCCTCGAGGATCCCGACGTTCATGAACCCATGTGGTGCGCGAAGCGCGGCACGATCGTCTTTCGCGACGTGCTGGGTTTGTGTGAACTCGATACCACGGCCGCTGCCGTACCGCGCTTTCTCCTGCCGGTGACCGAATCCTCGCCGCGCTTCCTGCGCGCCGCCGGCGAAGACGCGCAGGGCCGCCTGATTGCCTGGCTTTACGATCGCAACACCGGCCGGCATACGTTCTGGCGGCTCGATTCTCGCACCGGCGCGCCCACAACCGAAGATGCCGGATCCGGGCCCGAAGCATTACAGGCGTGGAACAAGCGCAACATCGCGCGGCCGTTCACGCGCGCCGGCGGGCGTTTCCTGCGCAGTGCGTGCGTGCGATTTCGGGCCCGCCCGGAACGCGTCTGCCTCGAACCGGTGGGCCCGGAGGGCACGGCGCGCGCCTTCCGGTTGACGCTCGGTCGTCCAGGCGCGATGGGGGACTGGGCCGCGAATCTGCAACCGACCGCATACACGATCGCCCCCGACTCGGGCGCCGTCATTGTCGGTGCGGTCGAAGTCTCGGACCCCGCTACCAGCACCGTGACCACAACGTGGGTGGTGGATGCCGAACACGCCCGCCGCGTCGCCACGACGCCCGGACCGGCGCCGTCACAACCGCCATTCAACGGCTGGGTGCGTTGGCTCGACCCCTCACATGCCTTATGGACCGATGCCGCAGGCGCACTTTGGCGCGTCGACACTTCCAACGCGCGCGCCGCCGCTCTCATCGCAATTCCGGTCCGCCGCCCCCTACGCACCGCATTCCGCGTCGTCGCCGCGCGCACCACGAACCGCGATTCCGCCGCCACGATCCTCAAAACCCTCACCGCCGCCGGCTTCGACGCCGGCATCCAAACCATAGGATCGAGGTACGAAATCCAAGCCGGCGCCGCCTTCACTCGCCCCGAATCCGAAGCCCGCGCCCAATCCGTACGAGCCCATGGATTTCCCACCGCCCAATCCCTCGCCGGCTCCACCGCAACGATTGCGCCTGGGGTGGTATTTGGCGTCACGCTCGGCGCTACCGGCCGCCGCGCCTTCGTGCGCAACGTCGCCATCGGCACCAGCGTCAGTTCCGAACTGTGGATCGAAGACACAAAAGGCCAACCCCATCGCCTAGTAGCCGCCCTAGACGCCCCGTAGTTGTCGCATTCTCCGAGTAGTCGCACGTCTTCGGAGGTGTGGGACCCCCGACCGCGAGTTAACGGGCTCGCGCATCCAATATGGCGCGCGAAGCGCGCGGCGCGGCCCGTTCTGTCTGAGTGGGCGGGGGTCCCAAACCTCCGAAGACCCCCACGTTCCAGCAATCGCAATTGGGGGCAGGGTCTGGTGGGGTCTGGTGAGGTGAGGTGAGAACGCTACTTAAGGAGCACAATCCGGCGCGCTGCCGTAACCCCCGGCGTCTGCATCCGAACGAAGTACACGCCGCCCGGTTGCGCCGCGCCCGCATCACTGCGCCCGTTCCAAACCGCCGTGTGCCACCGCGGTCCAGCCTGCACCGCGTCGACCAGCGTGCGGACCAGACGCCCGCGCGCGTCGTACAACGCCAGCCGGACGCGGCTGGTCTCCAGCAGCGAATACCGGATCGTCGTCGCCGGATTGAACGGATTCGGCAGCGCAGCCTCGAGCGCGGTGCGCGTCACGCGCGGCAGTGCCGCCACGTCCGTTGCTGTGGTGAATTCGAAGTTCGCATCGCTCTCATCGGCGCTCGTCTGCGCGACCGCATCCGTCGCCACGACTTGGACGCGCATCGTGTTCCCGAGTTGTGCCGGTATCGTCCAGGCGTATTCGCTGTCCGCCGGCGCCGGCGACGCGATCAAGTCCGGGTATGTTGCGCCGCCATCCAGCGACAGCCGGATTTGCAACGACTGCACGCCGGAATGGGCGTCGGTTGCCTGCCAGCGAATGGTTTGCACCGAGCCATTCGCCCACACCTCGCCGCCATTCGGCGCGAGCACGGTCACTGCCGGTGGTGTGCGGTCGATCCGGAACGGACCCTCATGCGCGGCACCCGAGCAGTTGCCGGCGACATCGAGCGTCCGAATGTGGAACCACGTCGAGCCTTCGGGTGCGGGTGCCAGCAAGGCACCGGTGGACGCCGGATCAGCGATGAGGTCCGGCACCGTCGCCGCAGACGCGTCGAACAGCAGCGAATATCCGGCGACTCCGGAGAGCGCATCGGTCGCGCCCCCCCAATACACTTGCACGGATTCGGCACTCACCCACGCGCCCGCCGGCGGGGTCGGCGAGAAGCTGTTGGGAGCGTTGGGCGCCGTCACGTCGACCCAGAACGGCCCGAGGTGCAACGTCGCGGTGTCGATCGCGGCGTTTCCCGCTTGGTCGATCGTGCGCAAATGGAACCAATGTTGTTGGCCGTCCGCGAGCCCCGGGCTCGTGGTGTTGGAAAGGCTTGTTTCAATCTGCTCATCCGGCACGGTGGTGGAATCAGTGTCCCAGACGAGCGAATATCCGCTGACGCCGCTGCTGCTGGCCATGAACGGCTGGCGCAACCGACCGGCTGCAGTCGTGACGTCCGTCGTCGTGACGTCGATCGCGACACCGTGCGGAGCGACATAGCGCGGCCGGTCTGCAACCCGGGAGCTGAAACCGTGGGGCACCGCGTTCGGCGTGCTTCCTGGGTCGATCGCTGCGGGCCACTGGACATCGAGGCTGTTGTCATTCGACCAGGTTTGCGGGGCGCGATCCGCAATCGCGTTGACTGGATTGCCCGGCGGTACGGTGTCGATCCAGAACGGACCCAGGTGCACGGCATCCGCCGTCCAGTGTCCAAGATTGTCGACGGTGCGAACGTGCAGCCAACGGGCCGTTCCGTCCGCGAGCGGCGGACTGATGGATTCGGGCAAGGAGGTGTCCAACACCGTGTCCGGGAGCGCCACCGCGTTGTCGTCCCACAGGATCGAATAGCCGCCGATGCCACCGACGTCGAACGCGCCGCTCCACGTCGCACCAACGGTGTTGTCGTTCGACCACGCCGACACGGCGCGATCCGCCACGACCGACGTTGGGGGACTCGGCGGCGAGGTGTCGATCCAGAATGGACCCAGATGCAACGCGCCAGTCGTCCAGTGTCCGAGGGCGTCGGCCGTCCGCAAGTGGAACCAATGCGCCGCACCGTCGGTAAGCACCGGACTCGTGGCCGTCGAATCCGTCGTATCGATGCTGCGATCGGGCAACGTCGTCGGGCTCGTGTCCCAAACGAACGAGTAACCGCCGATGCCGCTTGCGTCGGAGGCACCCGTCCAGGCAACAGTCACGGTGTTGTCGAACGACCACGTGGACACCGTGTGGGATGGACTCGTGAGCGTCGTCGGCGGTGCCGGCGGGGTCACGTCGACCTTGAAGCCATACTGGCCGCTGCGTTGCACGTCGTGTTTGAGTGTCGGCCACTGCGCGGCGCTGGGGTACCACGTCGCCGGAAAATCCCATACGTAGACGTTCTTGTCCCAGCCGGCCAGCACCAGATTCACGTGTCCGTCGCCATCCACGTCGTCGACATAGGGCGTCGAACGCACGAAGTCGCCGATGGTGATCGGGAACCCGGGTAAGTCGATGCCGTGCCAGTCCCAGCCATAGATGAAGCCGCTTTCGTTGCCGAACAGCACGTCCGGCACGCCGTCGCCGGAGATATCGGCCACGATGGGCGAGCTTTCCGAATTGTTGCTGCCGACGGTGCGCGGCCAGCCGAGCACCGTATTGCCCACCGAGTCGAACACCTGGATCCGCGACAACCCCGGCGCGCTGCCGCCGTTGTTGGCGACGACGATCTCCAGCAGGCCGTCGCCATCGAAGTCGGCGAGCGCCGGCGATGGCGAAATGGGATTGCCCTTGATGGTGAGGGTGCGCGGCCATCCCGGCAATTCGGTGGCGGTGGCCGAGTTGTAGACGTGAACGAAGCCGCCGCCGCCTTCGGTTTCCTGCACGATATCGAGAATGCCGTCGTGATTCACGTCGCCGATGGCGGGGTTGCTGAGGCACGCCCCGCCCATCGTCACCGGGTATCCGGGGACATTCGAGCCATTCATATTCCACACGTTCAGCACGCCGTTGGGCGCCGCGAAGACGATCTCGACTTCCGGATCGGCGTCGAGGTTGGCGAATGCCGGCGAGGTACGGACATTGATCCCGAAGCCGGTCTTGAATGCGGCGGTGGCACCGAGTGGTGTGCCGTTGGCACGCCATGCGAACAACGAGCCGTTGCGCGACGGCGCAAAGAGTTCGGCGATACCGTCACCGTCGAGGTCGACCGCGGCCGTCGAACCCCAGTAACCCTTGGTGCCGGCGCCCGGCTCCGGATTCTGCGGCCAGCCCGGCAGCAATTCCCCATCGCCGCCCAACGCAAAAGTTTTCGTCGAATCGTCCCACGAGGCGCAGAAAATCTCGGCGCCCGGATTGCCGTCCAAATCGGCCATCGAGATCGCGCTGGTGACCGTCTTGACGGCGGGCGAAAACACGCCCCAGGTCTGCGGGTCATTGTCGGCGTCACGCAGTTCGATCCCATCCCAGTTCCAGGTGTAGAGATGCGTCGCGCCGACGACAATTTCCTTGGAGCCGTCGCCGGTCACATCGCCCACCGCCGGCGGACAGGTCGACGATCCCGAGAGCAGGATGGGCCAGCCGGAAAGCTGTGCTGGGTTGGTATTGATGCTCGCGAAGTCCGAGGGCACGCTCTCGTTGCCTGCCGAGTCGACCGCGGTGACGTAGAAATAGTACTTCGTGCTCGGAGCGAGCCCGGCATCCTGGTAGTACGCGGTCTTGTTGGTGCGGTCGAGCGTGATTCGCGTCCAGGGTCCGAAGGCGCCCGGGCCGCGATAGACGTGATAGCCGGTGAGATCCGGTGTCGTGGACGGCGTCCATGTCATCGTCACCGTGTTCGCGAAATCCTTGGTCGACAGCACCGGCTTCGCCGGTTTGGCGGGGCCGCGCAGCGTGATGGGCCAAGTCGCAACGCGGCCGTGGCTATCGGTGAGCGTCAAGGTCAGCGGATTCTCGTCGATCACGTTCTCGGTGAGCCGGAAGTGCGTCGCGCCCGTCACTTGCTGGCTCGGCGCCGCGCTGCCTACGGCGACGCTGGAGGTGAGCAATACGAGGTCCGGATCGGCCGTCGACAGCTCGGCCGTGAGACCATCGGCGGTGCCGGTACCGTAGTTCTTGAAGTACGCCAGGAGGTCGAACGTTTCGCCGGCCTGAATGACGCCGTTACCGTTCCCGCCGGGCGCGAAGTCGTCGACGTGCAGGAGCGTGAGCTGCATCGAAGGCGCATGTACGACACGGTTGACGTTGTCGGTCCAGGTGTTGCCCAGGCTGTCGGTGAGCGTGAACACGAGCGGCAAGATGGTGCCGTCGGGGGTGCTGGGCGAGGTCGTGAAGGCGAGTTCCTGGTTGGCCGTGGCGGTGCCGCCCGCCCCCGCAATGTCACCGAGGCTGAACGTGCTGTCGCTGACGGTGGCACCCGAGATCCGCAGCACACCGGTCACGGCACCGGCCGCTTGGGGGCCGTCGTTCACTGCCGTCACATCGACCGCCAGGGTTTCACCGGCGTCGAGCGTGCCGTCGCTGTTGCCGTTTGCGGGCGGCGTCGTGGTGTCGTCGAGCGTCACCGACCGCACGTGCACAGAGGCTGCGCTGCCCGCCGTCACCGCGATCGTGCGCTCGATCGTCGTCATGCTCTGGCCGCTGACCGCCACCTGCACGAGACCGGCGCTCTCGGCGCGGAACGAGATCACGGCGTCACCCGCGGCGTTCGTGAGCCCTGATTCGTAGGCCTCGACGCCGTTCACTCCTTTGGACAAGCACACCAAGGCGCCGGCGCGCGGCACGCCGCCGGTCTCGACGTGCACCGTGACTGGCGTGGGTCCGGTGGGGATCGTGTCCGGTGCGGCGACGGTCGTGGTCGCGACCGCGCACGTGTGCATGACCATCTCGGGGTCGCCGAGATAGTTGTAGAGGAAATGCGTGTAATGATCCGACGTGTCGAACAGGGCATTGGGCGTGTAAGCGAGGCGGCTCTGCACGAAGGCCTCGCCCAGATGCGCGAAGCCGTTCTGGTGTACGGCGCGGAAAAATTCCTGGTTGTAATTGCGCGAGGGAATCGCGAATGCCGAGCGCGTGGCACCGAACACCGCGACCGCGCCGCCCTGGGCCTTCAAGAAGGCCTCGGCTAAACATGGGAAGTCGAACGCCGCCGCGGTGCAATTGACCATATACAGAATGAACCGGCGGTTACCGTTGGTGAGCGCGAACGCGTCGTCGTTCACGAAACTCGCGTCGCCGCATGACATGTTGTAGCGGAAGCCGTGCCCCAGATGGTTGACGAATCCCGGTCCGGCATTCATTGCGGCGATCGCCGCCGACTTGGTGAGCGGCAGGGCACCGGGGAACGCCGTGTAGTTCTCGTACAGGCGCGTCGTGTCGATGCACGCTTCGCCATCCGATAGGACGTCCTCGGCAAAGGCGCCGCCGTCGAGCGTGATCGGACCGCCCGTCCAGTCGACCGGGAACAGCACTTCGCCCAAGAACAAATTCTTGTGCTGATAGTCGGTGAGCACCGGATTCTCGTACAGCATGACTTTGGCGACGAAGGTGTTGACGTCGGTTGTCAGGCTGAGCGGCACGCGGCCGACGAAGACCTCGGCGTAGAGGTCGGTGTCGTCGCCCGGATCGCCGAAGTCGACCACGGCTTCGCCGAACAATGCGTCCCCGTCGAAATTCCAGTTGCCATCCAGACAGGCGAAGTACATGTCGGTCGGAATTTTTTGTTCGCTCGGTTCGCCGAAGCCGGAGAAGCCGTAGCGGGCTGGAATAATGTCGGAGTCGCCGGCCAGCAGGACATAGCGCACGCCCCACTTGGCGTAGGCGTCTTCGATGAAATTGCGGACGGTCTCCGCGAGATCACTGCCGTGGCGATAGTGGGCCTGAATCCATTCCGTGGTGCGAATGACGGTCGGCACGCCACGGTGGGTCTTCCAGTCGGCGAGGACCTGCCAGGCCGGCGCCAGCGCGTTGCTCGTAATGATGACGTAGTCGACGTCGCTGCCCTCGAGGCTCGGCGCGTCGGTGGGCCGGAAGCCGGCGGACTGTTTTTCGACGCGGACGCCGATCCGCCGGTCGTAGGTGTCGAGCGCCGCCGGATTCACCACGAGGTGCTCGAGCGTGTGGCGCGCCAGGTTTTCGATTTCCGGCCGGTACCGCTCGCGCTGCAACGGCAACGCGCCGCCCGGCGCGATCGTCACTTCGATGTCGAGGTCGGTGGTCACCTGCAGGCGTTTTTGCGCCGCGTCCCAGCGCACCGGGTACACACGCACCGAAGCGAGCTGGTAGCCGTGCAACGCACCGCCGCCGGCCGCCTGCGCCGCGACGGCAGGATAGAGGCTGCTTGGCGCGGCAGTCACCGCGGCCTTGGGGGCCAGCGCCACGCCGGTCTCACTCAGAACGGCCGCCGCCGCCGCGAATTCGAGCCCTTCGGCGACAGTGATCGTGGCGCCGGCTTCGGCGCGCACTTCGAGAACTCGCGAACCGCGCGGCACCACGAACGTGACGACTTCGTAAGGCAGTTCGGGCTCGCCCGCATCCCAGGTGGCGGGCAGCGTGCCGGGCAGCGATTCGATGCCCGGGCCGGCGGGCCGGATCGCGACCGAAGCGCCCGCGACGCCCGATTGCACGACGAGGCGCGCGGCATCGAACCTATAGTGATGCCGCAGGGTCTCGGCTGCCACCGGCAGGGCACAAAACACAACCAAGGCCGCGAAAATCGCGGCCATCATCGGTTTGCTTCGCAGGCGGCGAAGCGAATGGGCGGACTTGGTGCTGAGCAACGGATGCAACTCCCGGACGCCCGGCGGAGCGACGCGGTTCGAATGGCACAGAATAGCACGCTGGCCCGTGGATCGACAACGCGGAAGGGCAGCTGGACGGGGGTTCCTCGGGCCACGGGGCCCCCGGGCACGCCGCCGTTCCAGGTTTCGCGACCAGGGACAACCAGCGCCCGGTCGGATAGAATCAAGGGCCTGACGGCAGATGCCAGACGAACTCTAGAAGGTCCGCACCGGTGCTTGCATCTCGAGAGGAGACCGCGTGAACGTCGTGTCGCCCACCCAGTCGAAAGGCGCCGCGCTCATCGTGGCTCTTGCGGCGTTGTTGTCCGCGGGCCGAGCCCAGGCGGCCTCGGTGCCGCATCTCGATCACGTCATCGTCGTGGTCATGGAAAACAAGAGCTACAACCAAGTGCGGGTTCTGCCGTACACCGCCAGTCTCATCGCCGCCAACAGCCATTGCTCCAACTCTTTCGCCATCACTCACCCGTCGCAACCGAACTACATCGCCCTGTGGGCAGGCAGTCTTCTCGGAGTCAACAGCAACCAATGTCCGGCATTCGGCTCGCCCTTCAGCGCCGAGAACCTCGGGCACGCTTGCGAAGCCGCCGGCCTCACCTGGCGCGCGTACAGCGAGAATTTGTCGGCCGCCGGTTCGGTTCTTTGCACCAACGATGGCATGCTCTACACGCGCAAGCATGACCCGTGGACGAACTTCAACAACTTGAATCATCTGAACGAACGGCCGTACTCCGACTTGGCGCTGGACATCGCCAACAACACGCTGCCGAACTTGGTGTTCGTGATCCCGAACAATTGCAACAACACGCACGACTGCGCGCTGGCGGTGGGTGATACGTGGCTGTCCAACAACATTCCGGCGATGGTCGCCGCAGCCGGGCCGAATGGCTGTGTGATCTTGACGTGGGACGAAGACGACAGTGCGTCGTTCAACCGCATATTGACGGTGTTCGCGGGTCCAATGGTGATTCCAAATTTCGTGTCGCCGGGTAC
Source organism: bacterium (assembly GCA_031362565.1). Classification (GTDB taxonomy): domain Bacteria; phylum Krumholzibacteriota; class Krumholzibacteriia; genus JANLSU01. The sequence continues at coordinate 61,771 of JANLSU010000051.1, read as the reverse complement.
CGTCAATCACTACAACTTGGTGCGGACGATTTGCGACGCGCTCGGCCTGGCGCCGTTCGCGAACGCGGTGACCGCGGCGCCGATTACCGACGTGTGGGTGCCGACGATCAGCATCGAAAACAACGCGTGGGGCGGCGTCAAGAGCCTCTACCGTTGATGGTGCGGCGCCGGCGCCGAAGGTTCAGGGGTTTTTCGACGCCGGTGCAACGGATCCGGCTGCGGCGCGTACCCGCGTCACCAAGTCGGCCTTCGCGAACGGCTTCGTGATGTAGTCGTCGGCGCCCGCGTCGAGCCCCTGCTGGCGTTCGCGCGGCATGGCGCGCGCCGTCAGCAAGAAGAGCTTGAGATCCTTCAACTCGGCGTGGGCACGCACTGCCCGGCACACTTCCAAGCCGTCCATGCGCGGCATCATGACGTCGAGCAACGCCAGGGTGGGCCGCTCCTGCTGCATCTGCTCGAGCGCCGCCAGACCGTCCGAAACCGTAACGACGCGGAAGCCGGCGCCACGCAGAATGATCTGCAGGGACTTGAGCATGAGCGGATCGTCGTCCGCGACGAGGATGTACGGTTCCTGGGTCACCTTGGAAATCCTTCCGCTCGAGCGCTGTCAGACGAACATTCGGACGTTGTCCAGCAACACTTGCTTGTCGAAGGGCTTGCGGACGTATTCCGCCGCGCCCAGGCTGATGGCTTTTTCGCGGTCGTCGAGCACGGACAACACGATGACCGGAATGTGCGCCGTCGAGGGCTCACTCTTGAGCAGGCGCAACACATCGAAGCCGTTGATTTCCGGCATCATGATGTCGAGCACGATGGCATCCGGCCGCAAGTCACGCGCCCGGGCCACCGCTTGGCTGCCGGTCGAGCAGCCAATCGCGACGTAGCCGGCCGGCTGCAAGACTTCGGTGAGGGCGGAGACGATGCTCGGCTCGTCGTCGACGACCAGAATGCGCTTGCCGACCGTGCTGCGCTGCAGTGCGCCGACCAGAGCCTCGGAAGGTGCCGCGGGATCATCCAACGCCGCTGCCGATGATGCCGAGGTGCGGGCGGCGAACGAGTCCGCCGCACGACTGCCTGGCCTCGAGCCTTCCTCGGACGCCGAACCGCCGTTCGCGGCCGAATTCGGTAGCGCCGAAGCGACGCCATTTTCGTGCCCCGAGTCCGCAAGCCCGCCGCCGTTCAGCTTGGTGCGAGCTCCGGTGGGGGCAATCGGAATCGACACCGAAAACACCGAGCCGACCCCGGGTGTGCTCTCCACCCAGAGTGCACCCCCATGCTGTACGGCGATGCTGCCGGAAATCGGCAACCCCAAGCCGGTGCCCTGCGGTTTGTCCGTGAGAACGTTGCCTACTTGGCCGAACTTGTCGAAGACGCGCAGTTCGTCGGCTGCCGAAATGCCGACACCGGTATCGCGCACCGAGATGACGACGAACTCGCCATAGGCGGACGCCCGGCTTTCCATGCCGTGAAACGCGCCGCGCGGCAAGGCACCCTCGCGCTCGACGCCAATGAGGCAGCGGCGCGTCGGGCTGCGCAGTGCCTCGACCCGCACGGTGCCTTTGGCGGCGGTAAATTTGATCGCGTTGTCGATGAGGTTCGTGAGGACCTGGCTCATGCGGTCGACATCCGCGAAGACCGGCGGCAGGCTGCCGATGTCGGTCACCAACTGAACGTTCTTGTTCGCGGCAAGCGTCCGGAGTGAGTGCACGCAGGTGTCCACCAGGCGGCGGGCTTCGATCGCTACCGGGCGGCATTCGAACTTGCCGGCTTCGATCTTCGACAAATCGAGGAGATCGCTGATGAGCCGCGTCAGACGCTCGGATTGCGCCGAGACAATTTGCAGAAACTCCTGCCGCTCCGAATCCGCGAGGTTCGGCTCCGGATCCAGGAGGATCTCGGTGAAGCTGCGAATCGCGGTCAACGGGGTGCGGAGTTCATGGCTCACATTGCTCAGGAAATCGCTCTTCAAACGGTCGAGTTCCGTCAGCTCGGCATTGGCGCGTTCCAACTCCTCGGCCTTCTGTGCCAGCGCTGCCGTGCGCAGCTGCACCATGTTCTCGAGATGCAAGTTCTGGCTGTGGACGGAGTCGCGGCTCCGGCGCAGTTCGCTGGTCATCTGGTTGAAACTGCGTGCCAGGTCGCCGAGTTCACCGACGAGGTTCTCGCTGACGTTGTGATCCAGATTGCCGGCGGCGATGACACCGGTGGCCTCGGCGAGGCCGGCAATGGGCCGGATGATCTGGCGCGACAAGAGGCGCGCCGAGACGAGTGTAATGAGAATGGCTCCGAGGCCCAGCACCAGCAGCAGCACCTGCATCCGGCCGACGGCGGTGCGCAATGGAACGAGGGACATGCCGACGCGCACCGTGCCCCACCGGACCGGCGCGCCTTCCACCATGACGGGAATGGCGATGTCGAGGTGTTCGACCGTAATCGCCGGGTCGGCGGCGGCGCTCAGGCGGTGGATCTGCAATGCCTCGGCCGGCAAGTCGCGCCGGCCTGGATGTGGCCGCGAAACTTGGCCCTGCAATTCGGCGCGGCCGCTGTAGCCGGCGACGATGTTTTCCTTGGTCAGGATGACGACATAAAGCAGGTTCTCGTCTTGGGCCGCCGTTTCAGCTGCCTGTTGCAACGCCACATAGTCGTAGTTCAGCAGCGAACTCTTCACGGTAGCGGCGATTGAACGCGCGATGGCGGTGGCACGCATTTCCGCCTGTTCCATCAGTGTCTCTGACATGCGGCGCTCGACGACAAAGACCACAGCCGTCATGAGTGTGATGACGATGAGTCCGAACCACAACATGAACCGGCCCTGCAGGCCGGGTTTGCGGTGGCGGAGGATTGCGGCAGCCAGGGCGTTCACTGGATTCGCCCTTCGAGTGTGGCGGGTGTGATGCGCACGCCGGAGGCCATCGGTTCCACGCCGACGGCGCCATTGCTGAGCCACACGTGTTCCAGCGGCATGCTCGCCCACCCCATCGCCGAAAACGTGAAGTCGTGCACATACTCCTGAACGGCGATCGCACCCAAGGGGTGAAAGAGGGGAATCAACGTCGCATCCTGGAGAATGCGCCGCTCGGCATCGCGGTAGATCTCCAGCCGCTCGATCGAGCTGCGAGTCGAGCGTCCGCGGAGCAACAGCGCGTCGACCGCGGGGTTCGAATAGCCGACGAAATTGCCCGACCCGTCGCTGGCGCACATCGGATACAGGAACGAGTCCGGATCCGGAATGTCCGCCGTCCAAGTGACGTTCAAGCACTGCAACGAATGGTCGTTCAAGAGCGGACTGAATTCGCGCCACGGGAGTTCCTGAAGTTGGACCCGAAAGCCAACCGCCGCGAGCTGGGCCCGCACCTGTTCGAGCAGCGCCCGCCCCTGGGCCGAGGTCATCGCAAGCGTCAGCCGCACCGGCGACAAGCCGCGTCCGCCGGGATGTCCCGCGGCTGCCAGCAACTGTTTGGCGGTGACAGCATCGTGCGGCAGGAGTTTCGACTCGGGGCTGTAGCCGGGGATGCCCGGTGGCAGGATGCCGTTCGGGGGAATGCGGGCCCCCGTTTCGCGGCCGAGGATCGCTTTGCGGTCGAGCGCCAGCGCGAAGGCGCGCCGCACCCGGATGTCGTTGAACGGTGGTTGGTGCGGATTGAGCGCCAAGAAGGTGAGGCTCAACTCCTGGCGGCTCACGACATGCCAATTCGGATGGCCTTTGAAATCGAACAACCGCCCGTCTGGGACGACCACCGCACTCAAATGTCCGGCCATGAACTGCCGCGGCGCATACTCGCGCACGTTGCCTTGCGGCAGGTCGATCACGATCGAGTCCAAGTAGACATGCGCGGTGTTCGGGGCGCGGAACGCCGTTAGCACGATGCTTTGGTTCGGCACCCAACGCGCCAGGCGGAACGGCCCGCTCCCGACCGGCTGGCGTGCGAACGCTTCATTGCCGACCTGCTCGACGACATGTTTGGGAACAATGCGCGCCATTTCCGAAGCCAATACGGCCAGGAAGGGCGCGTAGGGATGTTCGAGTGTGATCCGCACTTGGTGCGGCGACAGCGCCTCGAGGCCGCGAAGTTGTTTGGTGCGATGCTCGGCGTACTCGCGTGATCCAAGAATGTGTCCTAGGTAGGCCCGAGCGAGCCCCGTTTCGTGTTCCGGCAAATCGAACACCCGGCGCAGCGAAAACACCACGTCATCGGCGGTCACTTCACTGCCGTCGTGAAATGGAACGCCGGCGCGCAATTCGAAGGTGTATACGGTGCCGTCCGGAGAGATGACCCAGCTGGACGCAATTCCCGGCACCGTGTTGAGGTGGGTGTCGAACGCCAGCAGGCCGTCGAAAATCTGGTTCACCAGTGAGGCTTCGTAGGCGTCGTCGACACAGGCGGGATCGAGACGGTCGGGAGCATCCTGGGCCAGATGCAACGTGCCGCCGTCACGCGGACGTGTGGCCTTGTCGGGAACCGACGAAGCGCTCTGCTGGCTGCAGCGCACGGAGGCTGCAAGCGCGCACATCGCAACGAAGTGCCGGACGCGGCCGCGCATGAGCAACGCTCCGTGCGTTCGCAAACCCCAACGTGAGCCCAGTGGGCGAGCTCGCTGACCCTTGTGAATGCCACAGGCGCAGTGCAATACGGCGAGGGTCGTTGGGGGTCGAGAGCAAGAACTGCTCCACGGTCCGCGGCGCGCGCCCCGCATCCCGTCAGGCGATGCGGATGCCGGCAAGCGAAGACGGCGATCCAGACGAACGAGTCCGCGCGCCTGGCCGGCGCACGAGCGCCTGGCGAACGCGCCATTCGTCGGCGGGCTCGAGCGGCGCGAGAATGCGGATCTCACCCCCTTCACGTACCGCGATCGGCACGCCGTCGCGGAAGAGCACGCGGTTGCCGGTGAGCGCGGGGACGCGGGCGCCGGGGATCAGCACACCCGTGACGTTGAGCGGATCGGATGCACTGACGGTCACGAGTGCACCCGGCGCCGGTGTGCGCCGAATGTCGCGCAACCGGCCGACTGCATCGGGCAGGGCGAATTGTTCGCCGGTGAACCCGGCCACGAATCGGCCGCCGCGCACGTCGCCGCGGGCCTCGAGGCGCCGCAAAACGCGCAAGAGGTCACGCCAGGGAGGCAACGCCTCTTCCAGATCGGCGACGCGCCGAAACACGACGCCCCAACGGCCGAGCAGTGTCTGCACGATGGTGTCGAGCGACGCGGGGTCCCGAGCGGTGGCGCGCCGTACGAGCGTCCAGCGCCCCGCGTCTTCGACACTGGAAGCCTGCAGCCGCCGGCGCCGCGGCGCGGCGCCCGCCCGCAGCGATGGACGCTCGTTCGACGGCACCAACAGCGCGCGCAATCCTGCAAACGAATCCGACGACACGCGTCCGAGCGCCACGAGTTCACCGAGCGCCCGTTCCGTCTGGGTGCGGAGCAGGCGCGTTCCCGCCACGAGATCGTCGAAGAACGCCGCCCCGTGGGTCGCAAGGAATGCTTCCACCGCCTGCGCTTCGGAAGAAGCGTGCGCCTCGTCCACCGGCGCTTCCGGCTCGACCGCCCAGCAGGCCGCGTTGCGACGCGCCACCAGCGCGATGGGTGTCGAACGCACCGGTCCATCAGCGCGCGCGGCGCGTGGCGGCACGCGCCGAATCCATGTCGTCCGGCCGGCAGTACACGACGCATCGAGCCATGCCGGTTCGTAGTCGGCGATGCGGAGCGGCAGAATCTCTGTTTCCCAGGCGGCGGCCGGCGCGTCGATGCCTTCCAACTGTTCGAGAATGACGGCGGTGCTCTGCGGCCCTTCGAGGCGTTCTTCGGCGCCGGCGTGTTGCCATGCGAGCAGGAAGCGCACGAAATCGCTCGCCGCGACGGGTTCGATTTCGGCTCGCAGGCGCTGGAGCGTGGCGCGATGAATCCGGGCGAGAAGCCGGCGCTCGCACCACTCGAGCGTTTCCGGTGCGAGGCCCGGCGTGAAGTGTCCACGCAAGATGGAGCCGTCGGCTTCCAATTGAAGTAGCGCCGCGTCGATTTCGGGTGCAAATACGCCAACCGTTCCCGCGAGTGCAAGTGCAGTGACCGCCGCAACCGAATCCATCCGCCCACGCACCAACTCCGCAATCGCCGCTCCCCGCTCCCACTCCCGCGCCAACTCCGCCGGCACCTCGAGCTCCGGCCGCAGCTCTGCCACCGGAAAAATTGCCCGCACGACCGGCAGCCTCTCCGCTGCGACCCACCACACCACATCAGGCGCCACGACAACGCGCGTCGCGCGCCCTGCCTTCACCAAAGTTTCGAAGTACGCGCGCCAATTCTCACCCGCCAGGCCCTCGGTCTCGGTCAGGAAACCGAGCAGCACCAAGGCGTCATGCAGTTCGTCGTCGTTCACCGCATCCGGCCAGGCTTCGTCGCGGACGCGCTCGATTGCCGCGGCGTCCAGCGCCCCGAGGTCGGCCGCCGACGCCGGGTCGAGCCAGCGGCGCGCGAGCACGGCGCGCGTCCGGCGTTCTTCGAGCGGCGCGTCATCGAGAAACGTGTAGGGGCGCGAATTGAGAATCTCTTGCGCCAGCGGCGACGGCTCGGTCGTGTCGCGCGCCACGCACCGGACATTGCCGGCGGCGATGCCTTCGAGCAGTGCCTCCAACCGTTCGAGGTCCATCGCCTCTTCGAGACAATCGCGCACCGTCTGGGCGACGAGCGGGTGATCCGGGATCTCGCGGGCCCCGGCCAAGTTCTCGGCGCAAGCGACCTGGTCCGGGAAAACGAGTGTCAGCAGGTCGTCGGTTTGCATTCGCAACAAATTGGCGGGCACCTTGCGGCCGTTGCGGAAGCGCGGTACCGCCAGCGAACGCGTCGCGTTCCAACGCCAGCGAGTCGCGAACATGGGAGCGGCAAGCAACGCCTGTTCGAGCACGTCGCGGACACCGCGCGCCGACAAGTAGCCGAAGACGTCGGCGATCGGAAAGCTGTGAGTCGGGCCGAGCGACAGGATGATCGCATCCTCGGTCGCGGCCGCCTGCAGCTCGAAGTTGAACTTGCGGCAGAAGCGCTTGCGGAGCGCGAGTCCCCAAGCGCGGTTCAGGCGGCTGCCGAACGGTGCATGCAGGACGAGTTGCATGCCGCCGGCTTCGTCGAAGAAACGCTCGAGGACGACGGTCTCCTGGGTCGGCAAAACGCCGAGCGCGGCGTGCGCCGCGGCCAAGTATTCCACGACCTGCTGCGCCGCCGGTTCACAGATGCCGCGTTCCTGCACCAGCCACTGAATCACCGTGTCGAGGCCGTTCAACGCGCTGGGCTCGGGGTTCGCGCCGTGCTCCCGCGGCAGCGCGGCGGGCGGCAAGCGCGCCTCGACTTCGCTCCGCAAGCGCGACACCGCCGCCGACAGTTCCGGCGTCCGCGACGGTGCTTCACCGAGCCAGAATGGCACCGTCGGCGACTCACCGCGCGCATCCTCGACCCGCACCCGGCCGTTCTCGACGCGCAAGATGCGCCATGACATGTTGCCCAGTTGGAAGATGTCGCCCGCCATGCTTTCGATGGCGAAGTCTTCGTGCAGCGTGCCGACGACCGTGCCGGCGGGTTCGAGCACGACCTGGTAGTCGGCGTTGTCCGGAATCGCGCCGCCGCCGGTGATCGCCACGATGCGCGCACCGCGCCGGCCGCGGACCCGGTGATGCACTGCATCGCGATGCACGTGCGCGGCGCGGCGGCCGCGCGCCGTCACGAACCCGTCGCTCAGCATGCGAAGCACTGCATCGAAGTCGGCGCGCGCCAGATCCCGGTACGGAAAAGCGCCACGGACGAGCGTGAACAGATCGTCCTCCGCCCAATCGTCGCACGCGGCGCACGCCACCAACTGTTGGGCGAGGATGTCGAGTGGCGCCGCCGGCACGGACACCGCGTCCAGTTCGCCGCGCCGGACCGCGTCCAAGAGCGCGACGCATTCCACCAATTCATCGCGCGACAGCGGAAACAAGCGCCCCTTCGGAACGCGCCCCAAGCCGTGTCCGGAGCGGCCGACGCGCTGCAGAAACGTGGCGATGCCGCGCGTCGCACCGATTTGACACACCAGGTCGACGTCGCCGATGTCGATCCCGAGCTCCAACGACGCGGTCGCGACCAGGGCCTGCAACTCGCCGCTCTTCAAACGCTGCTCGGCGGTAAGCCGTTGGTCGCGCGACAGGCTGCCGTGATGAGCGGCGACCTGGTTTTCCCCGAGCCGTTCGGACAGATGGCGCGCGACGCGCTCCGCCAGCCGCCGAGTGTTGACGAAAACCAGCGTCGTGCGGTGCTCGCGTGCCAGTGCCGCGATGCGGTCGTAGACCTCGGTCCAGACCTCGCCCGCCATCACCGCATCGAGCGGTGACTGCGGCATCTCGAGCCCCACGTCCAGCCGGCGCACATGGCCGGTATCCAAGATCGTGCAGGCGTCACCGCGCGCGCCCACCAGGAAGCGCGCCACGGTTTCGATGGGACGCTGCGTCGCGGACAATCCGATGCGCGTCAGGCGCCGGCCGGCCAAAGCCTCCAGGCGTTCGAGCGACAGTGCGAGATGCGAACCGCGCTTGCTGCCGACGAGTGCATGGATCTCGTCGACGATCACGGTGCGGGTCGTGCGCAGCATGTCGCGGCCGCGGCGGCTGGTGAGCAGAATGTAGAGCGATTCCGGCGTCGTCACCACGATGTGCGGCGGCCGGCGCGCCATGGCCTCGCGTTCGCGCGCCGGCGTGTCACCGGTACGCACGAAGGTGCGGATGTCGACGTCCGGCAGGCCGCGCGCCGCGAGTTCGCGCCGGATACCCGCCAACGGTTCCCGCAGGTTGCGTTCGATGTCGTTGGAGAGCGCCTTCAAGGGCGACACATAGACGACGTGTGTTTCGTCGCTCAAACCGCTCTGTAGTCCCAGTCGCACGAGATCGTCGAGCGCGGACAAGAACGCCGCGAGAGTCTTGCCGGAACCCGTCGGTGCGGCGACGAGCGCGTGTTGCCCGGCACGAATCGCCGGCCAGGCGCCGGTCTGCGCTTCGGAGGGTTCTCCGAAACGCCCCTCGAACCAGGCCCGAACCGCCGGATGAAAGCCCTGCAGCACCATGCGTGCAGTATACCGCGCCGGACGATTCCACACACGACCGCCGGCAACCCGCGCGTGGCGCGCGATGGCGCGTCGCACCGCATCTGGCCCGGCACGCGAGCCTGGCCCGGGGAATGCAAATTCCGCACGCCGCGACGAATTCTCGGTCGCGCCTTCGATGCTCCGCGCGGTCGTAGGAGGTTCGCGGATGCGACGCCAACGCTGGGTGAAACGCTGCGACTCGACCATTGAACTGCGGTGCCCGTGGGCCGCAGCTCTCATCGCCGCCGTCCTGGTGGTTGCGTGTGGCATGGGCGCGTCGGCTACCGAACCCGCGTATCCGCGTCTCGCGAACATGTACTTGCAGGGCGCGATCGACCCCGGCGACGTGCCGGCGCTAGCGCGCTGGGACGTACTCATTCTCGACACGGCGTGGTCGCACACCGACCTGCAGCACTTGCGGCAGCTCAATCCCGACATCAAGATCTTCTTCTATGTGTGTGCGTATTGCGTGCAGGTGCCGCCGCCGGTGGATGCGTGGCGCCAGCAAAATCACGCCTACGCGAACTCGAACGACCTATGGTGGCGCAACTGGAATCAGACGATCGCTTCCGACTGGCCTGGAACACAACTCGTCAATATCACCGATCAGTGTCCCACGGGTGCGGAGGGCAACTGGCGCCAGTACATCGCGGCGCGCGTCGCCGCGCTCATGGAGGAGTTCCCGGAAGCCGACGGCGTGTTCTACGACAATTTTTGGCAATCGATCGGCTGGGAACAGGGTGGCGCGATCCAAGTCGATTCGGACTGCAACCCGACGCACAATCCGGCCGGTTGTAACGGCATCATGGACAGCGACGCCGCGGTCGACTCGTTGTGGAACCACGCGCTCCGGGACCTGGCGCAAGACACGCGGACGCGCTTCGATGCGATCGTCGCGGCGCGGGGCGGCCGGCCGCTGGCGGTGGTCTCGAATAGTTCGACCGACTACTTCGGCTGGCTGAACGGCACGCTCCACGAGTACTTCCCGTCCGCATCGTCGAACCCGGATCCCGGCAATGCCTACGGGTACAACTGGAATCAAGAAATGCTCGCGCAGCCGGGTGGCTATTTGGTGGCGCCATTCCAGAGCACTCCGTACTCGGTCTCGGTGCTGAACGCCGACTGGCAGGGCACCTGGGATGCGCCCACACGTTCGGCGGAGTTCGAGCGCCACAAACGCTTCACACTCGCCTCGGCGCTCTTAGGGGACGGCTACTACAGCCTGGACGCCGCCCAAACCGGCCACGGCAGCTTGTGGTGGGAGCCGGAGTTCGACCATGCGGGCCGCGGCAAGGGTTACTTGGGATATCCGCTCGGACCGATGCGGCGCATCGGCATCCCGAGCGGTGCGGAGCAAGTCGTGAACGGCGCCTTCGACACCAGCCTTGCACCGTGGACACCGCAGGCGACTCTCTGCACCGGCAACGCGACCCTCGATGCGACCGCCTATCACACGGCGCCGACCTCGGTGCGCATCGATGTGTCGAACGTGCAGACGAACGGCAACTTCAAGCTGTATCAGACCGTCAACGTGCAGGGCGGGCATGGCTACACGCTCGCCTTTTGGGCCCGCGCGTCGGCGGCGCAGGACATCACACTGCACCTGTATGGTCCGGCGTGCCCCAGCATCCGCTGCCTCAGCGATCAACGCATTGCAATCACGAATGCCTGGCAGCGCTACGAAATCCCGTTCGTCGCCAGCGGTACCGACGCCGCGGGTCTCAACCTGTTCGTGACGACAGCCGGTAGTGTATGGTTCGATGACGTGACGCTCCGCGAGGGTGACGCGTCGGTGTACCGGCGCGATTTCGAAAACGGCATCGTGCTTCTCAATTACACGACAAGCCCGCAAAACGTCGATCTCGGCGCAACATTTCAGCGCCTGTCGATTCCAGGCTCCTCGTTCTACGATGGCGCGGTGGTGACGAGTGAAACGCTGGCGCCCTCCGACGGCCGGATCCTGCTCAATGGTTCGCTGCCGGCCCCGGCGCCGCCGCCGGTCATCACCTCGCGTCTCGACCAGAACGCGCCGAATCCGTTCAATCCCACGACCAGCATTCGCTACCGGCTGGCGCAGGACGAACACGTCTATCTGGCGATCTACGACATCTCGGGACGCTTGGTGCGGATTCTCGTCAATCGGCGGGTGCCGGGCGGCATCGATCGCAGTGCGACGTGGAACGGCAAGGACCGCCTCGGCACGCGCGTGCGCTCGGGCGTGTATTTCTATCGCCTGACGACGCCGTCGTTCACCGAGACGAAGAAGCTGACGCTGGTGAAGTAGGGTGCGCGGCGGATTCAGCGCACCGCGGTCACCAAAATGCTGCCGGGCGAGAGCGCCGGCCGTTGCACGCGCACCTTCGTGAACCCGGCTTGCTCGAGCCACCCGGCGTACTCGTCGCCGTGATAGCAGCCCGCCGTCGACGTGATGCGGAAGAAGAGTGCCGCGCCGTCGCCCTCGGTCGGTTTCGAGCCGCGCCGCGGCCGCTCCAACTCCCAGATGCCGATCGAGCCTCCGGCGCCGAGCGCGGCGTAGGCGCGTCCGGCGATCACCGCAATCGTCTCGGGTCCGAAGTGGTGCAAGATGTTGTTCAGCAACACCACGTCCCAGCCGTGCCCGAGATCGTCGGTGAGCAGGTCGCCGGCACGATGCTCGACGACGTCGTCGATGCCGGCTTCGCGGGCGAGCGCCCGCGCCGGTTCGATGGCGCGTGGCAGATCCAGCACTGTCGCACGCAGTCCCGGGTGGCGGCGGCAGAGCGTGGCGCCGAAAAAACCATGCGATCCCGCGAGATCGAGCAAGCGCGTCGCGCCGGGACGCACCGGGACGTGTTTCGCGACGACCGGTGCGTCGAGCCGGGCGATCTCGAGCATGCCGCGCTGGTAGGCCGCCCACGCCGCCGGATCTTCGAGCGTCGTGTGATGGTCGACGCCGCGTCCGGTGCGAACGACCGTTTCCAGGCCGCCGATCATGTCCCACATCCACTCGTTCCAGGCCACGAATCCCGTCATGTCCATTGGACTGCCGCGCACCAAGGACCGGCGCGCCAGCGGCGCCAGCGCATAGCGCTCGCCGTCCTGTTGCAGGTATTCGGAATAGGCGAGAACGCGCAGCAAGAGTTCGAGGGCGTTGGCGTCCAAGTGCAATGTCGTCGCCAGGGTTTCCGAGGTGTGCCAGCCATCGCGCATCGCTTCGAAGACGCCGAGCTGCACCCCGGCGAGCAACGCCCGCGCCTTGATCGGCCCATACAGCGAATCGAGGAGCGGCAGAGGCACCTTGCCGAGTCCGAGCGCCAAACGCTCGAAGGGATTCGTGGCGATCGGGCCGTACTTCATTTCGAGCTCCGGCGTTGTGAACGAATGTCCGCACGATAACACGCCGGCCGGCGATGCTAGCCGCTCAGCTTGGCGAGCATGACCACGGGGCCCGTTGGCTGGTCGGAGGTTGGTGCGCCGCCGGCGGGTTCGAGCGAGACCGCGAGGGCTTGCAAGGACTTGGGGTCGCCGACATCCACGTTCACAAAGGCGACGCCTTCGGAATCGGCGTGCAGCACGCCCAGGCTGTGCGGCTTGCCGTCACGAATCGACCACAGTTGGTAGTCGTGTCCGGCCGGTGGACGGAAGTTCGAGAAGGCGAACGCCGCACGCTGAGTGGCGGGATCGAGCATCGCCCGGCCGCGGAGCGTTGCGTCGGCGCCCGGTGTGGGCATGAGCTCGGCGACGCGCGCGTCACTTGCAGTGGCGACGTTGACCCAGCGGCGCGTGGTCTCGAGCTGGCTCGCGAGTTGGTCGCGATCGTGCTCGAGTGCCACGAGGCGCGTTTGCTGCGCCTCGACTTGACCACGCAACTGCCACGTGGTGCGCACGCCCCAAACTGCGACGGCAAGGCACGCGGCAGCGGCCAGCCGCGCCCAGCGTGCCGTCGAACGGCGTGGCGCGAGCGGCACGACGGATGCGACCGGGGCGCGCCGCGCGATACCCGGCGGCGGCTCGGCGGGCGCGGCGGCGGCACGCGCCGCATCCAAGACTCGCTGCCGCAACGCCGGTGGCGGCTGCAGCGGCGGTGTCGCGGCCGCCAGCAATGTCGTCGCCGCCGAAAACTCGACGAGGGCGGCTTCGCATTCGGCGCAACCGGTGGCGAGATGCACTTCAAGCGTGTCGCGATCCGGTACGTCGAGACATCCAAGCGCGTACGCCGCGCAAAGATCCAAATGCTCTTGCAGATGCCCGCTCATGTGCGCCTCCTTTCCAAGGTTGCGGCGGAAACCGCGCGCTGCTTCACAACCACTGCTCCTGCGGCACGAGTTCACGCAAGCGCAGGAGTCCCTGCCGCGCCCACGACTTCACGGTGCCGAGCGGCTTGTCGAGTTCGGCCGCAATTTGGCTTTGCGACAGGCCTCGGAAGTACGCCAGCTCCAGCACGCGCCGGTGCTCGTCCGGCAGCGATGCGAGCGCGCCTCCCAACCGCGACGCCAGTTGCGAGTGCACCGACTCCGACTCCGGCGTGGGCCCCGCGGGCGGCGGCGGCAACGCGGTCTCGGCGGTCGTTTCGGCGCGCAGGCGCGACGCTTTGCTGCGGTAACGGTCGAGTGCCCGGCTGCGAATGATGGTCGTGAGCCAGCCTGCTACCGTGGCGCGGCGTGGATCGTAGGTCGGCGCCCCGCGCCAGACCTGCACCCAGCCGTCCTGCACGACTTCCTCCGCATCGGCCACGTCGCGCACGATGCCGAGCGCAACCGTATAGAGCAGCGCACCATAGATGTCATACAGCGCCTCGAGCGCCATCGCATCACGGGCCTGCAACCGGAGCAGGAGTCCGAGGTCTCGTTCTTGAGGGGTCATCCGCTCGCCAGGCTCCCGTCGCCGAACCGGTTCAGGAAGTACTACGGACCGGGGCGCCGATTGGACGTCGCCCGGCTGGAGCGATCAAAGAAAAGCGACCACCCCTTGGCGGGGTGGTCGCTCCGAACGGACGAGGTCGCTGGAACCGGATTACCGGTACAGCGTCTTCATGCTGCTCCAGTTGGCCCTTTCGACGGCGACGGTGCCGGAGCAGGCGTCGGTGAACGTGGTGCCGACTCCGACGTTGTCCACCGAGAAGCCCCAGTCGACAGTGCCGGCGTAGGACGGCGACGCTGGCAACGTGGCTGCCGTGCCGCTCTGGCGGAGAAACACGGTCTGAACGGCGAGCGCCGCGATTGCCGCGTTGGTGATCGAGACACTCGTGCTCGCCTGGTTCACCGGGTCGACCCACATGGTCGACGATTTCGCGACTGGATCGTAGTTGATGACGATGTTGTAGTCGTGATCGTACAAAAGCGTCGAGGCCGACCACGGCACAACGCCAACCGTGGCGCTGGTGCTGGAATGCGACAGGCCGAACGTGAACCCGCCGGTGATCGGTAGCACGTACACGCGCGACACGAAAGCCGCCGTGCCGCCATCCTTCATGCCGAAGAAGTAGATCGCCTTCGGCGCGCCCGCGACCGCCGGGATCCGCACCGTGAGGCACGCAAAGGTCGTCGAGGTCGTCGGTTGCACCGCGAAGAACACGTGGTCGTCGTTGGCGTTCGGACCCACGCCGACGGCGCGACCCGAGACAACCTGAATGTCAGTGGCTGTGCCGCTGAAGTTCGCCCAACCGCCGTTCGGCACCAGACCGCCGTCAGCGTAGGCGAAAGCATCGGCCAACAGGTTCGTGGCCATGGCCGGAGCCGCCACGAGTGCTGCGATGCAGCAAAGGAGGAGCGCGATGGCTGTCTTTCTCATTTTGGATGTCTCCCTTTGAGACGGAACTGTGAGCGATGCAACCCGTGTGTCGACTCGCGCTGAACGGCGCGCGAGTCGAAACCAGAGTCACATCGGTAGACTCGGGCCCGTGCAGAGGACGGGCATGCCCCCGATGGCGTTGCTCGCCGGCAACCCTTCAATCGATTCCATACAATCTTAGGCCCAACCCAGGCCGGCCTTCAAGCCCCGCGGTGCGTCCGGTGACTCCCCAGCCCGGCCGTTCAGGGAGAGGGCGGTCTTCCGGCGGCGCCGAACGGCGTAAGTATACTGGGCCAAAGGGCCCAGCGATTCCGCCAACCGCCCAACCCGCGGCGCTTATGCTCTAAGAGAGCCTCGCCCGACCCGATGGGCGCAGACCAGGGGGAGTCCACGAGCGACCCGCTCGAGCAGCACAATCCGGGCGTCGGGGATGGGAAGCGGGCGTCACGCGCCGGTCCGCCGCCGCCCGCGCCATCCCGCCACGCCCAGCGTCGCAAAGAACAGCACGCTCAGCACCAGCACGATCGCACCACCGGTCGGCACGCGCCACTGTGTCGACACGAACAAGCCGCTTTGGCAACTCACGAGCGCGATGGCGATGCTCCAGAGGATGTAGCCGCGCGTACTGCGCGCCAAGTTGCGTGCTGCCGCCGCCGGTACGACCACCAGCGCTTCGACGAGCAAGGCGCCAATCACCTTCAGGCTGACGACGATCGCCAACGTCAACAACACGACAAAGATGTACTCCACCACCATCGTGTCGGTGCCGGTGGATTGCGCCAACGGCGGGCTCAGACTGTCCAGCAGCAGCGAATTGTAACGCCGCGCCAGAATGATGCCGATTCCGGTGCCGACGATCAGCAGCAGCGCCAGATCGGTATCGGTCACCGTCAGCAGGCTCCCGAACATCACCGCCTCGATCTGATGGATGTTGAAGCGCTTGGTGGCTGCGACCAACAGGCAAATTCCGAGTCCGAGGGTCAGCGCCATGAAGACGCCGATGAGGGTGTCGGGTGGCAGTGCCGCGCGGCGCTTCACGTACACCATGCCGAGCGCCGACAACAGGCAGAAACCGAAGATGCCGCCATAGGGCGCCGCGAGCGGCTCTCCTAGCAAGAGGCCGATGGTGAGGCCGGTCAATGCCGCTTGCCCGAGCGCCGTGCTGAAGAACGCCAGGCGCCGCGCTACCACCAGATGGCTCATACCGCCCAGCAACGGCGCCACGACGAGCGCCGCGAGAATGCCGCGCGCCATGAACGGATACTCGAACGCCGGCGGTAGATGTCCCGCCTTCGCGAGTTGCCCGAGCCACTCGTACAAGGAGTTCAACGTCCCTCCACGGGCCGAGCGGGGAAGGCCGCGAGTCCCGCGGCGGCGAAGATTTCGGCGGCGCTGCCGGTTTGGCGCACGGTGCGATCGAGGAGCGTGACGCGGTCCGCGAGCCGTTGCACCTGCTGCAGGTCGTGCGACACCAAGACGATCGTCGTGCCAGAGGTGTCGCGCAGTTCGAGCAGCAGCCGGTCGAGCGCCGCAACCGCTGCCGGGTCGAGGCCGCTCGCGGGTTCATCGCAGAGAAGCAGTTCGGGCGCCGGATCGATGGCGTTGGCGATGAGCACGCGGCGCAGTTCGCCGCCCGAGAGCACGCCCAAACGCCGCTCGCCCATGCCGGCGAGTCCGACGCGCTCGAGCAGTGCCTCGACCGCGCGTCGCGTCGCCGCCCGCACCCCAAAGCAGACCGGCCAACGCTGCCGCTCGAGTGCCAGGAACTCGGTGACCGTCACCGGCAGGGTGCGATCGGCGTGAAACACTTGCGGGACGTAACCGATGCGCCCACTGCCGCGCCAATGCAAACGGATGGCGCCGGTGAAGGCGCGCTGTCCGAGAAGCGCCGCCACGAAGGTGCTCTTGCCGGCGCCATTCGGGCCGACGATCACATGGATCGATTGCGCGGCCACCTGCAGGGAGAGATTCTCCAGCAGGGTCGCGCCCTCGACCCGCACGCCGAGACCGGTCACTTCGACCAGCGGCGCCACCTTCATTCGGGGTGTGGCGCTCAAGTTTTCGGATCGATGACGAGCGCCTGAATCAGCGCGTTGACATTCGCTTGCATTTCCGTCTCGAACTTGTCGGCCGCATACTGCCCGGTGGCGATATGGCTGATGATGTAGACCCGCACGCCGCCCGCGTCTTTCAAAACTTGCAGGAGCTTGTCGGAGAATGTCGCTTCGCTCAGCACGACCTTGACGTTTTCCTTCTTGACGATGGTGACGATCTCGGCCAATTCCTTCGCCGATGGAATGAGGCCGTGGGCCGGTTCCACCACGCCCGCCAAGTCGATGCCGAATTCCTGCAGCAGATAACTGTAGCCATCATGCACCGTGACCACGCGGGCGATCGAGGCGGCGGCGAGCTTGGTGGCGGCGTCCGCTTTGATGGTGCGCAGGCGGCGGGCATACTCCGCGGCGTTCGCCTCGAACGCCGCCGCATCCTCGGGGCGCAGCTTGGCCAGTTCCTTGGCGATGTAGTACGTCTGCTGAATGGCATTGCCGAACGAAATGAAGGTATGCGAATTGACTGCGTTGCCGGTCGCGAACTTGATCGTCGGCGTCACGTCGTTCGGACGGATGACAACGAGTTGTTTGTTGCCGGAAGCTTTGATCATGTCGAGAATAAAGTCGTCGTGCCCGATGCCGTTGATGACGATCGCATCCAAGTCGGCAAGCTTCTTGATGTCGTCGGGCCGTGGTTGGTAATCCCCGGCGTCGACTTCTTCCGGCAGCACGCCACGCACTTCGACGCCCGGTGTGTTGCCGACGACATTCATGGTCCACGAGTAGTAGGGGTGCAACGTGACGCCGATTTTCAACGGGCGCGGCGCCGTGGCGGCTCCCACGGCCGGCGCGAGGAGCGCGGCCACGAGTCCAAGCAACGCGAGCAGGCGCATGATTCGACTCCCAGCGTTCAGGGCCCGGTGGCCCCGGTGGTGACTTGTGTCCAGCCTTCTTCGCCGTTCATCCAGGTGCCAGGCTGGGTGAGATTGCGTCCGGGCGGCCGCATCATGATCGTCACGTGCAGCATCATGCCGTTGTTCAGACGATGGTGAATCTCGTCGGTCGGCGTCTGCGGATCGTCGGCCATCCCCGGCGATGGTTCGACAATGAGCACGAGGAAACGTGGCCGCGCATGGCCGGGCGCCGGCGTGCCGACGTAATTGATGTCGGTATCCTTCTGCAGCATCGACCAAGTGTAGCCATCGCGGTCGATGGGGTCCGGTGCGAACGGTGGGATCCCTTGGCTGGCGAGTTCCTCCGGCGTAGGCCAGCGGCCGGTGGAAGACCGCAGCCGCTCGGCTTCGGTGACGCCTTCTTGAATGGCCCGAAACGTACGCTGATCCGCGGACGGCAGATCGGCGAAGGCAGCTTGCCCGGGGGCGAGGCGTGCTACGGCGTTGGCGCCTGGGTGCGCTGCCAGGCCGCGTTCGCCGGCGATCAAGACCGCCCACCAGAAGAGAACTTGAAACCCGACGCGCAGCACGAGCATGGTCTCACGGCGCACCCCGGGTGAATGGACCTCGACGGTGCGCGGCGAGTACGAAACCGCCAGCGATGCTTCTCGAAGAGTTGAATCGCGCGCCACGGGAAGAGTATACGCGAATTCCACGCGGGCCTTGGCATGGTCCCTGTATTCGAGGTGCTTTCGTGGCCACATCCAATTCCGAGCAGAGCGCCCTGAATGCCGGTGTCGACCCGGCCGTCCCGGCACCATCGTCGCGACCTGCGGCGCGTGGATGGCTCAACCGTTCCGTCCTGGGCTTCGGAGTGGCGAGCTTCCTGTCGGACATCGGACACGAGACGACGACCGCTGCGCTCCCGACATTCCTTGCCTCGCTCGGCGCACCGCCGGCAGTGCTCGGGGTGATCGAAGGTGTCGCAGACGGTCTGTCGAGCGCCGCGAAGCTGGTCGGTGGCTGGCTCGCGGACCACCCGCGATGGCGCAAGCCGATCGCCGTCCTGGGCTATTTCTTGACCGGCGTGTCGAACGGCGCTTATGCGGTTTGCGCGACCTGGACGCACGTCCTGCTGACGCGGAGCGGCGGCTGGATTTCGCGCGGCATTCGCGCCCCGGCGCGCAATGCGCTGCTCGCCGATTCCGTGCCGCGCCGCGCCCGTGGCCGCGCCTTCGGCTTCCAGCGCGCTCTCGATTCGACGGGTGCGGTGCTCGGTCCGCTGATCGCCATCCTGTTGGTGCGCACCATGCCGCTGCGGCACGTGCTGGCGTGGAGTCTCTTGCCGGGATTGCTGGCGGCCTTGGTGTTCGCCATCCTCGTCAAACCCGAACTGCGTCCCGGCAGTGTGGAGCGCCGTGCGCTGCACACGAGCCTCGCCGCCTTGCCGCGCCGTTTTCGCGGCTTTCTTGTTGCGACATTCGTGTTCGGCATCGGCGACTTCGCGCGCACGCTCCTCATCTTGCATGCCACGCGTCTCTTGGAGCCGAAACTCGGAATGCCGCTTGCCGCGACGACGGCGATCGGGCTGTACGCGTTGCACAACCTCGTCTATGCGGCGGCCGCATATCCGATCGGACGCTTCGCGGATCGCACCAGTCCGCGGCGCCTGCTCGTGCACGGCTACGTGCTTGGCGCCATGACCGCGTTGCTGGCGGCCTTTGCACTGCCCTCGGTGCCGATGCTGGCAGTGCTGTTTGCGATCGCCGGACTTTGCCTGGCGTATGTCGAAACGCTCGAGGCGACGGTCGTCGCGCTCGAGGTGCCGTCGGCATTGCGCGGTACCGCCTACGGCACGCTGGCAGCGGTGAGCGGCATCGGGGATCTGCTCTCGAGTTCGCTCGTCGGGATTCTCTGGTCGGCGTGCGGCCCGCTCATTGCCTTCGGCGCCGCCGGCGTGGCGTGCTTGAGCGGCGCGGCGATTCTCGGCTTCGCGAGGCGGCGATGAAACGCCTCCTTCACGGCGCGCGCCGGATGACGCTGAGTGCGCTGGTATGCATCTTGGCCGTAGCGGGGCAAGCCGAGGCCGCTGGGCCGGCCGCGCCGGGCCGGGCCGACAGTCTCGTCGCGGTGGGCAACGACGAGTCGGATCGCGAGGCGTGGATGAGTGCCGTCAGTGCCTACGAAGCCGCGCTGCGGCTCGATCCCGCGCGCCCCGACGCCTGCCGGCGCCTCGGTTTCGCTTACTTCAAGATGAAGCATTGGCCGGAGTCGATCGAAGCGTACCAGCGCTCGTTCCGCATCACGCCGAACGTCGAGGCACTGGCTGGACTTGCCACGGTTTACGAGAAGACCGAGCGCTGGCAAGACGAAGTGGCAACTCTCCAGCAAGCGGTCCGCTTGCAGGCGGACTGCGCTTGGGCGTACTTCCAACTCGGGATGGTGTACGACCGGCTCGCCCGGCACCGCGACGCAATCGCGGCCTTGCGCCACGCGGCGCGACTCCGGCCCGATGATGCGGATGCGTTGTTTCATCTAGGTGTGGTGTACGGCAAGGTGGGCCGCTGGGATGACGAAGTTGTGGCGCTGACGCGGGCGACGCGCGTCAAACCGGACTTCGCAGCCGCCTATTTCCATTTGGCGCGCGCCGCGGCAAAGCGCGGCAAGCGGCGCGACGAGATCGCCGCACTGCAACAGTTCGTGCGGCTCCTCCCCGATGTTGCCACCGGGCACTACGCACTCGGCCGGGCCTTGGCCGCGAGCGGCAACCGGAACGCGGCGCGGGTCCAGTACGATGCGCTCCAAGCGTTGCACAGCACACTCGCCGACTCGCTGCAAGCCGCTCTCTCGGATGCCGGACGCCCCTGAGGCTTCAATTGTTCTGCCGGGCCGCGATCTCCAGCTTCAAGGCTGCGAGCGACAGGTTGATGTCCTGAAGGAACACGACCAGCGCCCCGATGAGGCACACCAGGCAGCAGACGAACAGCGTGACCGCCAGGACGGCACTTTCCCAGCCGCATACGGCAGCGACAAAGAGCGTGATCACGAGCACCGCGGCACACAGCACGCTCAGGGTTGCGAGAACGATCGCCCGCCGTACCAAGAGCGCCCGCGTTGAGAGAATGGCGATTTGCGACGTGACGATGGCGCGCTCTTCACCGGCGGCCGAGCGCAATGCGAGCGACAATTGCCGTGAGCGATCGATGACCCGTCCGAAGCGATTCGTCATCGATAGGAGCAAGAGGCCGATGCCGGAAATCAAAATCACCGGCCCGACGGCGACCTGCAGAATCGGTACGATGTCACGCAGCAAAATCTCGGACAACAGCATGCGCGCAAGTCTCCACTCAGGTTTTCTAGCGAACTCGGAGCCGCAGAATGACGGGCGCTTCGAGCCCGGCTCCGTCGCGGAGCCGGCCGTCGTCTTGATACTGCTCCCACTGGCTGTTGGCCACGTAGTAGAAATCGCGCCCGGAAAGCGTCCCGATGGTCGGTTGGTCGGCGACCGGCAGGTGGCGGTCGAGAACTTCGAGCGCCACTACGCGTCCGGCGTCTGCATCGAGGCGCAGACGCACCACCCGCGCCGGAGCCACGCCGTTCTGAATGGCGACGAGCGATTGTCCGTCACGCGCCAGTCCGTCGAGCCCGAGCACGGTCACGCCGGCCGGGAATCCGAGCCATTGCACGGCCTTCGATGCGAGATCGACGCGAAAGAGGCCGTGCGAATAATCCGCCAGGATCAAGGCACCGCCGTTCGGTGCGAGCACCAATCCTTGGAGCGATCGAAACTGCGGATGCGTCAGGAATTGCTCGACGCTGTCCGCCCCGGCGCGCACGAGATACACGGCAGGGTCTTGGCTGTCGGTCGCATACACATCGCCGCTCGGTGTCACGAGTAAATCGCCCAGAATGTGCCCGCTGGCCACCGCCGGCAGCCACAGGCGATGCCGAAGTTCACCGGTGGCGAGATCAAATGCGAAGAGACCGCCGCGGCCGCTGTCGGCAGCGGTGTATCCCGCCATTTGTGGAATACCGGCGGTGGTGGCCCAGAGCAGCCGGCGCGTCGCATCGACGCGCACCCCGAGCACGGCGCAGAGTCCGTCCTGCCCCTCGGTGACGAAATCGGCGCTCTGTCCGCTGGGCCGAACGCGGGCAATTTTTCGGTGCCGCACGCTGGCCACGTACAAGTCATGCGTCGAGTCGTCGCTCGCAATGCCTTCGGGGAAGAAGTCCGGCTCGGTGAGGCGGGCGGCGACGCTGCTCTTGGCGATGGGGTGGCGATTGGCGGCGACGCGCGCGATGGCCCGGCGCACGGCGGGCTTTGCCCGCACCGCCGCGAAGGCTTCGTTCTGGCTCAAGTCCTGCCCGAGTCCAAGATCGGCGTAGTAGTTCAGCCAGCGGGCTGTCTCTTTGCTGTCGCCGGTCCGCGCCCACATCGTCGCCAGGCCGAGCACGTAGGCCGATTGGCTGGGCCACGCCGTTTGGGCCTGGGCCATGAGGTCACGCGCCGAGGCGAAGTCTTGCTTTTGATACGCCTGCACCGCCTGGCGATAGAAGGCGCGCGCCGCGCTCGCCATCTCGGCTTGCGCGCCGGCCGGTGTGGCCCGCAGCAGGCAGCCGAGAAGGGCGGCGAGGTGAATCGCGCGCGACGGACTTCGGTTCGGTCGGATCACGGCAACAGCTCAGCTCCAGGCGATTGCCGCGAGAGTAATCGGTCGAACGCCCGCGGTCATCCGGTCGTTGACAGCCGCCAGTGCTTCTGATACAGTTGAATCAATGAATGATTCTATTGCGACAGAAGCCAAAAAGCCCGCCAGCGCCCGCTCCTGGCTGCTCCTCATCCACCAGGTGCCGCCGAAACCGGACTATCTGCGGGTGAAGGTGCGCCGCCGGTTGCGACAGCTCGGGGCGGTGGCGCTCAAGCACACCGTCTACCTGTTGCCGCACACCGACGAAGCGGTCGAAGACTTTCACTGGCTGCGCGAGGAGATCGAAGCCGATGGCGGCAGCGCACTGATCGTCGAAGCCGGGTTCATCGAGGGTATTTCAGACGAGGAGCTGGACGCCATGCTTGAAACGGAGAGCGGTAACGCGCCGGAAGCCGCCGCGAAAGAAGCCGCCGCGCAACGCGTCGAACCGGGGCGCACGTGGGTGACTCGCCAAGGTGTCCACGTCGATCGCATCGCGAGCGCCTGGTTGATTCGCCGCTGCATCGATCCGGTGGCGCAATTCAAGTTCGTTGCGGCGCGTGGCTACCAGCCATCGCCCGGGGAGCTGCGTTTCGACATGTTCGAAGCGGAATACACCCATGTCGGCGAGGAGTGCACGTTTCAGACGCTGGTGAAGCGGTTTGGAGTCGCCGACCGGGCCATCGGCTGGATTGCCGAGATCGTGCACGACATCGACTGCAAGGACGAGCGCTTTGGACGGCCCGAGACCGCCGGAGTCGCAACCCTGATGCGTGGAATCGCGTCGGCCCACGACGATGATGCAACCCGATTGGCGCGCGGCGCGGCGGTGTTCGATGATCTCTACGCGTCCTTTAGGAAGCGCCGGGCGTGACCATGGCCTTTCAGCCGACGACGCAGGGCGACTTGGTTCGCAGCGTGCGCGCCGGCGATGTGAACGTCATCGAGACCCGGCATCCCGCCGGCCTGACCTTGCCCCGCCACGCGCACGCCCCGGCGTCACTGACCTGCGTGTTGCGCGGCAGCTTCGAAGAATCCTTTCCGGCCGCGACGTTCGAGTGCGGGGCGCATTCCGTGCTCTTCAAACCGGCGGGCGCCGTGCACGCCAATCGCTATGGCCCGACCGGTGCGGACTGTCTGCTGGTCGAGTTGCCGGAGTCGCGTTTGCAGTTCGCCGGTGCCTCGTTCTCGGACATCCGGCACGTGGCCGCGGGTCCGGTCGCGGCGTTGGTTGAAGCTCTCGCCAACGAGATCCGGGCGGACGACGGCCTGTCGCGCCTCGCAATCGAGGGGCTGGTGCTCGAGCTTCTGGCGCAAGTCGGGCGCGGTGCCGGCCCGCAATTGCCGCAAGGCCGTCCCGAGTGGCTCGCGCCGGTTCTTGAGGCGTTGCGCACCCAGTACCGCGAGCCGCTCGTCGTCGCCGATCTTGCGGCCAAAGCCGGGGTTCATCCGGCGCATTTGACGCGCGTCTTCCGCCTCCACGCCGGCGTGACGCCGAGCGAATTCGTGCGCGGCCAGCGCGTCGACTGGGCACGCGCCCAACTCTTGCGAACCGATGCGTCTCTCGCCGCGATCGCGTTCGCGGCGGGCTTCGCCGACCAGAGCCACTTCACCCGCTCCTTCGCCCGCATCACCGGCACGCCGCCCGGCCGCTACCGCGCTGCAGTTCGACCATCGAAGATCGCATCCGTTCAACGCCGCGGCTGACACCGTTCAAGACGCATTGCTTTGCGCGTGCAAGTCTCGTTGCGTGACCGCGCCGTCGGTCGCGAAAGGGGGCCGGTACGCAATGCTTCGACATCTGGGGCGCGCGAGTGGAATTCTGGCAGCCGGGGTCGCCGTTGCCGGGGCGCAATCGTTCGACACCTCGACGACCGCGATTCCATTGCGGCGCAACATCCCGCCGCTCGCGGCTTGGGTCGCGGGCACGGCCGGCGACTCGTGCTTGGCCGTTGACTCCTTCGTACAGCGCGAACCCGGCGACGGAACGCCGGCTTCACAACCGACGCGCGCCTGGCTGGTGCAGGACGGTGCGACGCTGGTCGTCGTCTTCCATTGCGCGGAAACTCAGCCGGACGGAATGCGGGCGCGCCTGGCGCGCCGGGAAGCCATCGCCGGCGACGACCAAGCGGGCGTCATTCTCGACACGTTTCACGACCGGCGTCACGCCTATCTGTTTCTTGCCAATCCGCGTGGCGTGCAGTCCGATGCGTTGCTGACCGATGGCCAAGACGACGACTTCGCCTTCGACGCCATTTGGGACGTCGAGTCACGCATCGAATCGGACGGCTATTGGCTGCGGTTCGCGATTCCATTCAAGAGCCTGCGCGTCCAACATGCCGTATTGCAAACCTGGGCGATCGGCCTGACGCGCGTCATCCCGCGCACCAACGAGCAGGTGTTTTGGCCCGCCGTCACCCGGCGTGTCGAGGGCACCGTGCAACAGCTGGCCGCGGTGCGGCTCGCAGGCGTCGACGCCGGGCACGATTTGCAGATCGTGCCGTACGGCGTTGCCGACGCCGAAGCGCACCGCCCGCGGCGCGGCGCGGGGCTCGATTGGACGCGGCACGCCGCCGGCGGCGCCGACGCGAAGGTCGTGGTCCGCAACGCCTTCGCGCTCGATCTCACGGTCAATCCGGACTTCAGTCAGATCGAATCCGACGAACCGCAGGTCACGAGCAACCAGCGCTTCGAAGTTTTCTTTCCCGAGAAGCGGCCGTTCTTCCTGGAAAACGCCGGGTTCTTTCAGATGGGCGCCGTGGACCTGAACCGCGGCGCTGCCGAAACATTGTTCTTCTCGCGCCGCATCGCCGACCCGAATGCGGGCGTGCGCATCACGGGCCGCGCCGGGGCCTGGGCCGTGGGGGCGCTCATTGCCGACGACGCAGCGCCGGGCCATCGTCTGCAACCGGGCGATGCCGATCGCGAACGCAATACGGCGATCGGCGTGGCGCGCATTCAACGTGTCATCCGGCCCGGTTGGACCCTCGCCGGTACCGCGACCCACTGGAATCTGGCGCGGCGCGCCAACGACGTCGGGGCCCTCGATGTGCGGGCCCGGCTCTGGCCGGCTTGGACGCTGGCCGCGTGGGTTGCCGCGAGCCGCACCGGCACCTCCGGAGCATCACCGGCGGGCCTTGCCGCGAACGTGCACCTCAAACGCACCGGACGCGGCGCACAGGTGAGCTTGCTGTACTTGGACCGCAGTCCCGAGTTTCATACCGAACTCGGGTTTTCGCCGCGCACTGATGTTCGCCTGTTGGAACACTATGGCGAGTACCGGTGGCGGCCGCGACACGGGCCGGTGCTGGCATACGGACCCAACTCGTTCTTCCGAGTCGGCTGGGATCATGCGGGCGGACGGCGCGAATGGATCGTGCGATTTCCATTTCAAGTCGACTTGCGCGGCCAGACGTCGCTCTTTTGCCGCCGCGTCGAAAGTTTCGATCGCCGCGGTGCGGTAGGCATTCGCGGCCATCTCACGACGTTCAATGCCAGCACCAACTGGTGGCGGTGCCTGGGAGTCTCCGAAACCCTCGATATTGGAGTGGCGCCCAATTTTTCTCCGGCGGCGGGCCGGTCACCGGAACCGGCGAGAGTCGTCACCGGCACGTTCGACATCACGGTGCGGCCCGCACCGCGCCTGCAGATTCGCGGCACATACCTGTACAACCGGCTCCGTACCCTGCCCGGTGCAGTGGGTGTCCCCGGCACGGCGGTGATCTTCGATCACCACACGGCACGCCTGCGGGTGGCGTTGCAATTCACCCGCACCTTGGCACTGCGAACCATCGTCGACTACGACGGGTTGCTCGCCAATCCGGACCTTTTCGCGCGGGCTCGCAGCAAGCGCCTGGCGCCCGACGTGTTGATGTCCTACTTCGTGCGTCCAGGCACTGCGGTGTACGTGGGCTACACGGATGTCTACACGGCGCTCGACGACACGGGCGCGCCGGGGTCCGGCGACCCGACCATTCTGTCGGAGCGCCGGCTGTTCACGAAGTTGAGCTATCTCTTGCGCTTCTGATGCCCCGGGCTCGACGAGATCGTGCGGCGGGAGTGGGGGACTTGCCCCACGGCCGGCTGCGGCATGATCGGCAACATCCGGGACGCATCGGGCTCCGTAGATACGGCGACACCCGGCGCTGACCCCTGCGCGCCGTCGATCGCTCGAAGCACCCTCGCGCGCGCCCTCTGCGCTCGCGAACTACGGAGGCCCTTGGGTATGAAGCACGCGTCATCTCCTTTGCAACGCACCGGTGGTCGCGTTGCGGCGGTCGCGCTGAAGCGCGGCCTGCATCTCTTTGTACTGCTAGCCCTGGGCATTGCGCTCAGCGCCAGCGTTCTCGTGCGGGGCGCTATCGCGTCCAGCCACAGTGAAGCGCCGGGCACGGCGAAGGATCGCCTGGCCGACGACACCGACCTCTACGCGTTCGTGAGCCCCGATGCGCCGCATGCGGTGACGTTCGTGGGCCTGTGGATCCCCTTGCTCGAGCCCAACGGCGGTCCCAATTTCTATGTGTTCGACGACGAAGCCCACTACTACGTCAACATCGACAACGTCGGCGACTGTCTCGACCACCTGCGCTATGAATTCAATTTCACGACGACGCGCCAGAACGGCAACACGTTCCTGTACAACACCGGCGTTGTGACCTCGCTCAACGACCCGGACTTGAACGTGCGCCAGACCTACTCGGTGACGCGCGTCGAAGATGGCGTCGACCACGAACTCGCGACCGGCCTGCCGGTGGCGCCGAACTACGTCGGCCCGGTGTCGATGCCGGACTACGCGAGCCTGGCGCGGGCAGCGGTGCAAACACTCTCGGACGGCACCAAGGTATTTTGCGGGCCGCGTGACGATCCGTTCTTCGTGGATTTGGCCGGCATCTTCGACCTGCTCACCATCCGCCGCCTGCCGGGGAACAAAGGCCGTGGGATCGACGGGCTTGCCGGTTACAACGCTATGGCGATCGTGCTACAGGTGCCGTTCGAGCGCCTGACGCGGGACGGCCAGGCGCCGAAGGCCGGCACTTCGGTGCTCGGCATCTACGACTCGACCGAGCGCAACTCGACCCGCATCATCAACGCCGACGGTACGGCCAGCATCAGCGGCCCCGAACTGCAAGTGTCGCGGCTCGGCATGCCACTCGTGAATGAAGTCGTGATTCCGCTGCAGGACAAAGACAAGTTCAATGCCACCAAGCCGACTGGCGACGGGGCGTTTCTGAACTACGTCACCAATCCGGAGTTGCCGGGCCTGCTCCACGCCATCTATGGCATCAGCGTGCCCCCGACGCCGCGCAACGATCTGGTGGCGGTGTTCTTGAAGGGTGTACCGGGCCTGAACGAGAACGGTGGCGCTTGCGAAATGGTGCGTCTCAACATGCTCATCCCGCCGGCGCGGAAGCCGAATCGTTTCGCTGTCCTAAAGGGCGACTTGGCAGGCTTCCCGAACGGCCGCCGTTTGGGCGACGACATCGTCGACATCGAATTGCGCGTCGTGGCCGGCGTGCTCGTGCCCGGATTCGACATCAAGCCCAACCGGCAGTTGGGTGACGGCGTCGACTACAACGACGTGCCGTTCCTACCCTATTTCCCGTACGTCGCGCTGCCGCACAACCCGCTGGATCATAGCCACGAAGGCACCAGCAATCAAAACCAGGCCGTGATCACGTTGCAGGACGATGGATCGACTGCCGCCGACGATGACGACGCCGACGTCGACTCCAGCCACGGTACGGCGGGCACCGCGGCTGCGGCACCGCAGTCGAAGCTCGACGTGATCCCGGATGCCGGTGCGGCGAGCCGCCTGCTCTTCACGGTGCCGCGCCAAGGCCACGTGGCGCTCGAATTGTTCGATGCACGTGGACGCCGGGTGCGGTCGCTGGTCAACCAAGATGCAGCGCCTGGGACCTTTGCCACTCGCTGGGATGGCCGCGACGATACCGGTTCGCGGGTTGCGGGCGGCATGTACTTCGCACGTCTCTCGGTGGACGGCCAGGCACTGCAGAGCCACAAGGTGTTGGTGACCCAGTAAGGCCGCGACACCCAAGGCTGTTGCACCCAAAGCGCGCCGCGAAAGACACCTCCGCCGTTTCTTCGCGCGCCAACGGGCCCGGTTTACGCCGGGCCCGTTTTGCGTGGCGCGCGCCGAACTCAGGAAAGAAAAGTGTGTTGTACGAAGAGATAGGCGCCGGCGGCGACGAGGGCCGTGCTGCAAAGGATCGCGACGCGCGGTGCCACGCGGGGCGCGCGGGAGTGCAGGACGGCGAATAACAGGAGGACCGGCCAGAAGACGTACGCTTGCCCGACTTCGACGCCGGCGTTGAACCAGAGAAGCGATGAACCAAGGGCTTGATGTGACGGGCCGAGTTCGCGCAGCACATTCGTAAGGCCGAAACCGTGGGCGAGACCGAATGCCCCGGCGATCCACAACTGGGGGTCGATGGCGAACCGCGGGCCGGCAGAACCCACGGCGGCCGAACCAGCCGGGGCTTCACCCCGGCGACTTCGCAAAAGATTGTCGGCGCCGATGTACACGACACTGAGCGCGACGATCGGGTCGATGATGCGGACCGGCAACTGAATCGCACCGAGCGTGGCGAGCGTCAAGGTGAAGCTGTGCGCCACCATGAACACGCCCACGATTGCCAACTGGCGCTTGAGGCTGCCTCCCAGGAGCAAGAGTCCCGCGACGAACAGAAGTTGTTCCGGCCGGCGTAAGACCCGGTGTACGCCCTCGTCCAGGAAGCGGCGGATGACCTCGCCGGTGGTCTGCAAGAGACCGGTCGCGAAGGGGCTCGCGGTACGGCCGAAGTCGAGCAGATCCTGGTGCACCAACTGTTCGCCGAGATAGACGTTGAAGTAGGTTTCGTGCGCCGGGTCGTAGGCGAAGAGCGGCCCGTGCAGAACCAATTGCGCCGGCCGCGCATTCTTGATGTCGAACTCGAGCGTAATGCCGTGGCGGTCCGGCACGACGGTGCAACTGCGCCACTCTGGCACCGCCGGATTGCCGTCCAAGTCCAAGTGGAACAGGCCGTCGATGGCGTTCTGGATCCGTTCGCACTCGCGCGCCGTGAAGGCGGGGACGAGGAGCGATTCCGGCCGCGCCACGTCGATGGCTTGGGCGATATCGAACACGTGCGCGGTGACTTGGCCGTGCAGCGCGCCATCGCGAATCCACACCGTGATCCAACTGTAAGGCTCCGCATGGGCCGACGCGCCGCGCGGCGCCAGACCAATGGCGACGAGGACGGCCAGCAGAACCAGGCGCAAGGACGGAGCGCGCACGCGGTTTACCTCGTCTTGGGGGCGGAGGGCTTGGTGGGTCGGACGAAGGCGAGCGATCCCCAGTAACTCTGCCAGTCGGCTTGTGCCGGATCGGTGCTCGGGATCATGTGCACGGCGTTGACCAGCCATTCACCCGCTGCCTCGAGTGCCAGTGTCGCACTGCCATCGGCGGCGCTGCGCGTTTCGGCACCCGGCGGTACGGAATCGCGCTCGGCACCGCCGCGTTCGGGCTGCGGATTCCGCCAAGCGCGAACCAAGGCGCCGGCGAGCGGTTTGCCTTCGTACAGTACGCGGCATCGAAAGGGTGTCGTGGTGGCAGGATCCGCAAGCGGCACGATCTCGATCGTCTGTCCCATGGGCTCGATGACGCGCTTCGCATCCGTACCCGCAATCCACACCTTCGCACACCGCGCGTAGCGTTCGCGGCCGGGATTCGCCGCCCCTGCCGTGGTTCGCGCCGCGGCCGCGGCGTCGAGTCCTTCGGTCTTCAAATATCGATCGAAGCTCGGCGCCGCGAGCTCGATGAACGCGAAGTTGGATTCGTACGCGACGAGCGCCCCGCCCGTATCGGGAGTGATGAAGTGTGCAAAGGCGAGGTCGCCGTTGCGGGCTCCCGGTGCGAGGTCGATCGTGCGCCCGGTGCGCAATTGCAAATGGATCGTGCGCGCCGTGGCGTAGGGCTTGAGTTCACCGCGAAATCCGGTGCCGACGAAGGCCCGCACCTCCACCGTATCGCCGGCAGCAGCCCGCGGCGGTCGGGCGGCAAGCCAGAACTCGTGCGCTTGCACCTTGCCGCCGGACGTCAGGAACGCCGCCCAGAGCGCCAATGACGCGACCCCGCGCCACGCCCGGCAACCCATGCCGGGACAACGACTCGAGGCCGGCTTCTGTCTGCAAAGGAATCGCCGCATTTGCTTCCAGTACGTCCGCTCGAGCCGGGCGGATGATGCCCCGACTCCTCGGTGGAGGCGGTCGAGGACCGCATTCAGCGACTTCTCCAGATTCATACGCTTCGGCGCGCTCCGTGCAAAGCAACGAGACTGCGTCCCCGGAGTCGGCGTGGGACCCGAGGTGCCACGTCTCCAAGGTCACCCCTTCGTCCAGGCGGCTTGCATGGCTCGCATCGACGCCTTCCTGCAGGTGATGCAGAAGTATGGTGCGTCCGATCTGCACCTGGTCGACGGCACCGAGCCGCTGCTGCGCATCAACGGGGTTCTGGAACGCACCCAGCATAAGCCGCTGAGCGGCGACGAAGTCAAAGTCCTCCTCTACGAACTGCTGACCGACGCCCAGATCGAGCGCTTCGAGGCGCTTGGCGAGCTGGACTTCGCATACACGGTTCCAGACGTGGCGCGCTTCCGGATCAACGTGTTCCGCAAACACCCCGGCCTCGCGGCGGCGTTCCGCAGCATTCCGTACAAGATTCCGACCCTGGACGGCCTGGGATTTCCGCCGACTCTCAAGCGGATGTTGGAGAGCCGGAGCGGCTTGATCCTAGTCACCGGCCCCGCGAATTCCGGCAAGTCGACGACGCTCGCGGCGATGGTCGACCACCTGAATGACAACAAGAACTACCACATCCTGACGCTCGAGGATCCGCTCGAATTCATTCACACGAACCGCAACTGTCTCATCAACCAGAGGCAGATCGGCGAGCATAGCAAGTCGTTCGCGAGCGGGCTCCGGGCAGCGCTGCGGGAGGATCCGAACGTCATCCTCGTCGGCGAGATGCGAGACAACGAGACGATCGCCCTGGCGCTCACGGCCGCGGAGGTTGGGCTGCTGGTGCTCGGTACGCTGCACACCAAATCGGCGCCCCAAACCGTGAGCCGCATTATCGACGTGTTTCCGGCCGACCAGCAGGCGCAAATCGGCTTGGCGCTCTCTGAATGTCTGGTTGGCGTGTGCTCACAGCAGCTCCTGCGCCGCGCCGATGGGCACGGACGTGTCGCGGCGCTGGAGATCATGATTCGCAACCACGCCATCGCCAATCTCATCCGCGAGGGCAAGCCACATCACATCAAGAACGTCATGGTGACCAGCCGCCGTGAAGGCATGCAGTTGCTCGACCAGCACCTGCGCGAGCTGGTGCAGCAACATCTCGTGACCAACGAAGAGGCGGCTCGGTTCGCCGAGGAACCCGAGGCCTTCTTGGCGGGGACACCGGCCGCGGGCCCACGACCGGCGCCGGTCAAGCAGGGCGCATGAAGCACGAAAAACTGGCTGAAATTCTTCAGCGCTACGGCATCCTCAACCCCGACCAAGTCCAACGAGCGCTCGACCGCCAGAAACTGCGCGGCGGGCGCCTTGGGTCGCATTTTCTGTATTACCGATTCGTGACCGAAGAACAACTGGTGCGCGCCCTCGGCGAACAGTTCGGCGTGCCGGGTGTGTGTCTCGACGGCCGGCGGATTCCCGAGGACGTCACGAAACGCCTGCCGGTCGACGTCGTGGACGAATACCAGATGCTGCCCTTCGCATGGGACGCCGGCACGCAAACGCTGCACGTCGCGATGGCCGATCCGAGCAACGCCGGCGCCCTGCACCACGCGCGCCGCAAAGGCGCCTGTACCGACATCAAGCCGCACATCGCGGTCGACGCGCTGGTGCGGAGCGCGATCGCCGAGCACTACCATGCGCGTGGCCACGAGCTGTTCGTGGACCAAATCATCGAGTTGCCGGCGATCTTCGACGACGAGGCGAACAAGGCCGCCGCGCGCCCTGCCGAGCCGGGACCGGCGCAACCTTCGCCGCGCGTCTTGATGGTGAGCCGCACGGCGTTCTTGCGCAATTTCCTGGTCGCCATCTTCGAGCGTGAGGGTGTCGAACTCGACCTCATGTCGGATCCGCAGCAAATCGCCACCGCATTGCAGCAGGGCCACTACAACCACGTGTTGGTCGCCAAGGACATGGAGGCGCAGTTCGAGGAATGGGGGCGCGCCGGCGTCTTTGCGCCGCCACGGGTGGAGATGTCCATGTTTTCGAGCGTCAGCGGCTCGTTGTTGGAAAACCCAGCCCCGTACCGCGACGTCGCAGGGGCGTTGATTCGATCCCTGCAGCAGATGGCGGACCTGCGCGCCACGGCATCCGGCTCCGCGTACCGGCCGTCGTACGCCCACGTTTGCGAGGACCTGCGCAATCTCGCCACGGCGCTCGGATTCCGCCGCCTGGCGATCGACGGTTTACAGATCGCGGCCCACTTGCTCGTTCCGGCGGCGGAGGAAGTGGACGCCGCGCGCGCCGGGCGGGGTCCGGCACCGCGTCCCGCCGTCGGCGAGGTGACGCATGCCAGCGCCTTCGCTTTCGCCGACTTCGCACGCTCGCTCGAGATCGCGCAAGCCTTACAGTTCCCGTGGAATGTCGAAGCCTGTCTCGAATCGTTCGCGTACCTCACCGACGTGGCGCACGTACGGCGCGACGGCAATCACAAGGTCTCGCTCGCGGCGCAGATCCTGGCGCTCGTGTGGTATCGATTCGCGGCGTTCCGCAGCGCGGAAGTGTCGCTCGAGGCCGTCAAAATCGAATTGCGGCGCCAAGTCGGGCGGCTCGCCGCGACGGAAGTCGTCGACACATACCTGCGATTGCTCGAGCAGGGTGCCGATTCCAACACCGCCGCGAGCCTCGATCCGGTCTTGCTGGTCGGTTCAGGAAACGAAGTCGCAAAGCAGCTCGGGGTGCACCTGCGTTACGGCGGCTATCGCGTTGTCGAAGTCGACGACATCGATGAAGCACGCCGGCTCGTGAGCCGCATCACACCGGCCGTGGTGCTCGTCAATCACGAGCGCCACGCGGCGCGCGCCACCGAGCTGTGCCGGTTCGTCAAGGACAACACCTCGGCGCTCGCCTACGCCTTCTCGGCGCAAGCCGGTCCGGCGCTCGTCATGGAGCTGCTCGATGCCGGCTTCGACGATGCGTACGTGCCGCCGTTCAACTACAACGTGCTCGTGACGCGCATCGGCAAGGCACTCGAAATGCGTGGCCGCCCGGGTGGGCGCTCCGAACGCGGCTTCCGCGGCACCCTGCAGGAACTGCCCTTCATCGATCTCGTGCAAGCGCTCTCCGGCAGCCAACGTACGGTGCGAGTTCAATTGCAGAGCGCGAGCGGCGAGTCGGCCAGCTTCTTCATGCGCCACGGCCAGATCGTGCACGCGGCATGCGGGCCGGCGCAGGGTGCCGACGCCATCTACCGCATCATCCGCTGGCGCGATCAGGGAGCATTCGCAACCTCGCCCGTGAAATCGTTTCCCCCGGACAACGTGTCCGAGCCCACCGATTCAATGCTCTTCGAGGGTTGCCGGCTCTTGGACGAAGCGCGCTGATCGCGCCGCATGATGGCGCGTGGTGCCGTCCACACAACTCAATCGTGGCACGTACCTCGCACTCTGGACGGGTGGAAAGCCCGTACTCGAGAGAGGAGCCGCCATGAAGCTCGCCTGTGCCTTGTTGGTCGTTGCCTGCATGACCGGATGCGGCGGGACGCTCGTATTGCAGTCGCGCGACGATGCGCCGGCCCCGATGCCGGTTCCCGCGCATGTCCGCGTCGACGTCGGCCGGGAAGAAGCGGTGCATATCGTCGTCACGGAAGCCGGACGCCAGCGCGTCGTGCGGGTGCGTGTCGACGAAGTCAAGCGCCACAAGAACGAGTGGCGCGTCGACCTGAGCGGCACGGATTCGTGCGGCGAGCGGGTGGGCATTCGGGCCCGCGTCGATCGCCGCAACGGCGTGCTCAAGTCGTATGCGGTCGAGTCACGCCGTCGCGGGCATCACGGCCACGATGACGACGACGACGACGGCCACCATCACGACGATCGCCGCCACCACGACGACTGAATCCAAGGCGGCGCGGGTGTTACGCCACGGCGAGGCATCCGCGCGGCATCGGGATCAGGCCGGGACGGAGTACAGATCGCAGAAGCGCTCGAGGTGCTCGAGAACTTGGCCCGGGCTCTCGGCGCGGCGCAGTGCGTCGCGCACCTCGTTGACGTGCGGCATTCCGGTCAGAACGATGGCGTAGTGCTTGCGCAGTTCGTGCACCGCCTCGCGTTCGCCGAGATGCTCGGTTGCAAGCGCCAGGTGCTCGCGGAACAGTGCGACGCGTTCCTCGGGTCCCGGCGGGGCCGGCACCCGGCCGGTTTCGAGATAGGCGCGCGTTTGCTGGAAAATCCACGGGTTGCGCACCGCGGCGCGGCCGATCATGACGGCGTCGCAACCCGTCGTCTCGAACACCTGCCGGGCCACCTGTGGGGTGGCGATATCACCGTTGACGATGACCGGAATGGACACCGCAGCTTTGATCTTGGGAATCCAACTGTAGTCGACCGGGCCCGCATGCCCTTGATCCCGGGTGCGGCAGTGCACGGTAATGGCGCGGATTCCAACCCGTTCGGCGAGGCGCGCCACCTCGACGATGCGGATACTGGACGCATCCCAACCCAGCCGTGTCTTGAGCGTGACCGGAATCCCGACCGCGTTCACGACCGTCGTCAGCACTTCTTCCAAGCGTCCCAAGTCGCGCAAGAGTGCGGCGCCCGCACCGTGGCGCGTGACGTCTTTCACCCAACAGCCGCAATTGAGGTCGATGAGATCGGGCCCCAATGCCTCGGCGCGCCGGGCGGCTTCGGCCATGGTGCCCGGATCGCCGCCGTAGAGTTGAATGCCGAGCGGCCGCTCCGACTCGTCGAAGAGCAGTTTGCGGCGCACCGAGCGGATATCGCGCACCAGTTCCTCGGTCTTCACGAACTCGGTGTAGACGATGTCGGCTCCAAGGCGCTTGCAGAGCAGCCGGAATGGCAGGTCGGTCACATCCTCCATGGGGGCGAGGAGCAGGCCGCGTTCGATCTGGATGGAGCCGATGCGCATCTCTGGACTCTGACCGCACCGAGCCCCGGAGCGCAAGCCGGGCAAATTGTGCGGCGCCGGCGCGTGGCATCGAGATTGCACGATTGGCAAAAAGCGGGTGAGAAGGCCCGTGTAGGCGCAGAATCGCTGCCAGGGAGGCGTTCATGGGACTCGGCGACTTCATCCAGAAGCAGTTCCTCGACATCATTCAGTGGACCGAGGCGACCGACGACGTGCTCGCATGGCGTTTCCCGACGGCCGACATGGAGATTCAGCAGGGCGCCGAACTCACGGTGCGCGAGTCGCAGGTGGCGCTTTTCGTGGACCAGGGCCGGGTTGCGGATCGCTTCGGCCCCGGACAGTATCGCCTCCATACACGCAACTTGCCGGTCCTTTCGGACCTGCGCCACTGGGACAAGAAATTCGAATCGCCTTTCAAGAGCGAGGTCTACTTTTTCTCCACGCGCTTGCGCTTAGGCCAGACGTGGGGCACGCCGCAACCAGTGACGGTGCGTGATAAGGAATTTGGCGCCGTGCGCGTCCGGGCCTTCGGCGTCTACAGCTTCCGGATCACCAACGCGGTGCGGTTTTTCCTCCAGACCTCCGGAACACGCCCGAGCTATTTGCTGGCGGAGTTGGAGGGGCCGCTGCGCGCCGCACTCGGCAGTTCGCTGGCTCAGCACATGGGGACGAGCGGTGTGCCGTTCATCGACATGGCGTCGCAGCAAACCGCGCTTGCAGCCGGTGTCCGCGATCATGCGCGGTCGCAGTTCGAAACGCTCGGTCTCGAGCTGGAAAGCGTCCAGATCCAGAGCTTGTCGCTGCCCGAGGAACTGCAGCAGCGGCTCGACGAGCGCATCAGTATGGGCATGGTGGGCGACCTCGAGCGCTACACGCAGTACCAAGCGGCACGCGCGATTCCGATCGCGGCGGCGAACCCCGGCGGGGTGGCGGGTGCAGCGGTTGGAATCGGCGCCGGCGTGGCGCTGGGGCAAACTATGACAACCGCCGTGACAAGATCTCAGAAACCGGTCCCGGCAGCCGCCGACGCTCCGCCTTCAGCTGCAGCGCCGAGCATTGTGTCTGAAACAGTCGTCTGCGGCCGTTGCCAAGCACGCCTGGAGCAGCGGACGCGATTCTGCCCCGACTGCGGCACGCAGCTCGGCTGAACCATGCAATGCCCCGTCTGCAGCCAGCCGACGCACTCCGAGGTATTCGACGGCCACTATGGCCGCACCGTGGCGC
Source organism: bacterium (assembly GCA_031362565.1). Classification (GTDB taxonomy): domain Bacteria; phylum Krumholzibacteriota; class Krumholzibacteriia; genus JANLSU01. The sequence goes on along the minus strand of JANLSU010000051.1, from coordinate 24,897 downwards.
TCGACCTGTGCTTTGGCTGCGCGGTGATCTGGTTCGATGCGCATGAGAGCGTGGCGCTCGCGCCGGGGGCGGTGCTGCGCCTGTTCACTTTGATCCACGAACATCAGGCGGAACGCCAGCCGGGCGTACTCACATCGCCCGCCTGCCCGCGCTGCCGCGCCGCGCTCAGCGAGACTCACGACGTGCAACGCAACGTACGCTTCACCTACTGGAGTTGCGCCGCGCGTCACGGCCGGCTCACCAACTTCATCGAGTTTCTGCGCGAGAAAAGCTTCGTGCGGCCTTTGGCGCCCGCCGAGCTCGCCAAACTGCGCGAGAACGTGCAAACGATCCACTGTGACGGCTGTGGAGCGCCCATCGATCTGGCCCGCGGCTCGACCTGCACCTTTTGCGGCGCCGCGGTCTCGACCCTCGACGCGCATCAGGTCGACAAGATCGTGCGTGAATTGCAAGCCGCCGAAGCGGAGCGCCAAACGATCGATCCGGCACTTCCGGCGCGGCTCGTCATGGATCGCCTCGACGTGGACCGCTTCTACAGCGAACAGAATGCGACGGCGGCGCGCGTGCACGGCGCGATGACGGGTGCGACGACCGGCGGCCTCGTCGCTTTGGGCCTGGCGTCTTTTGCGGGCCTTTTGGCGGGGCGCGATTGAGCGTGGGCCGGATGTGAGTGCAGCGCCGCGTCTTGACGCCGCCCCAGCAATTCGACGGCGTACGGTGTGACGCGTTCGTCCACCCGATCCCCGTTCCAGGTTGCCGTTGCCACTGTCGAGAGCGCCGAACGCGCCACGAGCCGCCGCCACTCCACCGCATCGTAGGTCCGCAGGTCGTAGACACTGTCGAAGTGCGATGCTGTGGCGCCGCGCTCTACCGCGAGGTGGCTCACGACGCGTTCGAAACGCCGTGTCCGGCCGGCAGCAGCGGGCCAAGTCCCCGGCGGCAAGTACTGGACGACTTGCCGCACGCGGAGCCCGCCACGCCGCCCCTCCCAAATGTCCTCGTCCATGGGTTCGTGCCCGTAGTCGGTGAACGAGAGTCCCACCGCGTACAAGCCGCCGGGACGCAGCACTTGCGCCATGCCGGCAAAGTGCGCGACAACCGCCGCATCGGATTCGAGATGCCGGATCGAATTGAAGAGATTGAACGCGAAGTCGTAGCGTTGTTTGCCGCAACGGGCCGCGAAATCGCTGAAATCAGCCACGAAGAGGCGCGCCGCCGGTGCCCGGCGGCGTGCGTACTCGATCATTGTGGCGCTGTGGTCGAAGCCCGTGACCCGATGGCCGCGGCGCGCGAGAATGCGCAAATACCGCCCCGAGCCGCAGCCGGGTTCGAGCCAATCACGCCGTGCACCGCGCGACCGCACCCAGAGCCGGGCGATGCGCTCGAGTCCATCGACTTCGAGCGCGGTGCCGGGCGACGAAAGCACATCGTAGACCAGCGGATCCTGATAGAGGCCCGGCGTTGTGGGCGCATCGAGCCCTGCGGCGGTGCGACGGCGCGCCGTCACGCGTCGCGGAACGCGATCTCGCCGTCGTCGGTGAGATCGAATCGTTCGGCAAGTGGCTGGGCGGGCAGGCCCGGCATGCGGAGGATCTCGCCGGTGATCGGGATGATGAATCCGGCGCCGGCCGCGAGTTGGATTTCACGTACCGTCACCAGGAAATCCTTCGGACGGCCGAGGAGCGCCGGATTATCGGACAACGACTGCTGCGTCTTGGCGACACACACCGGCAGATTGTCGTAGCCGAGTTTTTCGAGCTGAGTGCGGTCGCGTCGCGCCCGCAACGAATAGTCGACCGCCTCGGCACCGTACATCTCATGCGCAATGGCGTGAATCTTCTCTTCGATGGACGCGCCCCACTCGTAGAGCGGACGGAAGCGCGGCGGATTGGCTTTGGCCACCGCCCAGACGGTTTCGGCGAGCGCCGTGCACCCCGCGCCGCCCTCCGAGAACGGCTTCGCCAGCACCGCCGGCACGCCGAAGCGTTTGCAGCCCTCTTCGACGGCGCGAATTTCGTCCGCCGTATCGTTGGGGAAGTGATTGATCGAAACGACGCACGATTGTTGGAACTTGCGGATGTTCTCGATGTGCTTCTCGAGATTCTCGAGGCCGCGCTCGACGGCCCCGGCATCGGGCTCGGCAATCCGCTTGAGCGGCAGGCCGCCATGCATCTTGAGGGCGCGCACGGTGGCGACGAGCACCGTGCAATTTGGCGCAAAACCACCGTACCGGCAGTTGATGTCGAAAAACTTCTCGGCACCCAGTTCGAACGCGAAGCCGGCCTCGGTCACCACGGCATCGGCGTAGGCCAACGCCATGCGGGTGGCGTTCACCGAATTCGTGCCGTGGGCAATGTTCGCGAACGGTCCGCCGTGCACGAAGGCCGGTACACCCTCCAGTGTTTGCACCAGATTGGGCTTGATCGCATCGCGCAAGAGCGCCGCCATGGCGCCGACCGCATGCAGATCAGCCGCTTTGACGGCGCTGCCGTCCGGCCGGAACCCGACGACGATGCGCGCCAGGCGTTCCTTGAGATCGTGGACGTCGCGCGCCAGGCACAGAATCGCCATGACCTCGCTGGCGGCCGTGATGTCGAAACCGGTTTCGCGCGGCACGCCTTCGCGGTGCCCGCCCAAGCCGATCACCATGTCGCGGAGCGCCCGGTCGTTCATGTCCAGCGACCGGCGCCACTGCACGCGCCGCGAATCGATGGCGAGCGCATTGCCATGATGCAGGTGGTTGTCGAGCATGGCCGCCAAGAGATTGTGGGCGCTGCCGACCGCATGGATGTCGCCGGTGAAGTGCAAATTGATGTCATCTGCCGGCACCACCTGCGACATGCCGCCGCCCGAGCCGCCACCCTTCATCCCCAGATAGGGCCCCAGCGAGGGCTCGCGGAGCGCCGCCGCGGCGCGCACACCGATGCGCGCCAATCCCTGTGCGAGCCCGATGGAAGTCGTCGTCTTGCCCTCGCCGGCCGGCGTTGGCGTGATAGCCGAAACGAGTATCAGCCGGCCGCGCGGCACGCGTGCATCGAGGGCCCGAAGCGCGACCTTGGCTTTGTAGTTGCCGTATGGCTCGAGGAGCGCGGGATCGAGTTCGAGCGTGCGTGCGATGTCGAGAATCGGTTTCATGGTGGCGCACTATAGCGCCCGTTTCGGGCCGGCGCTACGCATTCCAGGTGTGAAGACACTCTGATAGCATGGGCGCCGTTTGCCGCCGCCGGAACGAGGCTCCACTCCCATCACCGGGGGGATACGTTTGCGACGACACGTGAGACGAGTTCCGCCGCATGCTCTTGCATGGCTGTTGTTCGGTGCCGCCTGTGCGGGCACGCCGGCCATCGCGGGCGCCGCGGCGCCGGCTCGGGATCCGTACGCCAATGCACCGGCCTACTTGAAACCGGTCCAGTCGCGCGCCCGTATTCGAGCCCTCGTCACCGTCGGACAGACGCTGCCGCAGACCGGCGCCCCAAGCCGGACATTTCGCTTCTTGGGTGTGCCGGATGGTCTGGGTTTGTACGCGGCATGGCCCGACACGGCGATTCTCTTGGTGAACCACGAATGGGCGAAGGACGCGGGCCATGCCGCCGGACCGCTCCCGGCGGGCGCGCGGGTGACCGAACTCCGCATCGCGATCGGATCCGGCGCGCGCCCACGCGTCGTCTCCGGACGGTGGGCCATCGAGAGCGTGTATGTCGGAGAGCCACCGGTGCGTGTCGATCCGGTGACCGGCGGGATCGCCAAACTGTGTTCGGCGTTTCTCGCCGATGAACGCGTCGGGTTCGACCGGCGCATCTTCCTGAATGGCGAGGAATCGGCCGGCAAGAACAATTTCGACGGCCGCGGCGGCGAAGCGTGGGCGCTCGTCGACGGGCGCGCATACGCGGTGCCACGCATGGGCCGCGGGGAGTGGGAGAATGTTGTCGTGGCGCCATTCACGGGCGCCCAGACCGTGACCTTCGGTCTCGAAGATGGGCCGAGCGATGGTGACGGCCTGCACTCACAACTCTACATGCACTTGGGTACCAAACAGCCCGGCGACGCGGATCCGCTGACCGCGAACGGTTTGCGGGGCGGCACACTCTTCGCACTCGCATCCGATGACGCCGGACGCGCTTCGGAAGCGACCTTCCACGCGCGCGGCAACTCGCTGCCCGTGCACTGGGTGCCGGTGCCCTGGGACGGCACGGATTTGGAACTCGATGCTGCCGCAAAGGCCGCGGCGGCCTTCGGCTTCGTGCGGATCGAGGACGGTGCCTGCGATCCGGTGGCGCCGGGCAATCTTTACTTCGCGACGACCGGCAAACTGCCCAGCGCCAACGAGCCGCCGGGCTGCAACGAACGCGGCCGCATCTACCGGCTGCATTTCAGCCCGACGGATCCGATGGCCGGCGGCATGCTGACGCTGTTGCTGGATGGTAGCGACGGTTTCGTGGCCCCCGACAATGTCGAGGTGAACCGGCACGGTGAGTTGGCGATCCAGGAAGACCCGGGGCACGATCTGCGCGCCCTCGGGCTCCAGCGCGACGCATCGATCTGGATCTACGACATCACCCACCGCAAACTGCGCCGCGTCGCCGAAATCAACCGCACGCCTGCCGTGCGCCACGCGCTCGCCGCCGACCCTGCGAATCGCGACGAAGCGAAGGACAACCGCCCCGGTCTGTGGGAGTCGAGCGGCATCGTTGACGCCGAAGCCATCTTGGGACGCGGGAGCTGGCTTTGCGACGTGCAAGCGCACAGCCTGCGCATCGCGCCGAGCGACGAAACCGTGCAAGGCGGACAGATCCTGTGGCTGCGGACGCGGTGAGACTCGCGCCGCTGCCGCTGCCGGGTGGGAAACAGAAAGCGGACGGCGGCGTCAGGGGCGCCGCCGTCCGCACCTACCGTTGCGGATCTACCGGTACAGCACCTTGTACTTGGCCCATGTCGCGGCCTCGACGCCGACTGCAACATGGTTCAAAAGATGCACGGACCATTCACACACGGAGCCCTTGTTGGGGGTCACGTGGTCGACGATCGTCAGATACCAGCAGCCGCCCTTGGGAAGGTCCTTGAAGACGGACAACGGCGTGCCGCCCGTCGTCGGTGGCTTGTAGCAGCCGGTCGCGAGCGTCGCAGCGCACGCTCCGACCGCCAACTCGCTGGCGCCGGCGTCCCGGAACGAGTACATGCGGCCGCAGCTCAGGTCGCCCGTACAACCGCCACCGGTGCCGGTGCCGCACGGTGCGGGAGTCGTGGTTTGTGTCCCACGCGGGCGGCACACGACGCGCGACTTGTAGTCGATCGAGCCGTTGCAGGTCAGGTCGTAGCCGAGTTCAACCGTGAGATCACCGATCTTGGTGTGGCTGGCGATAATCTCCAGCACCGTGTCGGAGATCCGCTTGCCGTCATCTGCGAATTGCAGTGGACCCAGTTTGACGCCGCCCGTGTCGCCGTCCGGGATGGCAACTGCGGGGTCATACTTGATCGATTCCGTCTTGTAGCCGGACACGTCGCAGGTCGTCTCGATCTGCGGTCCGTCCGGCGTCTCCATGTCTTCGTCTGCCGCCCAACCCGCTGCCGCTCCCAGTGCCACGACTGCGAACGCAGCGGCCACATGCATCGAAAACCGTCGCTTCATTCCAAGCCTCCGAAAAAAAGATCCTCTTCGATCCCAGAAAACAGATTTCCGCAAAAGCCGAACGGCCGGCGTGCAGAGTTACGCCGGCGATCGTGTCGACCGTTGCGGACAAGCGTTTACTTCCAGATCGCTCGCTGGGGAGTCAAAAAGGTACGCGATCGAGTGCGGTTCCGACAACCTGCATCGACGGCAGTGAGGCGCGAAAGCGCTTTCTGCTGGGTGAAAATCCCCATTGCACGCGTCGATCGCGATTCGGAACCAGCGGCGAGACCGTGAGTCTCGACCTTCTACCGCGTGAGCGCTTGCCCCCTATGAGGCAAAACCGCGAAATGGCCGGGCCGACTGCGCCCCGAGCCAGGCCTCAAACCAGGGGTTCCTTTCCGCGCGCGTCCTCGGTACTGTGGCGCTGCGGCGCGCCGGCCTTCCCCGAGGCGGCGGCGGCGCGGGTGGGGAGGATAGGGCGCTTGAAGCTTCTGCATTTTGCCGATTTGCATTTGGACACCGGGTTCGCGTCGCTGGGCAGCGCCCGCACCGCTCGCGCCCGCCGTGAGGCGTTGCGGCATACCCTGGCGCGCCTGATCGCGTTGGCGCAGGCCGAACGCGTCGATGCGGTGTTCTGCGGCGGCGATCTGTACGAGCACGACCGCTTCTCGCCCGACACGGCCGCTTTTCTGCGCGCCGCCTTCGCCCAACTGCATCCGATCCGAGTCTTCGTCGCGCCCGGCAACCATGACTGGTACGGCGCCGAAAGCCTGTACCGCCGCGTCGCCTGGTCCGACAATGTCCATATCTTTACCGAACCACGCCTGATGCCGGTCGAGCTGACCGGCGGGCTCACGCTCTGGGGCGCGGCGCATGTGCGGCCGGCCGGTACGCCGGGTTTCCTGGACGGCTTCGTCGTCGACCGGGCCGGTGCCCACCTGGCGCTCTTTCACGGCTCGGAGCGTTCGTCGCTCCGCGACCAGGGCGACACCAAGGTGCCGCACGCGCCGTTTGCGGCGGAAGACATTCGCAACGCCGGCATCGATCACGCGTTTCTTGGGCACTACCACCTGCCGCGGCTTGCACCGCAACACACCTATCCCGGCAACCCCGATCCATTGGCATTCGGTGAGACCGGCACTCGTGGCGCCGTCATCGCGCACATACGGCCCGACGGCACGGTCATGCGCGAGCAGAAAGCGGTCGCGGCGTCCGTCGTTCACGATGTCGAAGTCGATGTGACGGGTTGCACCAACCGCCAAGAGGTGTGCGGCCGGGTCGCCGCCTCGCTCGTCGGCCGCGGTGGCATCGCCCGCATCACGCTGCAGGGAGAACTGGCGCCGCAAGTCGACTTCGTGCCGGCCGATCTGGATGCGGTGACGAAGCAACTGGACGCGGTCGTGGTGCGCGCGGCGCGCCTGCGGCCGGGATACAACTTCGAGGCCGTCGCCGTCGAGCCGACAGTGCGTGGCCAATTCGTGCGCGACGTGCTCGCGGCCGAGTTGGAGCCGACGCGCCGGCAACGCATTCTGGTGACTGGGATGCGGGCGCTCGATGGGCGCGACGACTTGGAGGTGTTGTGACGTGCGCGTCGAACGCCTCGATCTGGTCGCTTTCGGACCCTTCCGCGACCGCCGCATCGAACTCGCGCCCGGCCTGACCGTCATCTATGGCCCCAACGAGGCCGGCAAGAGTTCGTTGCACGCGGCGCTCACGACCGCGTTGTGCGGCGTGCGCCGGGCGCGCGGCAAGACGCGCGACGAGCAGTTGTTCGAGGAACGTTATCGCCCCTGGTCCGGCGGCGAAACGTGGAAGGTGCGAGTTCTCGTGCGCCTCGAAACGGGCCGCCGCGTCGAACTCGTCCAAGATCTGAATGAGAAGAGTGACAGCCGCGCCTTCGACGCCGATCTGGGCCGTGACATTTCGACCGAAATCCAAGCGGCGGATTGGACGCCCGATGCGACGCGCTGGCTCGGCATCGACCGGCGCGCATTCCTGGCGGTCGCCAGTGTGCGCCAGGCGGATCTGTTGGCGTTGCGCCGTGACGCCGAGGCGCTGCGCGAGTTCGTGCAGCGCGCCGTCGCAACCGCCGGTGCCGATGCCACGGCGGCCGCAGCAATCACCCGCATCGGCACTTTTCTCGCCGCGCATGTCGGCAGCCGGAGCGCGTCGCACGGCGCGCGTCCCTTCCGCGAAGCACAGGTGCGCTTGGAAACGGCACGCTCCGTCTACGACAGTGCGCGCGCCGAGCACGAAGCGTATTTGCGCTTGATGGCGCGCGAAGAAGACAGCGCCGCACGCGTTCGGCATGCGGGCACGGCGGTGCGCGTTGCGGCAGCGCGCCAGGCCGCAAACGAAGTCGAATTGCGCCACCGCGAATTGCAGCACGTCCGCGAACTCGAGCGGCGCTTTCCTGGCGGTGCGCCGCGGGGCCTCGTGGCCGACGAAGCGTTGGCGCGCGACGCGGTGACGGCGGTGCACGGATGGGCCGCACGCCCGGCAGCACTGTCGCTCGACGGGCCCACGGCCGAAGACCTGCGGCGCGAGATCGCGGCGACACTGCCGCGTTCGCCGCGCGGTGCCGACCCCGTCGCTCCAGAGCGCGGCCTCGTGCCGCACGCTGCGGTTGCAACGGCAGCCACACCGCGACCGGTGCCGCGGCCCGCGCCCGAATGGCCGGGGGATCAGGAGGCGGCGCCGGAAGTGCTGGCGGCGGCGACGCACTACGAAGCGGCACTCGGGGCATTTCGCGCCCACGCGGCGCACCGGCCCGATGCCACGAACGCGCCACCCGGCGGCCGCGCGTCGCTTGCCGAGTTGCAAAACCTTGCGCAGCAACTCGAAATCCCGCAGCCGGTTGCCGACACCGCCCTCGAGATGCGCGAAGCGGAACTTTCGGAGCGCATCCACGCCGGCAATCCACGCACCGCACTCGCGGTGCGCTTCGCCCTTGCATTCACGGTGGTCGTCATCGGCTGCGCCGCGGTGTTCGCGGCCAACGGGCGCACCCCATGGTTGTGGGGTGCGGCGGGGGCAACAGCGGCAGCGCTCGTGTCGCTCGGTTTGGGGTTGAGCACCGGTGGCGCGCGCCGGGCGTGGCTCGAGGAATTGGATCACGTGCATGCGCAGATGGCTGGCGCCCGTCGCCGTTTGGACCGGTGGAGTGCAGCGGAAGAAGCGGCGCGCGAATGCGCTTTGGATTTGGGGCTCGTTCCCGAGGCGGCGGCGCTGCGGCGTTTGGCAACCGAGCGCGCGCGGTGGGAAGACTCGCGCGGCCGCAAAGGCGAGTGGGATCGTGCTCAGGTCGACCTGCAGCGCGAATGCGAACGGCGTGAAGATGCCTTGCGCGTCGAGCTTCGCGACCGCGGCGTGGCGCCCGGCCCGAGCTTGCTCGAGGACGTCGAGACCTACAAACAAACTTGCAAGAGCCGCGGCCGCCGCCGCGAACTCGAAACCGCTCTCGAGCGCCGCCTGCGCGACGAAGCCACAGTGGCGCGGGTGGAAGAAGAGCGGCGCGCCGGCCAGGACATCGTCCGCAGTGTGGCGCGACGGTGCGGGCTTCCCGACACCGATCCGGTAGCCAGCGTGCGGGCGCTGCAACAGTGGCTCGAGGATCGCAGCCGCGCCTTCGCCGAGCGTGAACAGGCAGAGCGCGACTGGGCCGAGTTGCGGTCGGCGCTCGCGGGCCGCACGCGCGCCGATCTCGAATTTGAACTCGAGGCTGCGGAGGCGAAGGCCGCCGCGGTCGCTCATGGGCTCGACCTGAATTCGTTCAGCGCGCCGAACGGCGACTTGGATGATGTCGCGATCTGGCAACGCACGCAGGCCGACGCCGAGCGCGACCTGGCGGTCGTGCGTACGGAAATCGCCTTGCATGCCCAACGCACGGTGCCGGTCGCGGACGCGGAAGACGAATTGCGCGGGGCGGAGAACGAACTACATCGCGTCTCCGAGTTGGACGATACCCTGCGCGCGACCCAGGAGTTCTTGTCCCGCGCCCAGGAACGTGTGCACCGTGACGTAGCGCCAGTGCTCGCGGCACGGGTGCGCGCCGGGCTCGCCAACGTCACCGGCGGACGCTGGGTCGACGCGCGCGTCGATCCCGAGACCATGGACGTGCAACTGCAGGACACGGGCGGCACCTGGCGGCGCGCTGCGCTCTTGTCGCATGGGACGGCGGAACAGGTCTACTTGCTGTTGCGGGCCGCGCTGGCGCGCCACCTCGTGCGGACCGACGAAGCCTGTCCGCTGTTCTTGGATGACGTCACCGTGCAATTCGACCGCGAACGCAAACAGGCGGCACTCGTGCTTTTGCAGGCGATGGCGCGCGAACGTCAAATCGTCCTGTTCACGCAGGAAGATGCGGTCTTCGAATGGGCGCAGGCGCATCTCGCGCTCCCTACCGACAGCATCGTCGTTCTCGATCCAGCGCCGGCCGGTTGATCGGTTACCACGCCGCGTGGCTTGCGACTTTTCGACCCAAGCCCGTATGCTCCCCCCTTGAACGTTTCAATCCGGCTGCCGGTGTTTGCGCATCGTTGTGCTTGCCACTGCCCACGGGAGACTTGCGCCGTGCATGTTCTGCTTGGTGCGTTTCGGGTTTTTGCCGTCGTGATGGTTGCCGGCGTGTTGGGCGTGACCATGGCGCGCGCCAGCAGCATCCCGGCCACCGCGCTTTCTCAGAGTACCGGCATCGACCCGACGCTGCTCGAGCAGGTCGAGCTTTTGTACCGGTTTCCACAGATGGCGCTGGCGGACAGCCAAAGCAGTGCGGGACCGCATTTCACCGGACTGCCGCTGCGGTCGGGTTTGTTCGCGACGACGGGTTCGGGCGGCACGAGCCCGGGACTCGGCGTGCTGGCACGGGGCTCGTCTCTAGCGGTTTTTGCGCTCACGCAGCCCTCGTATGTCGGCACGAGCACCGACCGTTTCGAGATCGACGGGTCGAGTCAGATTATGCAGGCGGGGGTTGGACTGCGTGCGGGCGCGGTTCGATTCGGAGCCGCACTGCGCGGCACGTGGGTCCGAACTCGGAGCGGCAGCGAGGATCTGCGGCCGGGCCAGTTGCGAAGCGATTTTCGTGAAGCCGACCTCGACTATCTCGAGGGTGGCGTCGGATGCGGAGCGGACCTCGGCCGGACGCGAATCGAACTCAACGCCGAAGTGCCACATCGAACCAGCGAGACCGGCGGACTCCAAATCAATTCGTCGGATACGCTCGGCGCGCGCCTGCAAACGTACCCACACCAGGCTTGGAATCTGGCCGGACGAGTGAGCCGGCCGCTGGGCGCCCGGGCCCACATCGTCGCCTCGGCCGGGTACGAACATGGTGAACTGGAATGGACGGGGCAGATCTATACCGCCAACACGACGCGGGACACGAGTATCACCCAGGCATTGGAAGGCTGGTCGGCAGCCGTGAGCGTTGCCATCACTACGACGTACCTCGATGTCATCGCGGTGTCAGCGCGATTCTCGCGGCACCTATCCCCGAATGGTATCTTCGATTCGAACGGCTTCATACGCGCCGACCATGATCTAGAGGACGGTTCGGTGGCGTTTTCGGTTGGCCGTCACATTTGGCGCAGCGTCATGCTCTTTGCCAACGTACAAACGCGCTACTCGCGTTCGGAGTACGAGACCGTCTTTGGACGGGCGTCCTTCGACGCACCGCGCATCGATCGGTCGTCCAACGACTCCATGGGACAATCGTTCGGTTGGGGTGCCTCGTATGCCTACGAGCGTTGTCGCTTTTTCGGGGCGCTGAACAGTCCCCCCAGCTTGACGAGTCCGGTTGCGACGCTCGATCTGCAAATTGGATTCTGATGAAGATCGTTCGCACCCGCCGCGGCGTCCGTCTCGTGGACGGTCCCGACCTCGTGAGCCACTTGCGGGCGACGCCGGGTCCGACGCACGGGTTCTTCGATCTGCTCGCCGCGTGCGTCGTGGCCTTTGCGCCCGACGATGGGCCGCGGCCGCGCGTGTTGCTCCTGGGGTTCGCTGCCGGTGGCGTCATCGCACCGATTCGTGGCGCCGGTTGGACCCAACGCATCGATGCGGTGGATCTATCGCACGACTCGGTGCCGCTCTTCCACGAGATCGCGGCGCGGTGGGCGGGAGATGTCCGGATCGACAAAGCCGATGCCGCGGTTTGGTTGCGGCGGCATCGAACCCGATGGGATGTCGTCATCGAAGACTTGACGGTGCGCGGTAAGACGTGCGCCATCAAGCCCGCCGTCAGCGTCGACATACTTCCCGAGTTGATGCACGACCGGTTGGCGCCCGGCGGCGTCGTGGCGACAAATGTGCTGCCCGTGCCAGGCCTCACCTGGGAGGCGCTGTTGGCCCGGCTCGCGGCGCCGTACGAACGCGCCTTCGTGGTGCATTGCGACGACTATGAAAACCGCATTTTACTCGCCGGCCCTGGAGTTCCGGCATCGCGCCACACAACGGCACGCCTGCGGCGCGTGTTGCGAACCCTGGGTTCGCGCCAAGCCGGCCGTTTTTCAGTGCAGCAGTTGCGACGCTAGTGGCCGGCCGTTCGATCCGCTACGACGTGCAGTGGGCGGACGGCGGCGGTGCGTTCGTGGGCTGCTTCTTCGGCGAGCGCTTCCGCGACCGAGTGCCCCAGGTAGCGCTCCACGACCCAGTGGCCCAGGTAGATCATGGGTGTCATGAGCACCGCGATGACGAGTTTTACCAGGTAGTTGGGGATCGCGACGTTGGCGAACTGGGTGGGCGACCAGTGCAGAGGGATCGCGAGGCCGATCCACAGCACCACAATGCTGTCGATGAGCTGGGACACCACGGTGGATCCCGTCGATCGCAGCCAGATCATGCCCTTGCCGGTGCGCCGGCGCAGGGCATGGAAGACGATGACATCGATGAGTTGCGAGACTAGAAATGCGGCGAGCGATCCAACCATGATCCAGCGGCTCTGGCCGAACACCTTGTTGAAGGACGCGTTGTCGACGCCGGAGAACGACGTTGCCGGCACCTGCATGGTGAGCACGAGCGCCACGAAGGCATAGGCGATCATGCTGGCGGCGAGAATCGTCAGCCGGCGGACGCCGCGCCGCCCGAAGTACTCGTTCACCAAGTCGGTGGTCACGAACACCACCGGCCACAGAATTACACCCACCGACATCGCGAAGGGTCCAAAGGGGCCGAGGCGCCACGTCGTCGCGCCCACATAGATGAGCTTGCCGCCGATCATTTCGGCGACGAGCGCGTTGGTGAGAAAAAAGGCGCCCAGAACCGCGAGGACGTTTTGAGACCGGCTCACGCTCTTGTTCTCGCTTGCCATGCCGTCAGATTGCGCTCCAACTGGCGGGTGTGTGTTTCGAGATGGCCTGCGTACACCTGCAGCCACGTTTCCGCACTATAGGCTCCCGATTCAGTATGCGTGCCGGAGCGCATCCACGCCGCCGCCGGCTGCCGGCGGAGGAGCGGCAGAGTGTTGGCGCGAACCGCGTCGATCACCGTCAGCGCCGCGTCGATCGGATGCGCCTCGTAGTCGAGGACTTCGGCCCATGTGTCTTGGTCGTAGCCCATGATCGTCGGGCTCTTCTCGGCGAGCACGAAGCGAATGCGCATCGCGGCGTTCGTTTCGGAGTCGGCGCAATGCACGATTACTTGGTGCGCCGACCATTTGCCGGGCTCCGGCCGCCATCGCAATGCGTCCGCAGGGATCCGCGCCAGCGCGGCGCGCAAACGCGCCGGCCCCGCCGCGTAGCGGCGAATGAGATCATCGCGTTGCTCGGTCGTGAGACTCACGGCAGAGTTCTCCCTGGCGAGATAACAGGCGTCGAAGTCGCAAGAGTGGCGCCAGCGCCGCATCGGCGCCGGCGCGAATTCATTACTTGAGTTCGAACGACGTCATGGCGATGTGCTTCGGATCGCCGTCGACGATCATGCCGGCAACCGTGATCGTGTGGCCTTCTTCGAGCCGCTTCTCCCACATCGGCGATTGCTCGCTCACGCCATCGATCACGTACACCTCGCCCGCCGCCGTCTTGACGCAAGCGGCGCAGTCGGACGTGGCGTGGAATACACAATGCCCGCACCCCAGGGTGCCAGCCAGTTGAACCTCGCCGGCGGGCGCCTGCGTCGCGACTCCAGAATCGGTCTTCGGCGTTTTCGCCGTGTCCGAGGTCGCGGCCTTCTTGCCGCATCCCGCGATTGCGATACCAAGAACGAGCAGGGCCATCGTAGTCCAGGTGATCGACCTCTTCATCGTGCGGCCTCCTGAAGGTAAATCGAACCAAGGCTGTTACACGTTGCGCCGGCGAGGGTTCGAGTCTAGCAAGCGCGCCGGTTACTGCGCCACCAAGTGCTTCGAGAATTCGTCCTGGATGTCCAGGATGAGTCCTACCGTGACCTCGCGCTCGCCGGCGTCGCCGCCGGTGGTGGCCCGGCGGTCGAAGCGCTTCTGTGCGAGGAGCCGGCCGGAGTCGAGCGAATAGGCGCGGTACAAGGCCTGGCCCGAGGCGCTCTTGGGCGTCGACTGCACGGTGAATTCGACCGGCAGGAGCATCATCGTGGCCCCGCCGAGCGCCGTGCGCAGGTCTTCGAATTCCTTCATCGAGAGAACGCTCTGCAGGTTGGCGCTCGGAAAATCTTTCGGGGCGTATTTCAATTTCATGATGCGGTCCATCACGCCGACGAACTCCCGGTTGGCGTTCATGCGCTGGCGCACGGTGCCGGCCTGGGTGCGCAACTGGCTGCCCGGTGTGTCCATGATGGCGCGTTCGAGGCCTTGGTCGACTCGTTCGGCAAGCGTACCGGTGAACGGCGCCGGCGCGATGGCCACTGCCGGAACGATGGTGGGCGAGGTGTGATACGTGGGATCGAGCCAGGTGTCGGGTAACACCGCTTGGCGCGTCACCGTGGCGCCGCCGCAGCCGGTCACGACCGCTATTCCGGCAGCCGCGAACCAAGCGCGCGCCGGTGGTCGTTTGGTGATCATCGCCTCGGACTCCCCTTTGGGGTGCAACGCCGCCGAATCGCCCCAGCATCGCAGATGCGTTGCCACCTTTGGAAGGGGGCGACGCGATTCGGGCTGCACGTCACACGGCGCACGCGGCAAACCCGCGAGGGGCTTGACGCTCCGCGTCACCCGCCGCACACTCGCCGCCCGCCTGGGAAAAGAACCTCGACCACCCCAGACGTTGTCGGCCCACCGCTCACGTTCGATTGGAGAACCATGTCCCGCATCCCGTCGCTGGCCGCGTTGTGCGTCGCTGGTGCAGCGCTTGCGGCACAATCCGCCGAAGCGCAGACCCGGCTGTTGCGTTTCCCCGATATTGGTGGGGACAAGATCGTGTTCTGTAACGCGGGCGACCTGTGGATCGCCCCGACCGCGGGTGGCGCGGCGACGCGCCTCACCGCGCACCCGGGGTTGGAAGTGTGCCCGAAGTTTTCGCCGGACGGCCAATGGGTCGCGTTCACCGGCCAGTACGACGGCGACGAACAGGTCTACGTCGTGCCGGCAACCGGTGGCGCACCGCGCCAGCTGACCTTCTATCCGGCGCGCGGACCGCTGGCGCCGCGCTGGGGCTACGACAACCAGGTCTACGGCTGGACGCGCGATGGCAAGAACGTCGTCGTACGATCGATGTACGACAACTGGGTGCAGTCCGAAACGAAGCAGTACTTGGTGCCGGTCGACGGCGGCCTGCCCAAACCGCTGCCCATGCCCGTATCGGGCGCCGCCGACTTTTCGCCCGACGAGACGAAGGTGGCCTACAACCCGACGGCGCGCGACTTCCGCACCTGGAAGCGTTACCAAGGCGGCTGGCAGCAGGATCTCTATATTTTCGACTTGGCGACCGCGACCACCGAAAAAATCGCCGCCAGCCCGCGCACCGATCGCGACCCCATGTGGATTGGCGATCGGATCTACTTCAACTCGGATCGTGACGGGCACCTGAATCTGTATTTCTATGATCTGCTGCAAAGAACCGCCACGCAGGTGACCCACGAGAAGGTTTACGACGTGCGGTGGCCAAGCGACGACGAGCAAGGCCGTATCGTGTACGAGCTGAACGGTGAGCTGCAGATTCTCGACGTCAAGAGTGGGGCGTCGCAGCCGGTGCGGATCTTCGTGCCCAACGACGGTGTCGCGATGCGACCGTCGCACGCCGTGGTCGACAAGCTGATCGAAGACTTCGATTTGTCGCCGAAGGGCGAGCGCGCGGTGTTCGTGGCGCGCGGCGACGTGTTCACACTGCCAAGCGAAAAAGGCCCGACCCGCAATCTCACCCGCACGTCGACCGCGCATGAGAAATGGGCCCGTTGGTCCCCGGATGGCAAGCGGATCGCCTGGATGTCGGACACCTCCGGCGAGGACGAAATCTACGTGGCGAAACAGGACGGTGCCGGCGTGCCGGAGCGCCTCACCACAAACGGCGCGCTGATGCGCTTTGCGCCCGACTGGTCGCCCGACGGCAAGCGGCTCGCTTTTGCCGACAAGGACGGCAAGCTGTTCGTGTTCACGTTGGACAGCAAGCGAATGCAGGAGGTTGCCGACGATCAGCACGACCAAATCCGCGACTACACGTGGTCGTCCGACGGCCAGTGGCTGGCGTTTACGCTGTCGAACGACAACGGTCTCCGGTCGGTCTGGATCTGGGGCGTGGCGGATGGCAAGCTGAACCGCGTCACCGATGTCCTGTTCAACGCCGCGAACCCGGCGTGGGACCCGGATGGCAACTATCTCTTTTTCTTGTCGGACCGGCAGTACGAACCACAGTTGTCGACCATCGAGTTCAACTTCGCAACCGACCGCATGACCGGGTTGTTCGCGGTGGCGTTGCGGAAGGATGTCAAACATCCGTTCCCGCCCGAGAGCGACGAGGTGTCGACCGAGACCGGCAAGGACGCCACCGCATCCGGGGCCGCGGACGCGAAGGAAAAGAAGGATAGCAAGAAGAAGGATGATGCGAAGAGCGACGCGAAATCCGGCAACAAGACCGACGATCTAAAGGCGGTCAAGATCGATTTCGACGGCCTCGCTGCCCGCATCGCGCAAGTGCCCGTGCCGGCCGACGACTACTCGTCCCTGGCGGTGCAATCCGGACAGCTCTCATACCTCAAGAGCTGGCCCGGATATTATGGACGCGATTCGGTCAAGCGCCCGGAACTGCGGCTCTTCGATCTGAAGACCCGCAAGGAGTCGACGCTCTGCGAAAATGCGATCGCCTACTCGGTGTCGCGCAATGGACTGAAAGTTCTGGTGCAGCACGACACCGCTTACAAACTCTATGACGCCTCGCCCAAGGGCAAGGATTCGCCGTTGACGGTCGCGACCAACGGCATGACGGCCGACATCGTGCCGGCCCAGGAGTGGGCGCAGATGTTCGACGAAGTCTGGCGCCGGTACCGCGATTTTTTCTACGTCAAGAACATGAACGGCTACGACTGGGTGGCGCTCGGGAAGCAGTACCGGGCACTGCTGCCCTCGGTCGCGCACCGCAGCGACCTCAACTACGTCATCGGCGAAATGATCGGCGAGCTCAACAACTCGCACACGTACATTGCCGGTGGCGATTTTCAGAATCCGCCCCGGCCGCCGGTCGCGCTGCCGGGGGCCCGATTCGCGCTCGATGCGAAGGCCGGCCGGTATCGCATCGACAAGATCTTCCGCGGCCAGAATGAAGAAGAGCGCTACCGTTCGCCGCTGACGGAAATCGGCGTCGATGCGCACACCGGCGACTACGTGATGGCCATCGATGGCGAAGAACTGCGGGGGAACGACAGCCCGTACCGCATGCTGCGCTTCAAGGCTGACCGGCCGGTGACGCTGACTCTGAATGCCAAGCCGTCCATGGACGGAGGGCGCCAAGTCACGTACAAGCCGATCACCAGTGAAACCGATCTTCTCTATCTGGACTACGTTCTGACCAACAAAGAACGGGTCAACCAGCTCACCGGTGGCAAGGTCGCCTACATCCATATTCCGGACATGGGCGGGAACGGCATTCGCGAGTTCATCAAGACCTTCTATCCGCAGGTGGACAAGGAGGCCCTCGTTGTCGACGTGCGCAGTAACGGCGGCGGCAACGTGTCACAGATGATCATCGAACGGCTGCGGCGCGAACTGCTGGGGACGCGGTTCTCGCGCGACGACACCCAGCCGAACACCTACCCCGGGACGATGCTCTACGGCCCCAAGGTCTGCCTGCTGGACGAGAACTCGTCGAGCGACGGCGACATCTTCCCGTACATGTTCCGCCAAGCCAAACTCGGGCCGCTCATCGGCAAGCGCTCGTGGGGTGGTGTCGTGGGGATCACGAATCGTGGCCCCCTCATCGATGGCGGCACGGTCAACGTGCCGGAGTTCGGCACCAACGCTGTGAACGGCGACTGGGTCGTGGAAGGCCACGGCGTCGACCCCGATATTGTTGTGGAGAACGACCCCAAGTCGGTGCTGGCGGGGCACGATCCGCAGCTCGAGCGCGGCGTCGAGGAAGTGCTGAAGGCGATGCGCGAGCATCCGATGAAGCTGCCGGCCCGGCCGGCAGATCCGGTGCGGTCGAACTGAGGCCGGATGGAACCTTTGAGGGGTGGAGTTCGTGTTGGGGGGGAAGGCCCCGAGGGGAACCTGGGGGCGGTGGGATTCGTACGGGAGTGAGTAAAAAGGCGCCGGACTCCGCGCGCGCTTCGCGCGCTTGGTACTACTAAGGAGGAAGTCTTGATCTTCGCCCGAACTTCGCTTGTCCCGCGCCGCTGCGGTGCAGCGACGCTTGCCGCCGTTCTCGCCCTTGCTGCACTCGGGGCCTTGCCGGCGGCCGCACAAACCAGCACCGGCGGCGGTCCGAAGCCCACCGCGGCGCCTGCCTGGATCGCCCGCAGCAACGACCACGCCCAGGTCATGTTGCAGGCGCTCTCGAAGTACGTTCCGGAGTTCGCGGGGCAATTCGGGGTCGAAGGCGTGGACGATCAGATTTCGGACCTCAAGCCGAAGATCGCCGAGCGCTCGCGGAAAAGCCTCGTCGATGCGCGCAGCGAGTTGCAGAAACGCGCCGCGGCCGAGAAGGATGCGCTCGTGAAGCAGGACCTGGACATCATGATCCAGGCCGCCTCGGATTTCATCGCCGACGCCGACGCGCAGCAGAAGTATCTCCTGCCGTATTTCAATGTGGCGGAAACAACGTTCTTCGGAGTCCGCGCGCTCCTCGACGAGCAGGTCGACGCGAGCCGGCGGCCGGCGGTCGTCACGCGGCTCAAACGCTATGCGGGGCTCGAGACGGGTTACGAGCCGTTCTCGAAACTCGCCATGGACCGCACCCGCGAGCGCCTCGCCAATCGCGAGCTTTTGGGACCAGTGAAAGCCGAAGTCGAGAAGAATCTGGTGACGTGCCAGAAGTATGTCGACGGCATCGGCCAGCTCTGCCAGAAGTTCCAAATCGCTGGCTACGAAGCGCCGTACGCCGCACTCAAGCAGCAGTTCGCGGCCTACGATGACTTCGTGCGCAAGGAAATCATGCCGCGGGCGCGTGAGGACTTCCGCCAGCCGCCGGAGCTGTACACGCTGGCGTTGCGGCAGAGCGGCATCGACATGCCGGTGGACGAACTCCAGTCGCGGGCCAAGACGTCTTTCGCCGAGATCCGCACCCAGATGCAGGTGCTCGCACCGACGGTTGCCAAGCAAAAGGGCTACACCGTCACCGACTATCGCGCCGTGATTGCTGAATTGAAGAAGGATCAACTTACCGGCGATGCGATTCTGACCCACTACCAGGGGCGCATCAAGGACCTCGAGGCGATCATTCGCCGCGAGCGCATCGTGACGTTGCCGGCTCGCGAGATGCGCATGCGCATCGCATCCGAAGCCGAGGCTGCCGCAACGCCGGCGCCCAACATGCACCCGCCGCGCATGATCGGCAATACGGGCGAAATGGGCGAGTTCGTGCTGCCGCTTCGCAATCAGGGCGCCGGTGGCAAAGAGATGCAGCTCGATGACTTTACGTTCGCCGCCGATTCATGGACGCTGACGGCGCACGAAGGCCGCCCGGGTCACGAACTGCAGTTCGCGGCCAACATCGAGCACGGTGTGTCGTTGGCGCGCACCCTGTTCGCCATGAACAGCACCAACGTCGAAGGCTGGGCGTTGTACGCCGAGGCCGAAATGCTGCCGTACGAGCCGGCGGATGGTCAACTCTGCGCCCTGCAAAACCGGTTGCTGCGCGCCGCCCGCGCGTTTCTCGATCCGGGATTGCAAACCGGTACGGTGACCAAGGAAGAGGCGTATCGCATTCTGCGCGAAGACGTCTGCCTCTCCGAAGGGATGGCCAACCAAGAAGTGGAGCGCTACACGTTCCGGGCTCCGGGCCAAGCGCCTTCGTACTTCTGCGGTTACTCGCGGCTGCTGGAAATCCGCACGGACGCGGAACGCCTGCTCGGCCATGACTTCGATCGCATGGCGTTCAACGACTTCATCTTGTCGCAGGGCATGCTGCCCCCGAAGGTGCTCAGCAAAGCGGTATTCGAGGATTTCGTGCCCGCACAGAAGGCTGTGGCGGCACGGAAAACCGGCCACTAAGCGTCCTCGGACCTTGACCGGGCTGAACCAACGCCCGGCCGCAGAGGGCTTCTCGCCCTTTTCGGCCGGGCGTACACTTTGCGGCGACCGAGCCCGCCCTGTCTGGTCGCGCGCGGGTTCGATCCCCAAAGGGGCGGCGCCGATGCGTTTCAGACTCTCCGTGCTCATCGCGGTCACGAGTCTTGCGTTCCTGGCCTGCGACGATTTGCGGGTCGATTTTCCGGAGAGCGTTCACACCCACTGGTGGACGGGTTTCGACGCCAATGGCATGACAAGCCATGTTCTCGCACTCACCGAGTACAACGGTTCGCTCGTGGCCGGCGGTCTCTTTCTGCGCGCCGGCGATATCGACGTGTTCGGAATTGCGCGCTGGACGGGTGACGCTTGGGCGCCGTTGGCGCGCGGTGTGCGGCGTCACGACTGCACGAGCACCTACTGCCCCGCCTCGGCGGCGGCATTCACGGAATGGAATGGCTCGCTCGTGGTCGGCGGCCGGTTCACGGTCGCGGGCGGCGAGCCGGCCATGTCGATCGCGGCCTGGGACGGGTCGTTGTGGCATTCGCTCGGCGCGGGTTTCGACGACGACGTGCTGGCGGTGGCGTCATATAACGGCCAGCTCGTAGCCGGCGGCGAGTTCACGATGACTGGAAACGACCCGGTGTCGCATCTGGCGATTTGGGATGGCGTTGCTTGGTTGCCGCTGGGCGGCGGCGTCGACGGCAAGGTGCGGCAGCTCATCGCCTACGGACCGGATCTGATCGTGGCGGGCGACTTTACCGTCGCCGGCCACCGCGTCGTGCGTGGCCTGGCGCGCTGGGACGGCGCCGACTGGGCGGCTCTGGGCAGTGTGCCTTTGAACCCCTCGTTCGGCGATTTCGTCAGTGCGCTCGTGGTGCAAGACGGCGTTCTGTTCGTTGCCGGCAGTGTTCCTGCGCTGGATCCCGATCACCAAGAACTCCGGGTTTCGGTGGCGCGGTGGGACGGCCAAACGCTGTGGTCCATGGGCGAACAAAACTTTGGCAACGCCACTGCACTGTGTGCCGACCCCCAGGGCCTTGTCGTGGCGACGGGCACCCGCTTGTACCGCTGGGATGGCGTCAAGTGGTCGGCGCTCGGATCGGCGCTTTCGGCACAAGTGTTCGCGTTGCGCTCGATGGGCGGCTCGGTGTTCGTCGGTGGCGCTTTCGATCATGCCGGCGACCGGGCGTCGCGATACATCGCGCGTTGGGACCCGAACGTCGAGTAGCGCGTGCCGGGCGCGTGGCTTGACCATCTGCAACCTTGCCTCGTAGACTGCAGTGACTGCATCGCGAGCGCCGCCGCTCCGCTCCGTGCCGGCGTGCCGGCTCGCGCCCTTCGACCTCCGCAACTGCTTGGATGCGCATGTCAAAGAATTCGTTCGGCTCCCTGCAAGAATTCGCCGCCGGCCACGGACGCACGGCGCGATTCCATTCGCTGCCGCATCTCGAAAAGACGGGCGTCGGGCCCGTGTCGAAGCTCCCCGTCAGCATTCGCATCGTGCTCGAATCGGTGCTGCGCCATTGCGACGGCAAGCGTGTCCTGGAGACTGACGTGCGCGGCCTCGCGAATTGGCAGCCGCACGGCGAGCGCAACGGGGAAATCCCGTTCACGGTGGCGCGCATTCTCTTGCAGGATTTCACCGGCGTGCCGTTGCTGGTCGACCTGGCGGCGATGCGATCGGCCGTCGCGGTTCTGGGCAAGGATCCTAAGGTCATCGAACCGCTCGTACCGGTCGATTTGGTTATCGATCACTCGGTGCAGGTGGACTTCTCGAGCACGGCTGACGCACTGCAGCGCAACATGGAACTCGAGTTCCAGCGCAACCGGCCGCGTTATCAGTTTCTCAAGTGGGGCATGCAGACCTTCGAGAGTTTCAAGGTCGTGCCGCCCGGCATCGGGATCTGCCATCAAGTGAATCTCGAGTACTTGGCGAAGGGTGTACAGGAAGTCGGCGGTATCGCCTGCCCGGACACTTTGGTCGGCACCGATTCGCATACCACCATGATCAACGGCCTCGGCATCGTCGGTTGGGGCGTGGGCGGCATCGAGGCCGAGGCCGGCATGCTCGGCAAACCGGTGTATTTCCTGGAGCCGGATGTCGTGGGCGTGCACTTGGGCGGCAAACTGTGTGAGGGTGTCACGGCCACCGATCTCGTGCTGACGATCACTGAAATGCTCCGCGGCGCCAAGGTCGTGGGCAAGTTCGTGGAGTTTCACGGTGAAGGCGCCGCGAGTTTGTCGGCGACCGATCGCGCCACCATCGCCAACATGGCGCCCGAGTACGGCGCGACCATGGGCTTTTTCCCGGTCGACGACGAAACCTGCGCGTATTTTGCCGCCACGGGTCGGAGCGCCGAACAGGTGGAGCTCGTGCGGCGCTACTACAAGGCGCAGGGTCTGTTCGGGATGCCGAAGCGCGGCGACATCGAATACAGCCAGGTCCTCGAGTTGGATTTAGCCAATGTGCGGCCGAGCGTCGCCGGGCCGAAGCGGCCGCAGGATCGCATTGCGTTGCCGGACTTGGGAGCGCGTTTCCGTGAACTCTTGCAAACACCGGTGCTCGAGAACGGCTACGGCAAGTCGAGTGCGGATCTCGGCAAGCGTGTCGCGACGCATATGGCGGCGACCGGTGGCGGCAGCGGTACGGCGACCGCCGAACTCGCGCATGGCGATGTGCTCATCGCGGCCATTACGTCCTGCACGAACACCTCGAATCCGAGCGTCATGTTGGCGGCGGGACTCCTGGCCAAGAAAGCGGTCGAGCGCGGCCTGAGCGTGCGATCGACGGTCAAGACGTCGCTTGCTCCCGGTTCGCGCGCCGTCAGCGACTACCTGACGCGCTCCGGCCTGCAGACGTACTTGGATCGATTGGGATTCAACGTCGTAGGCTATGGCTGTACGACGTGCATCGGCAATTCAGGGCCGTTGAATGCCGGCGTCGAAGCGGCCGTGACGCAGAACGATCTGGTGGGCGCCGCCGTGCTGTCCGGCAACCGTAACTTCGAGGCGCGCGTGCATCAGAGCGTCCGTGCCAATTTCCTCATGAGCCCGCCGCTCGTGGTGGCGTTCGCGATCGCCGGCCGCGTCGATCTCGACCTGACGACCGAAGCCCTCGGCACCGGCAAGGATGGCAAGCCCGTTTACCTGCGCGACGTGTGGCCGAGCCAGGACGAGGTGCGGCAGCTATTGCACTCGGCTTTTGATGCCGCCACGTACCGGCGTCTGTACTCCGACTTCACGACCGACAATCCGCTCTGGAACGACATCCCCGCAGTTCGCGGTGACGTCTACGCGTGGGATCGACAGTCGACCTATGTGCAGGAGCCGCCGTTCTTCGCCGGCTTCAGCATGCAGCCTGGCTCCGTGCACGACATCCGCGGCGCCCGGGCTCTGGCGGTTTTTGGCGACTCGGTGACGACCGACCACATCAGTCCCGCGGGTTCGATCAAGCCGAGTTCGCCGGCGGGCCAGTACTTGGTCGCGAACGGTGTCGCCAAGGAAGACTTCAACAGCTATGGGGCCCGGCGCGGCAATCATCAGGTGATGTTGCGCGGCACGTTCGCCAACGTGCGCATCAAGAATTTGATGATGGGTGGCACCGAGGGCGGCATCACCAAGCACCAGCCAAGCGGCCAGGAAATGGCGATTTACGACGCCGCCATGCGCTACGAACAAGAAGGCGTGCCGCTCGTGGTGTTCGCCGGCCAGGAGTACGGCACCGGTTCATCGCGCGACTGGGCCGCCAAGGGTACAGCCCTACTCGGCGTCCGCGCCGTGGTCGCCCAGACCTTCGAGCGCATCCATCGCAGCAACTTGGTCGGCATGGGCGTTCTGCCGTGCCAGTTCAAGGATGGCACGACCGCGCAGTCCTTGGGCCTAGATGGCACCGAGACCTTCGATGTGACCGGCGTCGAAAGGGACATTACACCGCGCCAAGACCTGACACTCGTAATTCATCGCGCCAGCGGCGCCACGGATCGCGTTCCCGTGACGCTGCGCATCGACACGCCGATCGAAGTCGACTACTACCGCCACGGCGGCATCCTGCCCTTCGTGCTGCGGCAAATCCTGAGCCGGTGACGGGGTTGTCGGTCGTGCCGTGGTTGAAGCGTTCTCGGCTGCCGGATGCGGCGACGAGGGCAAACCGCGCCCCGGTCGCCGAGGCACCGCGCCTCGTTCCAGGATTGTCAGCCGCGTTTACCACGCTGCCGCTCGCAAGATAACAATCCCGCCGCCACCCTCTCCAGCCCTCATGACAATCGCCGCTTTCACCCCCAATTCCCAAGGAGTAAGCTCTTTGCACGTCAACACCCCAAAGCGCGCGTAACAGACAAGCGCCGCCGGGGCGAATACCTGTTAGCCGAACGCGGAGTCGCGTGCCGTAGCGGCGACCATCGCCATGACTTACGTTGTCGTTGTATCGCGGCGGTGCGGTGTTGATTCGGCCGGTGGACGGATCCGCTGACTCGCCTTCGATCGCGATGTGCGCCGCGCTCCGGTACTCATTGCCAAGGTTCACGTGTCGCCACGCATTTGTGTGCCTGTGGCGCCCGGATCGGTTATGGAAGTGGTTGCAGCGCGGCGCTGGTTGACCGTCAGCGATTCCGCGCTTTCTGCAGCCCGTTGCCTGTCTTCGGTTGTGGCGTTGTGCCGAGGTGGCGGTCATCGACCTGGCGCTATCGCAATGTTGGCGCGCTCAGCGCACCCACCGGAGGCGCGAACT
>JANLSU010000065.1:0-60734 GCA_031362565.1 bacterium | reverse complement strand
GGGGTGGCCCCCCCCCCCACACCCACACCCCGGGCGGCGCCGCGCGCTTCGCGCCAATTTTGAGCGGGGCGCGCCCTTAAACCCGGGGGCGGGGGCCCCACACCTCCGAAGACGTGCTCCGACTCGGAAGCGGAACCAGTCACGGCTAGTGTGAAGACTGGAGCTTTTCGGCGGGGGTGAACTGGAAGGCTAGGCGGACTTGGATGGCTTCGATGCGGGTGGTGAGTTGGTCGCGAGAGGTGGCGCCGACGTTGAGAATGGCGTAGCGGGCGCTGCTGCCATCCTCGGTGGATTCGAAGTCGGCGAGGTCTTGGCCGGGTTCGCACTCGACCCAGACGAGCGTGCCGGGGAAGAGATGCTCGGCGGCGGCGCGATCTGCGGAATTGGGAGTGCGTACGACATGGGTCGGCGTGAAGACGCGGAGCGGTACGCTGGCGGCGACGCGGTGCGAGCCGGCGCGGTGGTTGAGGACGGGGCGCTCGCCTACTGCGAGTGCCAGGGCGACTTCGTAGCCGTTCGTGCCATCGACTTTTTCGTAGAGGTCGGCGAATTGACCGCACATGCGCGGATTCACTTCGATGATTCCGAGCCGGTCGGTCGCCGGATCCCAAGTCATTTCGATGTTGAAGAGCGTCGACTCGAGGCCGAGCGCGGGAATGGCACGCTGAGCCAGATCCGCCATGCGGGTTTGCACGCCGGCCGGCAACGACGACGGATACTCGAAACGGGCGAAGCAGCGCGTACCCGGGTGCAACACCGAGTCGACAATCCCCAGGAGCTCGACTTGGCCGCCGGCGACGTAGCCCTCGACGGTCGTTTGGATGCCTTGCAGAACTTCCTCGGCTAGGAAGGAGCACGCACTGGGAGACTCGGGCGCCCAGCGCTCTTGCATGCAGTGGAAAATCCGTAAGTAGTCGTGGGTGTACGATTCGATCGCCGGACGCTGAACGAACGCCGCGAGCTCCGTGGCATTTTCGACACGTCCGGAAAAAACCGAAAAGGCGCCCTTCACCGGCTTGACGAACAGCGGGTACGCCGGCAACGGCAGTGCGGCATGCGCGTGCGGATGGAACAATCTCGCCGGGTCCTCGCCGGGTCCAGGCGTGACGAGCGCGAACGCCGGCACGGCTTCGGGCACGGCGCGGGCAAGCGCCACGCGCGCCATGTATTTGTTGGCGCAACGCAGCACGGCTTCGGGTGGCGCACCGGCGAGTCCGCGCGCCCGCGCGATCGCGGCTGCGATGACGGCTCCCGGATAGTCGCTCGAACTCGTGACTCCGTGAATCTGCCGTGTCGTGTCACGCGCCATGGCTTCGACGAAGTCGAGGACGTCGAAGGTCGCGAGGCACTCCTCGTCGGACGGCGAGGTGAATGCGACCACGAATCGATCACGCCACCGCGACTCGCAGGCGGTGAGTTGACGCAAATCCCAAGCTGTCGGGAAGACAAAGGTAACGCGCTGCATCGACGCTTCCGCCCCACGCGTGTCCTGACACGCCCCCACATCCCTGACCCAACATCACCGTGACCGGACGGAGGCATGCATCGACCGCGCCACCGCAGTGTGTCATCCTACATTCGCGGCGGACCGACAAGGATTTCAGTGCGATTCCACCGTCAATCGGTGTCTTCGAACGGCAGGACGCGGAACCAGACACCCACGCCGCCGGGGCCACCGTCCGTGCGGCGCGATACATCCAAACGCAGCGAGCCGAAGCCCGGATAGTACAGATCGCGTTGAATCCCAAGTCCCAGGCTCGATTTCCAGGTCCCGTCGAGGGTGTGAGAGGCGCCCACACCGGCGGCGTCGCCCCACGTGCTGCCTGCATCCGCGAACGGAATGAACTGCAGGTGCAGCGCGCGCACGACCGGGATGCGGGTGCGCGCCAGGAGATCGCGTCCCAGCGAGTACTCGGCGCGCACTGTCGCGCGCCGCCGGCCGGAGAACTCGAGCGCTTCGAAGCCGCGCAAATTCCCGTCGCCACCCAAGTACGGCAACGCTTGTGTCGGCGGTGTTCCCGCCGTGTTGGCTCCCGCCACCGTCAGGCGCAATGTTCCACCGGCAACGACCGCGGGCACAACGGTGAGCGATGCCTCCTGCCACGCATAGTCGAAATCACCGCCGAAGGAATTGCCGGCGACGCCGGTTTGCAAGTCGCCTCTCACTCGTCCATGACGTGACGCCCATGCGGCATCCGCCAGCAGGCCGCGCGCCGTGCCACGATCGATGCTGGGATTCGCCCGCTCGATGAGGGCGTTGTTGCCCGCGAATCGAAAATCCGTCGCGGCATTGGCGCTCTGGTCCTCGTGCACGAAATAGTGCACCGCAAGATCGGTGCGGCGCACCGGCCGCCAGCGCAGACCGGCATCCCAGGCGCGCCGTCGTAAATAGTCTTGGCGATCCTGGCCGGCCACCAGGGCGGTGAAGGACGTGAAGTAGGCGCCGCGATTGGGTCCAAAGGGCTCGACTCTGTCGCTCCAACCGCCATCCAAGGCCGGCATTCGGCGCTTCCCCGTTACCCGGGCGCGCGTGCTCCCGGACCAATTGTGTGCGGCGAATCCATAGGCGGCGTCGGCGTCGATCGCGACATGGCGACCGACGCGGGCCCCGACGCCGGAGCCGAGGCGCAAACCATCGATGCGTTCGTACGTCGAGAGCGCCAACGGGCGCAGTACGAAGCGCAGGCCTGAGGGCGACGTGTCCTTGGCGTGGAAGGACCGCATTGCGTCCGCGCCGCCACGGTCGAGCGCGGCCGTCAAGCTGTCGATACCGAGCGTATCGAAGAGCGCCGATTCGTCGCTCAGCGCCGAGTCGAGCGCGGCGCTCCGGGCGCGCAAGATCGACTGCACGCTGAAGGTGTCGGCGCCGGCCGGCGCCGCCGCGGCGCCGCGCCACGGCAGGACCCGTGTTGCGCGGCGGGTGCTTGGTGCCGTGGCGGGTGCGTCGGCTTGTACTGCCTGCACGGCGAGACAAACGATTGCAAACAACGCCGCACGGCTCCAGGACTGCATCACTTGCCCTCCCCGAACAGCGCCGGGTCGAGCGTTGGATTGAAAACATACTGGCCGTACACGACGACGGCCTCGAGGGATTTGGGTGCCCGCAAGATTCCGGGCAGTCCAAGGGTGGCGCGGGCGCTGATGCGTTTGAGAAGCCAACGCCCCTCCACTTCCTGCCATTCGCGCGTGATCAGGTCGACATCCTTGAGGATCCCCGGCATCGGCAGATGGGCGAAATGCAGCTCCTCGCGCACGATCTGGTAGCCGCGCGTCAAGATCCACATGCGTCCTTCGGGCAGCATGTCGAATTCGGACTTGGGATGGAAACCGATCTCATACACGACCTGGTCGGGCTGCACACTGCGATGCAGGATCTCGAAATCGTAGTGATCGAGGCGTTCCAGGTAGTCGGGCAAATCGACGAGACCGTTTCGCGTGTTCTCCTCGTCGCCGTCACTCACTTCGACCTGGACCCCGTCCTTCTCCTTGTCTTTCTCCTTCGGACGGCGCGTGCCGTCCGGTTGGATGACCGTTTCGGTGTGGCGCACTTCGGTGGCCTTCAAGCGATCTGGGGCACGAAAATAGACCCGCGATACCGTTTCATCGGTCTCGGTGCGCGCCTTCGGCTTGCCGAACTCGATCGAGATCTTGACGATGCGGGTGTAGCTCAGAGTCGCGAGGCCGTCGTACTTATGCCGTTCACCCTGTTGCGCCTTGCGAATGATGTCGAGCAAGGGAACACGTTCGGCGTGGACGCGAATGGGTTCCGGAAGCTCGTACTGGCGAATGGAGTCCTCGGTCGCAAGGACCGGTGACGTGTGGTGCACGCCGCCGGTCGTGCCGGCGGTTTGGGCCTGGCCCGGCGCGGCCACGGCGGCCATTCCAAGCATGGCGAGCACGAACGGCGTGGCGCGACGGGCGAGCAGGGCGGATGAATTCACAGCGGCTCCGAGCGAAGTTCGGGGTCGAGAGGCACGGACGGGCGTGCGCCGGGACGGGGTCGGGCCGGGACCATCGATCGTACGCAACCGCCGGGCGGAAGGTTACAGTGGGGCCCGCCCGCGGCGGCAGTCCTGCGGTGCATTCGGTGGAAACAGTGGCCGCCCGCGCTAAGACCTTGGGGAGTTCCATGCACGTTCGTGACATTGCCCCGGGCAGCGTGCAGGAGGTGGAACACCTGTGGGTGCCGATGCCGGACGGCTGCCGGCTGGCCGCCAGACTTTGGCTGCCGGCCGACGCGTCCAGGTCCCCGGTTCCGGCGCTTCTCGAATGCAATCCGTATCGCAAACGCGACGGCACCCGCGAACGCGACGAACGCATGCACCGCTGGTTCGCGAACGAAGGCTACGCATGCGTGCGGCTCGATACGCGTGGCACGGGCGAGTCCGAGGGCCGCCTCGAGGACGAGTACAGCGAACGCGAACAGCAAGACACGGTCGAGGCGATCGCGTGGATCGCGGCGCAACCGTGGTGCAACGGTGCCGTCGGCATGATCGGCAAATCCTGGGGCGGAATTCTGGCGCTGCAGGTGGCGGCGCGGCGGCCGCCGGCGTTGCGTGCCGTAATCACCGTTTGTTCAAGCGATGATCGCTGGTTGACCGATGCGCACTGGATGGGCGGCTGTTCGTTGGTCGAGAACCTGTCGTGGGGCGCCATGTTGGGAACGGTCGCGGCGCTGCCACCCGACCCGCTGCTCGTGGGCGACACGCCGGAACCGCCCGGCCATGCGCATGCAGGCGAACCACACTGGCGCGCCGAGTGGCTGGCGCGGGTCGATGCACTGCCGCTTTTCGCCGCCCGTTGGCTGGCGCACACGACACGTGACGACTATTGGCAGCGTGGGTCCGTCGCGGAAGACTTCGCACGCATCGAGTGTCCGGTCTTTGCGGTGAGCGGCTGGGCCGATGCCTATGCCGATACGGTGCCGCGATTGCTCGCCGGATTGCGCGCTCCCTGCAAAGGCCTCGTGGGTCCGTGGGCACATCTGTATCCCCACGAAGCGACTCCAGGGCCGGCGATTGGCTTCCTGCAAGAGGCGAAGCGCTGGTGGGACGAATGGTTGCGCGGCATCGATACGGGAGTGCGCCGTGAACCCGCCTACCGCGTGTGGATGCAGGACCATCCGCGCCCGACGCCCGCCCGGCATTCGGTGACGCAACGCGCCGGGCGATGGGTGGCGGAAGCGGATTGGCCGTCGGCGCGCATCGAGAACGTGCTGCACGTGCTGCCGGCAGCGGGGACCGTGGCCACGGGGGCGGTGAATGCGGCGAGCGAGGTGGCGATTCCACCCGGTGCCCGGCAGTCGATTGGGCTTGCCGCGGGTCCGTGGTGCGGCTTCGGAATCGAAGCGGATCCATTTCCTGAACAGTCGAGTGACGATGCCGGTTCCTTGGTTTTCGAGAGTGCCGCGCTCGACGCCGGAATCGAAATTCTTGGTGCTCCCGGTGTTTCGTTCGAATTGTCGGTGGACCGCCCGTCGGCGTTCCTTGCGGTGCGTCTCTGCGACGTCGCGCCGAATGGTGACAGCGCGCGCGTTTCGTATGCGCTCTACGACTTGACGCAGCGCCACGGCCCCGAGCGGCGCGACCCGGTTGTTGCTGGGGAGAGAATCCGTGTCCAAGTCGTGCTCCGTCACGCGGCGCATTCGTTTGCGCCCGGACACCGGCTGCGCGTCGCCGTGTCGACCGCGTATTGGCCGATCGTGTGGCCGTCGCCGGAGCCCGTCGCATTGACGATTTTCGCGGCGCAAGCCGGACTCGAACTGCCGCAGCGGCCATCGCATCCGGACGACGCCTTGTTGCCCGCCTTTGCCGGTCCCGAGTCGGCGCCGGCCGATGCCACGCACGATGTCGATCCGACCGCCATCGAATCACGTGAGACCACCGATCCTCGCACCGGGATGACGACGGTCGTGACGCGCATCGACTTTGGCGCTGGCTCGATTCCGGCGCGCACGTCCTTTCCCGCCATCGACCTCGAGACCGGACATGCGATCGAGGAGCTGTTTCGCATTCACCCCGAGGATCCCCTCGCCGCCGAAGCGCGCGTCATGCATCACGCCACCCGCCGGCGCGGTGCGTGGCATGTCGAGGTCGAATCCTGCTGGCGGATGACCGGCGACCGTGAGGCATTCACAATTACGGCCGAGGTGCATGCCCGTGAGTCCGGCAAGACGCTCCGCCACCGCCACTGGGAAGTGCGCGTCCCGCGCCCCTAGCCGCTCCCCCGATCGGCTACAATGATGCGGTCCCGCAACCCAAGGAGGAGTCCCCGATGCGTATCCAAGCGCCGGTGTTTCGTGTTCATTGGGCCCGGCCGGTTGCGGTCGCGCTGGCTGTTGTGGTGGGCGCGGGAACCGCGCGCGGTGCCGAAGCCTACCGGCAGCCGCCGCAGGACATCGTCGATATTCTCGCCGCACCGGCGCCGCCCATCGCGATCCCTGCACCGACGGGTGAAGCGCTCCTGCTGGTGGACACCGAACCGTATCCGCCGATTGAACTTCTCGCCCGGCCATTCTTGAAACTCGCCGGCGTGCGCGTCGATCCGGCGCTCGGAGCCCGGCGCCGGGAGTTTCGCGCCACCGGTTTGACGCTGCAGCGGTCGAGCGGCGGCGCTCCGCAGCCGGTCCAGCTGCCGGCCGGTTCGTACATCGGCACCCCGGTCTGGTCGTTCGACGGCAAACACTTTGCCTTCACGCGCACTTTGGATGACGGCGTCGAGCTGTGGGTGGGCGATGCTCGCGCCGCGACCGCGCACGCCGTTCCGGGCGTGCGCCTCAACGACATGCTCGGCGCGCCGATTCAATGGACGCGTGACAATCGCCAGCTCTTGGTGCGTGCGGTGGCCGCGAATCGCGGCCCGGCGCCGGCCGTGAGCCGCGTTCCGGTCGGGCCCGCCGTTCAACAGACGGCCGGTAAGCGCACTCGTATGGCGACCTTTCGCGACTTGCTCGAAGATCCGCACGACGAGGAGCTGTTCGCGTACTACGGCACGTCGCAGCTCGCGCTCGTCGATACCGAGTCGGGAACCATGCAGGCGCTCGCCGAACCTGGTTTGTACGCCGAGGCCACGTTCGCGCCGAGCGGTGCGTACTTGCTCGTGACCCGCGTCGTGCGGCCGTTTTCGTACCGCGTCCCGGCAGAGAACTTTGGGCGCGAAATTGAAATCTGGGAAGCCAGTGGCAAGCGGGTGGCTTCCGTGGCGAAGTTGCCCGTCGCTGACGAAGTGCCGCAGCAGGGTGTTGCGACCGGACCGCGCGAAATTTCCTGGCAGCCGTTTTGCCCGGCGACGCTCGTGTGGGCCGAAGCGCTGGACGGCGGCGACCCGATGAAAAAAGTGCCGAACCGGGACCGGATTCTGCGCGTCGCGGTGTCCAAAGCGTTGGGCAAAGCGCCCACGCGGCCGGCGGGGGTCGATCCGCTCGAAGACATCCCGAACAACCTCGCGCAGTCGGCGGAAGAAGTGCTGCAGCTTCACGAGCGCCTCGCCGGCTTGACGTGGACGGGACGGCGCGACCGGGTGTTCATCAACGAGTACGACCGGGATCGCCGCTGGTTGACGACCTGGTCGGCGGACCTTGCAATCCGCGGTGGCGCGCTGCGCAAGATCTTCGATCGGAGCGTCAACGATGCATACAAGGACCCTGGGAGCCCGGTCTTGAATACGCGCTCCGACGGCACGCAAGCCATGCGCCAGGATGGCGATTTCATCTATTTGTCGGGCAAGGGCTCGTCGCCGGACGGCGACCGCCCGTTCCTGGATCGCATGGACCTGCGCTCGCTCGAGAAGACCCGCCTGTTCGAGTCGCCCCACAACGGTCTCGAAACGTTCGTGGCATTCGCGTCAGGGACACGCATCCTGGTCGCGGCGCAATCGCATACCGAGCCGCCGAATCAATTTGCGGTCGACCTGGTGTCGCAACGCCGCACCAAGTTGACGAATTACCGTGATCCGGCGCCGCAACTGGCCGGCATCGAGAAACGGCTCCTCAAGTACCACCGCGCCGATGGCACCCCGCTCACGGCGTTCCTTTATCTGCCGCCGGGCTATACGCCGGGGACGCACTTGCCGGTCATGCTGTGGGCCTACCCGCGCGAATTTTCCGACGCCAGTACGGCGGGTCAGGTACGTGGCTCGGAGAACACGTTCGTGCGGTTGACTGGCGCTTCGCAGCTCTTCTTCCTGACCCAAGGTTACGCGGTGCTCGACGATCCGACGATGCCGGTCATTGGGGATCCCGAGCACATGAACGACACGTACGTGGAGCAGACGGTCGCGGCTGCCAAGGCGGCGGTCGATACGCTGGTGGCGATGGGGGTTGCGGACCGCGATCGCATCGGCATCGGCGGCCACAGCTACGGCGCCTTCATGACAGCGAACTTGCTCGCGCACAGCGATCTGTTCGCGGCCGGGATTGCCCGGAGCGGGGCCTACAACCGCTCGCTCACGCCGTTCGGATTTCAGGACGAACGGCGTTCGTATTGGGACGCGACCGAAACGTACACTCAGCTCTCACCGTTCACGTTCGCGAACCAGATGCACGCGCCCATTCTGTTGATTCACGGTGAGGAAGACACCAACTCCGGCACGTTCCCGATTCAATCGGAGCGGTTCTTCCAAGCCCTGCAAGGCAATGGCGCCACCGCTCGGCTCGTGATGTTGCCCTCCGAAGGCCACGGTTACCGGGCGCGCGAGTCGATTCTGCAAACGTTGGCCGAAATGGTCGACTGGGCCGACCGCTGGGTCAAGAACCGCCCGGCGCACGGCCAGCAGGAAAGCAGCCGCTGAAAGCAGAGGAGGCGAGGCGCATGTTCACCCTTCGATCGATCGCGGCAGGATGCCGCGGCGTCGTGGTTCTGGTTTGTATTGTGGTTGCGACGGCCGGCGCAGCGCGCGCTGCCACCTGGTCCAACGTCACCGTTACGACGACCGATGGCTGGGAGTATCCGGACATGACCGTCGTCAGTACGGCGGGCGAGCCGGCGATTCTGCTGGTCAACGGACAGGGTGGACGGAAGAGCATGCCGCGAGCGTCGATTCGAGCCATTGTCGATCCCGCCGGCCGCGATGTGACCGAGGAGATCTTCGCGGGCACGGAGCCGGACCACGGCGAGTTCATCCGGCCACCCGCCGCCGAACCGGAACCCAGCGTTACCACTTCCGCACGGCGGCGCGATTGGCGCCGGCGCGGCGCATTGCCGGCGCGCGTCTTGGTGCTGCCGAGTCTTTCCCTCGGGGCGTCAGGCTCCGGTGGGGATGCGTTCGAGGCGCTGCACGGCGGCGGCTCGCTCGGGTTTGGACTGCGGATCACAGCGGTCAAGAATGCCTATATCGGCTTCGATTACCGGCGGCAGTGGCTCGACTTCAATTCGTATTCGGGGTCGTACTACGGTGGCTTCGGCGATGCTTCTCTAGACGAGCTGTACTTCGTGGTCGGCGCCCATCCGCGGGCCGTCTGGTTGGACCGGCCGATCACGTTTGTCGAGGTTGGAGTAGGAGCCGTGTTTCAGAATAGCGGCAGCTACTTTGCGACGGACTTCAACAATGGCGGATACTACCCCGGGTTTTTCAACGACACCAAGCTTGGAGTCCTCTTTGCGGGCGGCGTGCTCCTGCCGCTCAGTCACAGCGTGCCGGGGGTTGCGATCCACATTGGCGCCGACGTTCGACTGACCGGCGCGGACGGTACATACGGCAACCGGGCGGGAATGCTGTACGGCCTCACCGCCGGGTTCACCTTCCTGTTGGGCGATTCACGCTAGCGCTCCGGCGCCTCAGTGCCCTTCGCGCATTCGCACCGGCGATGCCGGCAGGATGTCGAAGACGATGCGGCCGTCCTTGGCGTAGCGGCCGAAACTCAAGGTGCCGGTGGGGCACATCTGGACGCAGGCCGAACAACGCACGCACTCCGGGTCTTCCATCGGCATGCCCTTGTTGGCGAAGTTCATGATGTCGATGCCCTGATGGCAGACCGACGTGCAGACGTTGCACGAGATGCACTTCTTCTTGTCGGCGAAGATGCGGAAGGTCGTGAACCGCGCGTAGATGTGCATGAGGGCAGCCAGTGGGCAGGCGAAGCGGCACCACACCCGGCCGCTGAACCAGAAGTAGGCGCCGACGCCGACGATCCCCGCCAAGGCCAAATCGACGACATGCCAGTAGTTCAACTGGATACCGAACGGCGCCCATCCCGATAAGAGTCCGTGGTAGAGGTTGGAAGTCATGCGGCCGAGCCCGGTATTCGGCACCGTCCAGCTGACGATCCGCAGCAGGAACATCGCGAGCGCGATCCAAAGAATGACTTGGCCCACCATGTTGAGGCGGTTCCAGCGCGGCCCGTGCGGCATCTTCTGGCGATGCCGGTCGCCGAGGGTCTCGGCCAGCGCGCCGCAGGAACACACCCAGCCGCAGTACGCACCCTTGCCCCAGCGGCGCACCACGAGCGGAATCAGCACGAATGTTTGCACAGAGCCGATGGCGAGCCACATCCACATCGGCTTCTCGGTGAAGAAATTCCAGATGAAGAGCGGCCACGCGAGCACGAAGCCGAAAGCGCGCCAGTACTCGCGTCCGTGGCCGTAGTTGGCGACGGGAAAGAGTTGATCGCCGAACCATTTGCCGGCGCCGCCGTC
Organism: bacterium; assembly: GCA_031362565.1. GTDB lineage: Bacteria > Krumholzibacteriota > Krumholzibacteriia > JANLSU01. The sequence continues at coordinate 50,103 of JANLSU010000065.1, read as the reverse complement.
GAAGGCGCCATTGTGTCCCGCCCACGGCAGTAGAACATATGGCAGCAAGAAGAGCGGCAGCACTTGAAACGCCATGAGGGACAGGGTCTGCCATTTCACGTACGGCGTTCGCCGCCGCCGCATCCGGTCGATGCCAAAGATGACGATGCAAAGCGAATAGGCGAGCGAGTAGTAGAAACTGGGCTCTTCGAGCGACACGGCGAGGGTGCCGAGAAAGGCGCGCGGATCCTTGGCGGTCGCCGACAGCGACTCGAGCCAAGCCGGGACGTTGAACGGAAACCAATGCCGGGCCTGAAAGGCGTGCGTCAGCCCGCCCCCCAGCTTCCAGTTGTAGAGGAATGTACAGAAGACAAAGAACGCCGCGAGGGCGGCGCCGCGCTTCAAGCTCCACTCGCCGCGAATTGCGATCCCGGAGCGCCGGAAGAAGTCGAGCGGCGCCTCGCGGCCGATCATCGCGAACACGACGTCATTCGGGATCTTGTGCTCGGCGCCCGAGCCGTCGCGCACCCGGACCGCGTCGGCCTGGATGTCCTGCAATCGCGAACCCAGCATCAATCGCAGCGACCCGGCCGGCTTGTCGCCGCGCATGCTCGAGTTCGCCGCCGTCGTGACGCGCTCGGAGGTTGGTTCCTCGACCGCCACTTCGGCGGCGGGATTCGCCTGCAACTGGGCAACCATCTCGAGGTTGTCGGGCTTGGGACGCGAGAACTCCTTGCCGCGGTAGGACAGCGTCACGTGGGCGCCGCACGTCGCGAGCGCGATCGAGGCTTCGAGCGCCGAATCGCCGCCACCCACGACCAACGTATTGCGGCCGGCGAATTCCTTGGGGTCATACAACCGGTTGTACACCTTGTCGAGCGTCTCGCCGGGCACGCCGAGTTTGCGATAGTTGCCGCTTCGGCCGATGGCGACGATGACGCGCCGAGCCCGCGCCACGACCTCCTTGTCGCCGTGCAACAGCAGCTCGTCGCCCTGGCGTTCGAGGCGCACAATACGCGCTTTCACCGGTTCAATGGCCGCCGCACGGCGCTGGGCCTCGAGTTCTTCGAGCAACGTTTCCTTGATCTCGGCGCGGAGCTGCAACTGGCCCGCCGGAATCATCTCGGTGGGATAGGTATAGATGGGTTTGGCTTTGGGAAAATTGACGATGGTCGAGAACGGCAGCGTGGCTTCGAAGACGCGAAATTCGAGCCCTGCCTGGCGCGCCTCGAGCGCCGCCGCGATGCCCGAAACGCCGCCGCCGACGATGGCGAGATCCAACACGCCGGCGCGCCGCCCGGCCGCGAAGCCCGGTTCGGCAACGATGGCTTGCACGGCCCGCGCGCCGGTATCGGCCGAAAACTTGAGGAGCGGAATGCCGGTGAGATCGCCCACCACCCGGACGCCGGCGAGCGCCGTCGTCCCATCGGCTGCGACCTCCGGCAGCGGCTCGATGGTCCCGGCCGGCCAACGCGTGTGGAGCCAGTGCATGTAGCGTCCGAGTGCGTGTCGCATGCTCCACCTTTTTGGATGCCCGGCTTGCCCAGGATGTTCTAACGTGTCGAGGCGCTTGGCGCAACCCGTGTCGCGGCCCTCATGCGGCCTCGCCCTCACGCGGGTGAATGCCCAATGCGCTCCGCGGCGTTCGAGTTCCCGAGGCTCGCGCCGCCCCGCGAGAGCGTGTAGTAGTAGAGGAACGATGCCGAGGCGTGGGAAATTTCCGCGGTCTCACGCCGTTGTGGAGCGGTGGAGGTATCTCGATGCGTGCCATTGTGTTCGACCATCCCGGCGAGCCGGAAGTCATGCGTTTGGCGGAGGTTCCCGACCCAGTGCCGGGTGCCAATGAGGTGCTCATTCGAGTCCACGCCGCGGGTGTGAATCGCGCCGACCTGCTGCAACGCCTCGGGCGTTACCCGGCGCCGCCCGGCGTCTCCGAGGTGCTCGGACTCGAGCTCTCCGGTGAAGTGATCGCGCTCGGCCCGGGTTGCCGTGAACGGCAGATCGGCGACCGCGTCATGGCGCTCGTCGCGGGCGGCGCCTATGCGACCCTTGCCGTCGCACCCGAAAGCACCACATGGTTGATGCCGGGGGCGCTCGATTCGCGGCATGCGGCGGCGATCCCGGAATCATTTCTGACTTCGTGGCTGAGCCTTTTCGATCTCGGCGGACTGCAAGCCGGCGAAACCGTGCTCCTGCACGCCGGCGCGAGCGGCATCGGCACCGCGACGATTCAACTGGCGCATGCCGCCGGTGCGACCGTGCTCGCGACGGCCGGAAGCGACGCCAAGCTCGAGCTTTGCCGCGCGCTCGGAGTCGATCTCGCAATTCATCGCGATCGCGATGACTTCGCATCGGTGGCGCTCGGCGCAACCCACGGCGCGGGTGTGCACCTGATCGTCGACCTGATTGGCGCCCCGTATTGGACGAGCAACGCGCGCGCCTTGCGGCCGGGTGGCCGGCTCGTCCTGATGGGTTTCTTGGGTGGGTCGGCCGGGGAGCTGGACCTGGCGCCGGTGCTGCGCAAGAACTTGACGGTGCGCGGTACGACACTCCGCGGCCGCACGCTGGCGGAAAAGGCGTCGCTCGTCGAGCGCTGCGGGGCGTTCGTTCTGCCGCGCCTTGCCGAGGGCGCCCTGCGCGCCGTCGTCGACCGGACCTTCATGCTCGCCGACGCTGCGGCAGCGCACCATTATATGGCCGAGAATCGCAGCCAAGGGAAGATCATCCTGGAACCCTGAGCGGGAACACCGGCGGCCCGGTGGTGGTTCTGGGAGGAGCCAGGCCGGAAGCCTGGCCGCGGAGTTCGAGGCCGAGCGGCCTCAAGGAAGGAAACGGACATGACGGAGAAGATCGTCAAGAGCGACGACGAGTGGCGCAAGACCTTGTCGGCGGAAGAGTTTCGGATCACGCGCCAGAAGGGCACCGAGCCCGCGTTCACGGGCCAGCACTGGAACAATCACGATGCGGGGATGTACCACTGCACCTGTTGCGGCAACGAACTCTTCGCGTCCGAGCACAAATTCGAATCCGGCTCCGGCTGGCCCAGCTTCTGGGCGCCGGTTGATGCGCAGAATGTCGCAACCGAAAACGACAAGAGTTTCATGATGCACCGCACCGAGGTGCTCTGCAGCCGCTGCAGCGCCCACTTGGGGCACCTGTTCCCGGACGGTCCGAAACCCTCGGGGCTGCGCTACTGCATCAACTCGGCCGCACTGCAGTTCGAAAAGAAAGATCCCGACAAAGACACGCCAGCGCCCTGACGCAACGCCCGGCATTCGCGGTTCGCGGCGCGCGGCACGTCAGCTCGGACGCGTCTCGAGCCCGAGCCGTTCGAGGGCTGCCGCTGCCTTGGTGTTCGCCGGATCGACTTCGATGGCGCGCCGCCAAGCCTGCACGGCCTGATCGATGCGCTTGAGCCGGTAGTAGGCGTTGCCGAGATTGCAGTATGCCGCACTCGTGTCGGTGCCGCGCTGGGTCGCGCGCTGGTACATCTCGACGGCTTGGTCGAGGTCGCCCTTGCGGTAGTAGAGATAGCCCAGGTTGTTGTAGACCTGGCCCGAGGCGGGGTCGAGTTCGATCGTGCGCTGATACGCGACGATCGCTTCTTCCTCGCGTCCCATCTCGGTGTACGACAGCCCCAAATTGTTGAAGGCTTCGGCGAGCGTCGGGTCGAGCTCGGTGGCCTCCCGGAAGCGCTGCACCGAGGTATCGTAGGCGCCTTGGTGGTAACTCAACACGCCGGCGTTGTTCAATTGACGGGCGCGTTCGCGCTTCTCCCGGGCGTCGACTTTCTGGTGCACTTGGCGCTGTTCGTCCAAGAGCTCGTGCGTCAGCACCTGCGAATTCTCGACGCGCCGTGCCATCGTCACCAGGTCGCGCGTTTCGCGCATCAACCCATCGACGGCAGCCTGCGCTTGCAAGCGCGCGTCGCGTGATGCCTGGAGTTCATCGGCAAGGCGGGTGAGCGCTTCCTCGACTTGCTTGCGCGTGTCGCCGGAGGCGTTCGCGAGCACTGGGCCCAATTGCGTCTGCCACTCGCTCAAGACGGAACGGAGTGCCGTCTGCGACTCCTGCACGGTGCTTTGCACGACGGTTTGCGACTCTTGCAGAGCGCCACGCAGCACCGCCTGCGATTCCTGGACGAGAGTGCGCAACGCCGCTTGCGATTCCTGCATGCTCTTGAGGGCGGTCTGTGACTCCGCCAATGCACCGCGGAGCGCGCCCTGCTGATCCTGCGCGGCGGCGCGCACGGCAGCCTGCACGCCTTCGAGCACGGCGCGCAGCGACGTCTCGGCACTCGCGAGCGCCGCACCCTGGGATTCCTTCACCATGGTGCGAAGCGAGTCGCCAAGGCCGGAGCGCACCGACGATTCGATCTGGCGGACGTCGCGCTCGAGGGTCTCGAAGTGGCGCCCGACGAGATCGAGAATCTCCGGACCGACCGCGGGCTTGGTCTCAGCGGCCGTCTTGACCTGGGTTTCGACTTGGCCGAGCTGCTTGCGCAAGGTCTCGAGTTCAGTCTGCACGCGTCCGACGGCGGATTGGAAACCACCGAGATCGGTTTCGACCTTCTTGACCTGCGTCTCGACGTCGCCAACGACTGCTTCGATGCGCGTCACTTGCGTCTCGACGGTGCCCACCTGCGAGCCCACTTGCTGGACGCGCGCCTGTACCTGGCCGACTTGGCTGTCGATGTGGGCTGCGACGTCGGTTTGCAACGTGGCTTGCGCCGTTTCCAACTTGCGGAAGCCGGCCATCACCTCGCGCAAACTTTCGCGCTGCAGCGACCACACTTCATCGAGCACCGTGGGGAGGGAAGCGACGACGGAAGCGGCGCCGGAATCGGCTGCGACCGCACCGTCGGCGACGCCGGCCGCTGCGCGCACCGCTTGGGCATCGAAGAGTGCATCGAAACTGCAACCACCCGAACGGAAGAAACGGCAGGTCTCGCCCAGACACTCCTGAGAAGACGCACGTCCCCCACGGTCCGTTTTGCCGGCTTCGAACGGCGAGTCGAAGGACTGCAGCACGTCACCGTGCAGAATCTCTCCGAGTTCAGGGTTCTGAACCGATGAAACCGGCGTGATGGGAATGACGCCGGGGCGCGAATCCGTCGACTGCATCGACGCTCCGGCCACCAGAAAGGGACACAGCTTCATGACTCCTCCAACCGCCCACGCCAGCCAGTTGCCGGCCACCATGACCACGTCGACAGGCCGTCAACCCCGCGGCGCGCGCCCGGCTGCACGCTCCGCCATCTCGAGCTGAGTGCGCTTCTCCAGCGCCTCAGCGCGCGGCTCCACCGCGCTCTCCAAATGCCGTTGATACGTCCGACGCACGCGTTCGCGTGTGTCCTTGAAGTACGGAAACTCGCTCAGAATGTGCAGATACAAAGTGTGTGCTTCGCCATGATGCCCAAGCTGCTCACAGCACACGGCTTTCTGGTAGACGATGTTGCGGCGCAACTCGTCGTCAGCAACGTCGTCGATCGAGATGCTGCGCAGCACGGCGGCCGCCAGGTCGATGTGGTCCTCGTCGGCGTGGCTGCGCGCCAGCAAGTAGCGGCGCGTGGCCTCGACGGCCGGTGAATCGCCGGTGAACGACAGGGCTTCGCGGGCGCCCTCGTAGTCCATGGAGACGATCGACAACCGCGCCAGCTCGAGCCGCGCCCGCAAATTCCCCGGGTACGACGAAATCGTTTCACGCAAGCTGCGCAATTTGCTCAACATGCCCTGGCGCGCCAACCGCTCCAGCACGCCGTAGGTGTCGTGGTGGTCGCCCGGCCGGTCGAGAACGGAAGCCAACAATTCGCGGCCCTCCGACTCGCGTCCGAGTTCGACATACAACTGTGCGAGTGCCAAGCGCAGCTCCCGCACCGCGCCACTTTCGTCCGCCGGCGCCGTCTCGGTGCGCGGCAGCGCCACTTCGAAGGCCGCAACGGCCTCTTCGATGCGGCCGCTTTCTTTCAGCAGCGTGCCTAGTTCCACGTCGACCATGATGCCGGCGGTTCCCGGTGCGGCGAGAACCTGGTAGCGCTCGATGAGCGCACTGCGATCGGCACCGTCCTGGACGCGGAGCTTCTGCAGAAGTTCGAGGGCTTCGGTGTTGCTGTGTCCGACGAGGAGGCAGTCGATCTCGAGAAGCTGCAGTGCCGGCCCACGGACTCCGAAATCTTCGCCGCGCAGGGTCTGCAGCACGACATCCGCTTGCGACGGGTCGCGAACGAGCAGGCCACGCAACAGCTCCTCGGCGCGCCGCGCATTGCCGCTCCGCGCTTCGGTTTCGCTCAGGCGGCAGGCGATCCACGGCGCATCGGGTTGGCGGCGTAATCCCAGCTCGAGGAGTTCACGGCAGGTGGCAATGTCACGCGCCGCCAAGACCACTGCGGCTTCCAGGTGGCGGCCCGCCGCATCCTCTTCGCCGCGATCCAAGAACAGATCCCACAGGATGCGATGCGCTTCCGGCAACGATTCGAGTTCGAGCAAGCCTTCGAGTTCGGTGATGAGACGGTCGCCGCAATGCGGGAACCGGCGCGCCAGCTCGGCCGCCAAACGGCAGGCGCGGCGCGCTTGACCCGAACCGCGCAGCGCGCGGACGAACGCCAAGCCGACGCCGGCGTTCTGCGGATCGCGATCCCATTCGGTCTCGAGCGGCACGACGACCTGGGCCGCGAGCTCAGGCTGCAACTGGAGGGCGCGATCGAGCAACGCGATGCCCTGGGTGCGATCGCCTTTGCGCAGGAAGAGCAGGCCTTCGAGCACCCGTGCCGGCGCATGGTCATCGAGGACCGTCGTGTAATCGGTGAGCAGCTCGAACGCCAGATCGATGATCAAGTCGTCCTGCTGCACGGCGGCCGAGAGGTTCGCAATCGCCACATCGAGATCCGTGCCTTGGCGCAGGAGCGCCGCCGCCAGCGCGTAACGGACGTAGCCGTGGCGGCCGTCGGTCTCCACCGCTTTTCGCAGCACGGACACAAGCCGGTCGAGAGGCGTGTCCTCGCAGCCGAGAGCGCTCTCCAATTCGTTGACAGCGGCTTGAAACTGTCCCGCGACGAGCGTCATCTCGCCGAGAGCCAGATGCACGAAGCCTTGTTTTTCCGGCGGCAAAACCTGGCCGGCCAGATAGCACAGCTCGCGCGCATGGCGATACCGCTGTGCATCGACGAGGGCCAGGACGATTTCGCGCCACAACTCGTCACGTCCGGGCGAACGCCGCAGGACGCGTTCCGCGACCTTGCAGATCCGGTCGGTGTCTTGGGGCGAGGTCCGCAGCGCCGTCGCCAGCCGTTGCACGGCGTCGACCGACCGGTCGGCGGTGTCGAGGAATTCGGCGGACAGAATCAGTGCACTGGCCGCTTCCGGATGCCGCTCCAAGAAACCTTCGAGCGCCATGAGCGCCGTGTCGCGCAACTGTGGGCGTTCGAGGACGAGCCGCTCGAGCGCCGACACCGCGGAGTCACAATCGTCACTCTCGAGACAGGCGAGAGCGATGGTCAGCCGCACTTCCGGGGCGAGTCCCAAGCCGTCGAGGGTGCGCACGAGGCGTGGCGCGAGCGCCGGACGCTCGCGCACGAGCTGAGTCAGCAACTGTGCGAAGTCGGTGGTGCGTGCCCCGGGTGACCCCAAGTAGTGTGCGACGGCACCGCGCGCTTCGGGTTCGCGCTCGGTGTCGAGCGCCGATTCCACGAACACGAGGAGCAATGGCGCGGAGAGGCCGAAGCGTCCCGAGATTTCCGTCGACAGGTCGTAGAGCACCTGCGGCGTCGCGCCGTGCGTGTCGCGCAACCGCTTGAGCGCATCGGCGGCTTCCTGTGGCTGTTCGAGACGCAAGTAGAGATCCACCAAGACCCGTCCGGCGGTGGCGTCGCCGCCCGCTCCGGCGGCCGACTCGAGTTCGTCGCGCATGCTCTCGGCGCGCGACGGATCGGCCTCCAGCATATGCTGGAAGGCCTCCGGCGCGACGTCGGGGTCGTGCGCTTCGAGTGCCAGCCGGGCGCGCAGCATCACGATGTCGGGATTCTTGGCGTCGAGTTCGAAGAACTCGCTGACGGCCGCAAGCGCCGCTTGAGCATCGGCACCGGCGGCATGCGCGTCTTGGAGTTCCTTGACCGCGAGGCGCATCGCATTGGTTCGCGCCAGGGCCCGCGCATACACGACTCCAAGCGCCGGCGCTGCCTTGACGCAGCCCGTGACGGTTTCGAGCGTTTGGCGGACCGCCGGCGCGCCGTTCTCGACGTCGTCGCGCAGAATGCTCTCGAGCAAGACGCGGGCGGCCTCAAAATTTCCGTCATGCAAATAGACCTCGGCGCGTGAGCGCCGGATCGGAGTTACGTCCGGCGCCCGGTCGAGGCGTTCGAGAGCCCGAGCGCGGAACTCGGGACGCTTGCCGGCCGCCACTCCGACGTCGGCGGCCAAGTCCGGCTTGTCGACCAAGAGGTAGCAGCGCAAGAGCAGCAGTTGCACCTCGCCACTCAGCGCCGATTGCTTCATTTCGATCTTGGCGAGGCGGCCGACGATGGCGACTTGGCCCGCATCGAGGTCGAGAATCCGTTCGAGTGTCGCGGCAACTTCGACGGAACGCAGGAGCGACGACAGCACGAGCACTTCGGCCAAGCCGAGCGCTACGAGCCGTCCGGCGTCGTTGGGCGTTTCCTCGGCGACCGAAGTGAGCTTGGTGCGAAGCTTCGACAACAGTTTGCCGCGATCGGCATCGGTGAGAACGGTGAGCACGTCGCGGGCGCGGTCGTAGTCCGGTTGGCCGAGATACGATTCGTACAGGATCTCGCCGAGTTCGAGCGGATGGTTGTTCGCGAACTCGCGTTCGAGGAGTTCGATGGCGGTCGCACGTCCGGAAGGGCAGCGCTTCATGGCGGCGCGCAGAATGCCGGCGCCTTCCAGCGTTCGCCCGAGTTCGAAGCACAACTCGGTGGCTTCTCGCGCGATGTCAAAATCGCGCGGATTTTCAACAATGCCTTCCTTGAGGCGAGCCAGAGCGCGGTCGAGTTGACCCTTGCTGCGCTCTTGTTCGACCTTCTTCAGAAGCTTGTCGTTGCTCGCCATCCGGCTCTCCCCCAAATGCGCGTTGCCTGCCGTGCCGTCGTCGGGACTAGCGAAAGGTGTACCGGCCGCTAGCGCCTCGTAACGCAAGCGTTCACAGGCGGTTGTGTGAGGATCGCCGGGGCTCCTTTGGGGACATGGAATCGCGGCGGGGCGGCGCCCGGGGGCGCGCTGGGCGCGGCCGCGCCGTTGTGAGTGGTGCGCCGGTACACTAAGGTTGCGTGGCAAGTTTCTGGACACGCGGTTCATTTCAGCCGGTCGGCTGGGGAAGGTCCCGCCCTCCCGCACCCCGAGGAGATACCGAAATTGACCACGAGGCATGCGGCGGCACCGGGAGCGCGTCCGACGCGTTCCGTGCGCCGCGCAACGCCGCGCCGCCTTCCCCCCGCGGCGCGTCTCGTGCCGGTCCGAGACGCTATTTGGGTGCCGGAGGCGGCGCTGTTTCGCGCCCTGCACGCGCCGGGCAAGTCCATCGGGGTGCGGCTCGATGTTGCGGATCCGGGTTGGGACCCCGCCGATTTGGTCGAAACGCTCGCGCCGACTGGTACCGCGTACTTGCTCGAGACGGCGGGTGGGCCACCGGATTTGGCCCGGCGGGTCATTCTGGCGTGGGACCCCGAACGGGAGTACGTGTTACGCGGGACGCGGCTCGAGACTAGGTCGGCAGGCAAACGCTCGCATTCGGCGCCGAGCCCTTCGCCGCTCGCGGAGTTGCGCGCCGTGCTCGCCGCCGAAGGCGCCACGCCGGTCCCGTATGCGGACGGTTTCGGCGGCGGCCTGATCGGCTATGTCGCATACGACTTCAAGAACCGGCTCGAGCGTCTCCCGGACACCGTGACCGACGATCTCGGCGTGCCGGAGTTTCGCTTTGGATTCGTGCGCCGGGTGCTGGTGTGGGACCGGGCGGCTTCGACGCTCAGTCTGCGCACGAGCGTTCATTGCGGCACCGATCCGCGCCAGGACTACGAACGGGCGCGACGCCAACTGCGCGCGCTCTGGAATACGGTGCAGCGCGCCGCGACCGCGAAGCGCCCAGCGCGGGCGGCCGCGACCCGGCGCGCGGCGGCGGCCGGGCTGCAGAGCAATTTGACGCGTGCCGAGTACGACCGGATGCTGGCCCGTTGCCACGAACACATCCTGGCCGGCGACATTTACCAAGCGAATCTATCGCACCGGTTCTCGGCGCCATTCGCCGGCCGGGGCATCGATTTGTACCGGCGATTGCGCGCCATCAACCCGTCGCCGTTCGCGGCGTACTTGCGGTTTCCCGACCACGAGATCGTCAGTTGTTCGCCCGAACGGCTGGTGCAAGTCGAACACGGCCGGGTCGAAACCCGCCCGATCGCCGGCACGCGCCCGCGCGTCGACGAACGCCAGGCCGACCGCCGCCTGCAGCGCGATTTGCTTGCGAGCGAGAAGGAACGCGCCGAACATCTCATGATCGTCGACATGGCGCGCAACGACATCGGCCGCGTCTGTGAAGCCGGCAGTGTGGCAGTCGAGAGTTTCATGCACGTCGAAGCGTACTCGCACGTCCGCCACTTAGTGAGCCGGGTTACCGGCAGCCTGCAGTCCAACGCCGACGCCTTCGATCTATTGGCGGCGACTTTCCCCGGCGCCAGCATCACCGGGGTTCCAAAGGTGCGCTGCATGGAGATCGTCGATGCGCTCGAGCCGGTGCGCCGCGGCGTCTACACCGGCTCGGCGGGGTACATCGGCTTGGACGGCAGCATGGATTTCAACATCCTCATCCGCACGTTTCTCGTCCAGAATGGCCAGGCGTACTTTCATGTCGGTGGCGGCATTGTCGCCGACTCGCAGCCGGAGCACGAATACCAGGAGACGCTCGCCAAGGGGCGGGCGCTCTGCGAAGCGCTGGCAGCGGTGGAACGGCGCGCACCATGAGCCGCATCCCGCACGCGGTGTGGAATGGGCGGCTGGTGCGGCGGTCCGAGGTGCACATCGCTGTCGACGACCGCGGCTGGCTTGCCGGCGACGGTGTTTTCGAAACGCTGCGCGTCGAGTCAGGCGCCGCGCTCTTCTTGGACCTGCACCTGGAACGGCTTGCGGCCGGCCTCGACCGGCTGGCGATGCCGGTTGCCATGTCGCCGGCGGAACTCCGCGACGCGGTGCAGGCGCTCGTGGCGGCGGATCCCGCGGCGGCGCAACTGGGGCGGCTCAGGATCACGGTGACTCGCGGTACCGAAACGCACCAAGCGGAGCGGCCGGGGACACCAACCGCGGTGTTGACGCTCGACCCGTGGCAGGAGCCGGAGGAGAACCACGCCGGTGGGCCGGGCGTGGCGATCGAAGTCTCGCCGCAGATGCGGGTCGCGCACCCACTACACTGCATCAAGTCGACGAGTTACGCCTGGAGTACCTGGCAACGCCGCGAAGCCCAGCGCCCGGAAACCTTCGACGTGGTGCAGTTCAACGAGCGTGGATTTCTCGCCGAAGGCAGCTTCACCAACGTCTTTCTGGTCGATGCGGCGGGAGTTTTGCGCACACCGGCGCCCGGCGACGGGTGTTTGCCAGGGATCACACGCGGCGTCGGGCTCGAATTGGCGCGAATCGCCGCCGTGCCGTACCGTGAAGGAGAGGTCGACCGGGCCACGCTGCAGGCGGCAAGCGAGGCCTTTCTGACCGCGAGTCTGCGTGGCATCCTGCCGGTGCGGTCGGTCGACGGACACGACTTGCCGGCGCCGTGCCCCGGCCCGGTGACCGCCCTGTTGCGGGACGCCTACGCCGCGCGGGTGCGCCAAGAGATCGAACGGCCGAGGAGTTGAGATGTCGCCCGAGCTGATTTTCAACGGCATCTTGCTGTATTGCATCTTGCTGTTCTCGCTCGTGTTCCACGAGTTTGGGCACGCGTGGACGGCGTTGCGGTGCGGTGACGACACGGCACAGCAACTCGGGCGGGTGACGCTCAATCCGCTCCCGCACATCGACCCCATCGGCACCGTGGTGTTTCCGTTGCTGCAGATTTTCTCCGGCGTGCCGCTCATCGGCTGGGCGCGCCCGGTGCCGATCGACCGCCGAAAGTTGCGGAATCCGCGCCGCGACGACGTCCTTGTGGCACTCGCCGGTCCCGGCTTCAACTTGATCTTGGCGCTCGCGGCAGCGCTGCTCATGCGCCTCAATGGGCTGTTCCTGGGTGGTGCAGAATCTGGTGTCGCGTTCACGGTTCACGCCTTCGCGGACAAGACGCTGCCGTTCGTCCAGTACCTCAATGTTGTCCTCGCGGTGTTCAACATGATTCCGATGCCGCCGCTCGACGGCAGCTATCTGGTGAATCATTTCCTGCCGCCACGGCTGGCGGCGCACTACCAGACCTTTGGCATGCGCTGGGGCTTCATCGTGGTATTGGTTTTGGTGTACTCCGGGGTGGCTTGGAAATTCATCGGGATCGGTTCGGCACTGCTATCCCCGGTGTTGAAGGCTTTGTCAGGCAGTTGATTGCCCGCCGCCCCCGTTGCACACCGGCTCCCAATGCGATCTACTTTTTGCAAGGATCAACGCCCCCAAAGGAAGGCTTCCATGAAGCACTACGGGTTTCACCTGTCGGTGGCCGGGCTCGTTGCACTTGCCACGGCTGCCCAAGCCGCACCCATCGCCGGTACTTATACATCGGTCGACCTCGGTGGCTCGCTGCTCGCGGGTCGCGCGTCACAGTCGTGGGCGGCGCCACACAACGCGAGCCAGGGCTTGGGCGATGTCTTCAATTCGCAGTCGTGGGACGGTTCTGCCCTGGGCACTCAGTGGGGTTTCTCCTGCGGGGTCCAGCCGGGCCAACAGACAGTTGTGGACGATCGTGACTCCGGCTTCGGCTTTGTTCGGTTCACGAACACCTTCGAGGGTGGCACTTTTTGTCTCAATCCGGGGCCCTGGGGCAGTGGAACAGGCACGCTGGGACCGGCCCCGACGACCGTCGTCCTGTCATGGTCTTACATCGATTTTCAACTCACGTACGTGACGGCTGACATCACGTTGAGCGGTGACTTCGACAATTCGAGTTGCGTGCTGACATTGACCAGCCCGTACGGCGATGTCCTCGGCACCACGGACTTCTTGCCCCTCGCGGCGAATTTCCCGGGGTTTCTCGACCCTGCATGCAGCCCGAACCGCCTGCACGGCAGCTGGGAAGAGGTGCCACGGATGACGATGCGGATCACCTGCCCCGTGTCGACCGCGCCCGAACTCTGGGGCCGCGTCAAGGCACTCTACCGTTGAGTGCCTGAGGACGGCACGTTTCGAAAGGCGCTTACCGGCAAAAAAAACGCGGCCGGTTGTGCATCGACAACCGGCCGCATTTTGATTCGACCCCTCGTGGTCAGTCGCGGACGCCGCCGCGGAGGACGCCGCCGTTGCGGATGACGACCTGGGCGGAAACGACGTGCGCGCCTTCGTTGCCGGCTTGGTCGACGGCGGCGACTTCATAGACGTAGGCCGAACCCAGCTGCACGGCACTATCCGTCCAATCGGTCGTCCCGACCGTGACGGCGAGAGTCGCGGCGAGGCCGTTCACCGAGCGGAAGACGCGATAGCCGACGACATCCGCCTCGGGACTTGCCGCCCACGTGACCTCGACGCTGGTCGGAGTCACCACGGCGGCATCGACGTCCAGAACGGGGGACGGCGCCACGGTGTCGACGACGGGACTCGTCGCCGAATCATTGCTGCAGCCAACGGCGTTGAGTGCGACCGCGGCGAATAGGGTAACCAGGATGCTGCTTCGCTTAGTCATGAACGAACGGACCTCCTGTTGACGACCACGAACCAGCTTCCGGCTGGCCCCTCACGAACATTGCTGCGGCGCAACGCAGTGCCGGAACGCCTCGGCCACTTTGCGCAAGTCGTACCCTCGAGCCCGTTGGCGCGAAGGTGTCGCGGGGAGCGGGATGCGACTCGCTGGTGTGATAGCGGTGCGCTCCCTCGCGACAAGCCCTGTTCAGCAACCGATGTGCCGCACGCGCCGGGGTGAAGCGCGGCTCATTGTCGGGAGCCGCATGCGGCGCGGTTCCGGGGCGCACCGACGGCGGTCACAACGCACCGCCCACACAACGGGGTTTCCGGGTACGAAAACCGGACTCCTGACGCCTGCCTCACCTCTGCGTGTCCTCGAATTCCTCGCGGTGGACGGCCATGCACGGGGTCCACGCGGCGCGTATGGCGGCAGAATGCACGCTCGCTGCAAGACTCGACCTGGTGCGGTAACTCGCTATCTTGCAAGCTATTGACACGTTGGAAGGCGGGCGTTAGAGTCGCTCCCGACGGGATCCCCCGAACTTCGGACCCACAGGAGGCTTTCGCATGACCAAGGCGGAAATCGTCGAAGATATCGCGGCGAAGACCGGGCTCACCAAGAAGGAGATCGCCGAAGCGGTCGATATGTTCTTGAAAGCCGTGGCCGATGCGCTCGCCGAGGGAAAGCATCTGGAGATTCGTGGTTTCGGGACCTTCAAAGTAAAACAACGCAAGGCACGCACCGCGCGGAATCCACGCACTGGCGAGCCGGCACCCGTTCCACAGCGCAAGGTGCCGGTATTCAAAGTGTCGAAGGAACTCAAGGATCTCGTGGCCCAAGGTTGAGACACGTGGCCATCGATCTGCGCAGCGACACGGTGACGCGACCCACAGCCGCCATGCGCCGGGCGATGGCCGAAGCCGAAGTCGGCGATGACGTATTCGGCGACGATCCCACCGCTCGCGCCCTTCAAGACCGCGTTGCGCAATTGCTCGGCAAGGAAGCGGCGCTCTTTACCCCGAGCGGTACGATGGCGAACCAGCTCGGGCTCGCGGTGCACACGCAGCGCGGCGATGAGGTGCTGATCGATCGCGCTTCCCACATGCTGCACTACGAATGCGGCGCCGGCGCCGCCCTGTCGGGCGTGCAGTTCCGGACCGTCGATTCGCCGCCGGGCGGTTTTCGGGTCGAGGATCTGGCCCCGCTTTGCCGGTCCGACGCCTCGCAGCCGCAGACGCGCTTGGTTGAAATCGAGAACACGCACAACGGACGCGGCGGCGAGGTGTTCGCCCTCGAGCGCATGCGCGACATCTGGAATTGGGCGCCATCCACCGGGCTGCGGGTGCATCTGGACGGCGCCCGGTTGTGGAACGCGAGCGCCGCGACCGGCATCCGGCTCGATGCGTACGGCGCTTGTGCGCATACCGTGAGCGTTTGTTTTTCAAAGGGTCTCGGCGCCCCCATTGGTTCGGCGCTCGCCGGGGATGCGGAGACGATGCGCCGCGCGCACCGCTTGCGCAAGATGTGGGGCGGCGGCATGCGGCAGGTGGGCGTGATCGCCGCCGCGGCCCTGTTTGCGCTCGACCACCATCTCGAACGTTTGCCGGACGATCACCAGAAGACGCGGCGTTTGGCAGCCGCGGTGGCGAAGTCCTCCGGCTTGCGGGCGGTACACACTCCCGATACGAACATTCTCATTGTCGAGCCCACGGGCGCCGGCGACACGCCACGCGCTCTCCAAGAAGACCTGAAGCGCGAAGGCGTGATCGTCAATCTCTGGGATACACGATACATCCGCATGGTCACCCACCTCGATGTGAGCTTGGACGACATCGAGCGCGTGGCCGAAATCCTCGTCCGCTTGCGTGGCTGAACGGAGGCCCAGCATGAAATTGCCGGTGGTGATCTCGCACCCGCTCGGGTGGTTCGTCGTGACCAGCTGCGTGGCAGCCGGCGCGTCCTACGCGGCCGAATCCGCCCCAGCGCCCGTCGCCGTCCGGCCGCCCGCGGCCGTGACCGGCAATGGAATTCAACCCACGATCCCGCCCGGGGAAATGCCGCTCGCCATGCAATACCGCGACGCGGCGGAGCGCCTCATCGGTGCGGCGATGACCAGCGATCACGCCTATCAACGGCTCTCCGAATTGTGCGATGGAATCGGCCACCGGTTGTCCGGCTCCGAGGCACTGGAGCGCGCCGTGCGCTGGGCTGCCGAGGCCATGCGCGAGGACGGGCTGGAGAACGTGCAACTGCAGGCCGTAAAAGTGCCGCACTGGGTGCGTGGCGACGAACACGCCGAGATGGTGGAGCCGGGCCCGCAGAAGCTGAGCATGTTGGGTCTCGGGCGCAGCGTCGGCACTCCGAAGGGTGGCATTACCGCCGACGTTGTTGCCGTGGATGGTTTCACCGCGCTGAATGCCCTGCCGGCGGACGCCGTGCGCGGCAAGATCGTGCTGTACGACGTGCCGTTCACCACCTACGGAACGACGGTGCGGTACCGAGGCGACGGTGCCAAGCGGGCGGCGGCGCACGGCGCCGTGGCGGCGTTGGTGCGCTCGGTCGGACCGGTGAGCTTGCGGACGCCACACACCGGCAACATGCGGGCGTATGTCGACAGCTTCCCGAAGATTCCGGCGGCCGCGGTGACCATCGAAGATGCCACGATGATGCACCGGCTCCTCGATCGCGGCCAGCGCGTGCGCGTGCACTTGGAAATGAACGCCAAGATGCTGCCGGACGCCATCTCGCACAACGTCATCGGTGAGATTCGCGGCCGCGAGCGCCCCGATGAAGTCGTGCTGGTAGGCGGCCACATCGACTCGTGGGACGTGGGACAGGGCGCCCATGACGACGGCGCCGGCTGCATCATCAGCATGGAAGCACTGCGGCTCATGCGCCAGCTCGGACTACGGCCGCGGCGTACGGTACGCGTCATTCTATGGACCAACGAAGAAAACGGCACCGAGGGCGCCAAGGCGTACAAAGATTCAGTGGGTGAGGCGTACGCGAAGCACGTCGCGGTTATCGAAGCCGATGGTGGTGTCGAACAGCCCGTCGGCTTTGGGGTGAAGGTGCAGCAGGCGGGGAGCGATTCGACGGATGTGCCGCGGACCGCGAACGCCGTGGCGTTGGCCCGCGAGATCGCGCCGTTGCTCGCCGGCCTGGGAGCCGGCCAGATCAACGACAGCGGTGGCGGAGCGGACATCGACCCACTGATGAAAAAAGGCGTTCCTGGGGTCGCCCACCGCACCACCGGCGAGCACTACTTCGACTGGCACCACACCCAGGCCGATATGCTCGATAAAGTCGACCCGATCGAATTGCGAAAGAACACCGCGGCGCTCGCTGTCATGGTGTACATCCTCGCCGACATGCCGGGCCGCCTGGGCGACGCGCCGCAACACCCGGGCGACTGACGCGCCGGACGTACCGTGCCGCCGTCCCGGAGCGCGAACTGCGTCCATGTAGTAAACTGAACGCGTTCGGGAGGCAACGGGATGGCCGTCACTGAAGTTCCAACGACGATCGCGAGCGGGCCCCGGCTGCGCACCGTGCGGCTTGCCATTGCCCAAGTGGCGCCCCGGCTCGGCGACCTGGGTGCGAACGTCGAGATGCACCTGGAAACCATCGCCGCGGCGCGCGCCGCGAACGCCGGCTTGGTTCTGTTTCCGGAGCTTTCGACCACCGGCTACCAATTGAAAGATCTGGTCCCGGATGTGGCGATGGACGCCGGCAACCCGGCGTTCCGTGCTCTCGTGGACGCCAGCCGCGGCCTTGCCCTCGGCTTTGGTTTCGTCGAGGAATCCGCCGACCATCGCTTCTACAATAGTTATGCATTCTGCGATCACGGCCAAGTGACGCATGTGCATCGCAAGGTGTATCTGCCGACCTACGGATTGTTCGAGGAAGGACGCCTCTACGCATCCGGCGAACAACTGCGGGCCTTCGATACCCGGCTTGGACGCGTCGGGACGCTCGTCTGCGAAGATGTGTGGCATCCGTCGACGGCCTACGTGCTGGCGCAAGATGGCGCGGAGTGTATCGTCGCGGCCGCCGCCAGCCCGTTGCGTGGCGCCGACGTCAGCGACACCGGGACTTCGAACGTCAATGTGTGGCACACCGCACTTCAGATGTACAGCCAGCTCTTCGGTTGCTGGGTGGTGCTGGTGAATCGCGTCGGCTTCGAGGACGGCTTGGCGTTCTGGGGCGGTTCGCGAGTCATCGCGCCCGGTGGCCGGGTGGCGTTCGAAGCGCCGCTGCTCGAAGCCGGACTCTTTGTGACCGAGATCGATTGGAACGAGGTCCGGCGCTACCGGGTCGGCGACCCGACGCTGCGGAGCGAACGCCTCGACATCACGATCGCCGAATTGGAGCGCATTCAGCGCCAACGGCGCACGAGTGGCAGTGGCATGACGGGTGCACCAGACGTGTCTCCGGGTGCCGACGGCCGTGACCGGTGACTTCTGCACGGCGGTGGAAAACATGACACGAACCCAGCCTGCAGCCATGGCGGAGCGCCTGCGCCGCGGTTATCGCGAACACGCCCTCAATGCCGATCTCACCGAGCGTGTGCTGGTCGCGTTTCTGCGCGATGGCGTGCAAAAGACGGGCGCGACGCGCGCCGTTCTGGGCTTGTCGGGTGGAGTGGATTCGGCACTCGTGGTTTTTCTTGCGGCGCGCGCCCTCGGGCCCGGCAACGTGACGGGCATCGTGATGCCGTATCGCACCTCGAATCCCGAGAGCGAGGCCGATGCGCGGCTCGTCGCCGAGGCCTGCGGCGTCGCGCTCCTGCGGGTCGACATCACGCCGCAAGTGGACGCCTACTTCGAACGCTTCCCAGACGCTGCATCGCTCCGCCGTGGCAACAAGATGGCGCGCGAACGCATGACCATCTTGTACGACCACTCGGCGGCAAGCGGCGGGCTCGTGCTCGGCACGAGCAACAAGACCGAGCTTTTCCTCGGCTATGGAACCATCCACGGTGATATGGCGTCGGCCCTCAATCCGATCGGCGATCTGTACAAGACTCAAGTTTGGGCGCTGGCGCGCGCCGTGGGGGTGCCGGGCCGCGTCATCGACAAGAGCCCGAGCGCCGATCTGTGGGCCGGACAAACCGACGAAGAGGAGTTGGGATTCACGTACGCCGAGGTCGACGAGTTGCTGCACTTCATGATCGAGCGCCGCTACCGGCACGACGAATTGGTGGCGCTGGGATTCGATGCGCGCTTCGTAGCGCGAATCGAGGATCTGGTCACGCGTTCGCAATACAAGCGGCGCATGCCGCTCATTTGCAAAATTTCGGGCCGCAGTATCGGCCATGACTTCCGCTATCCGCGTGATTGGAGCGCGCACCGCGACAGAAAGGATCCTGCATGAATCGCTTTTCTGTCCATTGGGTGCCCGGCGCGAAGTGGTTCGCCGGCGTCATTGTCATCGCCGTGCTCGTGTTCGGAGCAGGGCTCGTGCATCGCCACGCTGCAACAACCGGGCAAGCCGCAGCGCCGGCGGCGTCGACTGCCGCGATGCGCGTCGCGATGGATCCCGAGACCGGAACCCTCGGACTGGCGGCGGGTGAGGCGGCCGGAGGGCTCGACCTGCCTGCCGAGCCGCAAGGCGAAGCACCCTCGCGTCTGTTCGCCGACGGGACACTGCAGATCGACATGCGCGGGCGCGGACGGACCTATGCCGTCGCACAGTGCGGTGCGGACGGCAAAATCGCCACCGGCTGTGCGACCGACGCGAACGATGTCCGCCAGTTCCTCTTGGGCGCCGGTGCCGCGGCGATCACGGTGGATGGCCGGGACGTGAAGTGAGTATGCGAGGCCGCAGGAATGTCACCAAGCACCCCGGGTTCGGCTTGGCGCTCGCATCCGCTCTGGTGCTCGCGAATGGTGTGGTGCATGCGGCGGCCACCATCGTCATAGTCAATGTCGACGGGGCAGGCGAAGGATTCAACGATGCCACCCCGGCGGCGGTGGTGGGCGGCAATGCCGGGACCACCATCGGACAGCAACGGTTGAACGTTTTCGCGCGCGCCGGACAGGCCTGGGGAGCGCTGCTGACGAGTGCGGTGACGATTCGCATCGAAGCGGCTTTCGATCCCCTCTCGTGCAGTCCGGGCAGTGCGATTTTGGGCCAGGCCGGCGCGCCAACTTTTTTTGCTAATTTCCCAGGCGCGCCGGTCGCCAACACCGCCTATCCCGAAGCGCTGGCCAACCGGCTGCACGGGTCCGACCTCAACCCCGCGGGCAATGATGTCGAAGCGCAGTTCAACTCCAGCCTGAACGGCAACGCCGCCTGCTTGAACGGCACCGGTTGGTACTACGGTCTCGACGGCAACGAGGGCACGAACATCGATCTGCTGCCGGTCGTGTTGCACGAGATCGGCCACGGCCTCGGCTTTGCCTCGTCCGTCGTCTTGAGCACCGGTGTTTTTCAAACCGCCGGCTTGCCCACCATGTACGACCGCCGGATCTTGGACAAAACTCAAAGCAAACACTGGGACCAGCTCACGGCGGCACAGCGTGTCGCGTCGGCGATGAACACCGGCAACATCGTGTGGGACGGGCAGAACACAACGCTCGCTTCACCGCTGCTGCTCGCGCCGCGCGCCCTCGTCGTCGTCAACTCGCCGGCGGGGATCGCCGGCACGTATGGGGCGAGCGCCGCGGCGTTTGGAGCGCACCTGTCGGCAACCGGGTTGAGCGGCGCAGTCGCGCTCGTGGACGACGGCACGGCGCCGACGAGTGACGCCTGCTCGGCCATTCTCAATGGCGCCCAGGTCAGCGGCAAAATTGCCTTCATCGACCGCAGCGCCACCGGCTGCACGTTCGCGAGCAAGGCAGCCCGGGCTCAGGCTGCCGGGGCCATCGGTGTCATCATTGCCAACAACGTGGCGGAGACTCTGGCGCCGGGCGGCTCCGACCCGGCGATCACAATTCCGGTCGTCGGGATTTCGCTCGCCGATGGCAATATCATCCGGGCACAGCTGGGCGGCGGCGTGAACGCCACTCTCAAGCTCGACCTGGCGCAGAATGCCGGAGCGGACGCGCAGGGCCGCGTGCTGCTCTTCACCCCGAATCCCGTCCAGCCCGGTTCCTCGATTTCGCATTGGGATGTGGCCGCGCTGCCGAATCTACTCATGGAACCGGCGATCAATCCAGACCTACAGGCCGGCAAGGTCGACTTGACCGAGTTTGCGTTCCGTGACATCGGCTGGTTCCAGGGAGTGACCGACGCCGGGTACCCGCCGCTTCCAACGCGCCTCGTGGGCAACGCGCCGAACCCATTCAATCCCATGACGAAGATTCGCTTCGATCTGGCGACGACCGGTGCCGTGCATCTGGCCGTGTACGATCTTTCCGGACGGCTGGTGCGGCGCATTGTCGATGGCAGCCTGACGGCCGGCGCCCACGCGCTGCCATGGGACGGCACCGACGGACACGGCCGTGGCGTCGCGGCCGGCGTTTACCTGGTGCGCCTGGAAGCCGACGGCCGGGTGTTCACGCATCGCATGGTGCTCGTGAAGTAGCTCGAGGGACCGCCAGACACCTTTGCTTCATCGTCGCTCCGGCACCGGCCCTGCGGGCATAGGGCTTGCTGTGCGTGGTTCAGACGGCCGTAAACTACCGAATTCCTACGGAGAGTCATTCGAATGCCTGCGACCCACGCCTCGACTGGTGGCGCCGAAACCGCGGAAAAATCCGCGATCGGCGAGCGCGTCGCGGCTGTATTCAACGCCCTGCAACAACTTCTGCGCGCCTACGAGATGTACGGTCCCGGAAATGCGCAAGTCGGTGGACGCCTCTCCACGCTCCGCGATTGCTTTCGCTCTCTCTGGGAGTACATCCCCGAACTCACGGTCGCCGTGAGCGAAGACCGTTTGGTCTTCGACCAAATGACAGTGCACGAAGCGGAGCGCCGCAGCGGCTCCCTGCCGTTCTTGTTCTACAAGGACAGCGTGCGGGTCATTACATTTCTACCGGGCTTCGAAGAGCGCGACATCGATGCCTTCGTGCAGTTGCTTCTGGCAGCGCAAAACGCCCACGACACCGAAGAAGATCTTTTGACGCTTTTATGGGCGCAGGACTTCACGGCATTTCGCTATCAATACGTCGAGCTCGCAGAAGGCGAGGATGCGCCGCACGAACCCGCCACCGGAAGTGCGCCGGGCGATGCTTCCAGCACTATGCTGAGCGGCACGAGCGGCGCGGCGCCGGACAATGAAACTCTACCGGCAGATGCGAGCGAAACGCCGCCGCACAGCGCAGCAGGCCCGCCGTCCCCGGCGGCTGCCGCGGCGGCTCCGGCGCCGTGGCAAGACCCCGTCGGGCTGCCCGAGTCGGTGCACGCCAAGCTCGCCCGCCCGGTGTCTCTCGGGCCGGAAGACCTCGAGGCTCTTGGACGCGCGATCGAGGCCGAGTTGCAGCGCGATGTGGAAATCGACGTCGTGAATGCGCTTCTCGACCTTCTCGAAGATCCGGACGAAGCGATCCGCGCCGAGACATTGCAAGTCGTGGCTCAACTGCTGCCGCGCCAACTCGCCGCCGGCGAAACCCGCGTCGCGGTGCATACGCTGCGAGAACTGAGTCAAGTCATCGAGGAAGGCCGGTTCGTCGATGCGCTCCAGCAGGTGGAGGTCGAGCGGATCGTGCGCGAGACAGTCGCACTGACGGCACGCCCTGAATTCTGGCAAAGTCTTTTCGCGTCCGAGAATCCGTGCCGGGTCGAAGATCTCGAATTGCTCTTGCGTCCGGCGGGTGGCGACGCCTTCGGGACGCTGCTTGGCGCGAGTACCGTGTGTGCACACGCCGAATTGCGCGAGGTGATTCGCGACGCCGCACAGCGCGTCGCGGTGGCCCACCCGGGCGTGCTGGCAACGACCCTGGTGGCCTCGGATCCGCAACTGCTGACCGCGGCACTCGCTCTGGCTGTTCCGCTCGGACGCATCGACCTCGTTCCGGTGGTCGGGCGGCTTCTGAAACATCCCGAGCTCGAAATTCAACGCGCCGCAATCCAAACACTGGTCGCCTTCGGCGTGCCCGCTGCGATGGATTTGCTCGTCCCGTTGCTCGAACATGAGAACCGCGACATTCGTTTGGCTGCCGCCTGGGGTGTCGGTACGTGGCAGCATGCGCCGGCGTTGCCGGCCCTGGAGGCCATCCTCACGGCGCGCGAATTTCGCAGCGTCGCGCTCGGGGACAAACTAGCGCTCGTGGATGCGTATGCACGCGCCGGTGGCGTGCAATCCGTGCCGCTTCTGCACCGGTTGCTGAACGGGCGCCGGGTGCTCCGGCATCGTGAGACGCCCGACGTGCGCGCGTGCGCGGCGCGTGCCCTCGGGTCGATCACGGCCCCCGAGGCGCAGGCCGCACTACAAAAAGCCGTTGACGACGCCGAGCCGGCCGTACGTACCGCGGTGAAACGCGCCCTGCAAAGGAGCCAGGCATGAACAATGGGCCGATTGCCGCGCCTGTC
Organism: bacterium; assembly: GCA_031362565.1. GTDB lineage: Bacteria > Krumholzibacteriota > Krumholzibacteriia > JANLSU01. Next base: position 26,847 of record JANLSU010000065.1, on the reverse strand, counting down.
AGTCCGAATCTGCGCGCTCAGGGCCGGCGCCTCGTGGCGTCGTTCCACGCGGCGTTGCAGGCCGTGAAGTTGTATCCAGCCGAGAACCAGACGGTGCAGAACGTCGTGCGGGACTTGCACCGTACGGCGACGCGGCTCTTCGAGACCGAATCGAATCTCGAATTACGCATGGGCGGCGGCTGCTTCTTCTTGAACCAAGTGCGCCTGCCGCTCGATCTGGGTCTCTACACGGTGTTCGACTCGGTGGAGCGGCTCTTCACGCGCCTCCAGATCGGCGGCATCGCTCTGACCCCCGGGATCGCACCGGAGGAATGCCTCAAGTTCCTGTCGGTGCTCACCGGGCGGACCACCGGCGTGACGACTTATGGGGACGTCGTCGCGGAATTGGCGGCACTCGGGGTCCGGCATATCACGGTGTTCGCGCAGGCCGGCGGCCGCGCGACACCCGAGCGCACCGATGCGGCCAAGCGCGTGTACTTACGTTCGGTGCTCGTCTCGCGCGAGATCCTGACCGGTGTCCGCCTCGGCCAAGCGGCAAACGTCCGGCGCGTGAAGCGCACCGTGCAGAGCATCGTCGATCAGGTGCTCAACAACGAGTCTGCATTGCTCGGGATGACGACGTTACGGGATTTCGACGAATATACGTTCACGCACAGCGTCAACGTTTGTATTTTCTGCGTCGTGTTCGGACACAAGCTCGGGTTGGACCGCCATCAACTCTACGAACTCGGCCTCTGCGGCCTCCTGCACGACATCGGCAAGATGCGCATCAGCCGCGACGTCATCAACAAGCCAGGGGCACTGTCCGACACGGAATGGACGCAGATGCGGAAGCATCCGGCGCTCGGCCTTCTGACGTTGTTCCGTATCCATGGGTTCGCCGACGCACCATTGCGGCAAATGCTGGCGGCGTACGAGCATCACATGCGCATCGATCTCTCGGGGTATCCGCGCGTCGTGCGGCCGCGGCGGCCGACACTTTATTCGCGCATCGTTTCGGTCGTCGACACCTTCGATGCCGTGACCTCGGTGCGCAGCTACCGCTCCAAGCCTTGGGCGCCCGACCGCGTTCTCAAGAACATGCGCGACGACCCGGCCTGGGGGTTGGACCCAATGCTCGTGCGGGCGTTCATCAACGCCACCGGCATCTATCCGGTGGGAACCATCGTTCTGTTGACCGATGAATCGACGGCGGTTGTCGTGCAGCACAACGCCGCCGCGCCGAGCGCGCCCATGGTTCGAATCATCGCCGACCCGGCCGGGGTTCGGATCGAACCGCCCACAACGGTCGATCTCGCCGCCGGTACGGCCACCGCCGCCAGTCTTGGAATCCTGAAGTCGATCGACGCGGGCCAGCACGGGATCGATGTCGCGAGCTACGTCGTCGAGGCTTGAGGGCGGGATTCGATTTCAGGATCTGCCGACGGGTGCGCACGGCACCGCCATGTAGAAGATGGTGCCTTCACCCACCACACTGCGGCAGAACAATTCGCCGCCATGCGCGTCGACAATGCGCTTGGCCATGGCGAGACCCAACCCGGCGCCACTGACCCCGCGGGTCGGTGAATTCACCGCCTGGGTGAACGGCTGGAAGATGGCATCGCGCTCGCCGCGCGGAATGCCGATACCGCAGTCCTTCACTTCGACGACCAGTGCCGCGTCACTGTCGTCCGGAGCGACCGGCGCCGTCGGCCGCATGAAGCCGATCGCCAGGTTGCTCGATTCACACTCCGGATCTTGCATCCGTTGCAAGACGAAGCTGCGGGTGCTGCGGTAGATCGCCACTTCTGGAATGGCCTCGCCGCCGAACTTGACCGCGTTGTTGAGCAAACCTTCGAGCGCCTTGCCAACCTTGAACGAGTCGAATTCGAGCATCCCGGGGCCGAGATCGGCGTGCAGCTGAAATTGGCCGTCGAGGTCGAGAAGCGGCTCGACCTGGTTGTGGATCCAGGCCTGGCCATCCAGCAATTGCGGTTCGAGTTTCATGCCGCGGGAGTTGATCTCGTTCAGCAACAGAACCGAATCGATGAGATTCTCGAGCCGCGCCAGCGCCGAACGTTGCATGACAGCGATCTCGGGGTCGACTTCCATCATTTCGAAGATGTTCTTGAGTACGGTGAGCGGCGTCCGGAACTCGTGCGACACGTGGCTCAAGAACTCGCGTTTCATTTCGTTCAGCCGTTCGAGTTCGGCACGGCTCGCCTCGACGAGTTGGAACGCAAGGGAGTGCTTGAGGCTGACGGAAATCACGACGCCGAACGCATCGAGGATTTGCAGGTCTTCCGCCGCCAAGGGCCCCGGGACGATTTTTTGGCCGAGCGCGAGGATCCCAAGCGGCTCACCGCCGTCGGTGAGCGGAAACAGGCTCGTGAAGCCGTGGATGCGCAGTTTGTCGAGGGTCGGGTCGACGGCGTCCGCACTGGCGAGGTCCAGAAGGCGGCGCTCCTCGAACAAGCGCGTGACCAGCGGATGGGCGCTGCGCAATTGCAACCCGATCAAACGCGGATCGCGCGTCCCGACCGTCGAAGCGACGCGATAGACGTGGCCGTGACGCTGGAGGAACCCCGCACCCTTGATGAGGAGTTGCCCGGTCAGCGTCAGCAAGCCGACGTTGGCCACCCGCTCCACTTCCAGCGCACTGCCGAGCGTGCGAAACAATCCGAAGAGAGATTCCGCCAAACGCTTCTGGGAGTGATACTGTCGCTGGTAGGCGAGCAGGGTATCGTGGTCCAGACCCAAGCGCTGTGTGTCGGCCATCGGAACTCCGGGGTTGGATCCAAGCCCGACGTGCAACCGCCAGGCCACGGTTCGAGCCTGGAGCTGGTTTTTGGGGAGGGTGACGGATGACCAAGAGCGTGTGGCAGGAACGGGCCCGATCCCTCCTGACGCCGGTGGTCGTGGTTCTCGCCCAGGCGGGCGTCTCGCCGACCTTCGTGACCCTCGTCGGGCTTGGCTTGAACGTGGTCGCCGGTATCGCTGTCGGCCTCGGACACGCCTTCGTGAGCGGCTGGCTCTTGACGGTGGCCGGCGTCTGCGACGCGCTGGACGGCCAATTGGCGCGCCGCACCGGGCGCGTTAGCCGCTACGGCGCCTTTCTCGATTCCACGATCGATCGCATCGACGAAACCGTGGTCTTGGCGGGCATCGCCGCCTGGTTCCTGCGCACGCGGGGCCCGCACGCCGAAGCCCTCGCCATCGTAACGCTGCTGGGACTCGCCGGATCGATCATTACGAGCTATACGCGGGCCCGCGCCGAGGGCCTCGGTTTGGAATGCAAGGTTGGGATGTTCGAGCGCCCGGAGCGGGTCGTCGTCACCATCGCGGGCTTGTTGTGCGGCCCACAGGCGCTGACCGGCGCCATCCTGGTCGTGATGGTTCTGTCTTGGATCACCGTTCTGCAGCGGGTCGTGCACGTTCGGAACTCGGTCGCCCGGCTGGAGGGTCCGGATGGCCGTGTGGCGCCTGGGCCACACCGGGGCGGGGCGCCCGCCAGCACCGGCGCCTTCGGCGGACCGCACTGAACCGGAACCGACCCGGGCTCCAACTTGTTGAACGACTTTGGGATGCTGACAGTCCTAAAATGCTGCCAGCAAGCGGGCCGCGGCTGCGAAACGGAGCCTCGGTGCCCTGAACCCCGGGAATGCCTCGACCCCCGGTGGCCGCATGCGGAACGACTCGGCTGCTTGGAATGCTCCTTGCCTGGGTTGTTCGGGGACATGGCGCCTTGGTTGCTGCGGCGACCGCCAGCCTACACTCGGTGGGCTCACACCTGTCGGAGGCCTTCCTTGAAAGCACGCATGAGATGGATGCCCGCCCTCGCCACCGGCGTCCTGGTCCTGTGGTTCGCGAATTCGCTCCGTGCCGACAACGCGCCCAAGACACCCAAGCGCACGGGTCCGCCGGATCAGGCGGAAGTCATGAAGAGCCTCGACCTCTTCACCCATGTGTACGAGAAAGTCTTCACGTACTACGTCGACGAGAACCTCGACCCCGATGAACTGATCAAGAAGGCCATCGACGGCATGCTGTCCGGGCTCGACCCGCACAGTCAGTTCTTGGACGACCGCCAGTACGACGACCTCATGACTTCGACGCAGGGCTCGTTCGGCGGGCTCGGCATCGAGATCTCCGTGCGCGACAACTACCCGACCGTAATCGCGCCCATCGAAGGCACGCCGGCCTACATTCAGGGCGTGCAGGGCGGCGACCAGATCATCGACATCGAGGGCAACGACACGTACGGCTGGACGATCTCGCAGGCGATTGCCAAGCTGCGCGGCCCCAAGGGCACCGACGTGCATTTCAAGGTGCACCGCGAGGGTGTCGAGAAGCCCATCGAATACGGCATTACGCGCGACATCATCGCCATCGAGAGCGTGCGGTACGCATTCAAGATCGGCGATGTCGGCTACATCCGTGTCACCAACTTCGCGCAGGACACCGCGGACGAACTGCAGACGCGGCTCGAGGGACTCGAAGCCCAAGGCATCAAGGGCCTAGTGCTCGACCTGCGCTACAATCCAGGCGGCTTGTTGCGCGCCGCCCGTGACGTGAGCCAGTTGTTCTTGGATTCGGGCAAAAAGATCGTCTACACGCGCGGCCGGACGCCGCGCCAGAACGCCGACTACTACTCCACGACGCCGGAGACCAAGGTGCACGCGCGGAACTATCCGTTGGTCGTGCTGGTCAACGAAGCGAGCGCCAGCGCCTCGGAAATCGTCGCCGGCGCGTTGCAAGATTGGGATGCGGCGGTCATCGTCGGCGAGACCTCCTATGGCAAGGGTTCGGTGCAGACGGTGTATCCGCTCACCGAAACCGAAGCGCTCAAGCTGACGACGGCGAAGTACTACACGCCGAGTGGCCGGTGCATTCACAAGGAACACCGCAAGGACAGCGACAAGGCCGAGGATGAAGAAGCCCAGGTGACGCCGCCGAAGCCCGGCGACCTGAAGCTCGACAAGGCGAAGAAGGAAGCGCCCGACTCGACGGAAACCTTCCTCACCGTCGGCAAGCGGACGGTGCGCGGTGGCGGCGGCATCACGCCGGATGTCACGATTCCGCAGAGCGAACTGACGCAGTTCGACATCGATCTCGAGCGCAAGAACTACCTGTTCCAGTACGCCGTGAAATGGGCGGCCAAGCATCCGAACGTCAAGGAATTCAAGGTGACACCGGAAGTTCTGACCGAGTTCAAGCAGATGCTGGTCGACGACAAGTTCACGTACACCCAGGCGGCATGGGACTCGAACGCCGTCTACGTCGACCGGGGCCTGCGGCGCGAGGTCGTGCGGCGCCTGCACGGCACCAAGGCGGCGTATCTGGTGTCGATCGAGGGTGACGATCAGCTCAAGAAGGCGCTCGACTTGTTCGCGCACGGCAAGACCGTGAAGGATCTCTATGCGATCAAGGCCGACGATCTGAAGGAGCTGTCGACCGAAGAGATGAAACGCCGCATGGGCGGCAAGTCCAGCGCGGTCGACCCACGTGACACGGCGCGCACGGGCGGCGTCATCAAGTAACGCCCGGCGAGGCGCGATCGTACGCAACAGCGAGGGAGGCGGGCGACCGCCTCCCTCGTCGTTTGAGGCGCGGCGTTTTGGCCCCGGCGACCTAGGCCCGGCGGTCGACTCCGTGCCAGGCATTGGCGGTTCCAATGTCGGGCGCACAGGTTGTCTTGGCGTATAGGAAGAGTTGCAGTTTGTAAGCTGCGATCCATTTGAAAGGTCCGTTGAGGATCGCGAGCCCGAGGAGTGCCGTGCCGCCGCCCGGCAGTGGTGCGGATTGAGTCTCCAGCGTGTGCTCGTCGACTGCGGTGAAGAACGCGGTGATCTCGGCCTTCTGGCGTTCCATCGCGGCCGGGAAATCTTCGGCGGCCATTTCCTTGGAGCGCGCCGCAAATTCACCAAACAGTTTCCAGTTTTGTTCCGCCATGCAACGTAAGCCGGCGATGCCGCAAATCGACAAGTAGCGCAAGAGATCGAGGGTGGTGCGCTGCGCGGGCGAAGGCCGGTAGGCGTACGCGTCGGGCGTCAGTTTGCCGAAGAGATGCACACACACATCGCACTCGCGCGTCATGGCGGCGGCGAGTTGCTCCTTCGTGACCATTGTTCTCCAAGGAAGCAGGGACTAAAGGTGCGATTCAGGGCTGCTCCACCGACTCGCGGACGGAACGGACCGCCTGCAGGAAGGTCGCGATCTCAGGGAAGCTCGCGCCGGCCGGAAACGTCAACCGTTTGGAGCGCGTCCCTTTGCGGACCTCCAGCCACTCGGTGGCCCGACAAGGCTCGAGGTCGCACGGCGTGTCGGCCGGCAGTGCCGACAACACGTCCATATCGACGCTCGCCGCGATGGCAGACCAGTCGTCGGATGGGTAGGAGGCGGTGAAGCGGGACTCGAAGCGCTCGCCCTCACGGCCCCACCGAATGAGGTGCACCCACGCGCGGGGGCCGTTGAGTGTCACCTCACGAAGGCCAAAGCTCTCGACGCCGTTGGTGATTTCGAGGCCGGAGCTGGGCGTCGCCGTGTCTTCACACGACGTGTTCCCGAGGCCCACCATGGCAATGCAGGCAACCGGGATCCACCGCCGGTGATCGCGAATGGACATGGTTCGACATCCTTCGTGTGATGGTTCCAGGCATACGGCATCGCGGCCGCACAGGCCTGGTCAACGGCGCAACACAGGGATGACGCCCCAACGATAACCCCGGTTTGCTCCGATGGCAAGCTACTGCGGGCAGCGGGCACGCAGGAAGACGATTTGATTCTTCTTCACAACCGTGCCGGGGAAATCGATGTGTTGGAGCCGGGCTCCGGCCCGGTCCCGGAACTCGGCCGAGAGTTCGTGGTATCCGGGCGGCAATTGAAAATCGGCGACATAGATGCGGTCGGGAAGGGTCTCCCAGGAGCGTGTGTCGGCAGATTCGGTCAGCACCCCGATCGCGTTCACGATGTCCGGAAGCGCCTTCTCGAGCCAGCTCTGTTTCTTGTTCTTCTTCTTGCCCTCCTTGTCGCCGTCCTTCTTGTCGTCGTTGTCGTCCGGCTCGACGGCCTTGGTTGCGGCATACTTGACGAGCCCGCGGACGATGGCCCGCGCGGCGATGCTCCCCATGCGGTCGTCCAGATCCCGGCGCAGGATCGCACTCATGTTCTGCGACAATTCGGCGTCGGCCTGCAGGTCGTCATGCTCGCGCACCGCCACCCCGGTCACGCGCGACCCGGTGTAATCGGGCGGGTAGTAGGGCAATGCCACGCGCAGCAAGTACTCGAGTTCAGTTGTTTGGTACTGGTATTGCGGGCCGCGTTCGTAGAGGTGGCGCGCGGTGTCCCAGCGCTCGGTATCGTCTTTCCACGCGCGGCGGTCGGTTTTCAGGAACGGGAAGACGATGTTCTGTTCGAGAAGCGGCGGCACTTGCCCCGCTTCGCAAAGAACGATGACCCGTCCCCAGCCCTCGTGCAGGCGTTGCGCGGCCTCGAGACAGGCTTGCGGAACCCGCGCCTCCGCATCCGGCACGCCGGCGGATTGCGCTGCCTGCACCGTCAACGGACAGAGGAACGACGGCTCGGCCACTTCATAGTAGTCGGCGAACAGTTCGCGGGCGCGCTTGTACGAGATCCACGCGTCGTTGTCCTGGCCGGCGCTCGCGTAGAGCGATCCTGAAAACCATTGCAGAAAGGCATCGTCGCGATAGTGGTTCTTGCCGTCGCGGGCGTTGACGTCCAGAAACGTCGCGATCGCGCGGCCTTCGACAACGGCCGCCGGCGTGTCGTTCGCTGCCACGTAGGCGAGCGCACGATAGTAATGCAGCATCGCTCGGTCGAAGGCGGTTCCCGGGTAGGCGCGATTGGCGTCGGAGGTCACGAGACTCAGCAGCTCGCGCGACACGCTCTTGGTCAGCGCCTCTTCGGCGTGCTGGTCGGCCGCCGCCAGTGCCCGTTGCACTTCAGGGAGATCGTTGGCCTCGAAAGCCAAAAGCCCCAAATTGAGGAGCTTGTCGACGGACTCGGTCGAGCGAGCTTTCTTCTTGTAGGCGCCGTACGCTGCAGCGAAATCGGCGCGGTCCAAGTCGGCGCGGATCTCGCGCATGAACTGAATATGCGACGCCGCGCAGCCGGACATGCTTGCGGCCGTGAGCGCCGTAACAGCGGCTATGGCGAAGATCCGGGGCCGGCGCAAAGGCGACATGAGTGCCGGCTACGGTTTGAACGGATGCCGTGCGATGTATTTCTTGATCTTCTTCTGCCCGACCCAAACTTTTTCGTTGCTCTGGATGTCGGCCATGCTAAGGTCGATCTGGTAGAAGGCGATCTTCTCCTTGCCCTCTTGGTCCAGGATCTTGCTGATCGTGCCGATCAGCATGTAGTCGGCGCCGAGTTCCTTGCCGAAGTTCTTGATAGTTGTTTCGTCGGCATTGGCTTGCTGGTCACGCCGCTCTTCGCGCACGCCACCGCGCTCGTCGGAAGTCGCGACGATCCGCACACTGCCCGAATTGATGAAGGCGCGCTCGATATCGCCGACGAAAGTCGGGGTCGCGATGTGCTCGTCGGTCAGATTGCGGATCGCGCCGACGATGACCGCCGGGTTCTTGCTGCTGTTCTTCATATGGTTCGCGAGCCACGGACGCGATTGACCGCCCATGGTCAGCGCATCCTGGATCATTTCGTCGGAGACCAGGCGGGAATCGGTGTCGTTCCAATTGCCGGAGAGGTCCACGGTCGTGGCGGGATCGATCCGCGACACCATGGTGTGTTTGGAGCAACCGACGAGGGTCACGCCGATCGCCAACACACAGGTTCGAAACAGTTGCCGACTCGACATGGAAGGACCTCCAGCGCGACGAACGAACTCTGCCGATGCCATTTGCATTGGGTGCGAGCGCAAGTCGACTGCAATCTAGCAAGCATTGGCATCGGTGTTCAAGGCTCAAGCCGCGGCCCGTGCTACACGCGCAAGTGGTCCGGCCGCCAATCGCGGATCTGGCGCTTGATGTCGGCACCTTTGATGAGCTTGCCGTCCAGCACCTGGCGCGCCAGGTCCGGAAGTTCGGCGTCACTCGCGAAACGCAGCGCCACGAGCTGCTTGGCGTCGAAGCGGTCGAAGCGTGGCATGAGATCGGGCGCCAGGGCCTGCAGGCGAAGTTTCATCTCGAGCCGGATGATGCGGTCCTGGGCGGTCACCGGGAAGGCGCGCGCGAACCAGGCCAGAGGGAGCAGCGCGAAGGCGAGCAGGATCTGGAAGAAGTTGTCCGTCGACGGAACCCGCACCAGCTTGAAGGCCGAATAGACGAAATAGGCTACCAGGCAGCCGACGCACACGACATGAAAGAGCGGAACGATCCGGCGGTGGTGGCTGAAACTTTGCGGTGCCTTCTCCGACACAGTGCCCCTCTGGCGCTTACCGCGGCCGCGCTGCCCAGCCCTTGGTGAGTACTGTTTCCATGATGGCCGGAATGCTGTCGATGGGGACGCGAATTTGTTCCATCGAATCGCGCTCGCGAATCGTGACCTGGTGGTCGGCGGCTTCGCCCTTGTCCGACTCGCCGACGGTTTGCACGTCGACGGTGATGCAATAGGGCGTGCCGATCTCGTCCTGGCGGCGGTAGAGCTTGCCGATGGCGGCGGTGTCGTCGTACACCGTGACCCACTTGTGGCGCAACAACTGGGCGATGCCGCGCGCCGTCGACACGACGTCGTCGCGCTTCTTGAGGAGCGGCAGCACCGCGATCTTGACCGGTGCGACCTCCGGATGGAAGCCGAGCACGACGCGCTTCTCGTCTTTGACCTGCTCTTCGCGATAGGCATCGACCAAGAACGCCAGCGTGGCACGATCGGCGCCGGCGGCAGGCTCGATCACACAAGGCACGAAACGCTCCCGCGTCTCGTCATCGAAGTAGTCGAGTCCCTTGCCCGAGAACTTGGTGTGCTGCTTGAGATCGTAGTCGCCGCGGCTTGCGATGCCTTCGAGTTCGCTCCAGCCCATCGGGAAGAGATACTCGACGTCGGTGCAGCCCCGGGCGTAGTGCGCCAGCTCGTCCGCCCCGTGCGGACGCAAGCGCAGATTCTCCGGTTTGATCCCGTAGCGCACGTACCAGTCGAAGCGGCTCTGAATCCACAGCTTGTAATGCTCGTCCTCTGTACCGGGCTTGCAGAAATACTCGATCTCCATCTGCTCGAACTCGCGCGTCCGGAAGGTAAAATTGCCCGGGGTGATCTCGTTGCGGAACGACTTGCCGATTTGCCCGATGCCGAACGGCAGCTTCTTGCGCGACGACGTCAGCACGTTGTCGAAGTTGACGAAGATGCCCTGCGCGGTTTCGGGCCGCAGGAACACCCGCGTGCCGGTCGCTTCGACGGGCCCGAGCACGGTCGTCAGCATGAGATTCGCGGGCTTGGGGTCGGAGAGCGTGCCGCCGCACGACGGGCAGCGCTCCGGAAGGGTGTCCGGATTCGCCAGAGCATCGATCATGGCGCGAATGGCGGCGGTGTCTTCGGGATTCTTGACGAACGGCAAGCCGGGCCCGGCGTTCTTGCCGTCGCTCATCGCCCAATTCTTGACCGCTTTTTCGGGGTCTTTCAGGCCGGCGGGTCCGGCGAGCGCCTTTTGGATCCCGGCGACCCATTTCGCACGCTTCATCTCGCCGCCCACGTGGTCGGCGCGGTAGTTCCGCTGGCACGCGGTGCAGGCGACGAACGGATCGGCGAAGTTGGCGGCGTGGCCGCTCGCTTCCCAGACCTTCGGGTGCATGGTGATGGCGGCGTCGAGCCCCACCATGTCTTCCCGCATCTGGATGTTGTCGCGCCACCACAACGCCTTGACGTTACGCTTCAGCTCGACGCCAAGCGGGCCGTAGTCCCAGGCCGATCCGAGACCTCCGTAGATCTCGCTCGACTGGAAGACGAAGCCGCGGCGTTTGCAGAGTCCGACGATGGTTTCGAGGTCGACCATAAGGCGGGCAGTGTAGCCGAGACGGGCCGCATGCGGAAATCAGAAAAAATGGTATCGTTGCTGCGTGGAAAACCTGCAGCAATGGCTGCGGGGCCGGCGTGTGGCGCTGGCACCCGTGGCGAGCATCACGAACAGCATCTACCGCCGGCTCTGCAAGGAGCAGGGGGCTGACTACTGCGTCACCGAACTCGTGTCGAGCGAGGCGCTGACCCGGGACAGCCTGCGGAGCTACGAGCTGGCGCGGTTCACGCCTGCGGAGCGGCCGGTCGCCGTCCAGATCTTTGGCGGCGATCCGCACAAGATGGCGCTCGCCGTTGATCTCGTGAACGAACTCCGGCCGGACGCCATCGACATCAATATGGGCTGCCCGGCACGCAAGGTGGTGCGCAATGCGGGCGGCTCGGACTTGCTGCGTGACTTGCCGCGCCTGGGGCGCGTCGTCGGTGCGGTCGTGGCGCGCTCCCAGGTGCCCGTGTCGGTGAAGATTCGCGCCGGCTGGGACGAGCAGTCGATCGTGGCGGTGGACGCGGCGCGCATCATCGAGTCGGAAGGTGCCCAGTGGATGAGCATCCACGCTCGCACCAAGTCCATGGGCTTTGGCGGCAAGGCGCGCTGGGACTGGATCGCCGCTGCCAAGGACGCGGTTCGCATCCCCGTCATCGGCAACGGTGACATCGTGCGTGCCGATGACGCGATGCGCATGTTCGAAGAGACGCGCTGCGACTCGATCATGATCGGCCGCGGCAGCTTCGGCTATCCGTGGATCTTCGCACAGGTGAAGGCGCGGTTGGCCGGCGAAGTGGCGTTCGAGCCGACGCCGTTGGATCGCGTCGAAATGGCGCTCTATAATTTGCGCCTCGAACTCGAGGAGTCGTCGGGCGATCCGGTGCGGGTCGTACGCGCCATGCGCAAACACCTGGCGTGGTACGTGGCCGATCTGCCGGGCTCGAAGGAATTGCGGACGCGGATCTTCTGCGCCGACACCTACGCCGAGGTGGAGGACATCCTGCGGCGCTATGAAGAATTGGGCGGCGACGCGGCGGCGGCGGAAGGCCGCACGGCATCGTTCAGCCAATTGTCGTGCGAGTCGGCGTCGGCACCGGAGACGGCCCATGCGTGAAGATGAATTGCGGGCGTTGCTCGCTGCCGTACAGGACGGACGCACTGCACCGGAGGCAGCATTCGAGCGCTTGCGCGATCTGCCCTTCGCGGATCTCGGTGTTGCGAACGTCGATCATCACCGCCACGTGCGGAGCGGCATGCCCGAGGTCATTTTCTGCGCCGGCAAGACTCCCGACGAGGTGGCGACGATTGCGGCTCACATGGCCGAGCGCGGCAGCCCGGTGCTCGGGACGCGCTGCGCGCCGGAAGTCTTCGAGGCGGTGCGGCGGCAGTTGCCGAGCGCGCAGTACAATGAGCGGGGCCGCGTGTTCCGGCTACCGGAGCCCGTGCCGCCGCAGTTGCGCGGCCGGGTCGTCGTCGTGACGGCGGGAACGTCGGATCGCGGCGTTGCCGAAGAGGCAATGGAAACGCTGCACGCGCTCGGAGCGCCGTGCGAGTTTATTTATGATGTGGGAGTCGCGGGCCTGCATCGCCTGCTGGCGCATCGCGACCGGATCGCGGCGTGTGACATCCAGATCGTGGTAGCCGGGATGGAGGGCGCGCTCGCGAGCGTTGCCGCGGGACTGACCGGCAAACCGACGATCGCCGTGCCGACGAGTGTCGGCTATGGCGCCAGCTTCGGTGGTGTTGCGGCGCTGCTTGGCATGTTGAATAGCTGCGCGACCGGAGTCACCGTCGTCAATATCGACAACGGCTTCGGAGCGGCGGCAGCGGCGGCGCTTTGGCTGCGGCAATTGCGCGGCGTCGAAGGGGACACATGAGCTGGATCGTATTCGACTGCCCGTCCGGGATGAGCGGCGACATGACGCTCGGCGCTCTTGTCGATGCGGGCGTGCCGCTCGAGGTCATTCGGGACGCGCTTGCGACACTGCCGCTCGCCGGTTGGTCGGTGCGCTCCGAACGGGTCACGAGGAATACGATTGGTGCGACGCAGGTGCACGTCGATATCGCGGCGGGCGAGCACGCGCACCGGCACTTCGGCGACGTGGTTGCCATTCTCCAGGGCGGCCGGTTGAGCGAGCGGGCGCGGTCATGGGCCGTGCAGGTGTTCCGGCGACTGGCGGAGGCCGAGGCCGGTGTGCACCGCGTGCCGGTCGATGAAGTTCATTTTCATGAAGTCGGCGCCGTCGACGCCATCGTCGATATCGCGGGTGCGTGTGTCGGGCTCGATTGGCTGTGCCAGAAGCATGGGGTGCGCGGCATGCGGGTGTCGCAATTGATCGTTGGACGCGGCCGGACGCGTACCGAGCACGGCATGATGCCCGTGCCGCCGCCCGCGGTGCTGCAACTGGTCGAGGGCTATCCAATTCGGTGGACAGAAGTGGACGGCGAGCGGCTGACGCCGACCGGCGCGGCGTTGCTGCGGACGTTCGCCAAGCCGCTCGGGTCGACAGCGGTGCAGGTACGGTCGACGGGATATGGCGCTGGGATGCGCGATTTTGTGGATGCGCCGAATGTGCTGCGGTTGTTGCTCGTAGATTCGGACGCGGAGGGCGGCGATGAATTGCCGGCGGTCGAACCGGCGATTGTTTTGACGGGCCGCGCCACCCACGGGGCGAGTGGGGCGGAACATGCGCACGCGCACCAGCCTGGCGATGCGCACTCGCACGCGCATCCTCACGAACCCGGCCACACTCACAGCCACTCGCACGAACCTGCGGCGCGCGAGCCCGGTGCCATTCAGCGCGGCCGGGTCGCCGTCCTGCGGACCCAGATCGACGACATGGTGCCAGAGTTGTTCGGGAGTGTCATGTCGCGACTCTTTGCGGCGGGGGCGCTTGACGTTTTCTACGCACCAGTGCACATGAAAAAATCGCGCCCGGGGACGCTCGTTACAGTCGTCGCGCGGCCGGCGGACGCAGAGACGTTTGTGCGGTTGTTGCTCAATGAGACGACGACGCTTGGCGTCCGCGTGCACGAAGAAGAGCGTTGGGAGCTCGAACGCCGCACTGCCGAACTCGACACCAAGCTTGGTCGAGTGCGCGTCAAGATCGCCATTCGTCCGGACGGCAAGCGCCGCGTCACGCCCGAGTACGAAAGCATCCGCGCCGTCGCTGACGCCGCCGGCATCCCGGTCGACGATGTGTACCGCGCGACGATGCATGCAGCGGAGCATGCGAAGGATCTCTGAACGAGCGCACAGCCAGTGCCGATGAGACGTCTGGGCGGTGTGGTTCGTCGTGCTTCCAAGACAAGAGACGTGACCTCGATTTTCTATAAGGAGAAGCGATGACATCGATGCTTGGAGACAAGGTGTATTGCCCCATGTGTGGGGGCCAGCTTTTTCAGGCACCATCCAAGCAAGAATCGGCGGTGAAGGACCGCAAACCGTCCTCATTTCAATGCCGCTGTAGACCACTCGCGGCGCCGCAGTTTCCAGGCGCCGCCGGAGAGTTTTCGACCACGACCGAGATCAAGGCAAAGTTCATCGACACGACAAAGCGACCTTTTCGCAAGTAGGGCCCGTTGGTGGTCGTAGGTTTGACGCTCGGTTCCAAAACCGGCATTGACGCGCTACACCGGCGGCGTGCCGATATACCGGCTCTTCACCCGCACATCGGCACCGGCGAACGGACCCATGCCGGAGTCGTGTACGTGGATCTCGATCGCCTCGCGGTTGAACATGCGAGTCACCTCGCGGAAATCCTGGTTGCAGCCCGCCAAGCCGTCGAAGAACACGGCACGTAAGTCCGCGGGTATCTCGCTGCGCGCCACCAATTCGCTGCGCTCCAGTTCGATCACCAACCGCCGGTCGCCGGCGGCGTTCTCGAGGCTCGTGAATTGAAACGACCGCACGGCCTTGGACAGTACCGGGTGGCCGTGGATGACGGCCTCGAGATCGGTCGGATAGATCTTGGCACCGAAGAACGGCACGGTGAGGTCGGCGCGGCCGTACACGAACAAGATCGGGAAGCGGCTGCGCCGTGCCGCGAGGTTGGCGATCGCGATGCCGCGTTGCCGCAAGGCCCGCTCGAGCGTGGCGTAGGTCATGACGCCGCCCACATCCTTCAAGTCGTAGCGCACCTTGGGGGCCGCGCTGTCGTGGCGGCAGACGGTGAACAGGAGCGTTCCATCCGCCTGCGTCTCGATGAGGTAATCGACCGCGTTGTACTGGAAGATCATCGGCGGGGTCTCACGCCCAAAGAGTGCCGTCGAGAGATCCGGCTCCTTGGCACACGCCTGCCGGAGCGCAATCGTCAGGCTGGTTTCGACGCCGATGTTGATCTCGAGGTCCGAGGCTCCATACGAAGAAATGACGCTCTTGAAATGGCGTGAGAGATAGGCACGCAGGTTCTCGGAGATGCCCTCGCCGCCGACGACGAGGTCGAGTTCGTAGCGCGAGAGATTCAGCATCACGCCGTCCACGAACGACTTGATGAACGGCGGGTATCCGAAGATGAGGTACCGGTAGCGCGGCCCGAAAGTCGCGAGCGTTGTTTCGAGCTTCTTGGCGTCGGGTCCGATCGACTTCAGAATGCCGACATCCACGAGCGACATCGAGACATTCATGCCCGTTGCCCACGGGCCGAGCGCGAAACAATTGAGGAGCATCGAACCACGGTCGCCGTAGATCAGATCGTAGTTCAGTTGCAGGATCCGCTTCACCTCGCGGCGCTCGCGGGCACTCCGCACCCAGTTGTTCGGCACACCAGACGAACCCGATGACTCGTCGATGACGACGCCGCGCGCCGGGATTGCCCCTCCGTAGCAGCGCGCTTCGATGCTGTAAGGCTTGACGTAACTGTCCTTGGACGTGACCGGCACCTGTGACCATCGCCATGGGACGCCGCGCGGTTTGCCGGCAGCGGTGAGGAAATCACGGTACGCTGGACAATGTTGCCGCGCCTTGAGAAAGACCTCGCGCGCCCGCAGGCGGCCGATCGCCGCCAAGAGCGACTGCACCGGTCCGAGCGTGAACACGAGGTACGCGCGGCGGTCGAGGCTCAGCAAGAGCCGGATTCCGCCCAGGAACCAAATCACGCCCCGCAACATCAAACGGTCAAGCAAGTAGGATCTCCTCCACGGACAGTCGATAGCTTGCCGGAGGTTCGCTACACCGCCCGATCTTGAAGACCAACCAAATGTCGTCGAGACCGATCATGGTCTTGCATGTCGCGGCGGCACGCGGGTTGGTGACCAGGTTGCCGAACGGATGAATGTACAAGCCGCGGCGCGCCGTCTCGAGCCAGAACCAGATCAGGAGCCGCCCCGCTTCGAACGCCTCGTCGGGTTTCCAGAACCCTCCGGCGAGTACACCCAATGTCGGTACCGGACCAATCTGGCGCCGGTACCGTTTGGCGAGCAATCCCGTGGCGATTGGCAGGCGAAGTAGACCCGGGGCGCGCGTCACCGCCCACAGCTCCAATCCGGCGACGTTCATGCAACGGTGGTCGAGCCCATCGCGGCTGCGCCGCGCCGTGCGGTCGGTAAAACGGAACCAACTCGCAATCTCGTCATGATAGTCCGGGGTGTTGAGATCCTCGAAGACCGCAGCAGTGTTGCATTTCAACAGGCGTTCGATGACGGCCGAATTTTCGACTTGAGAATAGCGGTGGCCCCACCGCCGCGCTACATCCTGAAGCGCCTGCACCGCCTCGGCCGGCACTGGATCCGGCGCGAGCCGCAAGCGCGAAGTGCGCCGGGCCCGGAAGAGATCTTCGGTGAACGGTGCTGGCTCCGTCGAAGACCGGAGACTTAGATGAGCAAACGGCAGGATTGCGTCGTGAATGGTTGCCAAGTGGCGTGCCGAATACCAAGCCGGCTCATGCACAAGTGCCGCGTCCACCCGCAGCCCATGCAGCCGGGCCACCAGGTCCAATGTCTCGATGAACATCGCCATCGTGAGGATGATGAAGCTGCCCGTCACATCCTCTTTCGGCAGCGTGCGGCGTTTCTCGATGCACAACTCCGCTTCGTCATCGGAGACCGGCCGCAACCGCCACGGCTGTACATTGTGCGGGGACGGCGCGTGCCGGGCGGTCTCGAGCAACTTCGCCCAGTGATTCAAGCTACGCTCCCCGGCGCGAGTGACACAGCAGCCGTTGGCGCACAGAGTACCGCACAATGGTAAATGGCGGGCGAGACGGCGAGGGCCGGCATCGCTGCCGGCCCTGTGTCACCTGCGGACGGTTTTCGCACCGCGACGCTGCCGCTCACCGCAGCAAGAAAACCCGCCGCAATACCGTCTGTCCCGCCACCGTGGCGCCCGCAGAATTGCTACCTGTACAGCGCGCGCAGCCCCGTCCATGTTGTCGATTGGACCGCAGTGATCGCTGCCGCACACGGTGCTGGCGCCGTCGCATTCACGAAGCACGGCACACTACGCGCACAGCGCATGTAGAAGGTCGGTGCTTCGCACTCGGTGATGAGGGGACAATCGAACCCTGGATTGCTGGGCGGGAGGCGCGCAACGAGCCGGAAGCGGACGTCGTCCTGCTCGTCGGTCGCCAGGATGAGCACTGTGTACAGCAACAGGATCGGGTTGGCATCCGGCTCCGCGCAGGACCTTCCCAACGTCGCGATGTTGACACCGTTGGCGAACGGATCCCCGAGGGACAAGGCGCCCGGGTTCGGGACGGCGTAGGCCGACCACGTGCTCGGGAGTCCTTCGAAACTGAATTCGGCGCCCGAGGGGACTTCAGTCCCAGGCCGGGATTTCGACAGGATGTAGATGGTCCCGGGAACTCCCGGACGAATCGTGCCGGAACAGACGGTTCCCTGGGCGTCGAAGAACACTCCGATGTGGACATCATAGGATTCGGTCTCGGTGCTGCGGGACGCCGCCCGAGCATCCAGCGATCCATAGAGTGTCGTAACGCCTGCCAAAAGCGCATACCACCAACGCCGCTTGCACGCAGTAATCATGACGTCCTCCAGTCATAGAGACGACTTGGAAGCGGCGTCTTGGGTGGGGAAGAAAGACGTCGCAGCGCAACGTTTCAAGAGCCGATCGCGGTGGGATGACGAGGGTTGTGGCTCGCGGGAATGATAGTACCTGCCGGGGCCATGCGCAAGCGAAGGCACCATGCCACCGAAACGAGCCTTCCCCGGGACGAACGTTCGCAGTGAAGATGACACGAAATTCACTCAACGCACTCCGGAGCGTAACTTGACTGCGTGGGCATGAGGGAATAGGTTGAACGAGCCCACCCGACCGCGACTCGAAGCGGCGCTGCTCGCCTTCTGGAGGTCGATCATGCGTTCACTACACCAGGGTTTCGCGATTGCATGTGCACTAGTCGTTCTGGCGTTTGCCGCGCCTCGCGCCCGCGGCGATGTTCCGGTCGCCGGCACGCCAGCCGACGGCGAGTTTGTGGGAGTCTTCGCTGACCCCGCCGGAACTGAAACCTGCGCGTCCTTGACGGCGGGCGCAGCGACCACATTGTATGTGTTCGGGTTTCCTGGCGGCGCCGTCGCCAATGGGTTTACCGGCGTTGAGTTTCGGATCGTCGTCACGAATCCAGCCGGCTATTTCATGTCCTACACGCCGCCTGCGACCGCGCTTGCGCTCGGTGAAGCTCTCGATCTCACGCCCAACGACGATGCGGCGGCAAGCGGCATCAACATCGCCTTTGCCAATTGCATGAGCGCACCGCGCGTCGCCCTGGGAACAATCCAGGTATTCAACGTGGCGGGTGGCCCGACCGAGCTACGCGTCGAGCGCCGTGACCCGCCGCTGAACTTCAACTTCAGCTGCCCGCTCTTCAACCGATGCGATTCGCCTGCCTTCACGAAGTCATGCATGCGACCTTGTGCGATCGACGAAACCGGCGCTGCGATCGCGGCACGACTGCGCCTCAACGTGCCGGGTTGCGCCCCGGAGACGGCTTGTCCGGCTGCATGTCCAGGCGCGCCTTGCATTCAACTCTCCGGATCTGTGGCTCCGGGAGTGTGCCAGGAAGCCCCCGTGACCGTCACTGCAACTGCGACGAACTGCGGTAGCACGACGGCGTCCGTCGATGTGTTCGTGGAACGCGTGCTCGCCGGTTCGTTCGCAGCAATCCCGCCGGGCCAGAGTGTTACCGCGTCGCGGTCCTTGATTCGGAACAGTTGCCAGAATGGTACGGTCGCAATTGGCGCGGTAGCCACGTCTGCAGTCTGTGCCGCCCCCTTCGGCGCCGAGATCGCCCGCGATGCGATTTGTGCCCCGACATGCACCAACCTGCCGCCCGACTGCTCGCACGCATTTGCGACTGTCTCCACGCTTTGGCCACCGGACGGGCGGATGGTGGAGATCGAAGTGCAAGGCATCACGGATCCCGAAGGCGGACCATTGTCGTACGACGTTCAACTCATCGGCACCGATGAGCCCGTGGGGGGCGGCGGATCCGCGCCTTGTCCAGATGCGATCATCCTGAGCCCAACTCGGTTCCTGCTGCGCGCCGAGCGCGACCCGCTGGGTAACGGACGGGTTTACCGGATGTCGTTGCGCGCCGCCGACATCGCTGGGAACGAGTGCGTCGCCGTCGTCGACGTGTGTGTGCCGCGGAAGCCCGGATTTTCCTGCGGCGTCGACCGGCTCGCCTATTTTGCGAATGTGTGTGCTGCGCCCGGCACCGGTCGAACCCGCGGCGGAGTGCTCCTTGCCCGCCCCGCAGGCGGCGGCCTGGAAGCCTACTTTACGAACGAGAACGACTCCGATCTGCAAATCGACATTTTCGACGTCCGCGGCCGTCACGTCGTTCAACTCGCACGTACGCGCTTCACGTCGGGCGAACACGTCTTGAATTGGAACGGGCGCGACGATTCCGGCCATGAGGTGGCGCGTGGCTTGTACGTCGTGCGGTTGACTTTGCCGAGCGGGGTCTTGACCGCGAAAGCGGCGCTCGTGCGTTGAGTTGAATAGTCTCTGGACAGGTCCTTGCATTCCTGCGGTGACGATTGGCGTCAGGGCGCACCCCGCGACCAGACGGGGTTGCGCCCAACCGCCACGGCGCGCGATGCGCGGTGGTCGCGATCGGTTCGCCGCGAAGGAGTGCACCATGGGACGCTGGATTGCGAAGGCCACGATCCAAGGAGCGCTTTCGCTGCTCCCCGACCCGCAGCGTTGGAACCGCCTCCTCCAGACGTACGTCACCGGCTCGATCCAGATGAGCGACGACCAATTCCTAACCAGGTGGCGTCATGCCGAGCGGCACGTCGAAGATTGGGAAAACCACCACGGTGCGTTCGCGGGCACGAGCGTGCTCGAGCTGGGCACGGGTTGGTTGCCGATCGTGCCCTTGGTCATGGTCCTGAATGGTGCGCGCCGCGTCGTGTCGGTCGACTTGCAGGACTTGTTGACCGACAAGTGTGCGGTGGCGACGCTCGTGCGCATCGAAGCGTTGATCTCGTCCGGGGTTGTACAGGTACGGGGCCCTGACGCGCACTCGCGCTTGCGGGCGGTGCTGCAAACGGCACCTTCGCGCCGCGGCCGCGAGCTTTTGTCCGATCTTGGGATCACTTGCATTCTCGGTGACGCGCGTCAGCTCGACTTGCCGGCCGGATCCATCGACCTGTTCGTCTCGAACAACACGTTCGAACACATTCCCGGTGACATTCTCACCGGCATCCTCCGGGAGTTCGCACGCCTGGCGTCACC
The DNA here is from genome assembly GCA_031362565.1 of bacterium. Classification (GTDB taxonomy): domain Bacteria; phylum Krumholzibacteriota; class Krumholzibacteriia; genus JANLSU01. The sequence goes on along the minus strand of JANLSU010000065.1, from coordinate 6,202 downwards.
GCGGGCTCTCGGCAGCCACTTCGTCGACATGGTGGATCACTACGCGCAATTCGACCGGACGTTGTCCGTGTACAATTTCTTGCGTTACTCGGACTTGTCCTGGCGCTTGATCAACAATCGGTTGCAATACCAAAACCGCCTGCGGCTCCCCGACTTCCGCGCCATTCATCGCGCTGCCGGCTGGAATGTCGTGTCGGAAACCAATACGACAGGGCCGGCCGGCGAACTCGAGGCAATGACTGTCGCGCCGCGTTTCCGCGCCATTCCGACGGCCGACCTAGCCGTCACCACGAGCTGGCTCGTTTCGTCACCGACGCCAACCGCCACCGCAAGCGCGGTATCGACTGCGGCCGCGAACACTGCTCCCGCCCATGCACTGGTGCCCGAGCCGGCCGTCTGACAACCGAGTTCCTGGAAGATGTCGTCTAAGATGACGCTTGCCGAGCTGCGGCGTGGGGCCGGCCTTTAGATGCGGTTCTGGCGAGAAATGGGGGCGCTCTAACTCCCAGCGCAATCGACGGTTCTTGCGAGATAGACCGACGTATCCGTATTCCACGATCCTGACACGCGCGTTGCTTCGCACTGCGTCGGGAGGTTACGTGGATACGTTTATCGGAAAGTTGACGCAACTGACGTACGAGTTGTTCGGGGTACTTCTGCCTGGATTTCTGTGCGCTGTCTTCGTTGGGTCGATGTGGCTTGCGCTTGGTCCGCTGGCCCTGAAGTGGTCTTTGGGGTTGTTGCCTGAATTGAGACTGTCGGAGATCGTGAGTATCGACGCGAGTTTGTCCTCATCGACGCGTATCGCAGCGCTGGTGCTGCTTGGAGTCGCTTGCTATTTCCTGGGCCAAGTTCTGAATGGGGTCTCTCGCCAGTGCACGGGGGGCAAGTCGCCGCTCCCGATGACCGATATTCTCCGCTTTCGTCTGCACAGGCCCACGGCTCAATACCGGCAGGAACTGTCGCGGCTATTCGCTGTCGCTGCTCCACAAATTGTTCCGGGCATGGCATCGCCGCCATGGGATGAATTCTTTCGCGTCGCCAGGTGCCTTCTGGTTCAGAATCGCCGAACATCTTTAGCGGCGACGTATCAGAGCAAATACACGCTTCATCGATCGATTGCGATTGCATCCGCCGGAGCTTGCTGGGTTGCTTCACTTGCCTTGGTTGGGGCCCTTGTGACTTGGTGCTTCGATCGGTCTCTACAGGTAAACTGGATTCTTCTCCTTGCTGCGCCATTCGGGTTCTTGATTTCGGCGCGACAGTTCGCCAGGAGCTACGCCGACAACTGGACCCTCTTTGGTGATACAATCGTAACGGAAACGTACGCGCTCATCCGGGCGCATGAGATGGGCCTAACGCGTGAGAATGCAGACCGATAGATTGTTGGTCGTCGACATCGAAACGACCGGGACGAATCCGGCGCTGCATGACCCGGTTGCGATTGCGCTTGCCCCCTTTTCCGCTGATCTTGCGCCACTCCTTGTTCATATTCGCCCGCCCGCCCCGGTGTGGACCGCGTTTGCTCGCGAGAACCTTGCCCGATTTGCTTCTTCATGGGAGCGTGAAGCGGTGGCGCCTGTCGAAGCTGCGACGAGGATCGAGGAATACGTCCGTGGTGCTGGGCACGGGCAGCCCATGACCCTCGTTGGACACAACGTAGGATTCGATCTGTCGTTTCTGCGGAAGCTTGCCGCCCTTGCCGGTAGAACGGACATTGCGGGTCTGTCCCACCGAGCCGTGGATACGTATTCCATGCTGTTTTGCGCCTGGTTGGGAGGGAAGGTCCCACTCGAAGCGCTAACCTCCGATGGGGCTTTCAAACACTTCCGAATTCCGGTGGAGAGTTCAGCACGCCACACCGCGCTGGGGGATGCGCTAGCGACTCGGTCTCTGTTTATGCAGCTCGTCGAGATGTTCGAGGATTCTGCGGTGGAGACCCGCGATGTGGTGTTGCCGCGCCGACGCCAATCTCACCGGCGGCAGGTACCAAGACTTTAAACGAAACCGATGCCACACGTCCGGCGGCGCGATGGGCCCAAAGACTCACGGAGTCGTCGTGATCGAACTGCATGACGTCGTGGTCGAACGTTCCGGGCGCCCGCGCCCGGTGCTGGACGGCGTGTCGTTGCGAATCGAAACCGGCGAGCGCGTCGCGTTGCTGGGCGGCAACGGCAGTGGTAAGACGACGCTTGTCCGCTTGTTGAACGGCACCGAGCTCCCGGACCGCGGGCGGGTGACGGTGGACGGGCACGACACGCAGGACGATGCCGCCCGTTTCGCTGTCCGCCGTGACGTCGGCCTTCTCTTCCAAGATCCCGATGATCAGTTCGTGAGCACGACGGCGGATCGCGAGATCGCCTTTGGGCTCGAGAACCTGAATGTGCCGACCACGACAATGCGGCCGCTCGTCGACGACGCGCTCGGGCGGTTCGGACTTGAGTCGCAGCGGCACGCATCACCGCATGAGATGTCGGGCGGCGAGAAGGCACGCTTGGCGCTCGCGAGCGTTTGGGTGATGCAGCCGCGCGTGCTGGTGCTCGACGAAACCGCGGCGTTGCTGGACCGGCGCGGCCGGGAAAGTCTCGCGGCCGCGATTGCGGCGCTGCCGCCCGAAACGATCGTCATTTACGTGATGACCAGCGCCGAGCAGGCGCGCGCGCATTCGCGCGTTCTGGTTCTCCACGACGGCTGTGTGGTGGCCGACGGGCCGCCGGCGGAGGCATTGAAATCGCTGCCGGCCAAAGCCGCGCTGCATGTTGGTGCGCGTGGTGTATCGCACCCGACCCATTCAACGCCACCCAAACCGCCGGCAAAGTTGGATGCACCACTCGTGCGCGTCCGTGATCTGGAAGCCCGCTGGATGATGTTCGGGCGCAAGACGGCGCCAGCGCTCGTCGGGGTGTCGTTCGAATGCATGGCTGGAGAGCGTGTTGGCCTGATGGGCGCATCGGGCGCCGGCAAGTCGACACTCTTCGCGGCACTCTGTGGGTTGCTGCAGCCACATCGTGGCGTCGTCGAATGGCCTGCCGGTGTGGCCGGCGCGATGCGGGCCGTCCCGAGTCTCGTCACCCAGTTCGCGGAGCGGCAGCTTTTCGGCGCCACCGTCCGTGAGGATGTGGCGTATGGCTTGCGCGAGTCGGGTGTTCCGGCCGCCGAAATCGACCGGCGTGTCCTTGAAGCCTTGGCCGATGTCGGGCTCGACCCGCAAGAGTTCGCGTCACGGACACCATTTCGTTTGAGCGGTGGCGAAATGCGCCGCGTCGCGCTCGCAGGTGCGCTGGCGCAACAACGCCCGCTCCTGCTTCTCGACGAGCCGACACTGGGCCTCGATCCCGAGGGTGTCGAACGGCTGGTGGACGCGTGCGCGCGATTGCACGCTCGTGGGGTCACGACCTGCGTCGCGTCACACGACGCGGACTTCGTCGCTGCGACCTGTGACCGGATTCTGGTGCTCGACGCAGGGCGGGTCGCATACGATGGCCCGGCCGGCGAGCTTTGGGGCGATCCCGCGACCGCCAGCCGGCTGGGAATCAATGTCCGCACCGAGGCGGCCGGTGGTAGCCTGCTGGCGCGGGGTCCGGCGGAGTGAACAACGCGGGATGCGCCGATCGTCCCGCCGTCGAATGTCAGACTGGCCAATGAGCGGCGGTTTCCTAAATCGATTCAGGCCGATTTGCGGCAAACGGCCTCGGCCCAGCAAGTCACGTCAGATCAACGGAAACCGCAGACCGGCAATGGACTGCAACGACGAGCGAAGAGAGTTCTTTAGGACTGGTTTCAGCGTGAGTCAGCGGGTTCCCCGAGCAATGCGGGAACGCCTGCGGGAACGCTGCCGTCTCGAATCACTCCTTCTACCTGGCTGCTCCTCGTTTCCCGATCCAACGGATTTTCAACCCAGACAAGCGGTTACGCCCTATCGACAGTCGGGGGGTGCTCTAGTAACTTCAGTCGATCTCCGTGGGTGATGGTCGCCCGCGGACGAGCGACGATGTGGCAGTGCGATCGCCGGCACTCGGATCCTGGGCACACGGTGGAGTATCAAGAATGCTCTTGCTTCATCTGTCGGACATCCACTTTCGCCGTGATATGGTCAATACGACTCTTGACCCTGACCAGCGTCAGCGCGAAGAAATACTCCGCGACGTAGAAGCAATGTGTGCGCAGCTAGGCAGCCCTGTTCAAGCAATCCTGCTGTCAGGCGACGTAGCGTACAGCGGGCACGCAGACGAATACAAATTCGCTGAGAAATGGCTAGAGGCCCTCTGCCAAAGATGCGAGGCGACTCTCTCCGACATCTTCGTCTGTCCCGGCAATCACGACGTCGCGAGGGACATCGCCGGCCGTAACATCATTCAGGCGCTGCATCAGGACATCAAGTCGTCTGCTGATCTCACGCTCGACGCTAAACTGCGTGGTCTGCTGACCGACGAAGAGACGGCCAGACTGCTCTACGAGCCCTTGAATGCGTACAACTTGTTCGCAGGGCAATTCTTTTGTGATCTACTTCCGCCACAGCGCACGATCGCATGCCGTGATCTAACACTAAATGACAGATCGACACTTCGCTTGTCTGGTCTAAACTCTGCATTCGTTTCGAGCGCGGCGGATAGGCCCGAAACACTCTTTGTCGACCCAGCATATACGCAACTTGGGCGCATTGCTGGCGTGGAGCATCTAGTGATGTGCCACCATCCACTGCACTGGTTGCGGCGCGGCCGTGCGTTGGAGGACGCTCTAAACGATGTCGCTCGCCTTCATTTGTTTGGACATGAACACCGGCTACGGATCACGCTCGCGCGGGATTGGGTCCGAATAGCGGCCGCGGCGACGCACCCCGATCGTACGGAAATGGGGTGGGAGCCAGGATATAACCTCATCGAGGTTTCAGTGCAGGGGACTCCACTGGATCGACGCCTCCTAATTGGCGCTCACCTACGCGTATGGCAGGAGTCGCCAGGCAGGTTTGTTGCGAAAATCGACCGAACAAATGAGCCGGTGTTCAGATCGGAGATCAAGCTCGACCCATGGGAGGCGCCTTCGCGTGTTCAAGCTCCCCCGGTGGAAGCGGTAAACGCGAGTACTTCCAATGACAGCGAGCAGACATCGGGGGATCCAATGAACCCACTGAGGGAACTCAGTATTCGCTTCTTCAAACTGACGCTCAGCCAGAAGTCTGCCATTGCCGGCAAGCTGGGACTTCTGGAAGACGAAGACGTCAACCAGCCTGACTTCGAGCGCTTTCGTCGGGTCTTTGTGCGTGCTAGGGATCGCGGACTCATAACAAAGCTAGCCGAGGAAGTGTCCGCGGCTAGTCAGGGGTCGTGAGCGCGGGCCAGGAGGAGGACTGTTATCGTGGCTGGATTCAACTTCGCTGATGAGTATCGATCCGCGGGCCTTAATCCCGGACCTGACATCATTTCTCGCCGGCAGTCGCCGTTCGATCGTCTCAGGCAGGAGATGAAGCCCCTCCGGGCAGTCGATGTTACTCGTCTTTATTTTGGTTTACCTCTGCCCGGTGGCTCCGAGTGGTTTCGTCAGCCGTTTGCGGCTGATGACCCGAGCTTCTCCATGGTCGACAACGAACGGGAAGTAGCTGTCCTTGCGTCTTGCCTACTGTCGGCTTCGTTCGACGATGGCAACGTAGCGGCCGCCCTCGCGGTTCTTACTACTTCAGCCGGCGGACAACGTAGCCCAAAGGCAAAGCCCGTGCTGATAGAGGATGCGCGTCTGGCAATCCTGAGAATGTCAGCGGCAAGGCGACCAGGACCGATCCCTGTGAGTACGAGGATCGGCGTCTCTGCAAAGAGCAAAGTTCCCGAGCTCACAACTGCGTTCCAAACTGGGCCAGATTGGGTTAAGACGGTTGCGCTCACGAATCAAATCAGCGAAGAAGCTATGTCCGGCGATAAGGCCTTGGCTTCCCAGGTTCAAGCAGTTCTAGGTCCACTGGCACGACACATCAGCATCCTGGAAGAGGAGCTGTCCCTTCTGTCGTGGTTCCTGGGCGCGCGAAGTCGAGTCCTGAACCGATCCTTCAACGATATGGATCCCTCTTTAATGTATCCGTCCGACAATCCCAGGGTAGCGTGGTCGAGGTCGCGGCGCAATATGACCGGGTGCAAACGGGTGGGTCAGTTGGTGGTGGAGGCTTCAGCGCGAGCCTGCTGCCAGTTGTCGGGCAGGAGTTCGTCGATGCGTG
>JANLSU010000062.1:0-86280 GCA_031362565.1 bacterium | reverse complement strand
ATCACGGCCATAATCCGACAGAGGCAACAAGATGCCACCGCTGTCGCACTTCCTGCAGACGGGAAACTCGTATTTCTCCATCGTCGTCATCCCCGACGTCGCACCGCGGCACGCCGCCGGAGCGACTCACCTCCCCACGTGTCGCACACATCCCACTGGGCCTGCGGGCGTAACTTCTTCCAGTCACGAGGGATCCCGTCAGGTGACACCCGCGGCGAGTTTCGGCGGGGGGCCCGCGCCTGTCAAGCAGTCTGTGGTCGGGTTTGGTCCGCCGTCCGGACCGCGCCGAAAAATGGACGCAATGTCAGCGCAGCGCCTCGAGGGCTGTCTGGACACGTGGCAAGGCGGCCTCGATGTCCTTTTCACTGACCGCGCCAACGCTCAAGCGGAACCAGCCGCCTTCCTCGGCGACGCCGAAGGCCTGAAAGGGCACGACCGCAAAATGGGCCGCGTCCAACAAGTAGCGGCGCACATCGTCGTTGGTGCGCAATTCGACGCCGGCCGGTGTGCGGCGGCCAAAGGGCGAGAAACGCGCCGTCAGGTAGATGGCGCCGGCGGGTGCGATCGACTCCACGGGGAGCCCCGCGGCGCGCATGCGCTCGAACCCGGCGTGCAGGCGATCGAGACGGGCCTGGATCGCCGTCAAGAAGGTGCCGTGGTACGTGTCGATCGTGGCTTGATCCTCGAGCAGCTCGACCGTTGCCACCTGCTCGGCGCGTGGTGCCCAAGCACCGACATGTCCCAGAATCGCCGACATGCGGCCGATGACATCGGGCGGTCCGACCGCCCAGCCGACGCGCAGGCCGGTCGCGGCGAATGCCTTGCTGATGCCATCCACAAAGATCGTGTAGCGCGCCATCTCGGGAACGAGAGCCGGCGGAGTGAAGTGCTCGACGCCCGCAACGCGCAGCATCCAGTACACCTGGTCGTACATCAAATAGACCGGCCGGCCGCCTCTTCGCTCGCGGCTCTGGTTTTCCTCGACGATGGCTTCGGAAATCGTCCGCAACGTCGCGGCCGAAATCGCCGTGCCGGTGGGATTGAGTGGCGTATTCAGGCAGACGAGACGGGCGCGTGACAGGTCGGCGAGCAACGCGCCGGGCGTCGGCATGAAATTGTTCTTGGCTTCGGTCGGAACGGCAATGCTCTCAGCGCCCACCATGTTGCAATAGTGGTTGTTGTTCCAACTCGGCACCGGATAGAGGACCGCTTCACCCGGATCGACGACGGCGCGATAAGTCGCATAGATCACGGGCCGCGCGCCACCCGCAATGAGTACCGAATCGGTGCCGTAGCGAAGATGCAGCTCGCGCTCGTAGAAGCGGGCCACCGATTGGCGCAGTTCGAGAACGCCATCGCTCGGCGGGTAGTTTGTCTCGCCGCGTTCGAGCGCGCGCCGAATCGCGTCGGCCAAGAGCGTCGGGATCGGGAAGTGTTTGCTCGCGAAGTCCCCGACCGTGAGATTGCAGATCGCGTCGCCGGCGCGAACGCGATCGCGGATCTCGGCCGCGATCTTCAGAATCTCCGAGCCCACGAGCCCCGCCGCCATGGCCGAAACCCGCGGATCCGTCGCCACATCCACCGCCGTCCGCGTTTGCACCAAGTCGCTGACCTCCAGGCAAGAGGGAGCGATCATACCTGTATCCCCAGGGCCCCCGCTACCCAGCCAAGCGAGGCCGCGAGGCGATAGGCCATCTTGGTGCTCGCGGCACCGCGACCCCGCTTGGGTCGGTGGGGCTATTTGAGAATCGAATTGGCAAATGGCCCCAGGGCACGGTATGACCCTCATCGAGCACTGTCGACTACGACCAAGTCAAAGCGGAGGACATGGTCATGCGATTGACGCTGTTCATGTTGCTGCTCGTCGCCGGCAACTTGACGCTCGTAAGTGGGCTCTACTTCACGCGGCTGACCTGGCGATCGGACATCGAGCCATTCGGGCGGAGAAGCCGGCTCTTCCAGATCGCGCTTCACCCGGAGCGCTTCGCAACCCCCGCGCGCCTCGGCCTGATCCGATGCCTCAATCTAGCAGGTGCCCTCTTGCTGACCGGCGCGTTGGCGGTTGTTGTCACGGATATCGTCTTGTCCACGGCACAGCGCTAGCGGGTTCGCGCGCAATGCGCGTTGGAGCATCGCCGCCGCCCCGCTCAGGTCTTCTGTTCCTTTTTGCGCGCGGCTGGAAACAGGACGTTGTTCAGGATGAGCCTGTAGCCAGGTGAGTTGACGTGCAGTTCGAGGCGGGTGGCGGGATCGCCGACGGCGTGTTGGTAGTCTTCGGGGTCGTGGCCGCCGTAGAAGGTGAAGGTGCCGCGGCCGCAGTTGCCGTGGATGTACTTCACGTCGTCGCTGCCTTCGACTTGGCCAAGCAGCAGTACCGAGTCCTTGATGAGCGCCTTGTGGAAGCCGGTTGTCTGGCCCAGGAAGCCGTTGATGACGTTGACGTGACATTGGGTGAGCATGGCCGGAACGGGATCGTGCTTGGCGGCGAACGAGAAGAGCGTGAAGTAGTCCGCTTCGGCGCCGCGCAGCTTGGCGTAGTCGCTGGTGTCGATGTTGGAGAATTCGTACACCAGCGGATTCAATTCAAGCCGGAAATCCTTGAAGGCGAAGGTGCGGTCGTACTGCAGAAGTGACTGCGCATTGGGCGTCTGGCCGTCGTGATCGTACTCGGGGGCCACGATGTCGCAGGCCTCGGCGGAGAGCGCGATATCGATCGTGTCGGTCGCCGAGCACATCGCGAACAGAAACCCGCCGTTCTGGACGTACTCGTGGATGGCGCGCGCCACGGCCTTCTTTTCGTCCGACACCTTCGCGAAACCCATTTCCTTGGCCAGCGATTCGTTCACTTCGACGTCATGGACGTACCACGGGGCAAAGCGATAGCTCGCGTAGAATTTGCCGTATTGGCCGGTGAAATCCTCGTGGTGCAGGTGCAGCCAATCGTACTCGGCGAGCTTGCCGGTCAAGACCTCACGGTCGTAGACCTTGTCGAACGGGATCTCGGCGTAGGTCATGGCGAGCGTCACGGCATCGTCCCACGGTTGGGCGTTGGGTGGCGTGTAGACGCACAATCTCGGCGGCTTTTCGAGCGTCACGACTTCCATGTTCGCCTGTTCCATCTCGGCCTTGATCCCCGCCACTTGCGCCGCCGAAATGACCTCGAAGCTCACGTCACGCACGCGCGCCTCGAGTTCGGTGTCCTTCAGGTCGCGGGAGAGGAAGCTCCCACCGCGGTAGTTGAGCAGCCACTCCACCTGGGTGCCGTGCGAGAGCTGGCGAAAGGCGATGCCGTAGGCCTTCAGATGGTTGGTCTGAGTGAGATCCATGGGCACGAGCATGTACTGCTGGGCGTGCGCTGAGCCGGCAGCCGCGAGCACAAACCAGAGTGCGGCGAGACAGCCCTTAAGGCGTCGCATGCGTTTCTCCCTTGGCGGCACGGGCCGCCAGCAGCTTCTTGCGGACGCCGTCCAAGAAGAGGTCGTCCGGATAGTCGGTCAGCAGGCGTTCGTAACTCGCGACCGCGAGGTCCGTCTGGTGGAGCACCTGCATCTGTAGGTCGCCGGTATTTTCGAGCCCGCGTGCCGCGAGCCGGTGGTCATGGTGCGCGCTCAGGAGTTCGCCAAAGCGGGCGATCGCACCGGCCGCGTCGTGTTCGTCCGCCAACTCGACCGCCAGCTCGAAGAGCGCCACCGGGGCGAGCGGTGATTGCGCGTGGTCGCGGACGATCGTTTCCAGCTCCTGGTGTAACGCCTTGCGGTCGCGCAGGAGCCGCGCTTGGCGCGTAGCACCGTAGGTCTTCAGCGCCGCGTCGTCCGTACCCGCCGTTTCGTTCAGCAAGAGCGCCATGTCGAGACAGTCGTTCGACAGGCGATCCTCGGGCGCTTGCTCGGCGAGCGCCGCGAAACCATCGCGGGCTAGATCGTACTGGCCGGCGATGAGGTCGAGTTCCGCCAAGTGAAAACGGGCCCGCGACCAACCGATGTCGGCGGGGCGCGGCGGGCGGCGGGCGCCGGCAAAGGGCGGCATCGCATCGGCGCTATCGGCGCGGACGATTTCCTGGAGTACGGCTCGAGCACCCGGCAGATCACCGAGCGCCGCGTGGCAGAGCGCTTCTTGCACGCGCACCAGTGCATCCGGTTGATCGAGGTCGCGCTGCCGGCGCGCCAATTCCTCGAATGTCGCGAGCGCCTCCTTGGGCTGGCCGAGATCCTGAAGTTGGATCATGCCCTTGAGCGCCAGGGCTTGGTTTTCGAGGTCAGGGCCGTTCAGTTTGCCACGGCTGACGTCGATGGCGCGCACCGCATCGCGCAACAAAGCGAGGCGCGGTTCGCCCTCTGGCATGTCGCGGGCGACGCCGACGAGGCCTTCGGCGATCAGCCGCGCCGCCTCGGGCGCCAGATTGCTCGCCGGATGCCGCTGCCCAAGCAGTTGCAGCGCTTCGACGCCGACGCGTGCCCGTTCAGGATCGACGCCGCCGGACGGTGTTTTCGAGAGTGCCCGCCGGCCGAAGTCGAGCAAGTGTTCGCCCTGGTCACCGGCTTGCGCATCGGCCTGGCGAATGGCGTCGGTGGCTTGCGGCAGTTTGCCGATCGACAGGTAGGTCGTGGCGGCGATGTCGTGCATGGCGGCCGACTTGGGATGCTTCTGGCGCATTTGATCGATGCGCGCGACCAGCGCGTCGCGATTGTCGGAGTCGTCGAGGAGAGCTTCGATTTCGCGTTGCACGCGACCGCGACGTTCTGGATCTTCCGCCAGCAGCAGATATTCGCTGAGTGCCGCTCCGAGATCGCCGCGCTGGCGTTCCATCTGCGCCAACTCCGGTGCAAACAGCGTCTCGGTGCCGATCGCTTGCCGGCCCTGGCGATAGAAACCAATCGCCGGCTCGAATTGCCCCCGCGACGCGAACAATCCCGCCGCGATCCGGTACCGCGCCTCGTCGCGCGGATTGGCGGCGATGAAGCGCTTGAGTGTGTCGTTGGCCTCGTCGGCTGCGCCACGGCTGATCAGCACCGAGGCCAGTTCACGCACCGCGTCCGCATCTTGTGGGTCACGTTTGGTGCGCCGGCGAAGAAGATCGAGCAGATCGCCATCGCGATGCTCCTGGCGGTACAAGTTGACGAGGAGATCCTCGACGCGGCGGTTGCCTGAGAACTGCTGCGTCAATTGTTCGGCGCGGCGAATAGCGCCGGGGCGATCGCCGCTCCGCTCGAGTTGGCGGACTTCGAGAACACCGGTGTGCAGGTCTTCCTCTTGCTGCGGCGTTAGATGATCGGCCGCGTTCTGCGGCGGTGCCACGGGAGGCGGCTGCGGAGCGGTCTGCGCGCCCGCCGGCAGCGCGATCGCAAACCCACACACGAGAGCGATGACGATTCCGATGCGCTTCATCGTGGGACCGGCCCGGCCTGCGGAGCGCCAGGCGCCTCGGAGATGGCGCGGAAGTACTCGCGCACCAAGTCCTCGTATTCCTCGGGCGTGCCGTCGCGGAGCGCCCGGTCGATGTCGCGGCGCAGTTTCTTTGCCTTGTCGTTGTCCTGCGGCATCCGGCCGCCCTTGCTGAAGACGTCTTCCGCCGTACGGCTCTCGCGCTCTTCGTTGAAGTCGCGCTTGTGCAACGAGCGCTGCGCGTCCAGCATGCGCGACACGATCTTCTCCTGCACCCGCACCGTTTGTTCGTCCAGTTGCTCGCTCTGCATGTCTTGCACGACTTCGTGCATCTCGTCCTGCATCTTGTCGAGCCGTCCCAAGAGTTCGCGCTGTTCGGCCGCCTGGCGCTCGATATCCTGGAGCTGCCCGGCAATGGCACGCTGTTCGCCCAACAGCCGCGACATCTGGGCGCGCTGCTCCGGCGACAAGTTCTGCGGACTCGGGATTTCCTTCTGCAGTTGGCGCGTCTTGTCGTTCAACTGTTGTTGCCGGCCCATGAGCTGGTCGAGTTTCTGCTGGGCACCCTTGCCGTTGCCGGGTTTCTTGCAGGACGACGACGCCGAGCGGTTGAGCTCGACGACGACCTTGTTCAGGATTCCGTACGCTTGTTCCCCTTGGATACGGCCGGTGATGCCGTCACCCTTTTCGTACGACTTGACCCCGGCGCGCATGTGGTTGACGGCCTCGCCGAGGAGCGTCGTGATTTGCGCCGGCGCGGCGGCCGACTTCTGCGCCATAGCATCGAGATCGGTGATGATCTTGTTGCCGGCGGCGACGAGCGCTTGCTGCTGTTCGGCGAGGTCGCCTTCGGCCGCGGCGCGCGCCACGGAGGGCGTCTGCTTGGTGACGCCCTCCTGCCGGAATGATACGTCAAGCGATTGCCGCGCCGCCTTCTGCAGCGCTGCGGTGTCCGCTTGCTCGGCCTGCGCCGACATCGATTGCTGTGCCTCCATCAATTGCTTGTAGAGAGCCCGCAACGATTTCTCGGCGCTCTGCTGATGCTGCTGCGCTTCGGATGACTGCTGGCTCTGCAGATCCTTCGAGGCCTCTTGCATCTCGCCGGATGGGTTCTCCTGCTGCATTTGCTGCTGGGCTTGGTCGAGCTGCTCCTGGCCTGACTTCTTGGCCTCTTCCGAGAGTTTCTCGAGATCCTTCTGCAGCTCGTCCGTCTTGTCGCCCAGGTTTTTCTGTTCCTGGGCAAGCTGCTCGTGGGTTTTCTTCTCGCCCTGCTCGCCGCTCTTGGAGTCCTGGTCCTTGTTGGAGTCGGACTTCTGCTTGTCGCCGGACTTCGACGGATCGCCGTCCTTCTTGTCCTTGTCGCCACCCTTCGGCTTGTCGGCGTCTTGCTTGTCGCCGTCCAGCTTCTGGGTCTTCTCGCCAATCTGCTCTTGGTTGTGGAGCAGTTCCGCGACGCGCTCGACCATGGCGTCCAGGTCCTGGCTGCGCTTGAGCTGTTCGAGGAGTGACTTCGTGCGCTCGAGGCGCTTCATGAACTCTTCTTGCGAACCCTTCATCTGTTCCATGGCGCGCTGCACTTCCTCGGGCGAGATCTGCTTCATCGCCTCTTGCAGTTGCTCCATGTATTTCTTCATCGTCTCGTCTTGGACTTGCTCCATGAGCTTGCGGATCTCGTCCATCTTCTGGGCGATCTCCTGGCTCACCGCCTGCTGGTCCTGCATCTTGGACACCGACTTCTCCAAGTCCTCGGCGATCTTCTGCACCTGCTCGGCAAGTTGTTTTTGCTTCTCGAGCGCGCCCTCGATCTCCTTCTGCTTCTGCCAGTCGACGTCCGGGGTCTTCTTGAGTTCACGCGCCAGCTTCTCGTACTTGTCCTTGAGCTGGCGCCCCTTCTCGATCGCGTCGTCGAGCTGCGTCATGCGCTTTTCGTCGCCCTGATGGATCTTGGCGTACAACTCGGACATCGTTTGCAGGCGGAGCCGGAAGGTTTGCGTGCGCGCCTTCTTGTGACCGGAGACGGCGTCGTTGTCCTCGACTTCGACGAAATAGAGCATCGCGTCGCCGGGGAAGAGGCCTGCGTCGGCGACCGACCACGTGAAGGATTGCAGGACTTCGGCTGGCGTGCCCGCTCCGAGTGGCCGGCCATCCGGATCCGTGGCGCTCGTGCCACGCACATCGATGGCGCGGTGCGACCAAGCGGTCTCGCCGCCTGTCTTCTCGGGCTCCATGCCGGTCTCGGGAGCCGGCTCGGATTGTTCGGCGCGGTAGAAGAGTGTCATCTTCGAAATGCCATAGTCGTCGGCTGCATAGATGCCCATCGGCACCTGCTGCGATGGCGGCAGGTCGATGTCTTGTCCCGGAGCCCGCATTTCGACGTACGGCTCACGATCCTCGACCGCGCTCAAGCGATAGGTGACCGGATCGGCATTCGAATGTCCTAGCGAGTCGACCAATTCGAAGTGATACGGCATATCGCCGCGCAGGACGAAATGCGCCCGGAAGGTCTTGCCCTGGGTCTGCATCGGCAGCGGCTCCGGCAATGTCGCAGCTGCGCCCGCCGCATCGGCTGCATCCGGGACGACTTGCGCCGAAGCCAGAGGCGATGAGGCCAATGCTTCGATCTCGACGCGCGTGCCGCGGAGCGCCACGGCATCGCCACGGCCTTCTTCCAGTTCGATCGGCTTGTGGCCGGTATAGGGCGGCGGCACGAGACGCAACCGCAACTGGCTGACGATAGGGCGCTGCACCACGGTGATGCGATGGTCCGGCGTATGGCGGCGGCCGCTCTCGAAACGGTACGTGAGATCGCTGCGCACATCGTCGAAGCGGAACGTGTAGTCGCGCGGTTCGGCCTGGGCCACCGGCAGCAGGTTGCGCGACTTCCAAAGATCGCCGGTGTCGTTGAACCGCAACACCATTTCGGGCGCCTGCGGGCCGTTTTCGCGCACGACGACGTCGACACTTTCGCCCGCCAGCACGGTGCGGTCGCCGCTCACGGCATCGAGTGCGCCGTATTGGATTTCACCCGGCGCGGGCCACTGGAACGCGAGCCCGCGCGCGACGCGTCCCGGTGCATTCGGCGCGACGACACAAAGCACGACAATCGCGGCGAGGGCGGCAGCGGCCGTGAGCGCGTCGCGGCGCCGATGTGGAAACTCGAAGAGTTGCGTCAGGTGCAAGCCTTTGGCTTCGTCGTAGGCGCGATCGACCGTAACGCCGACAAGATCACTCGATAGGCCCACTGGCACGCCGCGCTGGCTGAATTCGAGCGCGGCGCGCAGCAGATCGCGGAAGTCGCGCCGCTCTTCGACCAACTGCGTAAAGGTCGCGAGATTGGGCACGGCGCCCAGCGGCCGCACCCAGTACCGCCACGCGAGGAATGCGAACCCCGCCCACGCGGCCGCCGCCAGCAAGAGGCCCACGATGCGCGGCAGGCCGGAGGTCAGAGCCGCGATTACGAACAGCACGACAGCGCCGAGAGCGACGCCCGCGATGACGCGCAGGCCGCCCCAGAGGGCGATGCGGCGCAGGTGGCCGCTCTTCTCGCGCTGGAGGAGCGACTGGAGAAGCGCGCCGCGTTCGGCGAGGCGGGTGTTGGTGCTCGAATCCGACGTCATGCTGTTCTCCTTACCGGCGCCTGCGGCGCCGGTGACTACGGCGCCGGTGACTAATGCGTCAGCGCATACCACAGAATGTTGACCGCCATGCGCATCGCCTGTTCGCGCTTCTCGGGCGGATCCTTGTGCACTTCGGGATCTTCGATCCCGTCACCGATGTCGCTTTGATAGCTGTAAATGACCACCAGCCGCCCGTTGTCGACGAGCCCGAACAACTGCGGCGGCTTGCCGTCGTGTTCGTGAATCTTCGGCAGCCCGGGCAGTTGGTAGAAGCTTTTGAAAATCGGATGATCGTTCGGCAGCTCGAACAGGTCCTTGTCCGGGAAGAGCCGCTTCAGTTCGTGCCGGAACGAGGCGTCCATGCCGTAGTTGTCGTCGGCCCACAGGAAGCCGCCGGCCGCGAGCCAGGCGCGCAACGCGACGAGATCTTCTTCGCTCCACTTCACGTTGCCGTGGCCGTTCATGTAAGCGATGGGATAGGCGGCGAGCGCGTCGTCGTCGGGCCGCACTTGGACTTCTTCGGAGACCGTGACGAGCCCGGTGCGTTCCTGGAAACCACGCATCCAGTTGGGCATGGAACTCGGGTTGGAATACCAGTCGCCGCCGCCCTCGTAATGGAGCCGCGCGATGTGGATCGCCGCTTCGCGAACCGGGTCTTCTTGTTGGGCCTGGAGGGACGGCGCGAAGAGGACGGTGGCCGCGGCAAAAACCGCCGCCGCGAGCGGGGTCGAGAGAGCGCCCCACACCGCAGGGCGGCGCAGGCTCCGCAGGCGAGACGCGAAAGCATGTGCCGACGGGTGCCCCATAGGTCCTTCCATGCGGCGAGGCAAGCTTGCTCGGTTTCTACTCCGGCGAGGCAGCCCGGGTTCCGCCCTTCGGCGGGAGCCCTCAGGCCTGTAAGTATAAGAGCCGCCGAGGCCTTCCGAGCATAAAATGCGCCCGGGACTGAAGTCCGGCAAGGCCGCTCCAGCCGCAAATCGTGTGTCCGCGCCGCCACGGCGGGAGGGGCATTTCCTCTACGATGCGGCCTTGGCCCTCCCTGGAGAGGGTGCGACTAAACCAAGGGATGGACACGGCGATGCGGGCACTGCTTTTCCAGAGCGTCGGACGCGTGAGTTACGAGCGCACGAGCGACCCGGTGCGCCTCGATCCAGGCGACGCCATCGTGCGGGTGCGGCGCGCTGCGGTCTGCGGCTCGGACTTGCACGTCTTCCATGGCCGCGAGGCCGGGATCGATCCAGGCACGGTGATGGGGCACGAGTTCGTGGGCGAAGTCGTCGACGTTGGGCCGGGAGTGCGGGCGTTCTGGCGTGGCGATGTGGTCGTGAGTCCGTTTTCGACCGCGTGCGGCGCTTGCGAACCGTGCGATCGCCGGTTGTCGGCGCGCTGCACATCGGGGGCTCTCTTCGGCTGGGTGCAACGCGGCGTCGGGCTGCAAGGTGCGCAGGCCGAGTTGGTCCGCGTGCCGTTCGCTGACGCGACGCTCGTCCGGGTGCCGGAAGGGCTGGATCTCGACATCGCCTTGCTCTTGGGCGATGTCTTGCCGACCGGGCTCTATTGCGCGCTCCGCGCCGAAGTCGGACCCGGCGGCACGTGCGTAGTCTTGGGCTGCGGTCCAGTCGGACTGGCGGCGGTGCTCGCGGCCCGCGATCGGCGTCCAGATCAACTCTTCGCCGTCGATGCGATTCCGGAACGCTTGGCACTCGCCGCGCGCTTCGGCGCCACACCGCTCGACTTGGGCGGCGGCGATGTCGTCGAGCGCGTCCTCGATGCGACGCGCGGCTTCGGCGCGGATTCGGTTCTGGAAGCGGTAGGCAATCCAGCCTCCAGCCGCTTGGCGTGGCAGATCGTCCGGCCGGGCGGCATCGTGTCGGCGGTCGGGGTGCACAACGAAGCGCAGTTCGCGTTCACGCCGACGGACGCGTACGACAAAAACCTCACCTATCGCATCGGCCGCTGTCCGGCGCGGAGCCTCATGCCCGAACTCTTGCCCTGGGCGCAATCCCGCCGCGACGATGTCGCGGCGCTCATCACTCACCGCATGCCGCTCGAACAAGGCGCAGCGGCCTACGCGCTCTTCGATGCCAAGCGCGACGGCTGCGTCAAAGTCGTGCTGCAGCCGGCGTGATCTGGAAACGCCGGACTTCCATTTCTCGCCTGGCCCGAACCCCTCCTCGATGCTAGAATTGCCGGCATGGAGCGTATTCTTCGCAAATTCAGCGGCTTCGCTGCCGCGGAGGCAGCCGAAGAAGCCGAACTGGCTTCGCTCACACCGCAGCAACGCGTTGATCTGTTGCTCGAAATGATCGCTCGCTATCGGGAGTCCCTGGGTGACGCTGGCGAAAGATTTGAAAGAGTTCATCGAGTTGTTGAACTCTCGAAAAGTTGATTTCGTGATCGTCGGCGGACACGCCGTCGCTTTTCACGGTCATCCACGCTATACGGGCGATCTCGACTTCTTCGTCCGCCCGGATGAGACCAATGCCCGGAAAATCCTGAGTGCAGTCACCGACTTCGGGTTTGGCGCGCTGGAGATCTCTTTGGAGGATCTGCAGCGCCCCAACATGGTCGTTCAACTTGGGCGCGCGCCCAATCGCATCGATCTTCTGACTTCGATCTCTGGTGTCGATTTCGAGACTGCATGGACCGGGAAGGTCGCCGGACATCTCGATGGAGTGCCGGTGTTTTTCGTGGAGTTCGACACTCTCGTAAAGAACAAAGAAGCATCGGGGCGCGATCAAGACCTCGCGGATGTGCGCAAGTTGCGGGCGATTCGCGCCCGGCGATCGACTTGATTGCTTGGTGCGGCTGACGGGGCGGTGGCTCCGAATGCTCGTCCAAACGCACGACGTTGTTCACGATCCAATGTGGCGGAGTTGTTGCACGTGTTGTGACGGACGAGTGTGCCGTTCCAGACGTGCGGGCAAAGCCGGAGTGGGTCATGTTGCAGTTGGTTGCGGGGCTTCTCGCCGGGATCGCGGTCCTGATCGGATTCATCGTCATCCGCCGCACGTGGCGCGGCAGGTTGTTCCGGCGGACGGAAGCGCGAACACTGGCCATCCGCGCCGACTGGGACCGCATCGTGAGTGGCGAAGCCGCCGCCGCCACCTGGTACTTCGATGCACTCGACCAACAGATCATCGAGACCATGCTTCTCGACCGGATGGATGTCGCCGGCCGCGACGAGATCCGGCAGCTTCAAGATTGCATTCGACGCTGCGGCCTGCTGGACAAGCGCATCCGCGAAGTGCGGGAGACACGCGGCTGGCGGCGGCGGCAAGCGACGCTGGCGCTCGGCCGGATGCAGATCGCGGACGCAATTCCGGCCTTGGCGGCGGCAATTCAAGACGAGAATGAGGAGAGCGCGATCGATGCGGTACGCGCCCTAGGCCGCATCGCGACTCCCGACGCGGCGCGGCCCATTCTCGACCGCCTCGCGGCTCCGGAGCGGATGGCGTTTCGCTGTCCGAGTTCGACTCTCCAAACCGCAATTGTCGGCTGCTATCGCGGCCACGCCGATCGCCTCCTGGCGGATCTCCGCCCCACGAGCGGCGATTTGCGTGCGGCATTGGCTCGCGCGCTCGCCGAAGTCGCGACGCCCGCGTTGCGCGGCGACCTGTTGGAACTGGTGACGGATGACTTGGCCGAGGTCCGCGCTTCGGCGGCGCGCGCCCTCGCGGTCGTGCGTCCATCGTACGCGCTCGACGCCTTGACGGAGCTGGCGAGCGACGCGGAGTGGTTCGTCCGGCTGCGCGCCGTCGTCGCATTGGGCGAACTGCGCGACATTCGCGGCATCCCCGCTCTGGTGGCGCGTTTGTGCGATGCCAATCGCCTCGTTCGGCTCCGCGCTGCGTCGGCATTGGTCGGTGTGCGCGGCAAGGAGATTTGGATTCTGCGCCTGGCCATCGGCACACAGGATCCGTACGCGCTCCGGGCCCTCGTTTCGGAGCTGCAACGTTCCGGCCGCGTCACCGAGATGGTCGGCGGACTCATCGATCCGGAGCGGCATGCCGCCGCACGGAAGGCCCTCACCGAGATTCTCAACGCCGGCGCCGAACGCCTGCTCTTCGATCTTTCGCTTCACCATCCGGACCGGCGCGCGCGCCGCCATCTCTCCCGCCTGTTGATTGCATCGCGCAACTCACGCTTGCCGGAATTGATCAACGAGCAGATCACCGAACGCCATTTCACCCGCGGTGAACTCCGGATTGCGCGCGCCATCGCGGCACGCCTCGCACCTCTGGCGGCAACGGTGACGGAGGAGATTCACGCGTGATCGAACTGGTGTTCGTGGCCAACGTGTGTTTCGTGGCCTACTACTGCACGTCGAATCTCGTGCAGCTCCTCCTGTTGGCGGTGTCCACCGTCGCCACCGTCGCCCAGCAGCACCGCATCAAGAGTCTGTGGCTCGAGCGCCTGCGCGCTTCGACGCTCGCCCCGCCGATCTCGATCCTCGTGCCGGCCCGCAACGAGGGCAAGAACATCGTCGAAAACGTCCGCTCGCTGCTGGGCCTCGACTACCCCGACATCCAGGTGGTCGTGGCCAACGACGGCTCCACGGACAACACGCTCCGGGAGCTGCGAACGCACTTCCAGCTTATTCGCACCGACATGCTGCACGTTTCAGAAATCCAGACCCACCCGGTGCGCGGCGTCTACGTGAGCCAGACCGACCCGCGGCTCATTGTCTTGGACAAGGAGTCGAGTGGCCGCAAGGCCGATGCTCTGAACGCCGCACTCAATGCCGCAACCAGCCCTTACGTGTGCGCCATCGATGCCGACACCGTTCTGGAGCGCGATTCTCTCCTGCGCATCATGGTGCCCGTACTCACGGATCCAAAACGGATCATCGCGAGCGGCGGCATTGTGCGGCTCGCGAACGGCACCCTAATCGACAAGGGCACGATCGGCACGATCCGCTTGCCGAAACGGCATCTCGAAGTTCTGCAAGTCGTGGAATATCTTCGCGCCTTCTTGGTCGGCCGCCAGGGCTGGGCGCAGTTCAACATGTTACTCATCGTGTCGGGTGCGTTCGGAGTTTTCAGGCGCGACGTTCTGCGCGAGTGCGGTGGGTTCCTCGCCTCGACGGTGGGCGAGGATCTGGATCTCGTCGTGCGCATGCACCGGTTGATGCGCGAGCGCGGCGAAGACTATCGCGTCGGCTTCGTTTCCGATCCCGTGTGTTGGACCGAGGCTCCCTCGTCGCTGCGATCGCTCGCCGAGCAGCGGGCACGCTGGCAAACCGGGCTTCTCGACGTGCTGTGGCGGAACCGCGATATGCTCTTCAACCGGCGTTACGGCCGGGTCGCGTTCGTGTCACTGCCGTTCCAGTGGTTGTTCGAAGGACTCGCACCGCTCATCGAGGTGTTTGGTTGGGCGTTGCTCGTTGCGAGCGCGTGCTTGGGAGTCGCGAGCGGACGGTTCTTGCTCGAAGGTGTTCTGCTCGGCTATGTGATGGGGGCGTTCGTGTCGGTCGGATCCGTGGCGCTCGAAGAAATGACCTATCACCGCTACAACAGCCGGAGCGACCTGGTCCGGCTCCTCGCCGCCTGTTTTGTCGAGCACTTCCCCTATCACCAGATGCACGCTTGGTGGCGCGTCCGCGGACTGTGGAATTTCGTCGCTCACAACAATGCGTGGAAGTCCGTCGAGCGCGTTGGATTCGGCGCCCGCGAACCGGTTCCGGCCAGCCGGCGCTGACCGGCGTTCTCCGCGGAGTCTTCCCTCGCCGCCGGGCCGAACCATTCCACAAATAGGTAGATAGCGCTTGGATCCGCAGCGCGAACGGATAGAGTGTCCGGTGCGGCGGGGCCGCGGGGGGTGGCTCGAAATGCTCGTCCGTCATTACATGACCAGCAACGTTCAGACGCTGCAGCCGAAGCAGACCTGCCGCGAGGCGATGCACGAGATGCGCCGGCTGCAGGTGCGCCGCATGCCGGTGCTGGAGCACGAACGGCTCGTAGGGATCGTGACCCTGAGCGGTCTGTACCAACTCCTCCCACGGACGCCGGCGCAGGCCGAAACGCCGGAGGGCGTCGGTGCCGAGGAGCGCCCGATCCAACAGATCATGGCGACCCCGGTCAAGACCCTGCAACCGAATGATCACCTTGAGGCCGCGGCCCAAATGATGCTCGCGGCGAAGGTCAGCGGCGTGCCGGTCGTGCGCGATGGGCGCCTGGTGGGCATCATCACCGAGTCGGATATCTTTCGTGCCGTGTGGCAGGTGTTGGGCGAGGGGGGTGGCGTGCGGGTCATCCTCGAGGAGCACCATCAGTCGAGGGGCGGCCAGCCGGACTACACGGCGCTGCTCGTCAAACATTTCTGCCGGCTGCATTCGTTCATGCGCTTCCCCGGTCCTGAGAGCGGCGATCTCGTCCATCTGCGGGTCGTGGGGTCCGGTACGTCAGCGCTCGTCGACGACTTGGCGGCAAGCTCAGCGACCATTCTCTCCGTCGAACGTTCGACGTAGCCACATCCTGCCGCGAAGGGCCGTAGCGTGCTCCATATCAGCAGGTCCGCCTTCGCACTCGCCGCCGCACTCGGCGTTACGACGGGCGTCGGCGCCTTCACGTTCGACTACGGTGAAGGCGTCAGCTATTTCTCGACCGATCCGCGCGCCTGCGCCAACTGCCACATCATGAACGACCAGTACGCGTCGTGGACGAAGGGGCCGCATCACGGTGCCGCGAAGTGCATCGATTGCCACTTGCCACACGCGACCATTCCGAAGTATCGCGCCAAGGCGGCCAACGGATACCATCATTCGAAGGGATTCACGCTCGAGGATTTCCACGAACCGATCATGATCAAGCCGCGGAATGCGGCGATTTTGCAGGCGAGCTGCCTGCGCTGCCACGGCGACTTCGTCCACGACATCGTCCAGGGCAGCAGGACCGCCGCGGACGCGGTGCAGTGTGTACATTGTCATCGCGGCGTCGGGCACGGCGCGCCCTATTGAATTGCTCGGGAGGCGACCTTCAATGACTCGAAAAAGCCTGGTGGGCCCGTTGGCGGGCAGTGCCCATTCGCGCTCAAAAATGTTCGCACTCGTGGCGATCCTCTTCGCGCTGATTGGCTTCGGCGTGTCGTACGTGCTGACGAACATCTTCCAGCACAAGCAGGAGGCGCGTAATCCATACCTGCGTTTGGTCGAAGTCAACGAAGAGACCACTGACCCGGCCCAGTGGGGCATGAACTGGCCCCGCCAGTACGACGGCTATTCGCGCACCAACGAGGTGACTCGCACCCAGTACGGCGGCTCCGAGGCTCTGCCCGAAGAGAAGATCGATCGCGATCCATGGCTCCGGCGCATGTTCGCGGGTTATGCGTTCGCGATCGACTATCGCGATCGCCGCGGCCATGCCCACATGTTGTTCGACCAGGAGACGACCCGCCGCGTGACCGAAAAACCGCAGCCGGGCTCCTGCCTGCATTGCCATGGTTCGATCATTCCGACGTATCGGCGGCTTGGCGACGGCGACGTCTTCAAGGGTTTCGAAGCCCTCGGCAAGATGAGCTACGCCGATGCGCACGCGGAGGTCGTTACCACCGGCTCGTCGAACCCTGTCGCGGGCGGGACGGCGACGCGATTCGAACACGCCAGCGGCGCGCACCCGGTGGGTTGCGTGGATTGCCACGACCCGAAGAGCATGGAACTCCGCGTCACCCGGCCCGGCTTTATTCGTGGCATCCAGGCGCTCGCGGCCAGCGCCGAGCCCGTGCCGCACCTGCAGAGCATCGAGCGCTGGCGCAAAGGCAATCGCGCCACCCCGTACGCCCCGAACGTCGATGCGACGCGCCAAGAGATGCGGTCGTTCGTCTGTGGACAATGCCACGTCGAATACTACTGCGGTCCCAAGACCACTCTCTTCTTTCCATGGAACAATGGCTTGAAGGTCGAAGAAATCGAGGCCTACTACGACGGCTTCAAGTTCCCCGACGGCCATCGCTTCTACGACTGGCAGCACGCCGAGACCGGGGCCGAAGTGCTCAAGGCGCAGCATCCCGAATTCGAGATGTGGAGCCAAGGCATTCATGCGCGCTCAGGCGTCGCATGCGCCGATTGCCATATGCCGTACACGCGCGAAGGCGCCATGAAGGTCTCCGATCACTGGGTGCGAAGCCCGCTCCTCAACATTTCGCGGGCCTGCCAAGTGTGCCATCCGTATTCGGAAGAGGAGATCGCCTCGCGCGTTCAAGCGATCCAAGGGCGGACGCACGACTTGCTCGAGCGGAGCGCCAAAGCAATGACCGACATGTTGGACGCGATCGCCGCCGCCAAGAAATCGGGCGTCTCGCCGCACGACCTCGCGGACGTGTTCGAATTGCAGCGCAAAGCACAATGGCGCCTCGATTTCGTGGCCGCCGAAAACTCCATGGGGTTCCACGCTCCCGCCGAGGCGGCGCGGATTCTGGCGGAGTCGATCGATTTTTCGCGCCAGGCGCAGCTCGGGGCGAGTGCCGCCGCGGGCGGCCAGGCGCCGGCGGCCCGGCCCTGATCGGCCCCAACGTCAGTGGAAATCATGGCTGCGGCTTGCGGCGGGGGCGCGTTGCAGTTTTGGTTTCCAGAGACTGTCGGCGATCAGGTGGACGACGCCGCGCTCGACTTGCAGGCGGCCGGTGACGCCGAGGAACGGTTCTGTTTTGAGCACGATGGCGTATTGTTCGAACACTTGTTTCCAAACGACGACATTTACGAAGCCGCTTTCATCCTCGAGGGTCATGAACGTGACGCCGGAGGCGGTGCCGGGACGCTGGCGGCAAATGACGATGCCGGCGTAGCGCACGCGGTCGCCGTGGGTGCCGTGTGACAGGTGGCGCGCATCGGGCAAGCCCATGCCGCGGAGCGTAGCGCGGAGTGGTTCGAGCGGATGGCCGTGCGTGCTGTGGTGCGTGCGCGTGTAATCCCAGCCGATGGTTTCGAGTGCATCGAGCGGCGTGAAATCGGGCTGTGCTTCGTCGTCGACTGGCAACTCGACGGGCGTGGCGCGAGAGAGGCCCTGCGTGCGCCAGAGGGCTTGGCGGCGGGCGGTGCCGAAACATTCGAACGCGCCAGCTTCGGCAAGGGCTGCGAGTTGGCCTTCGTTGAGATCGGTGCGCGCCACGAAATCGTCGAGCGATGTGAAGGGCCGCATTGCCGATGCGGCGGCGATTTTTCCCCACTCGGATTTGCCGAAGCCTTTGACGTAGCGTAGGCCCATTCGGATTGCAAATGCCGATTTGGCGCGGAAGGCGACGTTGGGCAACTCGACAAATTTCGGTTCAGCGCCGGGCGCAGTCGGCGGCAATTTTTCTAACGTGCAATCCCAGGCGCTTTGCTGCACATCGATCGGCCGCAGGACAACGCCGTGGCGTTTGGCGTCTTCGACAATCGTCGCGGCCGAATAGAAACCCATGGGTTGGGCGTTCAAGAGCCCGCAGGTGAACTCCACCGGATAGTGCCGGCGCAGCCAGGCGCCAGCGTAGCTCACGAGTGCGAAGCTGGCGGCATGGCTTTCCGGGAAGCCGTACTCGCCGAAGCCGCAGATCTGTTTGAAGACGCGCTCCGCGAACTCGAGCGCGATACCGTGTTTTTGCATGCGGGTGATGAGCCGGTCGCGATGCTGCTCGAGCCGCCCGGTACGCCGCCAGGCCGCCATGTCGCGCCGCAGTTGATCGGCTTCGCCCGGCGTGTAGTCGGCGGCCACCACCGCCAACTTCATCACCTGCTCCTGAAAGAGTGGCACGCCGAGGGTTTTCTCGAGCACCGGGCGCAGGCTCTCGTGCGGGTACTCGACAGCTTCTTCGCCATTCCGGCGCCTGAGATACGGATGCACCATGCCGCCCGTGATCGGCCCGGGGCGCACGATGCTGACTTCGATGACCAGGTCGTAGTAGTTGCGCGGCCGCAGGCGCGGCAGCATTGCCATCTGGGCGCGGCTTTCGATTTGAAAAACTCCGACCGTGTCGGCGCGCTGGATGGCGGCGAAGGTCGCCGGGTCGTCGGCCGGGATGCGCGCCATGTCGAGATCAATGTTGCGATGTTGCTTCAAAAGGTCGAAACAATGATGCAAATGCGTCAACGCTCCCAATCCCAACAAATCGACCTTGAAGAGGCCGAGCGCCTCGACATCGTTCTTGTCCCATTGGATGACGGTGCGGCCCGGCATGGTGGCATTTTCGATCGGCACGAAGGCCGGCACGGGTTCGTGGCCCAGCAAGAAGCCGCCCGGGTGGATCGACAGGTGGCGCGGAAAATCTTGGATGTCGCGCGCCAGGTCGAGCAGGCGTTGCACGTCGGGAGACGCGGCATCGAATCCGGCATGCTGCAGGCGTTCATTTTCGACACCTTCATAGTGTGAATAGAGTTTGGTCAGGCGGTGCAGCTCGGTCTCGGGGAAGCCGAGCGCCTTGCCGACGTCGCGCAGCGCCGAGCGCGTCCGGTAGCGAATGAAAGTCGCCACCATGGCGGCGCGCTCGCGCCCGTACTTCATGTACACATGCTGGATGACTTCCTCGCGCCGTTCATGTTCGATGTCGAGGTCGATGTCCGGCGGCTCGGCGCGTTCGCGCGAAATGAAGCGCTCGAAAAGCAGCCCCATGCGCACCGGGTCGACGGCCGTGATGCGCAGGCAATAGCACACGGCCGAGTTGGCCGCCGAGCCGCGC
The DNA here is from genome assembly GCA_031362565.1 of bacterium. GTDB lineage: Bacteria > Krumholzibacteriota > Krumholzibacteriia > JANLSU01. Next base: position 66,634 of record JANLSU010000062.1, on the reverse strand, counting down.
CCTTGGCACAAGATGCCTTGCGCACGGCAGAACTCGACGATTTCCCACATGCTCAAGAAATAGCCGCAGTAGTCGAGTTCGTCGACGAGGGCGAGTTCCTTGTCGAGTTGGGCAGTGACATCGGCAGGGATGTCATCGCTTTGATAGCGAAAGCGCGCGCCCTGGAAAGTCAGGTGCCGCAGCCACTCGGACGAGGTCATACCGTCCGGCAAGCGCTCCGATGGATACCGGTAGCGCAGTTCGGCGAGCGAAAAAGTGCAGCGCGAAGCAACCTCGAGCGTGCGCGCCACCGCGGCCGGGTCATCGGCAAAGAGTCTTTCAAAGGCATGTGGTGTCAAAAGAAAATGCTCCGCGTTCGGTTTGGTGCGGTTGCCGGCAGTATGTACGGTGACGCCATGCCGGATGCAGGTCAGCACGTCTTGGAGAGGCCGGCGGGCAGGCGTGTGATAGAGCACTTCGACGGCTGCCACAACGGCAATTTCGTGGCGCAGGGCGCGCGCCCGGAGCCGCGCCTCTTGTTCGACTTCCTCGGCGCGGCGGTGGCGCGTCAGGAGGGCATACAGCCGGTCGCCGAATGCCTCGCGCAGCGGGCCGGCGATGAGATCGAAAGCCTCTTCTTCGTCGGCGCGCCCGAGCCGGCTCCGCTCGCCACCCCACAACGCGACGAGCCCGGTTGCATGCCCGCAGACTTCGAGCCACGTAACGCGTGACTCGCCTTTGGGCGACCGCAGCCGGCCCTTGGTCAACAAACGGCAGAGGTTTCCATAGCCGTTGCGGTCCTGCGCCAGCAGCACGATCGTCGAATCGTCGTCGAGCGTGACCTGTGCGCCCAACAACAGATGCAGACCCGTTTCGCGGGCCTTTTCATACGCCCGCACGATCCCATACACCCCGTCGCGATCGGCAAGCGCCAGCGACTGCAGGCCGAAGCGCTGCGCTTCTTCGACGAGTTCGTCGGGATGGCTCGCGCCCTCCAGGAACGAGAAGTTGCTCTTGCACCAAAGCGGCACGTACACGGTTCACTCCACGATGCCTTGCAAGAACCACTGCCGGCGCCGGCGGTCGTAGTAAACCCACAAGAGATCGCCCTGGCGCATTTCGGCGACGTAGTACTCACGATGGATTTCGCTCCGCCACCACGCACCCGAGACGACATACGGCCCCACGAAACGCGCCACCGGACCGTGGTCGAGCCCACACAAGAGCCAGCCGTCCGGCTCCTGCGGTGGACGGGACGGCAACGGCAAAGGGCGCGTGTAGAGCCGCCGCACGAGAACCGTGGTGTCGACGCCACGCTCCCGCACCAGGTCGTCACGTGGTTGCAGCGCCGCTTCCGCAAGCCGGTCGATGCGCTCCCACGTAAAGCGCGCTTCCGGCAAATGGCCGTCGGTGAGCCGCACGCGCCCGACCGCATCGTCGCCGAGCGCCGCCCGCAGCCGTGCAAAGGCCCGCGCTGCCGCCAGCCGATCGCGCTTCGGCTTGGCGACAAAGAGCGACAGTTGTTCGTGGCGCGCCACCGTCGGTTCAACGGCAAGCACGAGTGCCACGACACCGCTTGGCAACAATGTCGCGTCGAGCCACAGGCGCACGAGCCCGAGCAACTGCACCGCATCGAGCGTTGGCGCCGCGGGTCGAATGACATGCGCCACAGCCGGGCGTCCACGCACCGGCCCCACGCCGTCAAAACCGATTTGCAACTCGAGTGTCGCCAGCGCCCGGCCCTCGCGCTCCAAACGGTCGAGCAGCGGGTCCAACATCTGCTTGATGCGGAACGTCAGCCGTTCGACATCCAGCTCGGGTGGATCGAGATCGGCCTCCGCGCAGACCGGTTCGACTTCTTGCTCGGCTTGCGGCGGCAAAGCAAATTGACCCGTTGCCATGCGATGCAGCCGGTACGTCGCCCCGTCGAAGCGCCGCAGCAATCCCGCCGCCGGTAGCCGCACGAACTCGCCGACCGTACGCACGCCAAGCTTGCCAAGCGTGTCGCGCGCCCTCGGGTCGAGCCCCACACGATCGAGCGGCACTCGCTGCAACGCCACCGTCTCGTCTTGCGGTGTCGCAAACACGACTCGCGCGCCGCCACGGCTCGCACTCTCCCCGCTCGCACTTTTCCGGCCCGCACCCTCCCGGCTCGCGAGCGACTTCGCTACCGCGTAGGTCGCGAACTTATCGAAGCCGCAGACGATCGACGCCGTCCAACCTGCCGCGAGGCTTTCCTGCCCGAGCGCATCCACCCAAGCGCGCGGCGTGCGGTAGTGGCCGCGCAGTCCGCGCCCATCGAGCCAAAACACGCCGGGCTCGTCGCTACAGGATTCGACCCCGGGCGTGAAACGCCGCAAACGCTCCAGCCATCCGGCGACACACACCGCGATGGTCTTCGCATCCACGACACCGGCCCGCAGTTCCGAGCACAGGCCAAGCGCTGCCGCATAGCGCAGCCCGCGACGGATTCCCGCCTGCCGCGCCGTTTCGTCGTGCCACAGCACCATGCCTTGCGGCACGTCTTCGTCGACCACCGCGACGGGGTGCCCCACCCATTGGGGGTGGGCGCGCAGCAGCAACTGCAACGGCACTGCCGGCACGTCGATGCATGCGAGCCGATCCACTTCGAGTCCCCACGTTCAGCGCACTCCGGCCGGCCCGCGGCACGTGTCGACGTGCCGCCATCCCGGCGCATGCCGTTTGTCCTTCGCGACTCTCAAGACGCAATCGAAAACACCCGGGGCGCGCCGCACACGGAAAACATCTGCGCGCAGCGACACCAGTGAATCGAGGGACGGCGAATCCGGTGGTTTGGCACTCAGGCACACGACCGCCGATTCGTGTTTTTGGGCCAAGCCCAGCAACCGCGATAAAAGCGGTGTCGGCACGCGCGGCTCGGCGCCCAAGTCCAACACCAAGAGCCCGAAGGCTCCCGAGCGCGCCAATTGATCGGCGGCGCGCGGCACCTGTTCGGGTTCCTTGACGCGCACGATGACAAGCGAATCCAAATCAACGCCGTTCGCGGCCACATCGGGTGGAAAAAAATGCGTGTGTTGCAATGTGATCCACACCGCCGGCTCGCCTTGCCGTTGCGCATCGAGCACGAGGCCAAAGGCGCTCGTCAGCACGGCCGAAGCGCGGCCGCCACAAAGCTCGACCACTCGCCCCGCCAAAGTCGCCCAGCTCCAAGCCGGCGCCGCTTCGGTCTCGATCCCACGCGTGAGCCCGCGCTCTGCCGCCCGCCATGCATCCAACGACACTGCACCGGCGACGGATAACGTCGGGACAGTGGTGGGTTCGCGCCGGCCGGAAGATGTCATGACTGACATGACCGGGGGTTGGACGGATAACGTCGGGACAGTGGCGGCTTCGATTCCATCGCCGCGTTCGAGCGTTGGGACGTCATCGATGCCAAAGGCGTCGAAGTCGTCTTCGGTCGTGGGGGCGTCGTAGCGCCCGAGTACGAGCACGCGGCGTGCTTCTGAGCTGCGCATGAGACAAAGACTCCCCACCAAGCCCTCACGGGCCGTTTTGGACATGCGGTGCCGGCACAGGCACGCACGCGTCTGTCAACGACAGGCGTGAACCGTCAGAGGACACGGCACATGTCGTTGCATCAGTTTTTCGACATGGAGCCGGTCTTCGGAGCGCACTCGGGGGATTGCTTCGAAATCGCTCTCGCAAGGACTCTGACGCGAGGACATCACCGTCGCGATGTCACCTTTCGGAAATCGTCCAAATACCTGCGGATTTCGATCACTTTGCCGTACAGAATCACCCGATCGGGTCGCACCGCGATCGGTTGGAAGGCGTCGTTCTCAGGCACGAGTTCAACGGTGTTCTTTTTGATGCGTAACCGTTTGACCGTGGCTTCGTCCTCGACCAGCGCAACAACGATGTCGCCGTCCTGGGCCATGGGCTGCCGCTGCACGATCACGATGTCGCCATCGAAGATCCCCGCACCACTCATGCTGTCGCCGCGCACTCGCAACGCCACCAGCATTTCCGTCTTCGACTTGGCCGTCGCGCGGCGCGATTCGACGGGGATATAGCCCTCGGGATCCTCGACCGCCGTGGTGAGCACTCCGGCCTGAACGCGCCCCACCAGGGGCACCAGAACCGACGGCTGCAAACCACGTGGACTTTCGGGAAGAGCGAACCCGCGAGCTTTCCCCGGAAGCTTGATCAGCCGGCCCGAGTCGATGAGCGCCTGCAGATGCACGTTCGCGGGTTGCACAGCCTTGAAGCCGACCGCCTGCTGCACCTCGCGAACCGTGGGCGGCAGGCCTTCCAGCACACGCCGACGCACGAATTCGAAGATTCGCTCGCGGGTGGCTTCGGATGCTTCTTGAGTCGGGCGTCCCATGCCGGAATCATAAAAGACGCGCGTCTTGATGTCAAGAGCGGTCAAAAAGGAAATTTCCAATCCGGCCTCGACTGTCCGTTTCGATCCTCTCGGTGCCCTGCTCGAGTGTCAACGCCATCGACACATCACCGCAACTCCCGTTGACGAACGACACGCAACGACGCGCTCAAGAACCGGCCCGCAGAGCCACCTCCCGAGGGCAGCCTGCATGGCCCGTCGATTGCGAAGAGCGATTCGACCGTGGATCTCTCGGCACCGTCGAGCGACGACGGATCGGAATGCTTTGTCGGGTCGCGACACAAACGGGAGGGGTGTATGCTGACTGCGGACTCGCGCCATGGGGAGGCTTCGTGGAAGTCAAGAAAACGGTCCGTGAGCTCCTAGAGCGCCTGCCGGACGACTGTACCCTCGACGACGTCCTCTACCATCTCTATGTGGTTCAAGCCGTTCAGCTCGGCCAACAGGACGTCGCAAATGGCCGCATGGTGTCCCATGACGAAGTCGCCCAACAATTGCGCAAAAAATGGCTCAGCGGCACCGCCGGGTAATTTGGACCGCTCAAGCGCAGCTCGCGCTCGGCGAAGCGCTGGACTACATCGCACAAGATTCCGTCGACGGCGCCCGTGCGGTCTTGAGCCAGGCCGTTGCTGCCGCATCGGGGCTGGAGACGCTGTCGGAGCGCGGTCGAGTGGTGGCCGAACTCGGAAATCCGTTCGTGCGTGAGGTTTTTGTGTTTCGGTATCGCCTGCTCTACTCCGAGTAGGCGATTGGGGCTGACACCGCTGTGCCCGCGCCGCGCTGGGGTTCGTGCGAACGTTCGGATCGTTGGCGTTCGGAGCTGTGCCGGGCGCACCCAAGGAGCAGTGGCCGGTCCGGGCGGGGCCGGGCGGCTAGCCTCCCGGCCCGGCGTACATTGATAGACGACGTGCCGGGTGGACCCGTAGACTCCGCGCCGTGCGCACCCTCGTTCCGTGCATTCGCGCCACACGGGTTGGCCCCTCTGCCCCACGCAAGTTCGGGCAGCGCCTCCCATGATCGGCACTACGTTCTCGCATTATCGCATTCTCAGCGAACTCGGCCGCGGCGGCATGGGTGTCGTCTACAAGGCGCAGGACACGGTGCTCGAGCGCACCGTGGCGCTCAAGGTGATGCGGGCCGACTTGCTCGGCGAACAACCGGCGTACCGCGCCCGCTTTCTGCAGGAAGCGCGCTCCGCGGCGTCGCTGTCGCACCCCAACATCGCGACGATCTTCGAAGCCAACGAAGTCGATGGCACGATGTTCATCGCCATGGAGTTCATCGAAGGGGCGTCCTTGCGGACGCTCCTCGAGGCGCCTTTGCCCCACGACCGGGCGCTCCGAATCGCGATCGACGTCGCCTCCGGACTCGCGCACGCCCATGAGCAGCGCGTCGTGCATCGCGACCTCAAGCCGGAAAACGTCCTCGTGGCGCGGGATGGCACCGCCAAGATCCTCGACTTCGGGCTTGCCAAAGTGCTCGCCGAACAGTCGAACGCCGGCAACGAGACGCTCGCCGGCGGCGCCACCGCCACCGCCATTGCCGGCCTGACGCAGCACGGCCAAATCATGGGCACTCCCGCCTACATGTCGCCCGAACAAGCGCGTGGACTGGAAGTCGACTTCCGCACCGATCAGTTCGCATTCGGCGTGCTGTCGTACGAACTCCTGACCGGTGAGGCGCCGTTTACCGGCCCGACCACGGTGGACACGCTTTCGGCAGTGCTGAACGCGCACCCAGTGTCGCTCAACACGCGCGACGCGTCGCTGCCGCCGCAACTCGACCGCATCGTGTTGCGCTGCTTGAGCAAGGACCCGCAGGGCCGCTGGGATTCGACGCGCGATCTCGTCACCGAGCTGCGCCGCATCGAGCTGCACCCGCCGTCGGCCGCGAGTCTCGCGCTGTGGAAGATGCGCCGCTTGGTGCGGCGCCCGGCGGTGCCGATCGCCGCCGCGGTGCTCGCGGCCGGCGCCGCGCTCGCTTGGTGGCAACCGTGGCATCAACGTACAGGCAGGGCCGCGCAAGCCGCCTCCGGCGCGACGCCGGAACGCCCGAGTTTCATTCTGGTGGCCGATTTCCAAGGCGTCGGCGTCAAACCGGAATTGCTGGTCGCAACTCGTGAACTGGTTCTGGCATCGCTCGCCCAGTCGACGCTCGTCACACCGTTCTCGCGTGCCCAATTGCAGCGCGCCCTCAAGCAAGCACAGAAGCCGGATTCGACCCGCATCACGGGCGAGGTCGCCTCTGAGCTTGCGAAACGCGGTACGGCGCAGGCCTATATCGAGGGCCGGATCGACGGCATCTTGAATCGCTATTCGGTCGTCCTGGATGTCGTCCTCTCGGACACCCGCGAGACGCTCCTGACACTGAGCCGTGTCGCCAACAGCGAAGACGAGTTGATCGCGACGCTCGATAAGCTCGGGCACGACCTGCGCGAACAGCTCGGCGAGCGCCGCGACGCGTTGCGCGCCACGACACCGCTTCGCGAAGCGATCACCCCATCTTTCGATGCCTTCAGCAACTATTTGCATGCGATCGCTTTGCAGCGCGAAACGAAGTACGCCGGCAGCAACGAAGCGCTGCGGCAAGCGCTCCGGCTCGACCCTGATTTCGCCGCCGCGCGCCAACAGATGGCCATCAATTATTACAACCAAAGTTTCTTGGACTCGGCGCAGATCGCCGTCAAGTTGGCCTTGGAGAAGCCGGATCGGCTCACGGACTTGGATCGCCTCGCGTTGCAATGGTTCCAGGAGTATGCGTTGCGCTACGACCTCGACACCGCTTTACAAGTCTCGGATGCGATCATGCAGCAAACCAAGGGCCCTGCCGACCGCTGGGGAAATCGCGCCGCGATCGTTTTCGATCTCGGGCGTTACGAGGAGGCAATCGAGGCGCACTTGCATCTCGACGAGCCGAGCGTCAGTCCGTTCGGCGTTTCATCTCTCCAGCTGGTGAACCGGGTGCACATGCTCCTACAGGTCGGGCGCGTAGCCGAAGCGCGCGCCGCCGCCGCCAAGATGATCGGCCCCTCGCAGCTTCTCTCCGGACTCGAAATCGCCGTCTGCAGTGGCCAATGGGCCCGCGCCGACACGCTCGTTGCAGCGGTGCAAGGCAGCACGGCGAACAAGAGTCAGAGGTACATGGCGACACTCACCCAATGGTCGCTGGAAGCGCGCCGCGGCCACCTCGATGCGGCCGCCAAAGGGTTGCGCGCGCTCATGGCGGAGGCGCCGGGCGCCTTCTACGCATCGCTGGCCCAGGTGGCACTCCTGCAGTTGGGAGTCGCGACCGGCAATGTGCCCGACCCCGCCCAACTCGGCGTCGCTGCCGACACCACGGTCACAGGCTGGATCGTCCGCGGGATGGTGGCCGCCGCCCACGGTGATTCCACGGCCGCCCGCCACTGCCGCAGCGCCGTCGCCGCCGGCCCGGGCTCCGAGCAGCGCCGACACGCGGGTGACGCAACCGTGCTCGACGGCTGGATTGCCGCAGCGACGAACCGCCCCCAGGAGATCGTGCGCCTGTTGGACGGCGCCCGCACCAGCGGCCGCGGACCCTGGGTCACGGGGCGCGTCCCGAGCCGGTGGCTCGTGGCCCAGGCCTTCGATCACGGCGGCCGTCTCCCGGAGGCCGTCGCCGCCTGGGACTCCGTCTGTTCACCGCGCCGCCTGCACCTGGACGTTTGGACGTGGTTCGCGTTCGTGGAACCGTTCGCGCGCCGCGAAATGGCGCGGGTGGAAGCCCGGAGCGGCCATGCCGACGCGGCGCGCGCCCACCTCGCGGCCCTCACTGCCCTCTGGCCCTCCCCTGACGCCACGGGCGCGGCGCTCCTGGCGGACACGCGCCGTGCGGTCGGGGCCAGCGCGTCCCCACCGTAAGCCGGCCCGAGCCCGCACTTCGACCAACGTCCTTGTTCCACCCGCGCCGACCGGCGTATCATTACACCTGTCCAAGCCCCAGGACTCCGAAGTTCAGCAAGGGAGTGCCACGATGTCCTTTCGAGCGCGGCGACATTTCGCCGCGGCCTGCCTTTCATCCCTCAGCCTGCTGGCCACTTCAGCGCACGCGCTGGAAATCGAGGCCCACAGCCAGGGTCAGGCAGGCGCCAACACACAGCAAGACGACCAAGGCCCCGCGGCCAGCGGCTCCCTGTTCGCGTCGAGCACGTTCGCTGGCACCACCCTGATCGGCGGCGGTGGGCCCGCAGCGGCGCTCGCGGCCCAAGACGATCTGGGGTTTGCGGCGGTGCGCGTTGACGGTGCCTGCAATGGCCACGAGCGCTTGAGCATGCAAAGCTCGACCCGCTGGCACGGCTCAAAGACGAACCAGAGCGATCACCCGATCGAATACCTGTATGAGTTCCACATCACAGCACCGAAATTGACGCTCTACGAACTGAATGCGTTGGGAGCGGCGGCGGCGACGGTGACGTGGACCATCAACGTTCAGTTCGGTAGTCAGACGCTGTTTGCCGCCAGCGCCACTCTGACCGGCGGCAGCCATTCGTTCGTGTTGCAAGAGACCGGTACCGATCTCGGTGGGAGATTCTTCAGCAACCCCGTCACGCACACTTTCGGCTACGACTTCTCACCGTTCGACGGCGCGCTGTCGTTGGGTTTCTTCGATCCAGGCAGCGGGCCGGAAGTCGAAACCACCCTGTCGACGTCTTTGGTCTGCAGCGAGCCCGGCGATGGGGCGCGCGGCGAAGTCGGCGACCCTCTCAAGCTGGGTGGCGACCCGGGCATGAGCAGCCAGATCATCGAATCCGAAGTGGTGGGCGTGACGACCGCGACCTGGAGCGCCATCAAGGGCTTCTATCGCTGAGCACTCACGGTGTGATGACCTCGACACCGCCGGTGTCGAGGTCGTACCGTGCCCCGACAATCTTCAAACGTCCCTTGGCAATGGCCTCAGCGAGCAGTGGGACGCGCCGCAAGCGGTTCACCGTTAGTTGCACGTTTGCCTTCACCACGGCGTCGAGTGCATCGCCCTTCGAGCCCAGCGCCTTTAAGATCGCCGGCCGCACGCCGTTCACGATCGTGTTGATTTCGTCGGGCGCTTGAGTGCCGGCCGCGGTGATATCCATCGTGGCTTTGACGGCGCCGCAGCGTTCGTGACCCAGGACCACGACGAGCTGAATGTGCAGTTCCTCGGTGCCGAACTCGATGCTGCCGAGGGCCGCGTCGTCCACCACATGGCCCGCGGTGCGGATGACGAACAAGTCGCCGAGGCCGCGATCGAAGATGATTTCCGGCGGCACCCGTGAATCGACGCAACCCAAGACAATCGCGAATGGCGCTTGCGTCTTGGCGACGTTGTCGCGACGAAGGTGTGAACGATTGACGCCCTGGGGGCGGTCGTCCATGAATCGGTCATTGCCGGTGATGAGCCGGTTTAGCGCTTCGTCCGGCGATTGCACCGGCAATTCGGGCAGCGGCGGCGCGGTGGATTCGTAAATACGCCGGCCACACGGGTCCTCGAGCGCGGCCTTGGCAGCAGCGGCAGCGGAAGCGGCGGCGGCAGCGGCCGGGTTCGTGGGCGGCGCGCCGGCGATTGCGCCTTTGAATGCGGCGGCCGGAACCGACGCCGGAGCGAGGATCCGAACCCGGACGCGGTTGGGTGCTGGCGCACGGGCGGCAACGTGGCGGACGGTTTTGGTCGCAGCCGGAGTGCGGGCTGTCGTGGCGCTGGCCGGCCGCGCAACAGCACGCGGCGGCGGCGCTTGGGTCGCGGGGGAACCGGCGGGCGCTCCAGCGATGGGCGCTGAAGCCTGCGCCGTGAGTCCGAACCCCACGGCGGCAATTCCGCCTGCGACCCACAACCACCGTCGCGACTGCTTCCTTGCTGCCACCACGCGTGCCCCTCCCCACCGCATCCGCACCGGCTTCCGTGCCCACACCCGAACATGGGTGCCCAGACAGACCCACAACAAGAACCGTGCACACCGCTTGGCGGTGCTACAGCGCGCGGAGTGCGGCTGCATGCGGCCGCCAGGCGCACGCGCGCCCGCTTCCTGCATTCGCACGAGGCATTGTTTGCCGCAATCAGGGATCGTAGGCGAGGACCGGCGACAGCCAGCGTTCGGCTTGTTGCACGCTCATTCCCTTGCGGCGGGCGTAGTCCACGGCCTGGTCGCGGCCGATCTTGCCGATGCCGAAGTAACGCGCGTCGGAGTGCGCGAAGTACCAACCGGCGACGGCGGCTGTCGGCAGCATCGCGAAATTCTCGGTGATCGTGATGCCGGCATGCCGTTCGGGCTCGAGCAATTGCCAAAGCGTCGCCTTCTCGGTGTGATCCGGACAGGCGGGATAGCCGGGCGCCGGGCGAATGCCGCGATAGCGCTCCGCGATGATGTCGTCGTTCGACAACGATTCGCCGGCGGCATAGCCCCAGAGTTCGCGCCGCACTTGCTCGTGCATGCGCTCGGCCAGTGCCTCGGCGAGCCGGTCGGCGAGCGCCTTCAAGAGAATCGCCGAGTAGTCGTCGTTGTCGGCCTCGAAGGCTTTGACCCGCGCATCGAGCCCGATGCCGGTCGTAACAGCAAAGGCACCCATGTGATCGGCGACACCACTGTCGAGCGGCGCCACAAAATCGGCGAGACAGAGGTTCGGCTCGCCGGAGCGCTTCTCCATCTGCTGGCGCAGGAAGTGCAATTCGGCGAGCACCTCGTGCCGCCCAGCATTCGTCCACAGTCGCACGTCGTCGCCATCCGCATTGGCGGCAAACAACCCGATCACGGCGCGGCCTTCGAGCCAGCGTTCTTCGACGACACGTTCGAGCATCTGGCGCGCGTCGTTGAACAACACGCGGGCCTCGGTGCCGACCTTCGGATCGTCCAGGATCGCGGGATAGCGCCCCGCCATTTCCCAGGCTTGGAAGAACGGCGTCCAATCGATGCGCTCCACCAGTTCACCGAGCGGATAGCGCTCGAAGGCGCGGATCCCGAGCACCGGCGGCGCTGCCGGTACATTCGTCCGCCAGTCGATGTGCTGGCCGTTGGCGCGCGCCGTTTCCAGGCTGCGAAGCTTAGCCGTGTTCTGTTGCGCGGCGCGCGCTTGGCGCACGATGTCGTAGTCGGCCTTCACGGTGCGGGCGTATTCCGCAACTGTTTCGGTGGCCACCAAGTTTCCAACAACACCCACCGCGCGCGACGCATCACCAACGTGCACCACGGCACCGTGGTACTGCTGGTCGATCTTGATCGCCGTGTGGACGCGCGATGTCGTCGCGCCGCCGATGAGGAGTGGCAACTCGAACCCTTGGCGTTCCATTTCCTGCGCGACGTGCACCATCTCGTCGAGCGATGGAGTTATGAGCCCCGAGAGTCCGATGACGTGGGCGCCCACGGCGCGTGCCGTCGTCAGAATCTTTTCGCAGGGCACCATGACGCCCAGGTCGACGACTTCGTAGTTGTTGCACTGCAGCACGACGCCGACGATATTCTTGCCGATATCGTGTACGTCGCCTTTGACTGTCGCCATGACGATCTTGCCGTTCGTCTGCACGGCGCCACTGCGCTCGGCCTCCAAGAACGGTTGCAAGTAGGCGACCGCTTTTTTCATGACGCGCGCCGACTTCACGACTTGCGGCAGGAACATCTTCCCGGCACCAAAGAGGTCGCCGACGATGTTCATGCCGTCCATGAGCGGTCCTTCGATGACCAAGAGCGGCCGGCCCAGGGTCGTGCGCGCCTCTTCAGTATCGGCATCGATCCAATCGGTGATGCCCTGGACGAGCGCATGTGCGAGGCGCTTCTCGACCGGCAGCTCGCGCCAGGCAAGGTCGCGTTCGGGCGACTCTTTGCCATCGCCTTGAAAACGCGCCGCGATGGTTAGGAGGCGCTCGGTCGCGTCCGGCCGGCGGTTCAAGATGACGTCTTCGGCGGCGTCGCGGAGTTCCGCCGGGATGTCCTCGTAGACCGCCAACTGGCCGGCGTTGACGATGCCCATGTCCATGCCGGCGCGAATGGCGTGGTACAGGAAGACCGCGTGAATGGCCTGGCGCACGGTTTCGTTGCCGCGGAACGAGAAGGACACGTTCGAGACGCCGCCCGAAACGAGCGCATGCGGCAGCCGGCGCTTGATCTCGTGCGTCGCGTCGATGTAAGCGCGGGCGTATTCATTGTGCTCGTCGATGCCGGTCGCGACCGCGAAGACGTTCGGGTCGATGATGACGTCCTCGGGCGGGAATCCGACCTCTTCGGTCAGAATGCGATAGGCGCGCGCCGCGATATCGACTTTGCGTTCGCGCGTATCGGCCTGGCCCTTCTCATCGAAGGCCATGACGATGACGGCAGCGCCGTAGCGCCGCACGAGCTTTGCCTGGCGCACGAAGGCCTCTTCGCCTTCCTTGAGGCTGATCGAATTGACGACGCACTTGCCCTGGACGCATTGCAGGCCGGCTTCGATCGCTTCCCAGCGCGAGGAGTCGATCATGACCGGTACGCGCGCGATGTCGGGTTCTGAACCCACCAGATTCAGGAAACGCGTCATGGCCGCTTTCGAGTCGAGCAGGCCCTCGTCCATGTTGACGTCGATGATTTGGGCGCCGCTTTCCACCTGCTGGCGGGCGACGTGCAACGCGTCCTCGTAGTTGTCGTCTTGAATGAGGCGCCGGAAACGTGCCGAGCCCGTGACGTTGGTGCGCTCGCCGACGTTGACGAAGAGCGAATCGGGCCCGACCGTCAGTGGTTCTAGGCCCGAGAGCCGCAAGCGCGGTTCAACGCTCGGCACCGCCCGCGGCGGAATGCCCGCCATGGCTTCAGCCAGCGCCCGCACGTGCAAGTCGGTCGTCCCGCAGCAGCCACCGACGACATTCACGAAACCGCGCCGCGCCCAGTCGGCCATTTCGGTCGCCATGGCTTCGGGCGTTTCGTCGTAGCCGCCGAACTCGTTCGGCAAGCCCGCATTGGGATAGGTGACGAGAAACGTGTCGGCGATGCGCGACATTTCCTCGACATAGGCACGCAGTTCGCGGGCGCCAAGGGCGCAATTCAAGCCGGCCATGAACGGCCGGGCGTGCCGGATCGAGTTCCAGAAGGCTTCGGTGACCTGGCCCGAGAGCGTGCGGCCGGAAGCGTCGGTGATCGTGCCTGAAATGACGACCGGCAGCCGGATGCCGCGCTCTTCGAACAGTTTCTCGACCGCGAAAATCGCGGCCTTGGCATTCAGCGTGTCGAAGATGGTTTCGATTTGCAGAATGTCGGCGCCGCCGTCGACCAGGCCGCGCGACGCGTCGTAGTAGGCCGTGACGAGTTCCGCGAACGTGACATTGCGCTTGCTCGGGTCGTTGACGTCGGGCGAAATGGATGCGGTCCGATTCGTCGGGCCGAGAGCGCCGGCCACGAACCGCGGCCGATCGGGCCGACGTGCCGAAACCGCATCGGCGCACTCGCGCGCCAAGCGTGCTGCCTCGTGATTGATTTCAAAGGCGAGCGCCCCCATCTGGTAGTCGCTCTGCGAAATCGCCGTACCGTTGAACGTGTTCGTTTCGATAATGTCGGCGCCGGCCTCGAGATAGCGCGTGTAGATCTCGCGCACGACTTCCGGCCGCGTCAAATTGAGAAGATCGTTGTTGCCTTTGACATCCGACTTCCAGTCCGCAAAGCGCGTGCCGCGGAAGTCCGCTTCCGAAAGGCGGTACGACTGGATCATGGTGCCCATGGCACCGTCCAGCACGAGGATGCGCGAACGCAAGGCGTCGGCAAGCGTGGCGATACGAGCGGCGTGAGTGAACTGCGTGAAGATCGGACCCTCCTGGGAGCGAGCGCGACGGGCGCCGCGGACCCATTGTAGCATCTCCTGTGCTAGCCTTGGGCCCAACCCCAAACGCGGCCCGCGAGCCGGGGCCCGCTGCTCGGAGATGACGTGCCGGACGCTGTTTCCAGAACCACCCCGGGCGCGAATCGCAGCCTTGGCCAGGCGCTCGTCGGGCGCACGTTCTTCAACCCGGCCGCCGAGTACTTGCTGGTGGGTGGCGGCCTGAGCCTGCTGGCGACGGCGTTCCTGCGCTTTGGGCCGTATCACCCGGTGGCCTACACGGGGACGGCACTCGCGACCGTGCTCTTGGCGAGCAACAGTGCACACTTCGCGTCGTCCACCGTGCGCTTGTATTCGAAGCCGGATGCACAGCGTACGTGGCCTTTCCTGACGATGGCGTTCCCGCTCGTGGCACTCGCCGTCTTGACGGTGTGTGTCGCGATGCCGGCATCGCTCGGGCGGCACTTGCAGGCGCTATATCTCACCTGGTCGCCGTATCACTACGCGGCGCAGGCCTATGGGTTGGCGGTGCTCTACTCGTACCGCTCGGGCTGCAAGTTGTCGGTGACGGACAAGCGATTGTTGCGGGCGACGGCCCTCGTGCCCTTTGTGTATGCATTCATTTCAGCACCCGGGACCGGACTCTTTTGGTTCGTCTCGAAAGAGCAGGTGCAGTCCGTCCCGAGCGTTGCGGCGACGCTCCATGCGGCGAGCGTCGCGCTGCCTGTCATCGGGTTCTCGGCACCCGTGCTTCTGTTCTTGAAAGTGTGGCGGTCACCGAGCGGGCCGATGCCGCTCATCAGCGTGCTGACGATTCTCGCCAACGGCGTCTGGTGGTTCACGCTGACGGCGATGCAGGCCTTCTTTTGGGCGACGGTGTTCCATGGCTTGCAATACTTGGTCATCGTGCTGGTGTTCCACGTCCGTGAGCGCCTGCAGCTGCCCGGCAACCGACAGAGTGTTGCGGGGCTCGTGCTGCGCTTCTACGGCGTGTGTTTGGCGCTTGGCTATGGGCTCTTCCATGCGCTGCCCTTGGCGTTCGCCGCCGCTGGCTTCGGCCGCGTCGAAAGCATGTTGCTGGTGATCGCCGCAATCAACGTGCACCACTTCGTGGTCGACGGCTTCATCTGGAAGTTGCGCCAAGGCGACAGCAACCGCCGCGTCGTCGAGTCGGGTACGCCTGGTACACCGGCGCCGGCGCCAACCTATGCAACAGCCTGATCGCATCGCGCTCTATCGCGCCCCCTATCTCGTCGGCAAGGTGCTCTTTGCAGCGGCATTGGTCGTCGGCGTCGGGGTCGCGTTGTGGCGCGATCACCGTCCGCCGGGAATTTCGCTCGACTACGGGCCAGAGGTCCGCGAACTCATGGCGCATGGCGACTACGTGCGTGCGGCGGCACAGATGCGGTTGGCGTTGAAGCTCGATCAAACGCTGGCCGAGGGGCCGGCGCGCCTGGCGCTCGGACAAGCATTGGCACGGGCCGGCGATCTCGAGGGTGCGATGGTGGAATTGCGACGCGCAGCGGTGCTCGCGCCACGCGATGCGCAAGTGCAGGTCGAGCTCGGCAACACGTATGCCGCGGCCGGGAATCTGGGCGCCGCGACGGAGGCCTTCGAAGCGGCGGTAGCGATCGACCCACAGATCCGGGGAGTGCGTCCCAAGCTCGCATGGGCGCGAGCGAGCGCGCTGCGCGGCCGCGGCGATCTGGACGGCGCGTTGCGATCGTATCGTGAAGCGCTGGAACTCGAACCGAATCTGACCGAAGCGCGCCTCGAACTCGCGACGGCACTCGCGGCGCGCCATGACCTGGAGGGCGCCGCCACCGAGCTGCAGACCTTCTTGCAACAACGCCCGACCGACCCCCGCGGCTACGTCTTCCTGGCCCGCGTGTTCGCCGAACAAGGCCACCGCGATCAAGCCATCGCCGTCGTGCAGCGCGGCCTCGGGGTGCAACCCAACGATTCAGACTTGCGAAGACTTCTGGAGGCACTAAACGCTCGATAGAGTGTCGGCGGACTCGGTTGGTGTGCCCGGAAACGACCATTTGACTTGGACTGCGCAGCCGGCACACGCGAAAACGAGCACCTCTTTCAACGATCGACTATGAGATCCCCGCGCTGGGCCGCGACCCCGGCTACCGCGCGAGCACGATCTTCCTGGTCCGGGCCTTGCCCCCGGAAGCGAGTCGCACGAAGTAGATGCCGGAGCTGAGCGTGGCGCCGCCCGCATCGCGACCGTCCCAGGATGCCGCGTGCAAGCCCGATGGCTGTACTGTATTCACGAGCGTCACAATCTGGCGGCCTCGAACGTCGTGCACGGTAAGCAACACAAGGCCGTCGGACGGGAGCACGTACGCGAACGACGTCGCCGGATTGAATGGGTTTGGAAGCCCAGGCCGGAGTTCCAACGCCATCGGGCTGACCAGCGGAATGACATCTGTGCACACGGGTGCAAGCGCCGGCGCGAGTCCAAAAAGGTTCCTTTGTTGCTGCCGAATCGCCGTGACCGCCAAGATCGCGCCCGATTCGGGATCGATACGCACGAGTTCGTGCGTTGACGAATTCATTCCTAGGAGTACGCCGGCGGCGAGCGCCAGGTCGTTGATGGCTCTATACGGCTGGCTCTGGGAAATGATTGACATGGCTGGTGGGTTCAGCGTGACATCAAGCAGCCGAATGTTGTTGGTTGGCGGTATCGAGGCGTCGATCCAGAACACGTGGGGATCGATGAGACCAATCCCAAGTCCGTCGGCATCAGCGCGCGAGTCTTGCGAGAGCGCAAAATCATTGACACCACTAATGGCGCCCAAGCTGTCCAGCCGACCAAGGGCATTGGAGCAGGCCGCATTGAAAGCCGCCGCGGTCCTGAATGAGACGAGAAGTCCGTTACTATCCGCAGCCAACCCCTCGGCGAGCAAGACAGGGTTTCCTTGAAACGTCACTGGAACAACCCAGAGTGCGGCGCCTGTCCGCGGGTCAAGCCGCATGAGCCGGCTTCCGACTTCCCAGACAGTGTCAAGGAGGAACACCTTGCCTCGGAAGAGCGCGAGATCACAATCCTCCACGTGCGTTCCAATGGGACCGATGGCGACGACGGTCCCGGAGTCACTATCGACACAAACTAGCTCGTCGGAGACATTGTCTACGCTGTAGAGAAACGCAGCGCGCGCAGGAGCTCCAGGAAGGGCCGAAAGACAAGTCAAAAGGACTGCCGCGACCAGGCTGAGCCGGGGTGTCAAGAAGCGATTCCACCACCAGATATCCAACTTTTCAACCCAACTTGAAGGGACCTGCCATTTGGCGTCCGTTGCGCAACGGAGTTCAAAAGTTCTCGGTCTGATGCCCATGTAGAAATGCCTCCTCGAAACGACACCACACATGACAATGCGAATTAGACAAGCGGCCACGCTGCCGTGGGCCGACCGACCGCCGCTCCCAACGACGCCTCACCTGGGGAAACCCCGGACCTCGCCGAACCGAACGCTGGCGGCAGTGGATCACCTGGTTCGCTGTGTGATAGAATTTCAACTCCTAGTTTTTCAATAGGTTAGGCCCCCGGAGGAAGCTGTGGCGGCGAGTGATGGCGGTCCTGGCTCCCGAACGGCGATGGAAGCCATGACGACCCAGTCGCTCGTTGACCGGGCGTCCCGGGGTAACGACGAAGCAATCCGGGCGATCTACGAGCGCCTGCGGCCTCGTCTCCTCCGCTGGAGCCACGGCAGGCTACCCACATATGCGCGCGACCTCAGCGAAACGGAGGACATCGTTCAAGAAGCTCTCCTGGGTTCGCTATCGAACCTCCAGGGGTTTAAGCAAGAGGGGGGCGGATTGCTCTCCTACTTGTGTGCGAGTGTGTTGAATCGGGCGCGCAACGAGATTCGGCGAGTAGGGCGACGGCCCCTGCGCAGCGAATTGGACGAAGATCTTCCCGGAGGCGAGCCATCTCCGATCGACAACCTAATCGCCCGCGAGTCGGAGGATCGATACCGCCATGGGCTGGCGAAACTCTCCGACGATCAACAGGACCTGATCATCGGACGCCTTGAGCTCGACATGAGCTTTCAAGAGCTTGCGTTGCACACCGGCAAGCCTTCCGGCGACGCCGCGCGCATGTCATTCAAACGGGCCCTTCGAAGGCTCGCGGAGTCTCTTGCGGATGATGAGTCGAGAGGGTGAATACATCGAGGATCTGATTGGCGCGATCTCCGAGGGGCGGGAGGTCGACTGGGTTGCTGAAGAGCGCGCCGCAACGGGCACGAACGAAGCACGGGTAATCCGCCAGCTCGCACTGATCGCGTACATTGCGGATGCGAACCGCAGGTTACGCTCCAATCCCGAGGAAGTGCCGTTCCCCACCTGGCGCCACCTACGCCTTCTCGCACGCATTGGCTCGGGTCGATTCGGAGAGGTTTTTCGCGCCTACGATGAGACACTCCATCAAGCGGTTGCCCTTAAGCTCTACCATGCAGACTCTAGCGATATCGGCTCACTTCCAGAGGTCATCGCAGAGGCTCGAGCATTGGCCCGCATCCGCCACGAAAACGTGGTGCGCATTCACGGCTTCGATGTCGATCACGGTCGAGTTGGGTTCTGGATGGACCTGGTCGAAGGCGAAAATCTTGCCCAGCTACTGGAGAGAAGCCACATTCTCGGACCGCGACAAGTGGCCGAACTCGGCGTTGCGATGTGCCGCGCACTGGAGGCTGCCCACTCGGCGGGTGTCCTCCACGGAGACATCAAACCGAGCAATGTTCTCTGCCTCGCTGACGGACGCTACTGTCTTGTAGACTTCGGAGCCGGTCGCATCGTGACTCCCAATGTGCCTGGAACACACCACACTGGTACCCCGTTTTTTATGGCTCCTGAGACGCTGACACTCGGGCGGCTGACCGAGCGTTCGGATGTGTATAGTCTCGGGGTGTTGCTCTTCTACGCACTAACGGGTCGCCATCCCGTTGAAGCCGATGCAATCGAAACACTAAAGCACGCACACGCGGACCGCGTTCTCCGAACCGACACTGAAGATCTCGCAGACAGTAGATTCCCAAGCCTGCGGGTATTGCGAGCCGACATCCCACAGCAGTTGGCTCGCTGCATTGCGCGATGCTTGTCAGCAGATCCTGAAGCTCGTTACCCCCAGGTCGGCGATCTAGAGAAGGTCCTTCAGCGCTCTACAGCTCGCAGTCGTGCCGCGACGGCGCTCTGGTTGCTCGCCGCGGGGACGCTGGCACTCGCGGCGTTGACTTGGGTGCTGAACTCGAGGGGTGCAAGCGTCTCGCTCAGCCTCGACTCACTGCCGTCACGACAGGGCTGGGCGTACTCGACGACCGGAGTAGATGTGGGAACGCCCGAAGCATCTGTGTTCACCGTTTCGGATGGGGTGTTGGTGCAGGACTCGATGGGGCAGGGCTTCGGACACGGCGAGATCCAGTGTGCCCGTCCCGTGGTTCTCAACGAGGCCGAACCAATGGTGCTTGAGATCCGAGCCCGTCTGACCAACATCGAGGGCTATGAATCGAATGGGTGCTACGGGTATGGTTTCAATTTCGGGCTTTGCACAGGGAAACATCTCTACCAATTCGGAATGATGCCGGATCGTATCCGAGACGATTGTCCGATCAGCCACGACATCGTCTTCCTGGACACTACCGTGTTTCACGACTATCGCATTGAAATGTTGCCAAGTGGAACGGCGCGCTTCTTCGTTGACGGTGCCCTAAAGACAGTGACAAGCGGTCATTCCAGGGACATCGCCGCCAAGCTCTTCCTGGGCGATGGCACCGGAACCACAAATGCGCGTGCTGAGGTCGCGAGCTACCGATTCACACAATCGGGATCACCGTTACCGGCTGCTCTTTCGGTCGCTCTACTAGCCGCCGCAACCGGTATGGCCGGTGTCGGCGCGTGGATGTCGAGGCGTGTCCATCGGGTCGCCCCTGGGTTCCCGCATATCGGGTGATGCTACACGCCTCCGAACCTCCGAAGAACGTGGACCTCCGGACCGGCCAGGCGTTCCCGCTGACACAGCCCCGAGGCGGATGCGCGTATTGGGCCGTGCCCAGGCAGACTCAACCATCCTAGCGAGGCACCTAGTCTGAATAGACGGCGTAGTACTCGCGCAGTGCGCTATTCCACGCTTCAAGATCAATCTCGAATTGGTGGAATTCGGCGTCGGTGAGCACTCGGCATTCACGAATGATGTACCCATCCAGGCTGCCTTCAAGACGCACGCCGACCGCCACAACCGTTCCATCGGGCTCGAGGCGATATCGCCCCGCCAGCATTACACGGCCCCAAATTGCCGGCCGCAGCGGATCCCGCCAGTCCTTGCTTCCCAGGGCAGTGCGTTCTCGGCTGTCTGCACCAAATCAACATACGCCGCTATTGCCTCGGAGTGGTCGAAGGCTACGATCGTGGGCGCGTCGCGCTGGGTATTGCCCCAGGCGGCAGGTCGCTTCGCGGGTACCGACATGAACGTGAACGCAATCCGGTATGGAAGCGCTGGACAGTCAAACCAACGATTCTCGCAGTAGATGCGCTTATAGTTTTCTACATGTGAAGCACGAACCGTCTTGACCGCTGGAATCGCCGCTGACGACTTTGGCAGCGAGCTCAGCGTCATCTGGAGGGAGGTTTGGAACCCGCTCCGTCCGTCAATGTTCGTCGAGCGCCAAGTCGATTCGCCCTTCCACACCAACCGACCAGAGCGATTACCGATCTCTGTGGATAGGGCGTGAACATACGCACCTCGGTTCTGTATTCGTGTCGCGGTCGTAGTCGCGGCGTGAGACATAGATGCTGAGTACATCGCGCTTGCAATGGCGACCCCCAGCCATGAACGGCTCTGGGTAGCATAAGTAGCGGAAGACATGCCGCTCACAGTCGAACTGGTGGTTTCAACGTCCAGGCTCTGCTGCTCCCTTGTGTGATAGACAACCTTGGCGTGAAACTCGGCAGAGTCAGCAACGACGGCATAGCCGCGTCTCGTAAGCAGCCCCTCCACGGTGCGACGAAGGTCAGCGCCATACAACGACTCATCGCCGCCAAGAGGCTCGGTCCCGCCGGTAACGTCGATAGAAATTCGGGCGCCCGCAGGCACCGCAGGCAGACTGTCGGTCAAGACGCGGTACCACGGGCGCCAGGCGGTTATCGCCGGAGGCTGTGCTCCCGCGCAGGATAGGAAGAGGAGCCCCGCGCCGACCAGCGCGCAAAGGACCAGACCGCGCCCGCGCATTCGCCGATTCCTTGCTGATGGTGATTTCAACGCTTCTACTGAGCACACGCTCCATTGTAGTCAACACGATTGGTTGTTTCAAGCACCGCCGTGCCCTTGAGGGCCGGGGCACTGAAGTCGACGAACGCTTGATCCCTTTGCCTCCTATGCAATTCACGCTTGTCGCCGAACGACAACGTTGAACCGACACGCCTTGACGACTGTTTCAACTTGGAGCTGAGTCGCGATTGGTTCTCGGCAACCGTACGGGGGCGTGTGCCGAGCGGTGATCCGCCGCCACAATCGCCTGGTCCGCGCTCGCAAAGACATTCTCACTGCCGACATGCTGCAACAACCCGCCACGCTCCATCATCGCTTGCACGGCGGGCTGAAGCCCCGCCAGCAGCAGACTGCCGCCTTCCGCTTGCATGCGCTGCTGGAGCCGCTGCATGGCCTGCAGCCCCGACGTGTCGAGCAGCGGCACCCCATGCATCGACAGAATGAGCCAGCGCACATTCTGGGTGCGTGCGAAGGCCTCGTTGAAATTGCCGACCGCGGCAAAGAAGATTGGGCCGGTGAGATAGGCGACGCGGACATCGCGGCAATCGCCTCGCAGTTCGATGCCGCGCGCCCGCAGCTTGCCCGTGTCGACCGTATCGATGTTGATACGAATGCTGGCGATCTGACTCAGGAAGACCAAGGCCGACACGATCGCACCGACGAGAATGGCTTCTGTGAGGTCGAGTGCCGCCGTGGCCACCATTGTCAGGGTGAAGGTCAGCATCGCGGTCTTGAAGCGGTGACCGAAGATGAACCGGATCGACTCCCATTCATTCATGCGCCAGGCGGTGACGATGAGCACGCCGGCCAGCGCGGCGAGCGGAACACGCGACATGACCGGGGCGAGAATGAACATCGAGGCCAGAAGCACCAGTGACTGCGTCACACTCACGAGCCGGGTCCGGCCGCCGGATTTGATTCCGACGCTCGAGCGCGCGATCGCAGCAGTCGCCGGCACTCCACCCACGAAGGGCAACAACATATTGCCGACGCCCTGAGCGATCAGCTCCTGGTTCGCCGCCAGGCGAATGCCGGTCATGTTGCTGCAAACCGCACCACAGAGCAGGCTCTCGATGGCTCCAAGTCCGGCGATGGTCAGGATGGGCGCGGTCAATTCGCGCAGATGTGACCAGGGAATCGTGTCGAGGCGCAGGCGGTCGCTCAGTACCAGAGCCTGCGGAATCGCCCCAATGACGGCGATATGCCCGCCGAGCACGACGCTTACCGCGGTCGCGATCACGATCCCGACCAGCGACGCGGGCACCCGCGCATTCCAACGCCGCGGCCACGCGAACATCGTCGCGATGGTGAGCCCGCCAACTCCAAAGGCCCGCGCATCCGGCATGAAGCCGCCGTGCGTGTAGCCCCACAGCTTCCGCGCTGCCGACATCGCGGCAGGGGTATGCACGCCGAGTAGATTATCCAACTGGCCGATGACGATGATGAGCGCGATGCCGGAGGTGAACCCACTGATGACCGGAGCGGGCACGAAACTGATGAAGCGGCCTAGACCCAGAGCGCCAACCGCGAGGAGCACCACGCCGGCAAAAAGCCCCGCGACCCAGACACCCGGCAGCCCATACTTTTGCGCCAGAACGATCAGCACCGCACTCATCGCACCGGTGGGTCCGGAGATCTGGTACGGCGCACCGGACAGCGCCCCAATGACGAACCCACCGACGATCGCGGTCACGAGCCCGGCAGCCGCCGTCGCTCCCGAAGCGACGCCGAACGCCAGCGCGAGTGGGAGCGCCACCGCCGCTACCGTGAGCCCCGCGAGCACGTCGGCGCGCAGCCCGGCCGCGCCGTAACCGCCGAACTCGTGGCGGTACAACTCCCGCAATCCCCGCCGCATCTGCTGACTCCAATGGAGAACGACGACACGGCAGTCCTACAGCGTATATACACTCGAGGCTGCGAGCATGCACCAGTCACCGCGGACTCGTCCCAACGTACAGCCTACGACCCATCCCGGTTTCAAGACCTGTGCTGCGGCCGGGAAATGCACTGGACCCACGTCCTTCTGTATATTCCCCTCTTCGGTCCAGTAGTCGAGCCACAGGTCATCCGCCTCGATCCTGCTGACGTCAGAAAGTCCGCAGTCGAGGAAATCCTCGTCGCTGTCTACTTCTTCGAAGTCGAGGCCGCGGGCCTCGATCGCCGTCGCCAGGATTTTCGCAACGTGGCGACCTTGCTCGAAGTCGAGACGCGTCAACAGGCTGCCCGGTGGTCGTGGGGCATTCGAGTCATGCCATCCGCCCTCCAGAAGCCAGGCGCGCAGCTTGCGAGCCACCCTGTGGGTCATCATGACTCGCCGCTTGTCCGCCATGCGGGTCGGGCCGCGATGCTGCTCCAGAAAGGCGTCCAAGTTGCGGAGCAGATGCACCGGGGCGGACAGATTGAGGTAGTCGTTCTCGACACAACCACAGGGCAGGAGCCGGTTTGACGCCAAGGCTTTTTCTGCGCTGGACAGCGTCGCAGAGCCGTAGCCGTATAGATACATGCAGTATTCCTCGATCACGGCATCGTATTCATTGGATGTTCGGCGTGAGAGTCGCCGCCGTTGATCGATGAGAAAGACCGAGAGCGCCTCCATGATCGAAGGGGACGCCGGTCGCGGCATTTCAATGGTATTCGCTGGCATAGGGACCCCCTTTCCTAGTTTACTTCGTTACGCCTTACCGGATCTCCTGTCAACACGGTGCCAAGATTGCGAACCTCCGGGGGAGGGCCGCTCGATGAAGTTCGAAATACGATATGCAAGCAATGGCGTCATCCTGCGCGTCGAACCAGGCGACGAGGAGCCTGCGGAAGAAATCGTCTACCAGGAGAAGGAGGACGGTGAAATTGCCGCCTTCGCCGAGTTCCTCGACCTTGTGCTCATGCACTATGGTCCGCAGACCTCGCGCTACTCGCCAAAACGCATCCGCATCCGCATCGAGCCGGGCGATAAGTATAAAGATCCGGCGCTTGAGCAGGAGCGCGAGTGAACACGATAACGCCAGTATGGCGCCGGGCGCGAGCCGCCGGGCGCGGCATCACTTCGCGAGGGGGACGATTTTCGAACGCCGAATACGCCGATCCCGGGTCAGCAGTGGAACGGCATGGACGAGGCTGGTTGCGGCGATCATTTCATCGGCAGGATCTCCACGGAAATCAAGACGCGTCGACGCTCGCGCCACAGCCAGATCCAGCGGCCAAACGTGAATACCGGCCAGAGTGCGGGAGACTTCTGGGTCATCGAGGTCGAGAGTGATCCGTCCCAGTTGGATCAGCTTGGCGATCTCCCACAGAGCGATGGCGGCGACACCCCACGAGCCTGCGGCGAGAAGGGCGCGCTCGCGCGCGCTCACTTCGCCCTTGAGCGCGTGAATCAGGATGTGTGTGTCAAGATTGAGCATCGGCATCCCAAGCGACTCCCGTCGAGAGGATGTCCCCGTGGATTTCGATTTTCTCCCGCAGCGATCCGATGAGCTGGCCCGACGGGGTCGGGTAGGGGATCACGCGCGCCACCGGTTTCCCATGTTTGGTAACGATGAGGCCCTCGGGAGTCAACTTTTCCAACAGCGAAAGGCAGTGGGCCTTGAACTCCGCGGCGCCGATTCTCTTCATGGAGACTCCTTAGGTCATAAAATATGACTAGTCATATAATATGACTCCACGAAGCTGCTGTCAATCAGGACGCGAGCCCCGGTTCCGCGGCGAGCCCCAAGCGTGTCTCAACGTTCTCTATCGTCCCGCATGACGGCTGCCGAGCTCCACGGAACGGGGCGTCTAGGGCATCGTCGGCTGCCCCCGGGGCCATATTCCGAGGCCTCCTCTACTACACGGACCCGCAGCACTTTTTGTACTTCTTCCCGCTTCCGCACGGACAGGGCACGTTCCGACCGACCTTCGTGCTCTGTGCCGGTGTAGTTCGTCGAAACGCCTCGCGGTCGCTCCGGCGTTGAAGTGCATGCGTCTGCGAGTGCACTTCCGCAGCTTCCCGTTCGCGACCCTGGTCCATGTAGAGGCTCACAAGCCGATCGAGAAGCTCGACCCGGTCCTGGACATCGGTCACGCCGAGCCCGTCGAGAAGGATTCGCTCCGCCTTTGCGGGATCGCGATCTTCTCGGGCGAAGGAGTAGCAGTCGGACCAACCGATCCATCCCCATCCCCAACTGGGGTCTAACTGCAGCCACTGACGGAAGAGTGCGTCCGTCCGCTCCCGGCGACCGAGAGCCGCGTGGAAAGTGGCGAGGGCCCGCCGCATATTCTCTGTGATGAGACGGTCCGCGTCGACGAAACGCGCTAGATACTGCGTCGCGAATTCGATCCCTCGCTCCCAGTAGCGATTGTCGTCGAGCCCGGCGTTCCACAGCTCAGCTTCTAAGTCTTGTAGGCAGTCGATAACGCAGTCTGTTCCGCGGTATTTCTCGTCGAATTCCTCGATCGAACCCATGCGCTGTGAATCCATGATCTGCTGAACCGCCGAC
The DNA here is from genome assembly GCA_031362565.1 of bacterium. GTDB lineage: Bacteria > Krumholzibacteriota > Krumholzibacteriia > JANLSU01. The sequence continues at coordinate 40,762 of JANLSU010000062.1, read as the reverse complement.
CACACGCCGAGCCACTTCTCGCATGCACCAACGGGGTCGCGGCCTTTTCCCGCGAGCACACGGCCCGCATACATCCACTCTTCGATCATCTCGAACGACGGTCGTTGGGGGAGCCAGCGCTCCCAGAGGACCGCGAGACCCATCCAAAGCCTGTCTTGGCCCCAGTCCCGAAGGTCGGGAAGGTGCGTCCGGAACATCTGCTCGGCCAGTTCCTCCGCCGACGCGAACGAGCTTGCGAGCCGACCAAAGTCCTCTCTGCGGAACTCCAGGCCGAGCTTCGACAGAGTCTCGACGAGCTCTTCGTCGGCAAGCTGTCGAATTTTCGAGAGAGTCGGCCGGCCGCTCGCCGTGACCCGCTTCCGGTACGTCGGATCCGCGGCCATCTTGTGTTCCATGATTCGAGCCCGCGCGATGTTGGACAGATCCATGGATTCCGGTACCTCCCCAAAACGCCGCCGCACTTGGCACCCATCCTCGATGACGCCATAATGGTTATATGAAAAAAACCGTGATGTCCCAACTGCGAAATCGGCTGAGCGAATTTCTCGACCATGTCCGTGCTGGCGGGCACGTTCTAGTGCTTGATCGCGACAAACCAATCGCCGAGATCATCCCAGTGAAGACCGGCGGCGGTGGCGCGGGTCCCGACGGCGAGCGGCTGGCGGCACTCCAGAGGGACGAGGTCGTGCGTGGGCCGAGCCGCCCATTGCCACGGGAACTGCTGAACATCGCCCCGCCAGGCACGGGCGCCGGCGTCCTCGCGGCCCTTCTCGAAGAGCGCGAGTCGAGTCGATGACGTTCTGGGGCAGCCCAGCGATCGTTCCGATCCGGGTTTCAGGCCAACTCCGTCCGCAGGTACTGCGCCACGTCGGCGATGAACGTGTGCACTGAGGCTTCCGCGATTCGATGGCCGAGCATCGAGTCGATGGCGGCGCCGACCAGGCCCAGTGGCGGTTCGTAGGTGCCTTGGAAGTCCAACTGGGTTTCCGTTGCGGTGAGTGGATAGATCGATAGGACGGCGCTCATGAATGGGAACAGTCGCGCCTGATGAGCGGCCCCCCACGCGATCGGGATTCGTGTCACGAGGTCGTTGTTCCCGGATCCCGATTCTTCGATTTCGCCGATCGACGGTGCGATCTCGGCCCCAACTTGCAGTCCACCGACATCGACGCGCAGCTTCGCCGCCACGGCCTGAGCCCGCGACGTCGCCGCCATGGTGGCGGCCCGCAACACGCCCTCCGGATCGGCGCTCAGGATGTCGCGCACGAGGGCGTAGCGATGATTCACATAGTCGTAGGCGCGTATTTCTCGATTCATCTGCCGCCTCCTTGTTGACCGGCCCGCATCATGATGCGGCGGTGCCGTCGCCGTTCGCTATCGCGCTGCGTCCCGCTTCGTGACCGAGAACCCGAACTTGAGCCCGAAGATGAACAGGACGATCGCGATCGCGCCGATCGCAAACACGGTGTCGCCGGGGACCCGCAGCCACCGCAACGTCTGCAAAAGGGGCGTGCCCAGGAACTCCGGGCTGCGAGCATACCAGTAACCCTTCTGCACCGAAGCCCACGTTTGCAGCAACCCAACCGGCAGGAGGCTCAGGAGGATCTGCAACATGAGGCCGATGTTCATGGCCCAGAAGGAGAATTTGAGCAGCCCTTCCTTCCAATCTCGATCGGCCATGAGCGCCCGCAGGCACATGAGTGTGAGTCCGAGCCCCAGCATGCCGTAGACGCCGAACAAGGCACCGTGCGCGTGCACCGGAGTCGTGTTCAAGCCTTGCATGTAGTAGAGCGCGATCGGCGGGTTGATCATGAAACCGAACAGTCCCGCGCCAACCAGGTTCCAGAACGCCACCGCGATGAAGAAATAGACCGGCCACTTGTACTTGACGGCCCAACTCGCCGCACGCGAGGTCCGCAGGTCCTTCATCGCCGCATAGCCGACGAGCACGAGCGGCACCACTTCGAGGGCGCTGAACGTCGCACCCCAGGCCAATACCGCGGTCGGCGTACCCGAGAAATACAGGTGATGGTTCGTGCCGATGATTCCACCGCCCAAATAGATGACCGCCGCCATGAGCGACGTCTCGGCCGCGAGCTTTGGCCGGATGAGCTGCAACTTGGCGAACAAGAAGGCGATGACGACGGTCGCGAAGACCTCGAAGAAGCCTTCTACCCACAGATGCACGACCCACCAACGCCAGTACTCGACCATGCTGAGATGCGTGTGCCGCCCCCACATGAGGCCGGCGCCGTAGAAGAGCGCGATCGCGCCCGCCGACAGCGTGAAGATGAGCACGAGTTGCCGGTGGTCGCCCCGTTCGCGGAGCGCCGGGCCAATCGCCCGCAACATGAGGAAGAGCCAGAGCAGGAGCCCGACGAAGAGACCGATTTGCCAGACTCTTCCGAGGTCGACGTACTCGTAACCCTGATGGCCCAAGTAAAAAGCCGTCGCATCCGACATCCGGTTGTGAATGCTGAGGTATTCGCCCGTCAGCGACCCGACGACCACCAGCACGAGCGCCACGAACAGCGCGTTCACCCCGAAGCGCTGCCCGCGCGGCTCCTTGCCGCTCACGAGCGGACCGATGAACAACCCGGCGGCGAGCCAGGATGTGGCGATCCAGAACAGGCCAAGTTGCAAATGCCAGGTGCGGGTGACGCTGTACGGCAACCAGCGCGACAATGGAATCCCGTAGAGCGCATCGCCTTCGACGCCGTAATGCGCCGTGATCGCGCCGGTCAAGATCTGCAGCAAGAAGAGCCCCGCGACGACGACGAAGTACTTGAGCGTCGCGGCCTGAGAGGCGGTGGCCTTCCAGCCGAGGATGGGATCGGTGGCTGGCACCATCGCCATCGGGGCCTCGGGGGGTTGGGCGGCGTAGTACCAGACGAACGCACCGATGCTCGCCAAGAGCATCAGGATGCTGACGCCGGTCCAGACCACCGCCTCGCCGGTCGGCGTGTTGCCGACGAGTGGCTCGTGCGGCCAGTTGCTGGTGTAGCTGATCGTGGCGTTCGTACGATTCGCCGCCGAAGCCCAGGCGGTCCAAAAGAAGAAGGCGCTCAATTGCCGCAAGCGCGCTGGATCGGTCAGCGCGCCTGCAGGGATCGCGTATGCGGCGTTGCCGGCACTGAAAATACCGGCGTAGTAGGCCTCATTCGCATCGAAGGCCGCGGCCCGCGCGGCATCGATCGTCAGGGTTTTGGTCCCCGGATCGTATTGGTTGGTACGCATGACGCGGCGCAGCCGCTCGCGTAACGCCGCCTGCTCTTCGGGGCCGATGGCGTCGTAGGCTTTCGAAGCCTCCGCCATGGACCACGTGTCAAGAACGTGCAGGCACTCGCGGTGCAGCCAATCTGCCGTCCAATCGGGTGCGACGTAGGCGCCATGGCCCCAAATCGATCCAACCTCCATGCCGCCCATCGTCTGCCAAACGTTTTGACCGCGGGCGATTTCACCGTCCGCAAAGACCACCCGGCCGTCGCTGGACACGACACGCTCTGGGATCGGTGGCATTTCTTGATAGATGCGGGTGCCCAACCAACCGAGCACGGCGAATCCGAACACGGCGACGACAAGCAACGCGATCCAGAGCCGCTTCATGGTCGGTCTCCTTTGGTCCCGAAGAATCTACGCCTGCGTCGCCATTGCAGCGGCCATGCCACCGTCCAGGCGAGCGCAAGTCGTTCGCGTCGTTGCAACTACTGCTGCAATGCCGAAGTTGTGCCGGCGCCGAACCTGCATCCAAAGGACACAGTGGATCCGGACGTCTCAGGTCGGCTGTGGATCCCGCAATCGGCGGCGCTATTCGAGCGTCGGCTCAGAACCGTCATCGAAAGCCGGCTCGAGATGCCGGTCGAGGATGAGCCGGGCACAGGTGTTCCAGCGCAGAATTGCGTCGTCGTGGCCGGGCGGACGAATGGCTTCGGCGCGCTCAAAGGCTTGCATCGCTTCGCGTAGTTCGTGATACGCGTAGGCGCTCGTCCCGGGACCGCCATGGCGGAGCTGGGCTTTGGCGCGGCGTTCGCAAATGATGCCCGCATAGTAGGCGCGGTCGTACTCGCTCTTCAACTGCGGAACCAGCGCCAGGGCTTGGGCGGTGACATGCGGCAGGCCGCGTCCGAATTGATCGGTGAGAGCCAGCAAGAGCAAGATGAGCGCGGGTTGGGATTCGGATTCGACTCGCAGCACATCGCGGCAGATGCTCTCTGCCTCGGCAGCTTCGTTCAAAAGCCGGTAGCGTTCGGCTTTTTCGAGCGCCGCGGGAACGGCGCCTTTCGACAACGGCTTCAGCTCGAACACGGGTGCCCCTTTTGGCCCGCCGGCTCCAAGATTACTGGCTGCGCGTCAGAATGCGCCACACCTTCTTCAGAGGGTCGTACGCTTCATCGGCGACGCGTTCCTTGAGCGGAATGATGGCGTTGTCCGTGATATGAATGTTCTCGGGACAAACGGTCGTACAGCACTTGGTGATATTGCAATAGCCGATGCCGTGCTGGGTCCGTAGGTCGCCGGTACGGTTCTCGTTGTCCAGCGGGTGCATTTCGAGCGCCGCGGCGTAGACGAGAAAACGTGGGCCGATGAACTTGTCCTGCAGTTGGTGGTCACGCACCACGTGACAGACGTCCTGACAAAGGAAGCACTCGATGCACTTGCGAAACTCCTGCACGCGGTCCGCGTCGGCTTGGGCCATGCGCCACGTGCCGTCGGCGGCATCCGGAGGGCGCGGGGCAAACTTGCGGATCGACATCTTGACCCGATAGTTCCACGACACGTCGGTGACCAAGTCGCGAATGGACGGAAACGCCCGCATCGGTTCGACGACCACCGGCCGGTCGAGCTCGAGGTCGTTCAGGCGCGTCATGCACATGAGACGCGGCACGCCGTTTACTTCCGCCGAGCAGGAACCGCACTTGCCCGCTTTGCAGTTCCATCGCAGGGCGAGGTCGTTGGCTTGGTCGGCTTGGATGCGATGCATCGCGTCCAGGACCACCATGCCTTCCGACACCTCGGTCGTATAGTCGCGGAACGCACCGCCCGCTGCATCGCCACGCCAGACGCTGAAGGTGGCCGTGCTCATCGCATCTCCTCGACGATTTGGGCGAGTTCCGCCGGCAGCGGCCGTACCGGCTCGCGCCGGAGGTTCATGCCGCCACTGCCATCCTTCTTGACAACAATGTTGAAGGAACCCATCTCGGCGCTCTTCTCCGTGAAGTCGGCGCGGAACTGCGCCCCGCGGCTCTCGCGCCGTTCGATCGCCGCACGCGTGATGGCTTCCGAAACATTGAGCATGTTGTCGAGATCAATTGCCGTGTGCCAGCCGGGGTTGTACTCCCGGTTGCCCACGACCGAAACCTGTTCCGCCCGGGCCCGCAATGCGCCCAGCCCGTCGAGCGCCCGCGCCATCTCGGCCTCCACTCGCACGATGCCGACCAAGTCCTGCATCATGGACTGCAGATCGGCTTGAATCTGATAGGCCTCCGCCGCTTGCTTGCCGGTGCGTTCAAAGAAGCCGAGCGCGTTCTGCATCGCCGCATCGACTTGGCGTTCATCGACCGTCGCGCGGCCGTTCTTGCCGGCGAACTGCGCCGCGAATTCGCCGGCGCGCTTGCCGAAGACGAGCAGATCCGACAGCGAATTCCCACCCAGACGGTTGGCGCCGTGCAGTCCGGCGGCGCATTCACCCGCCGCGAAGAGCCCGGGCACATTCGACATTTGTGTCTCCGCGTCGACGCGCACGCCGCCCATCGTGTAGTGAGTCGTCGGACCAACTTCCATCGGTTCCTTGGTGATGTCGATGTCGGCCAGTTCCTTGAACTGGTGGTACATGCTCGGCAGTTTGCGGCGAATGTGTTCGGCGGCCTTCGGCAGCCGTTCCTTGATCCACGCAATGTCGAGGAATACGCCGCCATGCGGGCTGCCGCGGCCTTCGCGCACCTCGCGCACGATGCAGCGCGCGACATGATCGCGGGTCAGAAGCTCCGGCGGACGCCGGGCATTCTTGTCGCCCTGCGTGTAGCGCCAGCCTTCCTCTTCCGTGTCCGCCGTTTGCGTTTTGTACGCCTCGGGGATGTCGTCGAACATGAAGCGCCGGCCATCCTTGTTGCGTAGGATGCCGCCTTCGCCGCGCACGCCTTCGGTCACGAGAATGCCGCGCACACTCGGCGGCCAGACCATTCCGGTGGGATGAAACTGCACGAACTCCATATCCATGAGTTCGGCACCGACGCGGTAGGCGAGCGACTGGCCGTCGCCGGTGTATTCCCAACTATTGCTGGTCACGGAATACGCGCGCCCGATGCCGCCCGTCGCCAGCACCACCGCGCCGGCGCGGTACACCTTGAACCGCCCGCGCTCGCGCTCGTAGGCCAGCGCGCCCGCGATGCGCCCGCTGTCGGTCAAGAGCGCCAGGACGGTGTGCTCCATGTGCACTTCCATCCCGCAGTGAATGGCGTGATCCTGGAGGGTGCGGATCATCTCGAGGCCGGTGCGATCGCCAACGTGCGCCAAGCGCGGATAGCGGTGGCCGCCGAAGTTGCGTTGCAGGATCTGGCCGTCCGGGGTGCGGTCGAAGAGTGCACCCCACGCTTCGAGTTCACGCACCCGGTCGGGCGCTTCTTGGGCATGCAGCTCGGCCATACGCGCGTTGTTCATATACTGTCCGCCGCGCATGGTATCGGCGAAATGCACCCGCCAGTTGTCGCGCGAATCGACATTCGAAAGCGCCGCGGCAATGCCGCCCTCCGCCATTACCGTGTGGGCTTTGCCGAGGAGTGACTTGCACACCAACCCGACGCGGGCTTTGCCGGATGCGGCTTCGATCGCGGCCCGTAGCCCCGCGCCGCCGGCTCCTACGACCAACACGTCGTACTCGTGCGTCTCGAAGCGGTCGCTCACAGGATTCTCCAGTCCGACCAGATCCCCATGGAACAAAGACGGACGTACAAGTCCGAGAAGCCGACCGAGAACAAGCTGAGCCACGCGAATTTCATGTGATTCGTGTTGAGACAACTGACGCAGTCGTAGGCGCGCTTGCGGACCGGCATGCGCGCCAGCCGGTCGAGCCGGCCGCCCACCAGATGCCGCAACGAATGGCAGCTGAAAACATAGCAGCTCAGAAGCACGACATTGGCGGCGAGGATCAGCGTGCCGAGTCCGAGGCCGAAGTGCTTGGCGCCGGTTGCCGGATCTTCGAACCACAGCGCCTTCCATACGTCGATCGCCAGGATGACGATGAACGGCAATGCCACGTACAGAAAATACCGGTGCAAATTCTGGAGGACGAGCGGGAAGGCTGTTTCGCCGCGATACTTGCGGTGCACTTCCCGCACCGCGCATGCCGCCGGATGCTGGACGAACGCTTTGTAGTACGCGCCACGATAGTAGTAGCACGTGAATCGAAAGCCGCCCGGCGCCCAGAGAATCAAGAGCGCCGGCGAGAATGGCATCCAGGTGGGCCACCAGCCTGGCTTGGGGCCGAGCAGGGCGTGCGGCGAATCCCCGAAAATCTCCGGCGAATAGAACGGCGAAAGATACGGGCCGAAGTGATAGTGCTTGCCCTGGAACGCCGCCCAAGTCGCGTAGATGGCGAACGTCGTGAGGCCGGCGAACGTCGCGGCGGATTGCGCCCACCAGGCGCCCTGGCGCGCGGTGCGGCCGGCTGGCATCGGCTTCACGCTCGACAACGACGTGGCCATTCACTCTCCATTCTGGATCGAAACGCGAACCACCTTACCCATGCGGCGGCGGGTTTTGCAAGGCGGGGGCCCATGTGGCTACCGGGCCAGCACGATCTTCTTGGTGCGCGTGTTGCCATTGAAGGCGAGCCGCACGAGGTAAACGCCGGAAGCGAGCATTGCGCCGTCCGTGCCACGGCCGTCCCAGGCGGCCCGATGCGACCCCGGATTCTGCAGCGCATTCACCAGCGTCGCAATGCGGTGGCCCTGGACGTCATGCACGGTGAGCAACGCACGGCCGCCGGTCGGCAGCGTGTAGACGAGTGATGTCGCCGGGTTGAAGGGGTTCGGAAGGCCCCGCTGGAGTTCCAACGTCATCGCACCGGCCGTCGGCACGGCGGCATCCGTGGGTGCAGACTCGACCACGAGGACCAACCGCGGTGGCTGCCCATCTTCCTTGCTGTGATAGCCGCCCAGGCCGGCCGCTGGGGTCGTGAGTGCGAACGCCACTTGTCGGTCGGGGTCGTTCTGCACGGTCGGTGTGACATTGGCGGCAATCGTTCCGTCGCGCGACGATTGCGGCATCTGAACGAGCGGCAATCCGAGCGCCGGTGCGGTATTCCAGGTCACGGCGTTTTCAGTCCACTGCGTGTCGCTCACGAGTGCCACCGTGCCGCCGCCGACATCGGTGGTGGTGACCCGCAGGCTGAGTTTTGCCAAAAGCACCGGCGCCGTGATGCCACCGAGATCGAAGCGCAGATAGGTGCGGATCGGCGCCGCGCCGCCTTGTTCGAGCAATGCGAGCGCGGCGCCAAAGTTCGTGGACGAAGCCGCGGCACTCACATAGGTGTCGTGCAACGCATCGAGCGTCACGAGCGCCGTTCCAGGCTGTGCCGGCCACCATGCGGCAGCGGTCGGGTCGGCGGCGAAGAAAGCCGTCAGTAGACCGGCAACCTTTTGCTCACCGGAGGGGCTCGGGTGCGTCGCGTCGCCTTCGAGATCCGTTTGCAGCCAGACGAGGCCGTCGGATCGCGGGTTCGTCCCATCCGCCCACAGGTACGGTCCCCACAGCAAGAGCGGCGCGCGCACGGCGCCGGGCAACTGGCCGTAGTTCAGATTGACGTCGCCATCGATCTGATTCTGAATGAGCCACTTCGCGGCGAAGCCGGATTCGTACGCCTGCGGTTCGGGATTGAGTGAACCCTGTGCCGCGTAGCCGCCATAGATGCGGCTCGAGAGATAGCACAACTGCAGGTTTGCAAATTTGTCGTGCAGATTGCCGGCGATGGTGCGCAACTCGTCGCGCAGCGTCTGCGCGTGCACCGGGAAGTTGTTGGCTGGTTGCGCGTCGGCTTCCTTGAGCCAGGCGACTTGCACCTGCGCCGCCGTGAGCCCCATCGCCGTCAATCGCTGCTGCAGGACCGTCCAGTACCCGGCGGCCGGATTGGCGATCGTTGCGGCGGTCTGGCCGCCAAGAGCCGTGTCCATGAGAATGACGTGCGCGTTGCGCCCGGTATCGGCGTCCTCGAGGCGCTCGAATGCCCCGAATTCGTGCGTCGTGTTCGACATGCCGATCGCGACCATGACGATCCATCCATTTGGATCCGGCGCGCCGGCGGCGTTGCGCGGCACGACTTGTCCGGCCTTTTGCAGCGCCGCCGCGAGATGCTGCGCGGGCGGCACGTTGGCGCCGCCGGCGTAGAGGCCGCCTTCGAATCCAAGGTAGGTCCCGGTTCCGAGGTCTTCGAGAGGTGTCAGACCGCTGGTGCGCAGATGCACCGGCGAAGCTGCGGCCGCCGCACCGCACACACGCGACGAAGCCGCCAGGACCATGGCCACCATGGCCGGCGCAAGGATTCGGAGCGTGGCAATCGCATTCGTCGGGCCGTGCCGCCGCCGGTTCAACGCGGCCCGTCTATCGTCTCGCATGGCTGTGCCTCCTGCTGGAGTCGCCTTCCATTGTAGCGCGGGCACCTCAGGGCCGGGGCAGGACGAAAATTCCCACCGAATCGATGCTCGCCGAACCGAAGAGACCAATGCCGCCTTCGACGTGGAAGATCGGACGGTCGAAAGCGCTGCCGGAGGTGCCACCGAAGGCGATGCCGCCATTGTCTTGTGGCACCGAGCGCAGGAAGTCGAAGGCGTTGTGGTCGAGCGCCAGGACATTGAGCTGGTGGCGGCCCTGGAAAAAGAACGCAAACCATGGAATGCGCAGAGTGCCGTCACGGCCCTCGATTGGCGGCGAAGAGGTTTGGCGGTCGAGGTTGGCGAGATCTTCGTCACTGAAGAATTCGGGCCGAATCACGAAGTCCGATCCGGGGTCGATGCTGAAGAGCCCGAGTTGAAACGCTTCGACGTCCGGGCGCCTGAAGCGCGCTTCGAGAAGGCCGTCGGCGTACACGAGGCGGTTGGCCTGGTACACGCTGTCACCGGCTGTCGCGAAGGTCTCTAACTCGCGCTGCACGGTTTGGCCTTGCGCGTCCAAGAGAACCCAGCGATCGACCAACAGGCGGGAGGGCGTCGTCGTTTGGCTGCGCAGCGTCTCACCGGCCGCGGTGACGACCTCGAGCTCATAGGTGGTCGAAGGCAGCACCTGGACCGGTGCCGAAGCGACGTAGGTTCCGGGCGGTGTCGTTTCCACGTAGGTCACGGTGATGTCGCGCAGCAGTTCTCGCACCCGCACCGTCGCTTGAAGCTCGGCGGCGGCAAGCGGTGAGTATTCGACGCCCGGTGACACGGCACGGCTCACGATCACTGGCGGCAGACTGCGGCCGACCTGCAACAAAGCGTTGACTACCAGGGTTCCCACATCGCCGGGCGCGAAGAAGTCGTTCGGATCGTGTTTCGTGGCGCAGCCCAGGCTCAACACGAAAGCGGTCGCGAGCCCGGCTTGAATTCTGCGCCGCTGCATTCGACCCTGGTTAGCATTCCTGTTTCTCATCGCACCGTCCCCGTCAGAATTTGAAACTGGCGCCAAAGCTCGGAATGATCGGCAACATCCGCACGACATCCACCTTCGGCTCCTGGTCGTCGAACTGCACGAACCATTCGTTGCGGCGCGAATAAAGATTGAAGAATTGCACGAACCACTGCCCCGAACGCCCCCAGAGCGCGAAGTCGCGCGTCACACTGAAGTCCATCCGGTGGTACGGCAGGAGCCTGGAGCTGTTGCGATCGCCCGCCAAGACGCGCGAACCCGGTGTCAGATCGCCGAGCGCCGGGTCATCGACTTGATAGCGTGCCGAGGCGGGTGTGAAAGCTTGCCCGGTCGCGAACAGGAACGAGGCACTGTACGACCAGGGCGATCGCTGATAGGCAAGAACTGCTTTCAGGTCGTGGCGGCGATCGTACTTGGGCGGGTACGTCTTGCCGCCATTCAAGGCATCGAACCGGCGCCGCGACCAACCGAGAGCGTACCCGAGCCAGCCCGTCACGCGACCGGCACGGCGCTCGGCAAAAAGCTCCAATCCGGTCGCGTAGCCCGTGCCGCCGGTGTCGAACAAGTCGCGCGCCGTGAAATTATCACGATCGGCGACCGTCTTGGTCGTGAACTCGACGAGGTGCGTGAGGCGCGTGTAATACGTCTCGGCGGAGAACCGATATCGGGGCGACGTCTCGTATTCGGCGCCAAAGACGGCTTGCAAAGACCGCCCCGGCTGGGTCGAAGCGTCGATGGGGACGTACAGATCGCCGGCTGAAAAGCCCTCGGTCGTCACGAGCTGGAGGTATTGGTTGTACACGCCGCTGCCGAATTTCAAGCGCAGCTTGTCGCCGAGCGCCCGGCTCACCGACAATCGTGGCTCGAGCAGGAGCCGCTTGCCGTCGCTGATGTACCGCGTTCGCAATCCGGTGCGGATGGTCGTCACCGCCTGCGGCGTCCACTGGTCGTCGACATAGGCGGCGATTTCCGCCGGCTGGCTCCGAAAACCCACCGGCTTGTCGCGATTGAACGACTGGCTGAACTTGAAATCGTACAACGACACCTGGCCGCCGACGCCCAGAGCGTGGGTGGCACGCTCCAGATGCAACTCGGTGCGCGCCGTGAGATCGCGCAAGCTGTTCGTGACGTTGAAGGCGGTGTTGAACAGGTTGGCGTCGGTCAGGCTTTCGTACTCGCTGCCGGAAATCGTGCTCTTCAGCAGCGCGTCCTTGGAGAGCACCCGGCTGAACACCACCGCGCCGGCGGTATTCCCCCAGCGAATCGTCAGGCGTGTGTCGCGGTCCGGCTCGATACGCAGATTGTCACGGCCTTTGTAGATTTCGGTATCCACCCAATTGTTGTCGCGGCGCATCGCATACTTGGCGTTGAAGTCATAGAAATTGTAGAACGGCACTTCCGGGGTGCTTCGGCGCAGGCCCGACAGAATGGGCTCGAGATAGCTGCGCCGGCCGCTCAACAGCCAATGGTCGCGACCGATCGGACCGTCGAGCGTCAGCCGCGACGCGATCGTGCTGATCGATCCCGCGCCTTGCACCTTCGAGGCGGCTGGGGTGCGCGTCTTGATGTCGACGACCGCGCCCAGTCTTCCCCCTTGGTCGGCGGGATAGGCGCCCTTGTACAACGTCACCCGGTCGACGACATCCGGGTTGAAGGTCGAAAAGAATCCGAATGCGTGGGTGGGGTTGTACATCGTGATGTCGTCGAGCAGAACGAGCGTCTGATCCGGACCGCCACCGCGAATATAGAGCCCGCTCGAAACATCCGACGCTGCCTGAACGCCAGGCAGCAACTGCAGGGCGCGAATCGGATCGGCCTCGCCGATCGACGGCACGGCGGCAAGACGTTTCATGTCCAGATTGACGACGCTGGTTTGAGCGCTCTTTTCGCGGCCAAGCCGGTCGGCATCGACGACGATTTTCTCGACGCCGATCGGAGCGGGCGTCAAGGCGATGTCGTGAACGGCATCCGCACCCTCGCCGACCTGCACGGTGTCGACGCGCGCCCGGTAGGCGACATAGGCGACACGTATTTCGTAGGCCCCGGCCGGAATACCGTCGAAACGGTAGCGGCCGTCGCGCCCGCCCATCTTGCCGCCTTCGTAGGCGAGCGAGTCGGGCGCCGCGTTGCGATGCAGCACAATGGAAGCAAATGGCAGCGGATTGCCGCGCTCGGCATCACGCACGAGGCCGGAGATCGACGCTGCTTGGGCGCCACACGGCAATCCCACCCACGCCACACACAGCGCCACGAGCCGGCCGGCAACCGGCCGTTCGAACATTCCGTGCAGACAGTGCCGAGCCCGCATCGACGCTGGTCGCTTCAACGCAGCAACTTGAACGCGTGACTCCACTCTTGCCGCAAGAGACCTGGAATGCACCACAACATGCAGAGCGGTTCGATGGCGCGCGCCGCCTCGGCCTTGCCCATGTCGGCCGTCTCCCAGCCGAATTGATCCAGGATGCGGGTTACGGTTTGCTTCGCGGTGTCGTCGTTGCCGCAGATGAACATGGTGGGCTTGCCGCCCTGGAACTGTGGGTTCACCATGCGGCCGTTGCCGACCGAGTTGAACGCTTTCACGAAGTGCACATCGGCGAAGTCGCGCTGCAAGCGCTCCATGAGCGATTCGTCGAGATTGGTGAAGAACTTCAGAACGCCGTTCGTGGGCGGCGCTTCGGCGATCGGATTGGTGGCGTCGATGACGGTCTTGCCGGCGAGATTCGCCTTGCCGGCAGCGCGCAGCGCCTCGAGTGCAACGGTGCCTTTGACCGCGAGCACCACCGCGGCGCCGAACTGCGCCGCTTCGGCGAAGCTCCCGACCTGGCTGACCGCATTCTGCGCTTTCCAAGCCGTCAGTTTGGCCGCATCGCGCGTTCCCAACATCACCTCGTGATCATGCTTCATGAAACCAGCGGCGAGTGTCTGCGCCACCGTGCCGGAACCCAGAATCCCAATCTTCATGTCGCTCTCCTGCTCGAAGTACGTTCGTGGCGGCCCGCCCCGAAGGGTGTGAACACCGGCGCCGCCTTAGCATACCACCAGGGTGATCGTCGCCTCGGCGCCGCCTTCGGGACGGTTGGCGAGCACGATCGTGCCACCGAGTTCTTCGATGATGCTCTTCGAGATCGCGAGGCCAAGGCCGGTGCCGGTGTTCTTGGTGGAGAAGTACGGTTCGAACAGGCGCGTGGCCGCGGCGGCTGAAACGCCAGGGCCCGTATCGGTAATCCGGACGCGCACCCGGTCGCCGCGCGGCGGCTCGATCCGCACCGTGATTTGGCCGCGGCCACCCATGGCCTCGCGGGCGTTTTCGAACACATTGCGGAACACGCGCCGCAACCCCTCGTCATCGCCCAAGACTCGCACCCTCGCGGCGTTTGCGACGTCACCCGCGGCGCCCGCCGGCGCATCGCCGGCACCGTTCACGAACGACAACTCTAGTCCGTCGATCGTCGCGTACGCGGCCGCAACGCCGTGCACGAGGGTGCCGAGATCCATCGGGTGCGGCTCCAGCTTTTGGACCCGGCCAAAGTTCGAAAACTCGGTCGCGATGCGGCGCAACGATTCCACTTGCTCGATGATCGTCGCCATGCCTTCGCGAAAGATTTGTGGAAACTTGTCGCTGCCGTCACGGAACGCCTGATCCATGAACTGCGCCGAGAGCTTCATGGGGGTGAGCGGATTCTTGATTTCGTGCGCCACCTGGCGCGCCATCTCGGCCCAGGCCGATAGTTTCTTGGATTGAATGAGGTCGGTCACGTCTTCGAAGATCGCCACGCGCCCGAGCCGCGCATTCGACTCCGGCACGAGATCGGTGACGACAACACGCAACGTCAGCCGCTCGATGGCGCCGGCCGGCGCTACCGCCGACTGTGCGTCGCCCGAATGCACCGGAATTTCGTCGACGTCACCATCGGTGGCGTCGCCCAGGTGGCCCCAGAATCGGGTCCGGGCGCGGTCGTCGTTCGCTGCGAGTTCGCGGCACGACTGACCCTCCAGAGTTCCAGGGGCCAATCCCAGGATGCGATAGGCCGCCGGATTGGCGGCGGTGATCCGCCCCTCGCCGTCGGTCGCGATGACCCCCGAAGCGATGTGTCCGAGCACTGCTTCCAAGTAGCGGCGGCGCTCTTCCAAGGCCCAGCGCGCCGATTGCACCCGCGCCGACATGTCGTTGAACGAGCGCTCGAGCTCGCCAATCTCATCGCTGGCGCGTGCCTGCAACCGGAATCCCAAGTCGCCGCCGGCAATCCGGCGCGTGCCGTCGATGAGATTCCGCACCGGATCGAAGATGCGCGCCGCAAACACCACGCCAAGAACGAGGGTCAGCACGAACATGAGAGTCGACAACCCCAAGACCAACTCGCGGGTCCGTTCGACTTCAATCGCGAATTCGTCGGCCTGCAAGAGCTGCGACACCGACAGCGTCCCGATGCGCTGGCCCGACACGTCTTCGAGCGGCACGTACCCGGCAAAATAACGCTGCCGCCCGGCGTGTTCCTCGAGCACGACCGAACGGTTGCGGCGCAACTGCACGTGCGTGAAGGCCTGCGGCGGCAAGAGCGACGGCAGAAGGCCGGCGGTCGCCAGGCTCCGCTGGCTCGACACCACGAGCTGCGGCCCCAAGAATGCGCTCAGATCGGTCGAGAGAATCGGCGCCAGATTGCGTAGCAGATCATCGGTCAAACGCCGCTGGTAGTAGACGTAGTAAGGCTGCGCATCCGGGGCGGCCTCGTTCAATCCCTCGTTCGGCGACAGCCACAGTTTCTCGAGCGCCGCCAAGCACAGTTCCTTGCCGTCGCGCGCTGCAAACACGCCGTGCGGCGCCGACGACACCAGATGCCGGGCCTGTTCGTCCGTCAGATTGCTGAGCGTCTCGTCCAGAATGAGTTGCCCATCGCCGTGAAACAGCATGATCTTGCCGAACTCGGGCAGATCGCGCACCGGCGGCACGGTCGGCGCGCGCAACACGTTCAACACGTACTCGCTCTCGCGCACCGCCTGCAGGTCGCGGCGAATGAGGTCCGCGAGGGCGGCCTCCGCGGCGCGGGCTTTGGCGAGTGCCGCATCGCGATTGCGGCTCAAGCTACGGTCCCGCATGATGTCGCGGGTCGCAATCGACAACACCGCACTCGGCAACAGCGACACGACCAAGAACGCCGTCATGAGTTTCTGCTGGAAGCCCAGGCGCTTGGGCACGAAGAGCGGCGGAAACCCGCGTGCCAGGCGGCGCACCCGTCCCGCGCCGGCCAGCAAGAGGAGGAGGAGTGCCGTGGCGGCGAAACTGAACGACCCAAGCTGGGTCCATTCCAGAACCCGGTCGAGCGGCGTCGTGTGGCGAAAGCCGGCAAGCAGGTCGCGATTCTGCGCCGAAGTGCGCGTCACCCAATAGTCACCGTTCACCAATCGCAACCGTTGCCAAGCACCAACGCGCGGCAACGCGCTGCGCAACGGCTGGCCGACTTCGAGATACGGCGTCGAGGACTCGACCACCGAACCATGGTCGATCCATGCGAGCAGCATGCGTTCGGACTCGACGACGCGTGGGCCGATCCCCTCATCCTGCAGATTGCGCAAGAGCTCCGGCGTCCGGTCGCGCGGGTTGGCGGCCAAATCCAAGCTGGAGGGCGCGAACGGCAGTTCGACGACGACGGCGCCGAGCGGCACGCCCGTGGTGCCGCCGGTGCGCACGCTTACCGCACCCCGGTAGAAGCGCATTTCGTTCGACACTTGGCCGGTGGAGTCGCTGCGCACGACGGGCATGCTGTCGGCAAGCGCTTGCGACAAGAGTTCCCGATGCGAGGTCTCGTGCCCGGCCGGCATGTCGACCGCGAACTGGCTCGCCCGCGTCCCGTACACATCGTACACGGTGACCTCGCAGGCATAGCCGAGATTGCTGAGGGCGCCCTGCGCCCAAAGCTCGAACGCCAGAGCGGCGCGATTGCTGGTGCGATCGGCCGCGAGGGAGCGCCGCAGGTCGGCATCCTGCTGCGCCCGCGCCAACACGTCTTCGACGGCAAAGCGCCGCACATCGTCGCTGCGCTCGAGCAATTGCCCCATGGCCTCTTGCACGCGTGCCTGGGTGGCGCGGAAATACTCGCCGTGAATGGCATCGCTGTTGAGCGTCGCGACGAGTGCCGCGAGCGCGAAACTCGTCAAGCCGAGGCTCGTAAAGCGCGCGTCACGGAGCAGGCTCTGCACGCGCATCGACGCAACGAACGCGATGCCGCCCACGGCGGCGCCGAGCGCGCCGGCACACAGCCAAAGCACCGCGCCGAGCAATGCCAAGGCGAGCCCGCCCGCCAGGCGGCCGGCACGTGCTCCACACAACGCACTACTCGCGAGTACGCCCAGAACGAGCCCGCCCCCCACTCCAAGCAAGAGTCCAAAGTGCAAACACGCAGCGCCCGGAGACAAGAGATCGAGCTGGGCGCCAAGCAAGTAGGGGTTGGAATCGCCGGCGACCCGGCCCACGAAGACGATCGCACCCAAGACGACGGCGCCAATGACGGCCGCGCCGGCAAACGGACCGGCGAATGCACGCCAACCGGCGACGCCCGGCGGCGCGGCCGGCGCGCGGGCGATGGCGCGGGCCCAAAACACCGCCACCAGAAACGCCGCAGCGGCAATTGCGACCGCCGTCAGCACGAGATCGATGGGTGAACGCAATATGCCGCCGAAACCCACCATCGCGAACGTCGCGGGATTCAGCAAGCTCGAGCCGATGCGGTTCGAAGGCAATCCGAGCCACGCCAGCATCCAACGCAGGACGCCAATCGCCACAATGACGCCGGCCACCCCCGCGGCGCCGGCCCTCCCGGTGCCGGACGGCGCGAACCGCGACGCACCGATCGCCTGGCCTGCGGCCACGAACCAGAGCGCGAGCGCCACCACCAGGAGCCAACGCAGGACGGCGTCGCGTTCCTGGCGTACATGCTCCACGGTATCGGCGGCCGATAATCCCTTCAGACGGACGAGAACGAGCGCCGTACCGCTCGAGTCCCGGACCACACCCATGGCTTCGCGCCCATGCATCTCGTCGCCGTGCACTTCCAAGTCTTCGTGCGCCAGATAAGGCGGCACGTTGGGTGTATCGTAAATGAGATCGGTTTCGATCCCATCGCCGGAGAGATCCGTTGCGACACTGTGCGAACGCAGAAACCGGTTGCTGATGCGGTAGCGCACTTCCACCGGGACATCGACGAGAACCCGCAGCGGACCGCGCGCCGGCGCCGGCGCCCGCGGCGCGTCGCGCACTTCGAACGACAGCAGGGTATAAACGCCGCTGCGGCGAAAATAGAGCGGCTGCGTTCCGTCGCCGAAGCGCGTCAGACGTGAATCCGGATCGAGCGGGTGGGACGCGCCGGACCAAGCCACTAAGGCGTTGTTGGTGTCGAAGACTTGCACACCGGGGCCCGTTTCGGCGCCGTCGGGCGCCGCAGTTGGAGCATTGCGCGCCACCACGGCATCGAGGGCTTGAAACAGCGCGGCGCGGTCTTCGGACCGCGCGCCCAGACCCACGGCGCCGGGCAGCGCCACACTCGCAAGGCCCGGAGTCGAGAGGGTGTCGAGTTCGGCGCGCGCCGCGCGTGCGATACGGCGCGCCTGGGACTCGAGCGCCTGCACTTTGATGCGGGCAGTTGCAAAACGGCGCTGCAGGCGCGCGTCCTCACTCGCCTGCCAGGCGGTCGGGTTCGTGCGCTGCGGCGCTAAAGCGAGCACGGCGCAACCGGCGAGCACCGCCAAACACCCGGCCAAGACACGCGCACCGGGCCGGGCACGCTGGGTCCACGCCACGACCGCACCCGCCGCGAGAACAAGTCCCAGGAGCGCCACTCCGGCCGGCGGCAACGCCCAGCCGTCGGGCGCCGCGGCGCGTCCGAGAAGGCCGAGGCCCGCCAGCGCGAGCCCGAAGATCAATTGGAATCGGTGCATCAACGGCGGCATTCGGTCGCGTGCATGCGATCAGCGCACCGACTTGATCTCGGCAATGACCCAGCGGTCACCTTCGCGCACCAATGAAACAAAGATGCGGTCCCGCTGCGTGCGGCTGCTGTCGCGAAAACGAAACGTTCGTTCGGCGCGCCCGACGGCGGTTTGCGGTTGCTCCTCGGGTTGCCGAATGGAAACAAAGGAGAACTCCTCGGTACGCGTGGCGTCGAACAGTTCCTTGAAGATGAAGTAGCTTTGGGCGCGCGAATACGTGCCGCCATCCGGACCACCCTCGGGCAGCGAAATGAACACCTTGCGCTTGCCAAAATGCTCCAGCACCGCGTCGGCGGAACCGACGACCCAAGCGCGCTCGATGCTCGCAAAAATCGGTGCGGGCGCGTCGCCGGTGGGACTCGAATCGGAGCCATCCTGCGCCCCGGCGTTCGACGCCCATGCCCCGAGCCCGAGCAATGCGCCGCCAACCGCGGCCAGCACGGTGCTTCGAAGGGCTCTCGAACCAGGGCGAAACGTCACCATTGGGGCTCCCTGAACAACTCGGGCCCAAAGGGCGGGCGAGGCAAGGACTAGAGAGGCTGCAACCGCTGTGCCGCGCACCAAATGGCACCCAGACCGCGGATGGCACTTCCCGGCCCCGCATTTCGGCCTCGCGGGAGGACACCTTGTCCCCTTCCGGCGACACCTGGGCGGATCCGTTTACGGCTTGGTATGATCTTGGGACTCGTTCTCCCTTTGGTGAGGCTGCGGCACAAATGCCAAGAACTCCACACGGCGCGCGTCCAGCGCGGCACGGCGCCGCAGCACTCCAACGCGGCACGATGCTGCACAAGTACCGCCTCGAAAAGCGCCTTGGCGAAGGCCACTTCGCCACCGTCTATCGCGCCTTCGACACGGTGGAACACGTGCGCGTCGCGCTCAAGGTGTTCACGCACCGCAACCTCACGACGCAAAATGTGTTTCTGCACGAGGCGCGCATCGCCGCGTACCTCGACCATCCCAATATCGTGCGTTTGAAGACCGCCGAAGTGATCGACGGACGCTTGGTCCTGGTATCGGAGTTGGGCGACGCCACGCTCGCCGATCTTCTCGTGCGGCAGCGTTCGACGCGCTTCGCCCTACACGTGTTGCGCGGCGTACTGCGTGGCCTCGCTCACGCGCACGAGCGCGGCATCATTCATCGCGACATCAAACCCGAGAACATTCTCGTGTGGCGCGATGGACAGGTGAAGCTCGCCGACTTCGGTGTGTCGCGTTTCGCCGAACCGTCAACGCATACGACGGTGACCGGCACGCCAAGTTATCGCGCTCCCGAACAAGCCTATGGCCGCCCGGAGTTCGCGTCCGACGTGTTCGGTATCGCAGTGGTGTTCTATGAAATGGTGACCCGCCAATTGCCCACGTGGCCGTTCCGCTGGCCCTTCGAGCGCTCCAAGATGTTCGAAGAGCGCGTGCCGGCGGCGATCGTACCGGTCATCCGCCGCGCCGCCAGTTTCGATCTGGGGCGCCGCTTCACCACCGCCGGCGCCATGCTGCACGCCTTCGAGCGGGCGCTTCCCGAACTCGCGCCGCAGCCGCACGCAGCGCCGCACGCCAACGGCCGGCGCCTTCCCTGGCAGGCATACCGCCAGCGTGAGTTCGAGCAGCGCTATGGGCGGCGGTTGGGACTCGACTACCGCTGCAACCGCTGTTCGGGCCCGGTGTCGGAGTTCATGATGGCCTGCCCATGGTGCGGGTTCCGCGGCAACTCCTTCTTCGGCATTGCGACGTTCCCGGACGTGTGCCGCGAGTGTGAACACGGCGTGCACGATGATTGGAAATTCTGTCCCTGGTGCTACGGGCCGGGATTCCGCGACGTGTCGCGATTGCAGAGCCGCGATCGGCGCTACGGCGGCAAGTGCCCGAATCCACGCTGCAAGGAGACGCGCCTCTTGCCGCACATGCGGCATTGCGCCTGGTGCAACGCCAAGCTGCGTCCGTGGCGCAGCCGTGCCCTCGCCGGCCGCTGCACGGGGTGCAAGGCGTCGGTGGCGGCGACGTATTGGGAGCACTGTCCGTGGTGCGCGCGGAGCTTGGTCGCCGTATCGCGCCGGGTCCGCCGGAGCGGCCGCGGCGCCTGACGCAAGCCGGCCGTCTCAGCGCGGCGCCAGCAACCGCCAGGCGAGAATGCACCACATCCAGAAGCCGCACAGAGTCTTGATGCTGGCCGCCACGATGCGCCCCACGAATGCGGCGCGGCCGGCGCGCAGGGCCACGTCCTTTTTGCGCTCGCTGGAGTACTCGAGCAAGTAGGCGCCGGCGAACGTGCCGGCGAACGCACCCAGCAATGCACCCAGCGGCGGCAGGAATTCCGCTAGGACGATGGCGCCTACCAACCCGCCCAGGAAGGCGCCGAGGGTGCCGCGGCGGGTGACGCCACGCTTCGCCGTCCATGCGAGCCCGACGACGAGTTCGAGAATTTCGGCCAGCACGGCGAGCCCCGCCATGACACCCAAGGTGCCCCAGCCAACACGCTCGAAGTGGGTGAGGAAGGCATAACCAATGGTGAGCGCGAGCAAGATCCAGTTGCCGGGCAGTCCGAGGGTATTGAGGAGTAGCGACGCTCCGCCGAAGGCGAGAATGGCGGCGCGTCCCGCGAATCCAATCATCTCTTCGGGGGTCATGCTCGACCTCCGGAAAAGACCCGGCGTCGCGTCACGCGGCGCGTTGCGTCTTGGCCAGCTCGCGGGCCTCGGCGCGCTTGTTCCACTCGACGACCAGTGGCGCCGCCACGAAGATCGATGAATAGGTGCCGACGAAAATACCCACCAGGAGCACCCAGGCGAAGTCATGAATGACGTCGCCGCCGGCGAAGTACAGGGACGCGAGCACGATCAACGTCGTGACACCGGTCAGGATCGTCCGCGACAGCGTCTTGTTGATGGCGTCGTTGAAGATCTTCTCGTACGGCTCGCGTTTTTGCTTCGCCTTGAGTTCCTCGCGGATCCGGTCGAACACTACGATGGTGTCGTTGACCGAGTAACCCACTAGGGTCAGGAACGCCGCGATGACCGTCAGGGTCATTTCCTTGTGCAAGAGCGAGAACAGTCCGAGCACGAAGAACACGTCGTGTGCCGCCGCGATGATCGTCGTGACGCCAAAACGGAATTCGAACCGCCAGGCCACATAAACCATGACCAGCAGAATCGACAGCAATACGGCCTGCAGAGCCGCAAAGCGCAGTTCCGCGCCGACCTTGGGGCCGACTTCCTGGACCTGCCGCAACTGTACGTTGAATTCCGGGAAGCGCGCTTGGAGCTTCTCCATGATCGCTTCCGAGATGTGCTTGCTGCCGCTCACGTCATTGACGTTGGCCGTGGCGGAGGCCTTTTCACCCTGCACGTGAATCAAGAAGTCGTTGATCTCGCCGCCGCCGGCCTTCTGGATGGAACGGTTGTCGTAGCCGGCTTCCGCCACCGCGCCGCGCACACCTTCGATCGCCGCTTCGGTTTCCGTTCCCGACTTCGACAGCAGTTGCACTTCGACTTGCACGCCGCCCGTGAAGTCGACGCCCAAGTTGAGGCCGCCACGGGCGACCATCGAGATCAGACCCGGCACGATGATCGCGAGCGAGAACGCAAACGCATAGTAGCGCTTGGACATGAAGTCGAAGTTCGTGTCCCGCAAGAGGCGCATGGGCTCTGGGATCCTTTCCTTACGACGGCGCTTGATCGCGCCCGCGCCGCACGGCCATCTGGCCGCGCCGCTTGGTCAGATGCTCAGCGTGGCCATCTTCCGGTGGCGTGACAGCGCGTCGTACACGAACCGGGTGCAGAACAATGCCGTGAACATGGACGCCGTGATACCGATGCACAGCGTCACGGCGAAACCCTTCACGGGCCCGGTTCCGAAATACAGCAAGACGATGCCGGAAAACATGGTGGTCATGTTGGAATCGAGAATGGCCGAAAACGCATTCTTGTAGCCGGCCTCGATCGACGAACTGACCGTCTTGTTCTTGCGCAATTCTTCGCGGATGCGCTCGAAAATAAGCACGTTGGCATCCACCGCCATGGCCACCGAGAGCACCAGTCCGGCAATGCCGGGCAGCGACATCGCGGCCCCGAGCGTCGCCATCGCCGCCAGCACGATGAACATGTTGAGCGTCAGACCGAGTGCCGCAAGCGCACCCGAGGCCTTGTAGTAGACGATCAAGAACAGCACCGAAATACCCAAGCCGATGAGGCCCGCCATGACGCCGCGATGCAGCGAGTCGGCCCCCAGCGTCGGGCCCACGGTGCGTTCCTCGATGAAGTTGAGCTTGACCGGCAGGGCGCCGGCGCGCAGCACGATGGCAAGGTCGCGCGCTTCCTTGTCGGTGAAGGTGCCCTGAATGACACCTTCGCCGCCCGGAATCTTGCCCTTGATGTTGGGCGCCGACTTGACCACGTCATCGAGCACGATCGCCATCAGGTGGCCGACGTTCGCCTCGGTGACCTTGGCGAACTGGCGGGCGCCGCGGCGGTCGAGCCGGAAAGCGATTTGCTGGCCGTTGGGACGGTCGGGATCCGGCGACACGTGCGCGTCTTCGAGCCGGTCGCCAGCCAGTTCGACCTTCTTCTTCACGAGGAAGAGTGGCTTGGTCGCGAGCCCGTCCTGCGTGTGCGGGCCTGCCTCGCTGCTCCAGAGGAATTCCGAGGCGCCCATGGCGCGCTCCTTGACGTCGGTGCGGGCCAGAATTTCGTTGATGCGCGCCAAGCGCACCGGGTCATTCGGCAGGTACAGGGCGCCGTTCTGGAAAGCGACGAATTGGCTGCTGAACGGCGCGTCGGGATTGCCGGTCGCGGCCTCCGGTTTGGGTGCCGAAAGCTCGGGGAACAACGAATCGCCATTGGCGTGCGCCGTCGAATCGGCGGCCGCAGCGGTCGTGCCCGGCGGCGTGACCGGTGTCGCCGCGGTCCCCGGATTCGCCTTCACGAGTTCGTCGATCTTCTTGAGAACGGTCTCGACTTCCGACTGGTCATCGACCATGCGGAATTGCAACTGCGCCGTTTCCTGGATGATCTTGCGGACGCGCGCCGGGTCATCGACGCCCGGCAATTGCAGCATGATGCGGTTTTCGCCCTGCTTGGAGATCGTCGGTTCGGTGACGCCGAACTTGTCGACGCGGGTCGTGAGAACTTGCAACACCCGGTCCTGAGCGTCGCGCTTGTTCTCGATCTTGGCGTGGCCTTGGAGCGTGTCCATTTCCAAGACGACGTGCATGCCGCCCTGCAGGTCGAGGCCGAGCTTGATCGATTTGTCGAGCAGGCCCTGGTACTCGCGATGCTCCGCTTCCGGGAGCTTGGCGACCTGCTGCGCGGTCAGCTTCTGGTACTTCTTGAAGTAGGTGTAGGACGGCGCCAGCAGATAGGCACAAACGACGATGACGGCGGCGATGACCCCGAAGCGGATCCACAAGTTGCGGTCCATGATCCCTTTCCAAGCCGGCGCGCACCGAAGAGCCGGGCCGGTTCACCACGGCCCGGTGGCCGGATCAACGTGGATTTGCCGTCGTCGCGTGGGTCGAAGAGAGGCAGGAGCGGAACATCCAAAGTTCCGCATCGCTTGTCTGCGCGCCCGGCCAGAAACCACAAGGACGCCGATTATAGACCGTGGCGCCGGGGTGTCAAGCCGAGGGGCACGTCCGCGGCCGGATCCAGCCTTGCAGCAGGCCTGACCCAGGCGCCGGGCCGAGCCTCCGGCGGCCCGGTCACCGGGGCGGGGTCGAGGCCGCTTCCGCCGTCGTCTTGCCGTGTGGCCGGAGCGCATCGATGGTCACGAACTCGATGCCCTCGGCGGCCAGCCGTGGCAGAAGCGCCTGGAGCGCCTTGAGGGTCTCGGGGTGCGGATGGGCGATGCCGACCGCGAGGCCGCGTTTCCGCGCCAGGCCGGCGAGCCGCAGCAGGTTGGCCGACACGACGTCGGCGGGCTCCGCCTTGTCGTCCAGAAAGAGGTCGTTGGCGAGACACCACACCTCGGCGGCGCGCCCGGTTTCGCGGCCCACACTGTGCGGTGTGGTCTGGCTGTCCACGAACACCAGATCGCGTTTGTGCAGCGCATTCATGAGACCGCGCATCGTGGTGCGGTCGGCGGTGGCGCGCGAACCCATATGATTGTTAACGCCGATGAAGGTCTTGTAGCGCCGCAGGTGATGGTCGACGACGTCGTCGATGTCCTCGGCGGACATACCGACGCGAATCGCGTGTTTGCCGGGATCCTGGCCGCCCTCCGGCTCCATCGGCAGGTGCAGGAGAGTCGGAATCTCGTGTTTTGCCGCGGCTTCGAACATCTCGTCGCTCTTCGACACATCGGGCAAGACGGCCAGCGTCACCGGCACTTGCAAGTCCAGGAAGCCGCGCGCCGTGTCGTTCATGTTGTTGCCGAGATCGTCGATGATGAGCGCGATGCGCGGTCCGTGGCCGCGGACTTGCGCGACGCGCGGCGGCGGCGCGGGGCGAATGACGACGCGGTGGGTGATGGCGCGCCCGAAGCCCAGCAAGAGCACCAGCTGTTCGCCTTTTTCGTGGCGTTGCTCGGCGCGCACGATGCCGCCGTTGACGCCTGCGGCCGCGCGCCGCAGCTCGAGCTGGCATTGCGTCGGCGTCAGATGCCCTGGCGCCGTAAAGACGTACTCGCGGACGCGCTGCTTGCCTTCGGTGACGACGCGCGCCTTCAAGTCGCCGCGCAAGAGCCCCATGTCGATGAACGAGCGCGCCAGCGCTACGTCGAGCCGGGTGCCGAGCTCCGGCAGGAAATGGCGGGTGATCCCTCGCTGCACCATGAAGGCTTGCCCGCGGTCGGACGTCCAAAGCCGGAGAGCCACGGTGGTGGCGGCGAGCAGTACGACCACGAACCAGAAACCGCGGGATCCCACGGCGCCGGACCGTGCTTTCCTCCGAGCCGCCACCCGACCCTCCTAGACGCGACCGGCCACGCTCGTGGCGTGGCCGGTGCGCGGAGATTCGCTCCGCGGAGGAGGCTTGTCAACGCTCGATGCGGGTCAGAGCGCCGGAACGCTCGGCTTCGCGGTTGGACCGCCCAGGTCTTCCCAGCGATAGATGAGGAACTTGCCGTCTTGGCCGACCGTCTTCGAGAGGTCGTTCACGACCACGAAATTGGCTGCACCGTCGACGCGGTACTGCGTTTCACCTTGGGTCTGGAAGAACACCGACGCAGCGTAGTCGGTCTGCGTCACGGTGAAGTTCTCGCGCGGGAAGCCCGTCGGATTCGAGGGGTTCAAGTAGTACACCCCGGCATCCTGGAACGCGTCGCGCGCCGTAAGCGTGATGTCGACGCTCACGAGGTACAGGTCCTGCGTCACCGGAGTCTCCCCCGGCTGTACGTCTTCCGGACGGAACATGCGGCGGTGAATGCGCAGCTCTTCCGTCAAACCCCAACTCGTGGTGCCGTCTGGCTGGGCGACGTTCAGGAAGAATTGATAGTCTGGGTGGAAGAGTTTCGTGAAGGTGTCGAAGTCGCGTTTCTGGTACGCGGTCTTCAGCTGGCCGATCAGTTCGGCCTCACTCTTCGCCGGCGTGTAACCGGGGTCCTGTGGCGTAGTCTTCGGGTCCGGACTGAAAATACACCCGGAGAGTGCGGTGCCGAGCACGGCAACTGTAAGAATCACGGGGGTGAGTGAACTCCGCAAGCGGGACATGGGCAATCTCCTCCAGGAGCGGAAACGGGCTCTAATAAGCATAGCACAGGCCAGAACCTCGGGAAAGGACCCGAGGGCGCCCGGCACGGACAGCTCCTAAATGATTGCCCTTTTTGGAGTTCCACGATTCACGGTGGCTCCAGACGGGATGGGCGCGTTACCGAGTGGCCTTTGCGAACCCCCTTCGATTGAAGCGCAGTTGGGCGAGAGACCCGTCGATCGGGCCGTTGACCGATGCGGGGCACGTCCCGTCACCCAGCCGGGCGACGTCCTCCCAACGCTTCAACGTCACGGCATTCTGCGAAATCCCTGCCAAGTCCCAGTTCGCGCAGCCGCCGTATCGCTCCGTGTGGTCGGCGAACCCCAACTGCATCACATATTGTACTTCATATCGCGTCGTTTCGGGGTCGGTTCCAGCGTGCCCGGTGCTGTGAAAGCGGTCGAACCGCATGGAAACACTGGTAGGCCGTGGCACTTCGTTGAGCGCGTTCTGGAACGCCAAGACCTCCTGATCCACGCCCCAGCCGACGAAGGCGCTCGGGTCCACCGTCGGGTCGCCCAGGTAACTAAAATCCGCCGCCAGACTCGGCTGGTAGTCCTGGCTGATGAGCCGGCAGTTGAAGGCGCGCTTGATGTTGTCGCGCAGCAGCGAGTCGGAGAGTGCCACCGTAAAGCCGCCGCTACACAAGGGGTCGACTACGATCGGCGGCGGGGCGTCGCGCGGCGTAAACGGGCAACCGAGCGCGACGATCACGGCCCCGCACGCGAGCCCCAGAATCCACCGTCCGAGCGGCCCAAACGCGTTGCGCTGCGCTTGGCCGTCAGAACGTATACGAAAGTTTGGTGTCGGCATTGTAAAACACCTTGTCGTTCCCCGCGAACCCTTTGTTCTGGTTGCGCTTGATGCTGCTGTCCAGTGACAAGCCGCCGATCTGCAACTTCGACCGCACGCCGAGCGCGAGATTGCCCGCCTCGGTGATCTCCGGTGGCCGGCCGTTGAACCCAAAACGGTAGGTGCGGCGCGAATACTGGTCCGAGACGAACGACAGCTTGTCGCCGCTGATGAGATCGTAGCGCATGGCGACCCCGATCTGGTCGGTCTTCGTGCGCGCCTGGGCACCGAACAACCGCGGCCCCACCCCGTCGAGGCTCGTGTACGAGCCGTTGTCTTGCAGGCCGTATTCGTAGCTCAAGTCGAGATGCAAGCGTTTGGTCATTTGGGTCCGCATGTACGTCTTCATGAAATGATTGCGGTTCAAGGTGCTGCGCGACGGGTCGAAAACGTTGTCCAGGACCTTCGAAGACAGCCCAAACCGTTGCTCGATTCCGACCCGGGGATCCAACTGCCAGGTGTAGCCCGGCCAGACGACGTACTCGATCTCGTTGGTGGTGCTCGCCGAGCGCAACGGGTCGATGAACGCCTGGTCGTACGTGCGGACATAGGCGGTAACCTGTGCCATGACCGTCTTCGACATGTTACCGGTTAAATCGATCCCGGCGCGGGTGCGGAATAGATCGGCATCGCCGAGCCCCTGGCCGACCACCGGGTGTTTGTAGAACGACTGGTCGAGCTGAATCTCCGCGAAGGCGCGGATGCGCATGGTCGGCGTGAAGATGGTATTGAACTCGGTATAGAGCTTGCGGCCCTCCTCGCCGCGGGTTGTCGTGTTGATCTTCCGCCGGCCGGTGTCGGGGCCGGTGCGTTCGATACCGTCCAGGTTCGCGTCCGTCGCGTTCGACTCGTAGTTCATGCTCAGCGACGTGTCTTTCCAAAGCAGGAGCTTCGATTCGAGCTTCCAGCCGGCGCGTTTCGTGTCGTTGAAGCCTAGCGAGCGCGTCGCGTAGGTCGTCGAATCGCGCGAAGCGTTCACCGTCACGGTCGCGCTATAGCGGGTCCAGGGCGTGAGTTGCGCCTTGGCGTTGAACGACTGGCTGAAAGTGGTCACGGTTTCAAAAGTGTAGAGTGCACCCGTTTGCGCCCCCGACGACGTCCGGGCTTGATCCGGATGCGTGTCGCTGCCGTTGGCGCTGCGGAAGTTCAAGGTCACCGACTGCGCCCAGCCACCCAGCTTCGTCATCGACACGTCGACGGTCGCGGTGTCGCCCTTGGACGTCGAGTTTTGGTCGAGTACGTCGGCGCTGTCGGCGCGCACGAAGTTGACGATTTGGTCCTTGTTGGCGCGGCGCAGGTTGCCATAGCGGCTCGAGGCGGTCATCCAGTTCCAGCGGTCGAACGACACGCCGACGCCCCAGTTGTCGCTTTGGCCGCGGTGTTTCGTCCGGCTCGAACCGGCGACATTCGTCGTGGTGCGATTCGTGGCATTCACATCCGCGGAGCGGTTGTAGCCGGTGTTGGCCGACCACCCCAGGAAAAGCGGCCGTAGCGCCCGCCCACCGGGCAGAGTCGTGAGACGGCGCGACAACACGAGCCCCGCGACGGCGCTCTTGATCTCTCCATGAACCGACAACGGGTTGCCGTTGATCGCCTTCTGGCCGGTGGTATTCGACCGGAGGTTCATCGTCGAGGCATTCGCACTCAAGCCACGCCTTTTGAGCGGCACCGACAGATTGTTGGTCATGCGATAGGTCTGGGTTTCGATCTTTTGCGTGCGCGTGACGTCGTCGTCGTAGCCGAGACTGTTACTGAGCACGACCCCCGACGCGTCGGTGAAACCCGACGTGAGGTTGGAATTGAGCGTCTGACGGTCGTTCGACATCGTGATGCTGGAAGTAAAATCCGGCGCATAACCACGCTGGGCCATCATCTGAGCGGCAGCAGCAGCCGCGGCGCTCGCGGCCACGCCGGCGCCCGGGGTGCCAGCGCCAGTGCCCGTACCCGTGCCGACAGTTCCACCCGTGCCATTCGAGCCCGGCGTCGTGCTGGCGTTCGCCAAGCTGTCTCTGGCGGCCTGTGTGACGCTGTCCACGCTTGCAGCCACCGCAGTGCTATCAGTGGGTGCCGCCAGCCGCGTGCTGTCGGAATTTGCAGCGCGTGTCGTGCTGTCCGCACTCGCTGGGGCTCCGACGCCCGCTGACGAGCGCATTGGAGCGGTGGGCGCCGCGAATGGCACGAACTGTTGCTCGGGCTTGCCGGCCTCGAACAAATGGAATCGCTTGTCGAGCCGCGTGTCGGCAGCCGTATCGCGTGTTGCCGGCACGAACTCGCTCGTCAGCGGCCAGAAACCCGCTGCCGGCTTCGCGGTCACGCAAAGCACGAGCGCCCACATCACACCACGGGCTGCACTGCGTGCCCTCATTGCCCGACCTCGCGGTTCGGCTGCAACGCGACCGGGGGCATCGCGTGCAGCAACCGGACGAATTCGTCGACCGAGAGTGTTTCGGGCCGCCGCCCGAGATCGAGACGGCTGGCACTTTCGAGCGCCGTCACCGCCGCCGCATCGAGCCCATAGAATTTCTTGAGCGTATTCCGCAACACCTTGCGCCGTTCGTTGAACGTGCTCTTCACCAAGCGCACCAGCGCCGGGCGTTCACTCCAGCCGAGCGCCGGGCCTTGCCGCCGCGGCACGATGTGCAGCACCGCCGATTCGACGCGCGGCGGTGGCACGAAGGCACCGGCCTTCACTCGCAGCACCAGTTCGACATCGTGGTAGGCGTGCAACAACACGCTCAAGATGCCGTAGTCGCGCGATCCCGGCGGCGACACGATGCGCTCGGCAACCTCGCGCTGCACCATGAATGTCGCATCGGCAAGCCCCTCTTCCAAATCGAGCACCGAAAAAAGGACGTGGCTGGTGAGCTGGTACGGCAAATTGCCGGCGAGCTTCAACCGTGAGATGCCGAGTTCCGCACACAGCGCCGGTGCCGAAACCTGCGTCAGGTCGCCGCGGATGAGCCGGAATCCGGCGTACCCGCCGAGTTCCTGCTGCAAGAGGTCCGCCAGCGCATCGTCGAGCTCGACGGCCACGACACGCGCGCCGCGCATGAGCAACAGTTCGGTCAGGACCCCCACCCCGGCACCGAATTCCAGCACCGTGTCGCCCGCACCGGCGCCAATGGCATCCGCCAGCCGCTCGAGCGTATGCGGCTCGACGAGGAAATGCTGCCCGAGTTCCTTGCGAGGCCGCAGCGCGTAGCGCTGCAAGCGCTCGAGGACGGGATTCATCATGAGATGTCCGTGCCGAGCCACAGCCGGCAATCGCGGGGCCGTTTGCGAAACGTCGGACGGCGCGAGCAGCAGAGGAGGGGAACCTCCGTGTACGCAGGCGTGTCTTCAAGGTATCACCGGGGCCCTAAGGGGGTCAATCGCGCCCCCGCAGCGGGCGGCGAACCGTGGGCCGGCGCGACGGCAGTCAGCCGGTGCGCGGCAGGTCTCGACCCGGCGGCGGCGCTGGTTGGTTTTCGCCCAGGAAGCGTTCGAAGTTGCGGGTGGTGAATGCCGCGACATCCTCGGGGCTCGTTTCGAGGAGCGTGGCGAGCCGTGCGGCGATGTGCGGGATGAAGGCGGATTCGTTGCGCTTACCGCGTAAAGGATGCGGCGCCAAATACGGCGCGTCGGTTTCAAGCAGCAATGAAGCACGCGGCAGGTCGCGCACACAGGCCGCCAGAGGATGATTTTTGAATGTCAGGAAACCGCCGATGCCGAAGAACAACCCCATGCGGATTCCGGTCTCGATGAGGCGCGGTGCACCGTTGAAGGCGTGCAGGACGGCAGTGAGCCCCGGGGCTTCGGCCTCCAAGATCGCCGCCATGTCGTCGTCGGAGTCCCGGTTGTGCAGCACAGCCGGCACGCCATGACGGCGCGCGAGGCGCAGCTGGCGGCACAAGACGTCGCGTTGCACGTCGCGCGGCGAGTGGTCGTAGTAGTAGTCGAGGCCCATCTCACCCGCCGCCACCGCGCGGCGGCTGGCAAGCGCGGCGTCGACTTCGGTTTCGAGTGCCGCGTCCCAGGTCTTGGCATCGTGGGGATGCACACCCACCGCTGCCAGCACGTCGGTGTGGCGGGCGGCGAAATCGAGCGCCGCCCGGCTCGACTCCAGGTCGTAACCGGCGCAGAGAAAGCGCCCGACGCCGGCGGCGCGCGCCCGCTCCAACACGGCATCGCCGTCGCCCGCAAATTGCGGGCTCTGGAGATGCACGTGGGTGTCGGTGAGCATCGCCGTGGCTCCAACCGTTGGTTCGCGTCCGGTGCGTGGTCACGAACCAAGAAGGCATGTTAACGTGTCGCCCGGTCACTGTTTCCCGGAGGATGGTTTTGTCGAGTCGCATTGATTCCGGTCAGGCCGCCGCGGTGCGGCGCGCGAAGTATAGCAAGCTCACTGCGTCGGCCGCGTTGTGGTGTTGCGGTTTGGGCTTGGCGCTGGGAACGCAGTTCGTTTCCCCGGCGGCCGCCGCCGATGCGCCCCGCGACGTCCTGCGGCGTTACCTCGAAGCGCGCTGGCGCGGCGATGTGACCGCGGCCGAGGCGCTTTGGGATGCCGGCGACCTGCGGCGCAGTACGGCGCTCGGCACGACGTACGAAGGCATCGAAGCGCGTTTCGACGACAACTTGCTCTGGAGCGCCGAAGACCGCGCGGCCGCGCCCAAGACGGCGCCTGCCGTGGCCGATAGCAGCATCGACGCGACGTGGGCGCATTACACGGTGCTTCTGCCGAATGCCAAGACCACCCGGACCGACAGCCTGGCCTACGTCGTAGCGAAAACCCCCGATGGCTGGCGCGTATCGTCGCCGTACGAAAAAGTCGCCGCCAATTGGTCGTTGCGGGAAGGCCGCTATGTGCGCGTGCATGCGATGCGCTTGCGCGACGTGAATCGGAATGCGGTGGAGTCGCTGGATGCGGGCGTCGAGCAGATGTTCAAGCGGCTCGCGACGCCGGATCTCGTCCGCCTCAGGCTCGAGCGCTTGAAGATCGAATACTACTTGTGTCACACGCCGGGAGACGTCCACGCCCTGGTGGGCTCGCGGCCGGCCGGCTACCAGCTCGCCGGTGAACGCGTCGTGTCACTCGCCAACGCGGATCTGAACGGCGTGGCGCGCGCGGTCTTGCATGCTTCGCTGCGGAACGTCGGACCGAATGCCGCGCCCTGGCTCGAGGAGGGCACTGCCGCGGTTCTGGGCGGCTGGGGCGATTGGGCAGAGACCGTCGTTCTGCAGCGCGGCGCGGCGCTCGGCGCCAAGGCCGGCGATTTGGACGCGGTACTCGATGCCCGAGCCTTTGCGGCCATGAAACCTGAAAATGCTGTACCGCTCGCAGCGGCGTGGGCCGGCGCGGTGCTCGACCAGATGACGGGCGAAAAATTCCCGGCTTTCTACGCCAAGTTCTCCGCTTCAGCGGCGCGCGCCGCCGCATTCGATGCGGCAGCGATGCGCCAAGCCGTCGAAGTTGCGACCGGGAAAAGTGGCCCGGCGCTGACGGAATGGGTCCGCGTCCGCGCCGCTGCCGTACCGGCGCCCATGAACCCAGGATGCAAGGTGGTCCCCGCCGAAACGCGTGGCCATCAGCCGGTGATGCGTTGGCGCGATGCGCAGGAAAAATGGACCTTCGAGATGTATGACGAGGGCGACGAGTATGTCGTTTCCGTCGGCCCGTACCAGGGACCGATGCCGGTGTGGACCCAGGCGCTCGTCGATTCATTGGCCCGGGCGCGGGGCGAAACCGTCGCACCGCGGGTCGCGCGCCCACGCCCGGCGGGCGACCCGCCACAACTTGCCATCCTCATTCGCGAACGCGTCTATAGCGAACCCGAGGCGTACGAGAGTCCGCTCTTCCTGAAGCAATTCACCAAGCATCGCTATGCCGGGGATCTCTTCGGGCTGTTCATCACACCCGACGAGGTGCGGCTTTGGGACTACCGGCGCGATGTGCTGTTGGCCTGCCATGCGACGGGCTTTACGCCGGCCGGCGGTCCAAAGTTCTACGACGAAGCGGCCGGACGGATTTGCTTCCGGCTCCGGCACGATTTCCTGCCCCAGTTACTCGAGGATTACACGGCAGCGACGCTGATCTACACCGGGGAGTGAGGCGCGGTTGCAACCGCCACGTGTCGCACTCGCGTCCCGGCGCGAGCCGAAGGTCCAAGCGGTGCGTGCCGTACTCGAGCGTTTGGCGGAGCTCGATCCGGCCCGCTGGTCGGGCGTCGAACTCGTACTCCGGGCGACTCTTTCCGGGGTTGCCGCGACGCCCCTTTCGGACGACGAGTTGCAACGCGGTGCCGAGCAACGCGCCCTGACCCTGCAGTCCGAGCTCGAAGCCGAAGGACAGGACGCGGCTTTGTATCTCGGACTCGAGGGTGGCGTGCATGCTCCCCAGGGCACGGACACGGCGTGGCTACGAAGTTGGTGCTATGCCTGGGATGGCCGGCGCGGTGCGTTCGGGTGTGGTCCGAGCGTCGCGCTGCCGGCTTGCATCGCGGTTCCGGTGCGTGCCGGCGAAGATTTGGGGGAAGTGATTGATCGAGTCGCGAAGGCGACCGACGTCCGCAGCCAAGGCGGCACCTGGGGGCATGTGACGCGCGGCCTCTTGTCACGGGCGACGGCATTCGAGATGGCGGTTGTCGCGGCGTTGGCGCCGTTCTATCACGCGGATCTTTTCGATCGGTGAGAACGCTGCTTGTGGCGGGGATCTCGGCGCGCGGCTCGATCTGTTCCTGCAAGAACGCGGTGGGGGGGTCGCGAAACTAGCGTGCGCCCCCACACAACCAGTTTCACCACTGCGAACCCCCACCACCGTCGTCCATGCAGATTCATCTCTCTCCGCACATCGCGTACCAAACCTGTTGCCCAGTGACTCGGATCTCGGAAGTCGCGTTCTGCGGCGGTGTTGGAACCGCGGCCGCGGTCTGTCGATGGCTCTGGGGGCGGGTTTGCGGCCTGTCAACTTGTCGCGTCCGGTGCGGCGTCGCGGGCCCGCCGCGACAACTTGTCATTACGAAGCGCCGTTGGTGCGCGGCGCGATCGCCGCCACGAGTGCCAACCGAATCGGCGCTGCATCAGGCGCCGACTTCGTACCACCAGCGTTCGATCTCGCGCCGCAGTTCCGGCAGATTGGCGGCGGCAAGCAGTTGCGCGCGCCCCTGCGCCCATTCCTGCGGCGTTGCGACATACACATCGCCGAGCTTGCGAATGCGGTAACCGAGAAACAGGTCCTCGGTCGCAGCTTGCGGTAGACGTTTCGATGCCACGGCGGTCCCCCTCGCGCGTGGGCGATTCGCTGTCCGGGGCAATTAGGACAACCCGAATCACTCGTTGCACTCGCACGATGCATGCCCGCGCCGGTAGAGCGCGAATGCGCCGGCGACACGCGCGGCGCGGCCGTGAGAGCGCGTTTGGGCGTGCTGCCGGCGCGTCCGACAGTTCCACCACGTCCGGCGCCGGTCCGATTCGGCCCCGAAAGAGGCGGGGCCCGGTCGGCGCGACAACTTGTCCAAGTCGTGGCGCTGACCGGGCCGGGTGCGGCAACGGGCAGATTTTTGATGGGACGAACCAAACTCGGTCTGCGAACGGCCCCGGGCGCTGGGACTGGCGAGGTTCCCCGCTGGGAGTCCCACACGCCCGAGGATCAGAGTCACTGGACCTGATGCCACCAACGCCAGATCTTGCGGCGCAGGACCGGCATGCTCTCGGCGAGGAGGACTTCTCCCTGCCATCCCGTGGGGCTCGCGATGTAGGAGCCGCTGTTCTGTTGGATGCTGAATCCCAGGTACTCGTCGACGGCCACTTGGGCCTGCACTTGGTTTGCGATGACTGTTGCTTGCATGTCGGCACCTCCTTTTGCGCCGGGGATCTGGTTTAGACCCGCTCGGCAATCTGAGGGAGTGGTAAGGCATCACGCGTACCAACGAGGAACGACGGGGCACCAGTCTAGCTAATTAGCTGATTATTAATAAATTAACTATTCAGTCGCCCTGGTTCCGGGCCACCAAGTGTCGCTTTCGAGACCCTTTAGCGTGTCAGGTCCTGCAGAACTGAACAGATCCGCGCAAACGTTGCGGGGCCGGGGCCTCGATTGCGTGCTCGCGTGGCCGGTCACGCGGAGTCTCGGCGGCTGAGATTATTTTCGCGTGATGACGGCGCGCCCCTTGGCGACTGGGTGCCGGCGTTCGTTTCGAGCTGCAAGGAATTCGCGGGTGTGCCAAAAAAAGACAGCTCCCGTTTCCAAGAGCCTGTCATAGAGGGGCACGCTGCTCAACAAGCCTTCCGGGACGATTTCAGGGTCGATCCAGCGCCAAGTCGTGGAACGGCCAGCAGAGGTCTGAGATTGAAACTTGTGTTCATGTGGGTCATGCTGCACAAACGGTTTGAGCGGCTCCGGCAAAGCGCTGACGCGTTGTTCCGTCCGGAGCGGCGATCGTCACAGTTTTCGACGAATGGCAGGTATCGCCATGCGGACCCTAACCGCCACACTAATGTTGCTGTGTTTTGTCTCATCCGCCAACGCCGGCGGGTCCATCAATCTAGACTTCCCTCTAGATTCTGCGCAGCACACGTACGTCATCTTAGGATGTACGTTGACCCCGGGTTGGGTGGATTTCCCGGGTCCTTCCGCTCAAGGAAAGCTCTCTCCTACCTACCAAGGCAATACAGCTAACTGGTGGGAACAGCTCGACGGCAGCTTCCCAGTCTATGTTGCGTGGAAAACGGAAGTCCAGGGCGGCCCAAACGACGGCATGGTCTCATTCAACCCGCCCAAATTGCTCAAGGAGGTTGTGCCCCTCTTTGAAACTCCGGGCCCATACGCGGGCTGGACTTGGGCTTTAGATTACTATCTGGACCCCGGAACGCCAGCCATTGACGAGGAAGATGATTCGTCGAATCTTTACTACAACTGCGGATCGCGGATTGAGGCGCCTACAAACAACTCGTGGCCGATCAGCAGTAACAACAATATCCACGTAAAAGACATCTTCGGCGGTGCCATGGAAGGAACCACGGTGTTGTTGCGGATGAACAACAGTGGTGGACCGGCGGGGCACCTCATACTCATGTTCGGCTGGGATCACCCGGGAACCTATAAGGAGGCCACGACCGACGTTATCGGGAACTATACGCCCGGTCAGACAGTCAATGTGAAACAAAGATTCGTCGCGACGAATGGCTCGGAGGCCTTCTGCAATTTGCCCACGCTGATCACAAACTTCTCCACCCCTGACTTTCTGCCTGCAAGCCCAGGATTTGTCGATACTTCCGATCTCGTCGCATTGGTGCCTCTCTTGAGTCCCTCTACTCCGGTGAACTGGGGTTTCAGTGGGCATGCAGGCGTTCTGGGATCCGGGCATAACTTTAAATTCAATATCAACCCATTCGGAACTTCGTTGAATACGATCGACTCTTACGATCTGAGCACGATGGCGTGGTACCTCGGGGACTACTGCCAAGCAAGCAAGGCCGGAGAACGAAATCAGGCTGACGCCATACTGCAATGGTTTGGTCTTGCGCGTACCGGACGATTTGTTCCGATCGATTCACAAGGTACACTCATACCAGAATGGGACTTGGTTGATGCTGCACAGCGTGCTCGAGGGCTCGCGGACCCTTTTGGATACCTGGCGCGAGTCAATGCTAGCCGTGGAGTGACATGGGGACAAGTCAAGACTCGGTACAGGTAGCGACTGAAATTTTTCAGGCCCTTGATACCGAGAGATACACCACGCGACGAACCCCGGCACCGAGCAGCGTGTGTTGGGTGCTTTGTCTGGCTGGATTCGTCGCGTGGTGGCCCCTACCGGCGGTTGGGCAGCCCGCGAATCTGGCGGCGTGCCCCGGCGACGCCTACTGCCGCGACGCAATTGTAGGTGGGCTCATTCATCTTGACTGTCCGAGACGTTACACGCTCTTTGTGGGTCGCATGGCCTGGTATCCGCTTCGCTGTGTTGGTCCGATTACTGTCGGTGTGAATGCCTTGGCAACTTTCAGCGATCGTTTCCCACTGTATGTTGAGATCGTACCTATGGACGGTAGGCCGAGCGGTGCCTGCCCCACAGCCTATCCCGGCAAAGTGGTGATGGTAGCGCGCGGTAGTTTGAACTGCGACTACTGGGAATATATAGACATTGACATCACACAATTCGTGCCGCTGGGCAGCAATTACGCATTGCAACTCACTGCCTTTGATACTTCCGGTGAAATAGAAGGCAGCCCAGGGCTTGGTTGTGTAAGCGTGGTATCGCACCCCGTGAGTGCTGTTGTGCCAAGCAGCTGGGGCCAGGTGAAGGCGCTCTTTCGATGAGATGGCTTGTAACTATAGTGGTTCTTTTGTCGTGGGCGAGAGCGGAAGCACTCTCGTCAATAGACATGTGCCTGGGTTCTACGCCTGTTTGTGTAGAATCCGCGGATGCTTGGGTAGATTCGTCCTGTGGACAAGTGTTCTATTCGCACGTGGGACGCGTGTCCTTCCCATTGCTACAAAACAACGGTCCAGTAACAGTCTCAATTCTGACTCACCGGCGCGACGTGTCTCAGCCGTTCCCTGTCTATATCTCGATCGTGCAGGTTCCGAGTGGTTCTTCGGACTCGTGCTCATCTGTCGTACCCGTTGGTACATCGACCGTTCTCGTTGGATTTGGCACCAGACAGTGCGAAGGCATCTGGGAAACGATAGGCCCGCTAGACTTGGTCAGGCACGGGGTGCCAGTCGGAAGCGGATACCGAGTCCAGGCCTTGTTCTTTGCAACGCCGGCCCACGCTCACGCGATCGAAGCGCGGAGCGTGAGCCTCGCTTGTGTGCGAATCACCCAAGCGTCATCTACACAAGCAGTGGAGTGGGGACACGTTAAACAGCTTTATAGGTAGTTCTTCCACTCGCAGGCGAAATAAGTGACGCGCTTGACCGCTCGTGGCCGGTGTGCTTCAGTAGAGCTCCGCGGCAACCTTGTCGTAGTTCTTCTGCACGTCGTCGATGCTCTCCGTACGTAAGCGGCTATTTTACGCCGTCAGCGTCTCGGCTTGAAGCGTGCTCCGGTCGACGTCGGCCCGTAGAGGGCTCGCGGCGTAAGCGGCTAGTTTGCGAGGCATAGCCACGGCCCGATCGTGCGGTGTAAGAAGGAGCACGTGAGTCGGTTTTTTTATTTCACCCTGTAGGAGTCGAAGATGAAGGACCAGAAGTACGCGCATCGGAGCGAGACGGAGTGGCGGACGATTCTGGAACGGTTCGATGTCAGCGGTCAGAGCCAGATGGCGTTCTGCAGCGAGGCGGGGATCGCGATGACCACGGCTGATTGATGCGTATCCGTCCGACAATCCCAGGGTAGCGTGGTCGAGGTCGCGGCGCAATATGACCGGGTGCAAACGGGTGGGTCAGTTGGTGGTGGAGGCTTCAGCGCGAGCCTGCTGCCAGTTGTCGGGCAGGAGTTCGTCGATGCGTGACGCCGGCCAGCCAGTCGCGAATTTCTCGAGGACATCGATGAGGTACGTGTAGCCGTCGACGCCGTGCAACGCACAGGTGCGGAAGAAGCTGTAGAGGATGGCCGCGTGCTCCGCGCCGGCATCGGAGCCGGCGAATAAGAAATTTTTGCGACCAATCGCCAGACTTCGAATCTGCAGTTCGCAGAGGTTGTTGTCGGGTGTGAGACGGCCATCCTCGAGAAAGCGTGTCAGCGCCACCCAATGATTCACACTATACGCGCAAGCCTTGTGGAGCACGCCTTCCGGTGGCTCCTTCGCCGCGGTGCGGACCAGCCAGTGATGCAATCGTTCGAGGATCGTTTTCGACTTCTGGTGTCGCATCTGGACCCGCTGGTCCGGCGACAATCCCTGTCGATCGGCAACGTGCTCGACTTGGTAGAGCTTGCCAATCAGTTGGAGCGGATAGGCCACTCGAGGATCGGTATCCTGGAGCGGATAGAATTTCCGTCGTGCGTGCGCCATACATCCGACCTCGATCGCATGGGCGCGTTTGCCGTTGTGCAGCCGATCGAAGATATTCGCAGCGTCCGTCTGCACTAACCCCTCACGCCCCGCGAGGTTCGTCCACGGACCATCGTCACCGCGGCCCGTCGGCGAATACTTGAAGACGACGTACCGGCGATCCCCCACGTGGCACCACATCGTTCCTTTGCGAATGTGCTCGGGGTCGTCCCGGTCCAGGACCTTCAATCCCGTGCCGTCCATCTGCAGCACGTGTGACGCGAGTGTGAGATCCCAGAATCGGTCGACGAGCGGCCGCAGCTGCTCCGCGACAGCCGCCACCCAGTCGCACATCGTCGACACCGAGACATCGACGCCGGCCCGCAGGTAAATCTTCCGAAGCCGCTGGAGCGGCAACGCATCCTCGTACTTGCTCTGCACGACGTGCGCCAAGAGTCCCGGGCCCGGCAATCCTTTTTCGATCAGCTTCACTGGGCCCGGAGCGGTCTTGACGGTTTCCTTGCACGTCGGGCATGCGTACTTGGCGCGGTGATGCTCCTGCACGCGAAATTGTGCCGGCACCAGTTCCAAAATCTCGCTCACGTCGTCGCCGATGTGTGGCATCGACTCGCCGCAGCCGGTACAAGCACGCTCTCCGGGATTCAACTCATGACGGACGACATCGCGCGGGATAGTCGGCGCAATACGCTTCCCGCGTCTCTTCTTTCGTTCCCGAGGCGCCTCGTCGATCACTTCGCCATCCGGATGCTCCGACGGCGTCGACTCGTCCTCTTCTTCCGGCTCCGCGTCGATTGCCTCGTTGCACTGCTGGAGCAGAAGCGAGAGCTGCGCCGGGTCGATCTTCTCGCTCCGCCGGCCGCTCTGCTCGCGGCGCAGAGCGGCCAGTTTGAGCATGAGCTCCGTGTTGATCGACCGCAGTTTCCCGAGCATCGCGACCGCGGCCTCGACCGCCTCGTCGCCACGATTCTCGGCAACGAGAGCCTTCAGCATTTCGCGGACGGCTTCGAGATCGTCGGGTTTTGGTGTTGCGGTGTGCATACCTCTCTTAAATCACATCGCGACACCCGATGCAACTGCATTCTGCGGAATCCATCGCGTACGTCGCCGCGCATCGCGGAGATCGATACCTTCGATCATCAATGCGAGCTCGGCAGAGTCCATTTCGATGTGACGCGCGCCCAGCGATGGCGCTCGAGGCCGCTTGAAGGTCCCGCGCTCGAGCCGTTTGTACAGCAACAGAAAGCCGCTCGGCTGCCACAAGAGCACCTTCAGCCGATTGCTGCGCCGATTCACAAAGACAAACAAATGGCCCGAGAGTGGATTCTCGCGAATGATGTGACGCGTCGCGGCCGACAAGCCGTCGAAGCCGCGACGCAAGTCGACCGGCTCGGACGCCATGTAGATCCGTACCGCGGACGGCAGCGTCAGCATGACCACGATTCCACCGCGCGAGCGACCGCTTCCAGCAAGGAAGCGTCGAATCCACGCCGAACGCGGATCCGACGACCACCGCGCAGCACGACATCGACACGTTTTCCGGCAATGGTCTGCAGCGCCGCCGCTGGCTCCACCAACTCAACGCGGTGGAATTGTACCGGCTGCCCGCCGGCGCGAAGGCGCGCCTTCCAACGAGCCAGCCGCGACAAACTCAGACCCTGACCTTGCGCAAACGCCCGCAACGACAAACCGCTTTCGCGCCACGACGA
>JANLSU010000032.1:0-30067 GCA_031362565.1 bacterium | reverse complement strand
CACCAGCTGCGCCTCGAAGGAGTACGAATCGATACTCGGGAACCCGATGAATCGCGCCCAGCCGTTCGCGCTCGGCGCCAACGTCGGAGCCAGGTGCGCAACGAGCTGAATGGGCTTCGGATTCGGCGGCGGTTTGGGCATTGTGACCAGATCTCCCGCCCAACTCGCTGCGACCACGCCTCCGAGGAGCAATCCCACGCTCACGCCTTGCAACATCTTCGTGACTCTCATACTGAACCTCACTTCCCCAACATTTCGCTCTTCCACGTTCCTTGATCGAAGATCAACGCATTAGGCGTACCGTTTGCTTGCTGAACGGGGAGCAAACGTCTATCTCGCGGCTCCCGTGGACGTTGTCCAAGCACCCAACGGAGCTGTGCAGCACTTTTGGGACACAAGGCTGGATCCGTTGGGCGCAGTCGCGAATCCAGGGGTTCAGCTGGGCTGCTGCCTTCTCGCACACTCTGCGCCTTGACCACCGGGGCTCCACGCCTCACAATCGGGCGCATCACATCGGGTTTTGGCCACTCACCCGCTTGGTCCCGGAGGAGAGTTCCATGGTCTCGATCGCCGCGCTCTGGCTGCCGATTCTGTTGTCCGCGGTGTTCGTATTCGTCGTCAGTTCGATCATTCACATGGCGCTCCGCTACCACAAAAAAGACTATGCGGCGCTCCCCGACGAGGAGGCAGCGCGCGCCGTGCTCGGCAAGCAGAAACTTGCCCGCGGCCAATACGCGGTGCCGTTTGCTTGCGAAATGAAACAGATGCGTGAGCTTGCCACGGTGCGCAAGTACGCCGAGGGCCCCGTCGTCA
Source organism: bacterium (assembly GCA_031362565.1). GTDB lineage: Bacteria > Krumholzibacteriota > Krumholzibacteriia > JANLSU01. The sequence continues at coordinate 29,254 of JANLSU010000032.1, read as the reverse complement.
TGCTGACCGTGCTTCCGAATGGCAGCCCGCGCATCGGACCGCGGCTCGTCCAGTGGTTCGCCTTCTCGATCGCCATTGCGATCTTCGTGGCGTATGTCATGGGACGGACCTTCGTCACAGGAACGCCGCCGATGCAGATCTTCCGCTTCGCCTCGACGATCGCCTGGCTCGGCTACGGCGGTGGAATCGTGTGGATGGGCATTTGGAAGGGCGTGCCGTGGTCCAAGGTCTGGATCGACGTCTTCGATGCGCTCGTCTACGGGCTTTGCACCGGCGGCGCCTTCGCATTGCTCTGGCCGCGGTGAATTGGCGTCGAACAAGCGCCTACTTCTTCGCCAACTCCGACGCCCAGTTCGTCACGACCGCGAGCCGGCTCACGTCGTCACCCGACAGCGCGTTGATATAGAAGCGCTGCCCGTCGGCACTCATCTCCATGGATGCGGTCTGCGGCCGGAGTGGGGCGCGAAACAATTCGTGCTCGGTGCCGACTTGAAAGCCTTCGGACCCGGGCACGACGTCGACCGAGACGATCGTGCCGTCGAAGCGCGCGAAGACGATCTCACGCCCGCTCGCGGCCCAGCGCGGATTCGTTCCGAACGACGTGCTCACTTGCCAGCGGCCCGTCGGAGCGGTGCCGCTGGGCCAGCCCGGCGCAAACGGGATTACGACGATGCGTGAAACACCGTAAGAACCGTCAGTGTACGCGAGCCAATGACCGTCGTAGGACAGGCGCGCGTCGCCGGCCGAGTTGGGACGAACGAACAGGACATGGCGTGAACCGGCGACGTCCGGTTCCACCGCGACCAGCGAATCCCAAATTCCAGAGACCGCGTCACCCACCATCGCCAGCGCGAAGCGGCCGTCAGTGGACCAGTCGACGGGCAGGATGTCGCGAGAACTGCGCAGCATTTCTCGCGCTTCGCCCGCACCATCGCTCCGCGTCAGAAACATCCGGTAGTGCCGCCCGGCGCGGTTCGAACCAAAGAGGACCCGATCCCCACGCGTTGAAAGCGCCGGCGAGTCCTCGTCGGGGTTGCCGCCGAGCACCAACGTCCGGCGGCCGGACGCCACATCGATCATCCAGATGTCCGCCGCCGCCGACGCCTGCGACGCATTGGCGAGCGTGCGCCCGTCGCGCGACAAATAGATCGCCGTGTGGTTGGCCGACGAGGTCAGAAGACGGAGCCGCGTGCCGTCGCGCCCGCGCTCTTCGAGGCGGCTGCCGAACGTCGGGCCGAGCAGCACATACGCCAGGCGGCCGTTCTCGGAGGCGCTCAGGTTGCTCGTCCAAGTCGACGGGTCGGGTTGGATGCGTTCGCGCGTCGGCACCGCATCACCGGTAAAGCGCAGCGCGTGCGCGTCGAACGGCCGCGCGAACAGGACGCTGTCCTGCAAGTACAACAAGTGGCCGTTCGCGTAGACCGCGTTGCAAGCGGCGTCGAGCAGTTTCTGCTTCGTCTTGCCGTCCGTCGAGACCGCGAACATCCCGGAGCGCTTCGACAACGGATCGCGGTGGTCACCCGAGTAGTAGAGGACGGACTTCCCTCCAGGCAGGACCTGTGGGAAGCGGTTCGTCGTCTCCATCGTGGTATCGCACACCGTGAGCGCGACCGGCGTTCCACCGGCCGCCGGGATGCGAAAGAGTCCACCCAGGGCATTCGGCGTGTAGACGATGGAACCGTCGAGCCCCCAGCTCGCACCACGCAATGCATTGGCTTCCGCCAACGTGACGACCGCTCCACCGTCCAAGTCCACCCGCTTGATCGCGAGCCCGGCGCAGAAGCCGAGCGAACCACCGTCCGGCGACCAGAACGGAAAGCTCCCGCCGTCGGTGCCGGGCACGGGATGCGCGTCGAGGCGGTCCAATTCGCGAACCCAGATGGACGCGCCGTGCTGATCGTCGAGCGCGACGAACGCAATGCGCTTGCCGTCCGGCGAGATCGCCGGCGGACCGGCGAAGTCACCGGAGAAGTGGTACACGGCGCCTTTGGGGAGCGTGAGCGCGACGCGCAGCGGATCGCCTTCGCGCGCCGGCGAGCGCATGAGCCGCGCTACCGCGAACGCGGCAATCGGTAGCAACACGGCGAGCACCCACGCGAACAATTCGCGGCGTGCACGACGCGCTCGCGGTGCGGGCACCACACCGGAAGAGGTCGACGACGTGTCGAGTCCGCGCAGCATTCGGCCCACGTCGCCTGCCGATTGCCAGCGCTGCTCCGGATCCTTGGCGAGGCAGGTGCGAATGATGCGCTCGAGCGCCGGCGGTGTTGCGGGCGCACGCTCCGCCAACGGCCGCGGCTCGGCGCGCATGATGGCGCCGATGAGTGACGCCGTGCTGTCGCCTACGAACGGCCGCTCGCCCGTGGCCATTTCATAAAGCGTCGCGCCCAGCGCCCACACGTCGCTGCGCGCATCGGCCTCGCGGCCTTCGAGCTGCTCGGGCGCCATGTACTGGAATGTGCCGACGATATGCCCCTCGGCGGTGACGGGCCGGCTCATGGTGGCGAGTTGCGTGCCATCGCCGCCGGCCATCAACGCTCCGCCGGCGCGCGCCAGCCCAAAGTCCATGAGCTTGGCGCCGGACCGCGCCAGCATGATGTTTCCGGGCTTGAGGTCACGGTGGATGATGCCGGCGCGATGCGCCCGATCCAGAGCTTCTGCAATCTCGGCGCCGACGCGCAGTGTATCGGCCAGTGCCAGTGGCCCGCGGCCGAGGCGCTGCGCGAGTGAGTCGCCTTCGACCAGCTCCATGACGAGGTAGTCGATCGCGCCCTCGCGGCCGACGTCGTGAATCACGCAGATGTTCGGATGGTTGAGCGCGGCGACGGCGCGCGCCTCACGCTCGAAACGCGCCCGGCGCTCGGGATCGACAGCCATTTCGGGCGGCAGCACTTTGACTGCCACGTCGCGCCCGAGACGCGTATCGCGGGCGCGATACACTTCGCCCATACCGCCCGTGCCGAGCGGCGCGACGATCTCGTATGGACCGAGCTTCTGACCTGCGGCGAGGGGCATGCCGTCTCCGGGGCGCGAGAGAGGGCAGGATGCGCGACCGCTCGCCGCGCGTCAACGATTGATCCTCCGGCCCCGCGACCCCTTGGATGCTTCCGCGCACTCAGAGCGTGGACAGCAGTTTCTGGAAACGCGCGTCGCCCCGGATCGACGCCAGGTCAGTGTCGCTCTCATAGAAATACTTCTGCCGGTACCCGGCGGCGACAGCCTTCTCCGCCGCGTCGAGGGCTCGCGCAGTGTCGCCGGTGAGGGCGTACTCGCACGCCAGGTTGTAGAAGGCGCGCCCACGCATTGCTTCGTCTCTTGCTGCCTCACGATTGGCTTCGATCGCTTCCGGGTAGCGTTTGAGGCCATGCAACGACCGTGCAAGTTGAAGCCACGCTTCGGCGTCGCCGCGGTTGGTAGCGATGAGGGCGCGATACGTGGCCATGGCCGCTTCACTGTCCCCCTCGCGTGCCGAGATCGATGCCCGTTGCAGGGTGCGACCGCGCTCGTCGAACTGCGGATTGAGTTGGCTGTAGTGCGCCGAGAGGTACGACTCGGGCGCCCACTTGTACTCCATATACTCGGCGGTGCGCGCGGCGACATACTGGCCGAGCAGCCGTGCCACCACGTGCAACGAGCCGTCGATGCCGGCCGATACGCCGGCGGTCGTGATCATCTTGCCGTTGTCGATGAACCGCCGCCCCGGCTGGACACGCGCCTTCGGGAATTGTTGCGCGAGGGCGGGAACGGCGTTGTACCAGGTCGTCGCATCGGCACCGTCCAGGAATCCAGCCTTGCCGGCGATGAATGCACCCGTGCAAACGGTGAGTACATTCTCGGCGTTGCCACAGGCGGTCTTGATCCACTCCATCCATGCGGCATCGTCGATCACGACCTGCGAGCTGCCGCCGGGCAGCACCAGAATGTCGGGGCGCGGGCAGTCGGCGATCGAATAGTCCGGCGTGACGTCGATGAAGCCTTGGCTCACGAGCGGCGCCTTCGTCTTGGACACCGTGTAGCAATTGAAGGCTTTCTCGGCACCATTCGAGCCGTACCCCGATGCCGACGCAAACACCTCTGCCGGTCCGGCGAAGTCGAGGATTTCGACGCCTTCGTAGATCAGGATCGCGACGTTCTTCGTGTAGGGTTTGGTTGCCGCAACCGAGAGCGAGGCGGTGCAGAGCGCGATGAGGCAGGCCGTTGCAAGGATCCGCAACATCTCGGAGTTCCTTTCGAACGATGACCTGTGTCGTCGACAGCAAGAACCGGAGGCGCCGCGGTGAATCTCGAGCGGCTGCCGGTTGCAAGACGACCTACGAATGCCGGCGAGGTGGACGCTGCGAGGATAGCACGAAGCGGGAGGTTGTGCGTTTCGCCGCCCAACCTGCTACCCTGCGTGCTTCGTCCCGGCGCGGAGCCGACTTCATCTTAGGAGCGTCTTCACGATGATCGCGAATCGTGTGTTGCACCGTTGCGCAGTGTTTGCGGCGATCTTGTTGTTCTGTGTGGTCCCGGCGCGTCCGCAGACATCACCCATGCAGCCGGATATCCCGGGCAAGAAGTTCGAGGCCCCGACTGCCGGCGCCGACTTCGCCCGCCGCGACACCATGATCGCCATGCGAGACGGCATCCGGCTGCATACGGTCATCATTGTTCCCAACCTGGTGACGCGCGCGCCGATGATCCTGACCCGCACGCCGTACAACGCCACCAAGCGCTCCAAGCGCAATCCGAGTCCGCACGTATTGGACGCCTTGCCACTCGGCGACGACGTGTTCTTGACCGACGGATACATTCGTGTGTTTCAAGACGTGCGCGGCAAGTACGGTTCGAAGGGTGACTACGTGATGACCCGTCCGCTGCGCGGCCCGCTGAACGCAACCAAGGTCGATCACTCAACCGACACCTACGACACCATCGATTGGCTCGTAAAGCACATCCCCGAGTCGAACGGCAAGGTCGGCATGATCGGCAACTCCTACGAGGGCTTCACCGTGCTGATGGGGTTGGTGAACCCGCACCCGGCGCTCGAGGCCGCGGTGCCGATGTGCCCGATGGTCGACGGCTGGAAGGGCGACGATGGGTTCCACAACGGCGCTTTCCGCCAGACCAACTTCGATTACATGTACGGCCAAACGACGGCGCGCGGCGAAGGCACCCAGATCCCGCGCGGTGTGTACGACGATTTCGACCTTTTCCGCCGCGCCGGCTCCGCGGGAGACTTTGCGCGCCAATTCGGCATCGACAAGTTGCCGTTCTTCATGAAGCTCGCGGAGCATCCGGCGTACGACGCCTATTGGCAACCGCAAGCGCTCGACAAGATTTTGGCGGCGCAGCCGCTGAAGGTGCCCACCATGTACGTCGCCGGCCTCTGGGACCAGGAGGACATCTACGGCGGCGTTCACGCCTATGCTGCGACCGAGCCGCTCGACACGGCCAACGACGCCAACTTTCTGGTGCTCGGACCCTGGCGGCATGGGGGCCAAAACGGCGATGGCACGACCTTGGGTGCACTGAAGTTCGACGGTGATACGGCACTGCAGTTCCGGCGCGACATCATGAAGCCGTTTCTGGATGCGCATCTGAAAGATGGCGCCCCGAAGGCCGACATCTCGCCTGTTTCCGTCTACGAGACCGGCACCAACACCTGGCGGCGGTTGACGCATTGGCCGCTCGCATGTGAATCAGGGTGCGCGGCGGTGTCACGGCCGCTGTATTTGCAGCCAGGCTTTGGCCTCGGCTTCGCGGCCCCGGCGGCCGACGCGGCGGGATTCGACGAGTACGTCGCCGATCCGGCGAAACCGGTGCCTTACATTCCCCGGCCGGTGCGCTTCGAAGATGGGGAGGGCTGGAGGCGCTGGTTGGTCAGCGACCAGCGCAGCGTCGCGGATCGCACCGATGTTCTGACCTATACGTCGGAGGTTCTGAAGGCGCCGCTGCAGATCAGCGGCGCACCGATCGTCAATTTACTGGCTTCGACGAGCGGCACCGACTGCGATTGGGTCGTCAAGCTCATCGACGTTTACCCCGACGAAGTCTCAACGCAAGCCGAGATGGGCGGCTATCAACTCGCCGTCGCCATGGACATCTTGCGCGGGCGTTACCGGAATGACCCCGAGCACCCATCCGCGATCCCAGCCGGCCACGTCGAGCGCTATCGATTCGCGTTGCCCAACGCCAACCACGTCTTCCTGCCGGGCCATCGCCTGATGGTGCAGATTCAGTCGAGCTGGTTCCCGCTCTACGATCGCAACCCGCAGACGTACGTCGACAACATCTTCTTCGCCAAAGCGGGTGACTATCGCCTGGCGACCCAGCGCGTCTACCGTGCCGGCGACACCGCCAGCTGCATCAGCCTGCCGGTCGTCTCGTCGCCGTGATGGGCGCTTTTGCCGCCGTCGGGGACGTGACAATCGGCACGAACGTGCCGGTTCAATCCATCCAGGCGACCTCTGACTCTTGATTCGACAAAATAGGCATGTTCGTGCCTATTTCAAAATTGACACCGCGCCAAGCCACGCGTACCTTCGGGAGCGGTTCAATCATACCGATTGAGGCACGTATGCGCCTGCTGGGGGCCCTGGTGGAGAACGATATCGAGAGGCTCGCAGCGCGAATCCGCGACCGTCGCCGGTCGCTCGACCTGACGCAGGATCAGCTGGCGGATCTGGCCGGCTGTTCGCAGCGTTTTGTCCGCGCTGTCGAGTCCGGGAAGCCGGGCGTCCGATTGGAGAAGGTTCTCGATCTGGTTCGCGTCCTCGGCCTCGCGATTGAACTCGTGCCGCGGAAGAGTACCGCTTGAACACGTCCCATCTCGAAGCACTGACAACAGTTGTCGAAGCGGCGGTTTACAAATCCGGCATCCATGCGGCGACATTGAGACGTCAGACTGACGGCATCGAATTCTCGTACAGCGCCGAATACCTCGCATCGGGCAGACCTGCGGTTGCAACCACCTTGCCGTTGAGCGACAAGCCGGTCCGCAGCACCGCCGGAGCGGTGCCGCCGTTCTTCACCGGCCTTCTACCGGAAGGCCGAAGACTATCGGGGCTTCGCCGCTCGGTGAAGGCTTCCGCCGACGACGAGCTGTCGCTGCTACTCGCCGTTGGTCACGATACGATCGGCGACGTCCAAGTCGTGCCAAGCGGCCAGCCGGCCACGCCGGCCCGTCCGCTTCTTGCCGTGGAACGCGAGTGGTCCGACGTCCGCTTCGCGGACGTGCTCACCGACACCGGCATCGTCGATGCCGTTGCGCTCCCAGGGGTGCAGGACAAAGTATCCGCACGCATGATCTCGGTGCCGCTGGCGCGCGCCGGTGAGCGTTACCTGCTCAAGCTCAATCCACCCGAGTTCCCGCACGTCGTGGAGAACGAGGCCTTCTTCCTGCAACTCGCCCACGAAACGCGCTTATCTTGCGCGCGAGCCACCGTTGTCCACGACGCCGACGGGCAGGCCGGATTGCTGGTGCGCCGATTCGACCGCATTGCCCAGCGTGATGGCTCGAGCGTGGCGTTAGCATGTGAGGACGCGTGCCAGGTGCTGGGCCGATGGCCTGCCGACAAGTACAGCGTGACGTACGAACAGGTGGTCGGCGCGCTCGCCGACCGGTGCGCGGCGCGGCCGGTCGCGCTGCGCGCCCTGTACCAACAAATTTGCTTCGCGTGGCTGACGGGGAACGGTGACGTGCACGCCAAGAACCTTTCGATCCTCGCCACCTCCGACCGGGAATGGCGCATCTCGCCGGCATACGACCTTCCCTCGACGGTGCCGTATGGCGACACGAGCCTGGCGCTGTCGATGCTCGGCCGGACTTCGGGCATCTCCCGCAAACACCTGCTGGAGTTTGCGTCGGAAATTGGGCTCCCGGCCCGCGGCGCCGAGAAGGTGCTCGATGGCTTGCTCGCACGGCTGGCATCGCTCGGCGAGCGGCTGGCAAGTGGAACGCTGCCATTCCCCCCCAAAATCACTGCGGATCTGATCGCGGAACTTCGTTTTCGACGCCTGCAGGCGAGTCCGTGATGCGAAAGCGAAATAGACACAAGCTTGTACCGCCGGGCACTGAGAATGCATCGACGTCCCCTGCCAAGGCGTGCTAGAACGAGCGTGCGTGACCACCGCGTCAGCAACGACCTGCCGGTTGCGCGTCCTGCCCAGGACTTCCACCACCCGGAGTCCAGTGGAGGTGCAATCATGATCGTCACGTTGCGCCGACGGACCGCCTTCGGACGTCCGGCCAGGCGCTGGAAGCCACTCACTTCCGGGCAAGGCGTCGACGCACGCTGGAACGATGACTTGCGCCCACAAGCGTATCCGAGCGCGTTCGCCAGCTACCGCGGCGATTGGGTCGCGGGCGGCAACTTCACTTCGGCCGGTGGGCAGCCGATTTCCGGCGTCGCGCGCTGGAGCGGCACGACGTGGGAATCGATCGGAGCCGGTGTCGATGGCACCGTCTCCGCAGTGGCGACGATCGGCGATCGCCTGTACGTCGCCGGCGCCTTCACGCACGCGGGAGGACAGCCGTCGAACGGCATCGCGGCGTGGGATGGCAGCGCCTGGACGTCGTTTGGAGAGCGGTTCAGTGGGAATGTCGAGACGTTTGCTTCATACCAAAACGAACTGTTCGTGGCGGGCCCCTTCTTCTACAACGGCACGAACCAGACACCCAATGTCGCTCATTGGACGGGCCAGCGGTGGGAAGGGACGCCGTTCCCGCCCTACGGTGGCGCGATCCATGACCTTGTCGTCTATGACGGCCGGCTACTGGCCGGCGGCGATTTCAATTGGAATGGGCGCCGCTCGATTTCGAGCGTCGCCGAATGGACCGGAACCGAATGGGCATCGTTTCACGATCAACCGATCCGCCACGTGCAACATCTGCGCATCGTCAACGGTGCCCTCTACGCACTGGGCAGCACCCTGCCGGACGGCAAGATCCACCTCGTCCGATGGTCCGGCAGCACATGGACACTCGTCGGCAATGCCCCCGACGTCGCAGTGCACGACGTGACGTGGTACAACGGCGAGCTTGTCGTTGCAACATCGTGGAATGAATAGGTCACTCCGAACGGCTACCATGAACGTGGCCGGCTCTACCGGGTTCAGGGGTCGAACTGGGTGCCGCTCAGCACGCAACTCAACGCGCGAATCGAAGCAATCGCCCCTTTCCATGGTAGCCTCTATTGCGGCGGTCCGTTCATCGAAGTGGCTGGCAAGAGTGCGCTCGGCATCGCGCGGTGGGATGGCCAGCGGACACCAATCGCCGTCGAAGATCTGCGCGCCGAGACACTTCAAGACGGTGTGCAGTTGACTTGGCGCATGGCACCTGAGGCTGTCGCGGGGTTGAGAACGATTCGTATTGCGCGCCGCGGCGAGGATGCTGCCACCAGCGCATTCAAAACTCGCACCGAGCACCCGGCCCAGGACTTCGCGGCGCAAGGCCAAGGCTTCGCGTGGACGGACGCGGAAGTCCGGCCCGGAACCGTTTATGCGTACCGCCTCGAGCTGGTGGAGCAGTCCGGTGTCGTAACTACCGCGGGTCCGGTGCAAGCGACTGCCGCGATCGCGGTGACCGGCCTCGATCCAATTCCGCTCGTGCGTCCGAGCGGTGCGGTGCGAATCGCGTACAACGTCGGAGCTACGGGCGATGCATCGCTCGTCGTGTTCGACGTCCGCGGCCGCGAGATCCAATCCCTCTTCGCGGGAACCGCGGAGCCAGGCCGCTTCGTCGCATCCTGGGATCGCCGCGGCCGAGCTGGCGCCCCGGTGCCGGCTGGTGTCTATTTCGTGCGCCTGCGCACCGCCGGCCACGACCATGTGCGGCGCATGATGATCGCGAGATAGAGTGCGTTCAGGCTGGCGGCGGCGGCTTCACCGTCGCCGCGAAGGCTCCCGTCAGAATCTGCCCGTTCATTTTGATCTGGACCCAAATGTGATAGGCCCCGGCTTGCGCAAATCCGTACGGGAACATCACGACGCCCGGTTCGTGAGGGAGTCCGCTCATCGACCCACCCATCATGTGCTCCATGTGACCCGGCGCGCTCATGCGGCGGCCGAGCATGCCGGGAACGCTGTCGCTCGGAGCGCGCATCATGAGCGCCATCTGCGACGCCATCGAAACGGTGCCGATCGGGTGCAAGTGCACGAAGACGGAACCGTCGTCGCGGCGCACGATCGCGTGACCGAGCATGCCCATGTAGGGTTCGATTGCGGCGGCCGTACCGTCGGCGTTGCGCACCGCGAAGCGCAGGCCGGCGTCGCGTCCTTCGACGAGGTTCGCATCGGGCGCCTCCCACGTCATCGTCGCGCCGTTCGCGAGCGCCACCCGCTCGCCCGGTGACGCTGCCTGAACGCCGGATGGGCTCACGTACCACGAGTCGTCCGGATCGGTATGGAACGCGGCCGCTGTATCCGCCGCGGCGGCGGTCGCGCTTGCGGTGTTCGATGCGTTGGGCGCCGGCACATCCACCGTTGCCGTCAGCGTTCGCGTGAAGCCGCTTTCGTGCACGATGTCTGCATAGACGTGATACTGCCCCTCGGGCACCGGCGGCATACAGACTTCGAAGTGGCTCGAATCCGTCGGCACCGGGTGCAGGTGCGCGATCGCATCGAACCCGGGCTCCCGAATCAAGAACATATGCATCAGTTTGCCGTGATCCGGAATGAGCGGCGACCAGCGCCGCCCGCGCCACACGGGATCGGTGATCTCGAAATCGAGCCCGCGCGCGGTCCCACGCTCGATGACCCGGGCCGCCGACGTGAAGGGCTTGTAGATGGTGCGCTGGAAATCCCGATCGACGGAGCTCCACCAGAAGCGCCCGCCGGTCGCGGCAACGGCCAGAATTACGGCTGCACCAGCAACGGCGTACAGCGATCGGGCCTTGCTGTTCGCACCACTGGTTGCGCCCGGCGGCACACCACTTTCCTTCGCAGCGCCGTACACGATGCTGAGCGCCAGCACGACCAGGAAGATGCCCAGAATCGCGAGCGTCACGCCGAGGGTTTTCTGCATGCCGAGACGCCGGAGTGCGACCGCTTGAACGGGGACCACCGCGGTTCCGGAGCCGCGATCCCCTTCGACATTCACCCGCACACTGTACGAGCTCGGCGTCATGAACCAGAGCGGCACGGAAAACAATTGCGCATCGCCCGGTACCGGCTTGGCGACGTCGGGCGGCGGTGCGCCGGTGTCGCCGCCATTCCAGATGTAGGGCGCGGCGGTGACGCGGGTCGCGTGGCCGTCCAAGACCCGCACGGTGATGTCCGCAAGACCGGGTACGACGCTCGGCGCCCGTACAATCACCCGCAACGGGTAGGCGCCGGCCGGTCCCTCGTACCAAGTGTCCGGGCTGCCAATGTGCGCCAGGCAGATGCTCTGCATTCCGGTGAGCGCGACGATGGCGGTGGCGAGGATCGCGGTCCGCGCGACGTGCGCCGCGCGGCGAAGCTGCGCTGTCATCGCAACACCCTCGACATCCAACGGCCCCAGCCGAGTCCGAGCCGCGTCGACAGGATGCCGAGCCCGAGCGCGATTCCGATGCCGCGCGCGTAGAGCGCTGGGCTCCAGTTTCGGCTCTTGTCGAGGTCTAAATCCCAAAACTCGTAGCGCCAGGGTCCAAGCCGGGAATTGTAGTCCCACTGGTTGGCGCCAAAGACGATGTTGCGCGCCGCCGGTGAGATGAGGAATTTGGCGAACAACCAGTGCAACGTGCAGGTCACGGCGACAAACATGACTCCTAGAATGACCGCCAGCAACCAGTCGCTGCGGCCCTCGAAGCGGCGCACGAGCAGGTCGAAACCGATCGCCGGCACGAAGAACAACATCGGAAACGGCGGCGGCACCATGTGCGTTACCGGGTTGTAGATCGGCGCCAGCTTCGCCGTCGCGGGTGACAACTGCAAGATCCACATCATGAGCAGCGTAATGCCCGTGTAGACCCCGGCGATCGCGGTCGCCGACCAGCGGAGTCGCCCGGCGCGGGCCACCGCCGCCAGCAAGACCGGAAACGCGCCGGCACAAATCTGGGCGAACAACGCATTGTGCCACGCATTCGGGAAGCCGATGTACTCCATGCACAGAGTTGCCCCCATGAGCAGCGCGATACCGGCCGTATAGATGAACATCCACACAAGAACGCGTTCGTGCGCCCGTCCGCTTGGCTGCGACACGATCGACCGCGGTCCGGAATAGGCCGGCGCGAATCGGTTCTGGTACGCCAGCACCATGATCATGGCGCCGATCTCGATTCCAATCATACCGAGGCCAAGCAAGACATGCGGCGGGCTCAGAATCTTGACGTCGAGTCCATAGGCGCCATGCCACCAATTGTCGAATGGCGCCGATGTCAGCATCGCAAACGTGCCCCAAATACAGATCCAGCCGCCGAGCGAGCCGCGGAATCCCCACACGCCGATGCCGCCTTCGCGGGCGGCGCGCGCCGCGTCGTTGCGCCCAAATGTCGTTTGCAGCGCGAGCCAGCCGCACGAGAGACCTGCGACCAATCCGCCCAGGTAGATCGCGATGTGTGCTGGGGTCAGAAAGCGGTCGCGCCCGATCGTCCGGTGCCAGGAGATATCCCACAGGAGACCGATGATGACGCTCGTCGACGCAAGAACGACGGCCCACAAGAACCACGGCACCGGCGGCGTTGCCGGAGTGGCTGGCGAGCGGTCCGGAGACGGCGTGATCGATCGAGTCGAGACCACCATGCGACTCTCCCGTGTTCCGTAGCAAGGAGAGCCAGGCTAAATCCACATCGCTCGATTGTCAATCCGCGCGGGAGCTGCGCCGCTTACGACGCTTTCTTCTCTTCGAAGAAGGCGCGCACAGTCTCCAGGTCCTCCGGAGACAGTTGCCGCAGGTGAAACCGGCGGGACAGATCTTGCTGATTGGCGATAAAAAACTCGAAAGCCTGCATGCTCAGGATCTCGATACCAACGGCATCGCCGGCCTGATCGGTATCCAACATCAGTTCCGGCTGCACTTGATGAGTGCGTCCAACCGCACTCCCCGACAGCCGCAAGTACGCCGCCCGGGAGCGGGCATCCAACGAGATTTCGATCGTAGGGTCAGACATCGCCACCCTCAATTGTCCAAGACGACCCACATACACGTCACAACAAAGATGTCCCTCGTCGACATCTCGAAGACGACGCGGATGCGGCCGTCTTCGAATCCGCGCTCGGCGATCCGGCGGTGCTCGCCAAATTCTGACTGGAACAGGGCGAGATGTTCGATTTCTGGTGCTTGCAGCGTCTGCATCACAGCCTCGAGCAAAATGCGCCGAGAGCGCATCCGGCGCCGTGCGTGATCTCCGAATTCGACGTAGCGCCCGCGAACGACTTCCATAGGTTAGCACGCGGGCAAGCGACCAGCCAACCCAGGAAAGTGGGCTCTTGTCGGCACAGTTCACGGGAAGGTCCGGCTAGCGAGTGTCGAGGTTGTCGCGTCGGTTGACAGGCATCCGCAAAGCGCCTCGACAGTCCAAGACCCGATCAAGTCAGCCACCGGCGTGCTTGTGACTGTGGGACGACTTGTCCTTCGCGAAGTGCTCGCGCACCTTGGCTGCGACTTGACCTTCGGTCATCTTGTCGGCGGCGTCGACGCCGGCCAGGCGGTCGGTGAGTTTGTGGTGCTCGAGGCGGGTCGCGAATTGCGTCTTGCCCTCGCCGGGGCCAAAGACGTAGATCGCTTCTGCATCGCGAATGGTTCCGATGACGGCATCGAAGTAGTCGTTGAGTTCCTTCTCGATGTGACGGTCGCGCCGGTCTTCCGGTTCCGCTTCCGCGCCACCCGAATAGCGCACGTGCCCACTGGCATCCGACTGGATCTCGTTGATGTGTTCGCCGTCGGACGAAAGCGTCACGATCACGGCGTTCCGGTGGTCAATCCACAAGCCCGCTTTCTTTGCCATGGATTGCTCCTTCTTGTTCATGTTCTCCTCCAGCGCGTCGCGCCGCGTCTATTTCTACTTGCAGTGTACCACTTCGGCCGCTCGGTCTCCGGAAGAGTCGCCACGTCAAAGACATCCAATGCGATCGAACAATACACGGACGCGTGCCCGGCGTGTCGCTTCGAGCAACATGTCGATTGTTTCATCCGCGTCGAGGCGCTGGCCCGCGTCCTCGATGGCCCGGCGACGCACCTCCGGGTCCGGGTGTGTACGCGCCAACTCGCGAACTGCCGCGAGCCCGTCTTGATCCAGCGACTCGATCCACTCCGGTCGCTTCGGGGAGCGACCTGGAGCAGCATTTCGAACCTGCTTCCGTCAGCGTTTAATCGATTTCAGCCACTCCATCTGGCCCTGTTGCACTTCTTCGGGGGTCATCACCAAGCGATGGGTCGCGATTGCCCAGCAGTGGCCGAACGGGTCCTTCAACTTACCCATCCGGTCGCCCCAGAACATGTCGGCCATCGGAAAGAGAACTTCGCACCCCGCTTTGGTTGCCCGGTCGAAGAGCGCATCGCAGTTCTCGACGTACACGAAGAGCCCCGCGGTCGAGGATCCCTGCGGTGCTTGCTCCCACTGGCCCGGCCACGCATCCGCCATCATGAGATGCGAGGTACCGAGTTTCAACATGGCGTGCATGACGCTCTTGCCATCGGGGCCGAGCGCGGTCGGGGCCGCGAGTTCGGCGCCGAATGCCTTCTGGTAGAACTCGATGGCCTCGCCGCATTTGCCGGCGAACCATACGTGCGGCGTGATCGTGTGCATTCCCTCGGGAACGGGCTTCGGTGCTGGACGTGGCATAGTCGCATCCTTTCGCGAAACATGTAGTGGCGAGTCAGAGAAGTGTACCGCGCCGCACGCACCGGCTCAACGGGGCCCGAAGGCGCGGGTTCTCTCCCTCCTCGCACAAGGCTCTCGCGTCGGACCGACCCCGAAGTCCGCAACGGGACCCGTCCTTGGCTCTCGAGTTGACGAAGGGCTGTAGGCGATGTGAGCAATCCGCCGCCCTTGCGCGCTGCTCGAGAAGCGTGCGATCGGGCCGTGTGGTCGGCAACGTCTCAGCGCCTCAAGGTGATAGCCGGTCTTCCAGAAGTCCAAGTCGACCTTGTCACAGGCCTTGCACTGGCAAGAACGCATGGTGCGGTGTCGATTCACTGACTACTTTGAGAACGAGGTCTTGCGCAAGCGACCCTACGTGACCCGCGATCGCTGTATCCGCGTGGTACGGTGGCCGGCCAGATCCGAACCTCAGGCTGACCAGCGGATACGATTCTGGGCTATACTCGAAGACTTGGGAGGCCGGGCGCTGCGTGTGGTGACGCTCTCCGACGGCCGGACGATCCATAACGCCTTCATCGACAGAGGGTTCAAGCCGTGAAAATCAACTACTACCCGGGCACGGACTCTCTCTACATCGACCTGTCGGCCCAACCCAGTGTCGAGAGTCGGGAGATCTCTCCGGGCGTCGTAGTCGACTACGACGCGCAGGGTAACATCGCCGGCATCGACATCGATCACGCGAGCAAGAAGGTCGACCTCAACGAACTCACCCTGAGCAGACTACCCGCCGCGTCGCGACAGAGGACGGCCTAGTCTCCGGGTGTCGGCGCCTCGTAACGAGCGGCTTTCGCCCTGCGTCGGCGGCGCTCACGTGCGCCTGTAAATGTCCCTCTGTCCAGTTCTGACCCGCCGCCGCCTAGAGGAGTCGGACGACGCAGGTTCAACTTGAGAGGTCGCACATGCTCGGCTCGAGACGGTTCCGGGTTGTGACCACAGCGGCAATCCTCGCCATGGCGGCGCCATCGATCGCGCCGGCCGCGGAAATCGTCTCCTTCACGAGCTCGGACGGGGTCGTTTTACAGGGCACGCTCGAGCTGCCGACGACCGCCGGGCGCTCTCCCCTCCTGGTGTTTGTGCACGGTTCGGGCCCGGTCACGCGCGCCGCATATCAAGAGTATGTGGCCCGGTTTCTGCCGCAAGGTTACGCGGTTTTCCGGTACGACAAGCGTGGCGTGGGGGCGTCCGGCGGCCAGTACTCGGGTGTCTCGGTGCGGAATAGCGGCGACTTGCTGGTACAGCTCGCCGCCGATGCAAATGCGGCCGTGCAAACTCTCAAGACCTACAGCACCATCGACTCGACGCGCATCGTCCTGATCGGCGCCAGCCAGGCGGGTTGGATCATCCCGGTCGCATGCACGCTCTCGAACAATGTCGCGTACGCGGTCAACGTCGTCGGGCCCACCGTCTCGGTGGGCGAGGAGATCTACTACAGCAGCTACGCCGAAGGATCCCGGCTGGACTTCGATACGTTATCGCAACTTCTCGCGGCGTTCACCGGAGAACACGGGTTCGACCCCGTGCCGTTCCTCCGCCGGATGCCGCAACGATCCATCTGGCTGCTCGGCGGGCGGGATCGCAGCATTCCGACCCGCGAATCCGTGGCAATTCTGGAACACCTCGTCACCGACGAGGGCAAGCGCTTCACCATGCGCCTTTATCCTGACGCGAACCACGGACTCATCAATCTCGTCTCCGGGCACAGCGAGCCATACCTCGACGAAATCATCGCTTGGCTTCGGCCGCTCGTTGCGATTCAGGGCGCAACGTGGTCCAGCCTCAAGTCCAAGTTCCGGGACCCGCGCTAGCCGCCGCGACTCAGTACATGAACCGCCGCTGCCGCTCCCAGGAGAAGCCGACCGAGACCGTGCTGATCGGGTCCTCGCGGCCGAGGCGGGCGGCGGCAAACGCGTCGAGCTGCTCCACGAAGCCCAAGCGCATCGAGAACTCACCCAGCAACATGCGCCAGCCGTGCGCAACCCAGACCCCGTAGTAACACAGCGATTTGTCGAAGCGCTCGTCGTACACGCCCTGCAGCTCGAGACGCCAGTGCGGCCACAGGTTCTGATCCAAGCGCGCATTGTATTGATCGTAGCTGATGACGTTGCGATGCGCCGCATGGATGCGCGCTCCGAAGCCTGCATACCCGACGCGCAGCAGGCCTCGATTCCACGGGACGGCGTCCAGCTCGGCGCCTATGAGGTAAACGGGGTCGGCGTTGTTGATGAAGCTGGTGGCGGTACGCGAGTCGGTCCCGTAGTGCACCCGCACGTCCCAGTCGTACCAGCGCAATGCGGGAGTGATCCCGATGCGTGACGTACCGAGACGGAAGAGATCCAGCCGGGTGCTGATGTCGAGAGCGTGATACGCCGGCGTACCATTACTGATGGCCAGCGTCACGCCGGTGTGCCTGTCGGGCCGTTCCGGTGACACGCGCAGGATGCCGAGCTCGAAGCCGCCTTGACCTTCCCACCAGCTCCGGTCCACCCACTTGTCGGAGCGTTCGTGGAGTTCCTCGAAGCGGGCCACCGCGAGGATCGTATCGGCCGGCGCGCCGCGTTTCCGTATCGCTTCCAGCTCGGTGTTCCAACGGTACAGGTCATCCAGTCCACGGCGCAGGGCCGCCAGGGAGTCCGCAACTGCACCCTGGCCCATCCCCAACGTGCCGTCCGAACCCCGGGCCGTCCGGCGTTGCACGTAGACCCGCGCCTGGGTCTTTCCCGTATAGCGCACCAACCCGATCGCCGGCACATCGAGATTCAACGCCGCCGCTTGCCAGCGGCTCTCTGCCAACCGTTCGTTGACGCGCTTCGATGCTCCGGGCGTGATGATGTCGAACGGGCTCGGATCGTGGTCGCCCTCGAACGAATAGATGTAATCGTCGGGCGGATACTGAGCCTTGATTCCATTCAGGATAACGATGTGCCGTGCATCGAGCTCGGCGCTGCCGACCTCGAAATCCAGCGTCGCAGCCAACTGTCGTTCTTGAGCCTGGGCCATCGAAACCAGCAGTAGCAGGCCCGAAAACAACCAGGCGGCAAGGCAAAGACGTGAAAACATGGCGCCCCTCCGATCCCGGGCTCGTCGTTGGACGACGAGCGGGACTTCGACCGGGGGCGTTCAGGAAACACGAGTAACTCGACAAAAAAGACATTACCGGAAACCCGGTGCGGCTGGCTAGCGCGGAGTGCTTTATGAATGCGAATTCATGTTGCGCAATCCGTTGTTGTTCGGATGTTGGTTGGGGGTTTTCACCCGCGCCAATGATTCTCGAAACTTGTTCCTTGAACGCCAGATGCTTCCGGAGATCGTGGTCGAGAACGGCTTGGAACTGCGAGGCGTAGCGGACGGGATCGCGAACCAAACACAAACCGGCGGCGGGGCTCGAGGGTCCCGCCGCCGGTGATCGCTGGCTCCCATTTTTGAGTGAAGCGGGTTCGCGCTCCGCTACTTCAGCAGCACGATACGGCGGTGCTGCGAGATCTTGTCACCGTCGAGCTTCAGGAAGTACGCGCCGGAAGCCACGGCTCTGCCGTGTTGGTCATGGCCGTTCCAAGTTACGGTGTGCGCACCGGCGGCATGCAGACCTTCGGCCAGCGTCACAATCCGTTCGCCGCGGATGTCAAAGATGGCGAGGTGGATCACGCCCGCGTGCGGCAGCGAGAACGAAACGGTGGTTGTCGGATTGAACGGATTCGGACCCGCCGACAGCTGGGCGTCGTTATGCGGTGCCGTCGTCGACGTCACCTTGGTGGCAGCCTTGGCAGCGTTCTGATTGACGCAGGCTTCGGTCGAAGCCGGTCCCTCTTGCGGGATGGCGTCCACCGCCGTCACCTGATAGCACAGGGTGCCGGCCGGCAGCGTGCCGTCGACGTAGCTCGGGGCGCCGATCAGGGCTCCGTTCAACTTCGCGAACATGCCACCATCGACTTGGCGATAGACGTTGTAGCCGGCAATGGAACCCGACAGTGGCGGCTGCCACGCGAGCTGCACGGCCGACACCGGCGGTCCGCCGCCGAACGAGGTCGCCGGAATGAAGTTGCTCAAGTACAGAGTTCCCGGCGCGATCCGCAACTGGTCGATGCTGCCGCGGAAGTAATCGGTCAGCTTGCCGCTCGACAACCGCGCTCCGATATACACCGGATCGGTGCTGGTCATGGGGGTGCCGTTGTCGGTCGCCGATTTGACCAGCAGCCCGTCGCAATAGATGCGATTCTGATGCACCACTGCGTCGTACACACATGCGACATGGTGCCAGTTGAGATCGGCGATGATTGTGTTGGAGGTCACCCCGTGGTTGCCGCCACCGGCGGTTTCCCAGCGGAAATCGATGCGATTCGACCCATCGATGACCACCCAGAAGTTCCGGTGCTGGCTGTCGCCCTTGCTGGCGATGCAATGCTTCGCCCCGATGACATCACGCTTCACCCAAGCCTCGATGCTGAAGCTGCCCGCAAAATGCAGGTCGGCCGCATCGGGGATTGCGCTGCGGTCATTCGAACCGTCGAAGACCAACGCGCTTGTGCCGTTTACGCCCGCGCCCCAGAGCGGATCGGCGGTGTCGACGCCGGCAGCCGTGCCAAGCTGGCCGGTGTGGCCCGCGCCGGTGGCATCCGCGAACGACTGGCCGCTGCCTTCATCGAAAGGCCACGCTCCCGCACCCGGGACCGCGCTCCCCGGTACGGTGACCAAGGTCGCAGTCAGAGTCTGCGGTTCGGTTGGCGCCGGCGGAGGAGGTGGCGGCGGCGGCGGTGCGAATGCCAGGCAGGAGGCGGTCGAGGGTCCGCTCTCCAAAACGCCTTGCTGCGCGCGCACGTCGTAGCACACGTTCCCGGTCGGCGGCGCCGGGTCCGTGAAGTCGAGCGCCGCAATCAAAGAGCCGTTGATCTTGTCGAAGCTACCGCCGTCCAACTGTCGATAGATGTTGTAGCCGTCAATCGTGCCCGCGGCCGCCGTCCACATGACTTGAATCTGCGTGCCGTTCAACAACGACGCCAGAATGTCCGTCGGTGCAGCCGGTGGCGGGGGTGGCGGCGGGGGCGCGAAGTCCAAGCAGGACGCCGTCGACGGCCCGCTCTCCGAGGGGCCTTGCAGTGAGCGTACGTCGTAGCACACGTTCCCGGTCGGCGGCGCCGGGTCCGTGAAGTCGAGCGCCGCAATCAAGGCGCCGTTGATCTTGGCGAAACTACCGCCGTCCAGTTGCCGGTAGATGTTGTAGCCGTCGATCGTGCCCGCGGCTGCCGTCCACGTGACGTGAATCTGCGTGCCGTTCAACAACGACGCCAGAATGTCCGTCGGTGCAGCCGGTGGCGGGGGTGGCGGCGGTGGTGCGAAGTCCAGGCAGAAGGCCGTCGACGGCCCGCTCTCCATGGTGCCTTGCTGTGAGCGCACGTCGTAGCACACGTTCCCGGTCGGCGGCGCCGGGTCCGTGAAGTCGAGCGCGGCAATCAGGGCGGCGTTAATCTTGGCGAAACCACCGCCGTCGAGTTGCCGATAGATGTTGTAGCCATCGATCGTGCCCGCGGCCGCCGTCCAACCGATTTGAATCTGCGTGCCGTTCAACAACGACGCCAAAACGTCTGTCGGCGCAGCCGGCGGCGGGGGTGGTGGCGGCGGAGGCGGTGCGAACGCCAGGCATGAAGCCGCGGATGGCGTGCTCTCGAGACTATTGCGCTGCGACCGGACTTGATAGCAAAGGTTGCCGGTCGGCGGTGCCGAGTCCGTAAAGGTGAGCAACGTCACCAAAGCACCGTTGATCTTGGTGAAGCTGCCACCATCCAACTGCCGATAGATGTCGTAGCCGTCGATCGTGCCTGTGGCCGCCGTCCACGTGACTTCGATCTCTGTGCTATTGAACAGCGACGCCACGACGTCCGTCGGCGGAACCGGCGGCGGAGGCGGTGGCGCATACGACAAGCACGAGGCCCCGGAGGATGCACTTTCCAGTCCGTTCCGCTGCGAGCGGATCTGATAACAGAGGTTGCCGGTCGCCGGCGCCGTATCGGTAAAAGCCAGGAGGGTGATCAACGCGGCGTTGATTTTGGCGAAACTGCCGCCGTCCAACTGCCGGTAAACGTTATAGCCGTCGATCGTGCCCGTGGCAGCGGTCCAAGTGACTTGGATCTGCGTGCTGTTGAACAACGACGCCAGCACGTTCGTGGGCGACGCGGGCGGTGGCGGCGGCGGCGGAGCGTACGCCAGGCACGAAGCCGTGGACGAAATGCTCTCCAAGCCATTCCGCTGCGAGCGGACCAGATAACACAGATTCCCCGTCGGCGGTGCAGTGTCGGTGAAATTGAGCGTCGCGACCAGGGCGGCGTTGATTTTGGTCAGACTGCCGCCGTCCAACTGCCGGTAGATATTGTAGCCGTCGATCGTGCCCGCGGCCGCGGTCCAGGTGATGTGAATTTGTGTGCCGTTGAGCAACGACGCCAAGACGTTCGCGGGTGCAACCGGCGGCGTGGGCGGCGGTGGCGGCGGGTTGCTGCCCGGCGGCGGACTGCCGAAGCTGTTGTACAGCAAATGGCTGCCGTTTTCGGCCGCGGCGCACAAGCTGCCGGGCGGCAGAATCTGTTTCATGCCCGTGACGTTGTTCAAGTTGGCGGACGAAGTAATGAACTGCACCGTGCCGCCGAAGGCCATGATGTTGATGTCGGCGACCCGGTACTCGATGCGTTCCGGTGACACACCCCAACGCGTGTATAAGATGTAGAGCTTGGAATCCGACTCCGACACCATGATGATACCGCGGGTCGCGTTCCCGCCCACAACGTCCGTGACGTGAGACCAACTGCCGTTGGTGTTACGCCGGTGCACAGTCATGCGATCGGAGGCGTCCTTGGTGATCGCAAACACGCGGCCACTCGAATCGTACGCGAGATTGAGATGGTCGTCGGCGTGCCCGGAGCCTTGATCCACCAGTTCTTTCGTTGCCCACGTCGCGGGCGAATCGCCATCGGTATGGATGCGGAATCCGAAGTCATCGCGATTCTGATCCGACCAGAAGACTCCGACTTTGTTGCCGCCAAAGGCGACAATCGAGCAGATGTCATCGGCACCGACGCCGGTCTGCAGCATGACGGGTGTGGTCGCCCACGTCTTGCGGTCGGCGCTCGTCGTGTAGTAGGCGTTGATATTGCCGCCGCCCTCAGCCACGAGCCATAGCCGGCCCGTCGAATCCGACTCGAGCACCATGGTTTCCGAGCCCGCGGGGTTGGGCACCTTGACCGGGAATCCGCTCGTCCGAGTCCAGGTCCGCGCCGCGCTGTTGTACGTGAACTCGAACACATTGCAGGTGGTGTTGTAGACGAGCACATAGAGGTTCGTGCCGGTCCACTTCACGTCGGCGTGGCCACCCGTCGACAGCAGGGCGTTCGCGAATGTGCCGTGAACCCAGGTCGAGCCTTGCTTTTCATAGATCGCAACGCCGTCCGAGCCACGGAACGCGCCCCAATACGAGCCGTCGTGGTACCAGATCTTGGATTGCGGTTTTTCGCCGGTGCTGCCGGACGCGGTTGCGAACATGTCGAACCCGGCGTCAAGCAGGTCGTTGGGGGCAGCGGCCGCGATCCCATTCAGTTTCTGCCGCTCCGCCGGCGTGAGCGCGTCACGGTCGATCGGACGCGCCGACCCAGCACCCGCCCAGGCGCAGGGTATGGCCGTGATGCTGGTCGCAAACAATCCCGCCAGCGCAATCCAACGCCCGATGCGGGCTTTGTGGCGCCGACCCGGCCTCATGCCCTGGTCCGAACGCCCACCATTCCACTTCGACATGGGTCCATCCTTGAGAGCAATCGCGGTGTGACGGCAATGACTTCGGAGTCGATGCTTAGCGAACAAACAACAATGTGCCGAGCTCGCACGGGCGCGGGGCGAGGAATGCCTCTATTGTGACGGTGGGCTCGGTCCGAACGAGGTGCGATGGCAGTGCCACCGCAAACGATCGTGTGCTCGCAAAATTATAACGCAAACCGTCTCACCAACTCCAGAGATAGCGTGATCATCGTCGCGGTTCCGCGTTGTCCAAGGTGAACGGCCGGCGCCCGATCGCACCGCAGACGCCAGGGCGCGCGACGTCACGAGACGCAACCGGGCATCACGCAGGGCGCGTGGGAAATCTACGAAGCGATCGACGCGCGCCGATTTGGCGCCGGTCCGGGTGGTCTTCCCCACCCCGGCAACGGCGTGGTGGGCCCCGGGCCGGGGGGTGGCGCCGCCTGGCGTCGCGGCGCACTTCCATTTTAGATTGCACCCGGGGGGCGTCGAGAACGCTGTCGATTTCGGCGGGTCCCGTTCGACTATCTGTCGAGAGCCAAGGATCTACACCCCTTTTCTGGAGAGAACGCCATGAAGTACCTGTGCCTGATCTACGGTGAAGAGAGCCATTGGGGAACGATGCCAAAGTCGGAGAGCGATACCATGATGGCCGAGTTCGGTGCCTTCACCGCCAGCATCAAATCGAGCGGCCATTGGCTCGGCGGCTTCCAACTGCAGAATACCGACGCCGCGACGACGCTCCGCATCCGCAACGGCAAGGTTTCGACGACCGACGGACCGTTCGCCGAAACCAAGGAGCAGCTCGGGGGCTACTACCTGATCGAGGCGCGGGACTTGAACGACGCCATCCAGGTGGCATCGCGCATTCCTGCGGCGCGCTACGGCTCGATCGAAGTGCGGCCGATCGTGTCTCATGACTGACGATCCGGTGCCGCACGGGCGCGATGCGATTGAAGCGATCTATCGCAGCGACTCGCGGCGTGTGCTGGCGACGCTCATCCGCCTCCTCGGCGATTTTGACCTCGCCGAGGAGGCGATGCACGATGCCTTTGTCGCGGCACTCGAGACCTGGCCGCGCGACGGCATGCCGCGCAACCCGCGCGCCTGGCTCGTATCGACCGGGCGCTTCAAGTCGATCGACCGGCTGCGGCGCGGTGCCCGGTTCGACGCGTTGCTCGAGAGTGTTGCGGCACGAATCGAGGCGAGCGTAGCCCCGGCGATCGACAGCCGAGACGAAGACATCGAAGACGACCGGCTGCGGCTCATTTTCACCTGCTGCCACCCGGCACTCGGCGCCGACGCGCGGGTGGCATTGACGCTGCGCGAGGTGTGCGGCCTCGAAACCGAAAGCATCGCGCGGGCGTTCTTGGTGCCAGCACCGACGCTCGCGCAGCGGATCGTCCGCGCCAAGACGAAGATCCGCGATGCCGGCATTCCCTACCAGGTGCCGTCGCGCACCGAGCTGCCGGCACGCCTCGACACGGTCCTGCATGTCATCTACTTGGTGTTCAACGAAGGCTATTTGACCTCGAGCGGCGAAGCTCTCACGCGCAGCGACTTGTCGGCCGAAGCGATCCGACTCGGCCGCTTGATGATCGAACTACTGCCCGAACCGGAGGCCATCGGTTTGCTGGCGCTCATGCTTCTGCACGACGCACGCCGTGCGGCGCGCACATCGGACGCGGGTGAGCTGATCCTGCTCGATGACCAGGATCGCAGACGGTGGGATCGGCCGCAAATTGCCGAGGGGTTGAAGCTCGTCGAGCAGGCACTCGCAAAGCGGCCAATCGGCCCGTATGCGCTGCAGGCGGCGATCGCCGCAGTGCATGCCGAGGCGTCGGATGCCGGCGCGACGGACTGGCGGCAGATCGTTGGACTTTACGATTTGCTGTTGCGGATCGAATCCTCGCCCGTCGTGGAACTCAATCGTGCCGTTGCGATCGCAATGTGCGATGGCCCCGAGGCTGGGCTCACGCTGGTCGATGCGATCCTCGCGCGTGGAGAACTCGCCGACTATCACCTGGCGCACGCCGCGCGCGCCGACCTGTGCCGCCGGCTCGGGCGGCGGGACGAGGCGATTGCCGCCTACACCCGGGCTCTCGAGTTGACCCCGCAGGCTGCGGAGCGTCGTTTTCTCGAGCGGCGCTTGCAAGACACCGCTGGTTCATAACCATGCCGATTGCGCCGCGTCTCAGCCACCGATATCGCGGGCGTGAATGAGTTCGTCCAATGAACCGGTACGGCCTTCGCGGCGGTGAAATTTCTTTGCGAAGGCCCCGTCGACGCCGTGATCGCGGGCCCGAATGGCCTCCGGCAATGTCAGGTGATCGAAGCCAGCCGCCCGCATCTCCGCCAAGTATTCCGGATCCACGCCGTGATCGCGCGCCTCCACGAGTTCTTCGATCGGGAGTTTCTTGAACCCTGCTGCCGCAAGGCCGTCGATGAATTCCCCGTCGACGCCGTGATCGCGGAGCTCGATGAGCGACTCGATTTCCAAGAGCCGGTAGCCGGCGCCGGCCAATTCACGCACGAACTCCTGGTCGACACCGTGATCGGCGCAGCGAACCAGCAGGTCGATCGGCGGAAGCGGATATCCGTAGGACTTCAGGTCTTCCAGAAAAGTCAGCGGAACGTCGGCATGCAGGAGGCGGCGTTGCTGTTCGGGCGTCGGGCGGCCGATACCCTGGCGCACGAGTTCTTCCGCGTACGCCGGATCCAGTTCGATCTCGAATGTGCCTTCACCGCGTTCATCGCGAATCGCACCGGTGGCGACGATGGTACCTGCGTCGCGCTTGAATCGCAGCGTGACGTTGTCTTGGTCGGCCGAGAGACCGCCGGCACCCAGTCCAAGGATCCGAGAGCGGGAAACCGGCCGCGAATTGGCCCAGACCGAGCCGCCGGCAATCTCGCTCAGAGAGAGTTCGTAGTGATCCGGCTTCGAGGTGGTCTCGAGGGTCCAGTCCCGCCGCTCTCTCCGGTGCGCTGCGCCCGCGTCGCTGGACCACGACCCGATCGCCAGCCCACAGGCGAGCCCTGCCCCCATGGCCAACATTCGAAACGAGAACGGCTTCGAAGCGCAGGTCCGATCGAGCTGCATGATGGTGCCTCGCATTCAGGACAGGGCGGCCCGACGGCCAGAAACGACGCTGCCCTGGATACCACCGTCACGCCGCACAGGTTACGGAACGAAGGCACCCCAGGCCGCCAGAAGCCCTCAGAAAGGCCTTCCAGGATCCGACCAAAATACGATGGGTCGTAAAATGGTCTTGACTATTCTACGATGCTGGTGATAATAGTCAGACATGAAAATGAAACAACGCCTCTATGACACCATGCTGGCGGAGCACTTGGCTTCCAACCGCCAGATGGCACTCGTTAGCGGGCCTCGACAGGTGGGAAAAACGACCACCTGCCGGAACCACGCCGACCACTACGCCAACTGGGACAACCTCGATGATCGCGAGGTGATTCTTGCGGGGCCTGCGAAGCTACTCGAACGGTTCCAATTGCAGCGCTTGTCCAAGACCGTGCCTACCCTTCTTTTCGACGAGCTGCACAAGTACCCGCGTTGGAAGCAACTTCTGAAGGGTATGTTTGATACCCATGCAGAGCAGGTTCGAATCATCGTCACGGGCAGTAGCCGCATGGATGCGTACCGGCGTGGGGGCGACAGCCTGATGGGACGCTATTTCCTTTACCGGATGCACCCATTCACGGTCGCCGAGACAATGGTTCTGGAGCTCCCCGGCACGAAGCAGATCGTTCGGCCCCCGAAGAAGATCGCGGCGGCAGAGTTCGATGCCCTTTGGTCCCACGGTGGGTATCCGGAACCATTTCTCAAACGCGATGCGCGCTTCAGCCGCCGTTGGCAATCACTGCGCATGGAGCAACTCACGCGTGAAGATATTCGGGACCTGACTCAGATTCAACAAATCGATCAGATTGAGTCGTTGGTGAACCTTCTGGTCAATCGATCCGCGCGCCAGCTCATTTATGGCAACCTGGCGAGTGACGTGCGTGTTTCGGTCGATACAATCCGCCGGTGGGTGGATGTCCTGCGCGATCTGCATCTTGGTTTCTTGATCCGTCCATGGTTCAAGAACGTTTCCCGGTCGTTGCGTAAGGAACCCAAATGGTTCTTGCGCGACTGGGCCTCCATCGAAGATCTCGGCGATAAGGCGGAGACCTTTGTCGGCTGTCACCTTCTCAAGGCCGTGGACGGCTGGAACGACATGGGACTCGGCAAATTTGAACTCGCCTACCTGCGCGACAAGGAAAAACGCGAAACCGACTTCGTGGTCGTACGTGACGGCAAGCCCTGGTTTCTCGCGGAAGTAAAAATGCGCGAGCAATCGATCAGCGGCGCGCTTCACTACTACCAGAATCAAACCAAGGCACCCTTTGCGTTTCAGGTCGTCATCGACGCCGACTACGTTGATGCAGATTGCTTCGCGAAGCCACGAGGTCCAGTCGTGGTTCCAGCAAGGACGTTTCTGTCCCAACTCTTGTAACATCGCCCGGGATCAGGTCCTGGGCGACGCTATTGGCCGGTGATTCGGGCCAACGGTTATGGCTTCGGAATCGTCGGCGGCTCCTCCACTACGATGATTGGGTCCAACTTCACGCTTTTCCGGCGTGCAGCCGAGCGCCGCCCGGGCAGTGCATCCGGTGCTTTGCGCTGGCTGCCTGCCGCCGGGAGTTGCCCTGCCGCTGGCGCCGTGCTGTCACCAACGCCCGGCTGTCCGGTCGCCGCCCGCGCTTGTTCCAACTCGTGCATGAGTTCCGCGGCCGAAGCGACGCGCTCGTCCTTGTCCTTGGCCATCATCCGCGCGACGAGTTGCGAAAGCGCACTGCCGCACGCGGGCGCGATCTCGATCACCGGCTTGGGTTCCGTGTGTAACACCTTGTCGGCGACCGCCGCGTAGGTTGCACCCTCGAACGGGCGCCGCGACGTGAGCAATTCATAGAACACGACACCGAGCGAAAAGATGTCCGTGCGTGCGTCGATGTGCTGGCCCAGGTGCGCTTCCGGCGACATGTACTGCGGTGTGCCGGCCACCACGAGGCCGGCGGCGCGCGTCGTCGCCGTTTCGCCGGAGGACGTGATCGCTTTGGCGATGCCGAAATCCAGCACCTTCACCTGCCGGTTCGGCGTCAACATCAGATTCTCGGGTTTGATGTCGCGGTGAATAATGCCGTGGTCGTGGGCCACCGCAAGTGCTTCGGCCGACTGGGTCGCGAGGTCCCAGAACTCGTCGAGCGAGATCGAGTCTTTCATGCGTTGGCGGAAATTGAGCCCGGGAATGTATTCCATGACGAGCAGGACGTCGTCACCATGTTCCACGACATCGTAGATGGCGGCGATTCGCCGGTCGCTAATGTGACTGGCGCGCCGTGCTTCGCGCAGGATGGTGTCGCGGTGGATGGCGGCATCGGTACCGTCGGCACGCAGGCGTTTGAGTGCCACCGGACGGCCGAGCAATTCGTCGTACGCCAAGCGGACTTCGCCCATGCCACCATGCCCGAGCCGTTTGTCGATGCGGTAGCGCCCGAGAATGACCTCGCGTGTATCGGAGTCCGATGGCTTCTGGTCGAATGGGTCCGGCATGACAATTCAAACTGCATACGAGCTCGCGGCCGCGCCGCGACGCTCCCATGTCATTTTTGAACGCCGATGTCTACACTATAGCAGACTCGTCATCGACCCCTTGGCACTTCCGCACCGCGGCGGGGGTTCCTAGCTGGCATGCGCCGGAGGTTCTGTGCCTGCACTCGTCCCCGAGCGGTTGCTGGCGACGCTGAGCGCTGAGGCGGCACACCGTCTGGAGTTACCGCGCGAGATCGTGCGCGAGGGCCGGCGCCGGGTACGGGTCGCGGGTGCGATCGGCGTTCTCGTGTTCGTGACGTTCTTCGTCTTTGGCATGGCCGGCCTGGCGAACCCGAGCGCGTTCGAACAACGCATCGACAGCGCGATCTACGTGCTGGGAATCGCCGTGTGCGGTCTCGTACTGCTGGCGAGTCTTGTCCCGCGGATTCAGGATCATACTGTTCTGGCCATCGCACTCGCCGGAGAAATCGTCGTCTCGGCGATCATTTCCATCGATTCGCCGTGGGTCGGGTTTACGCGCACGGGTCACGTGCCCTCGCTCACGTGGGTGGTGCCGGTCATCATTTTGTTTCCGCTTCTCGTGCCCGCGTCACCGCTCGTCACTTGCTCGGTCTCTTTGGCCTGCGCCGCGACCGTCCCGGCGGCGTTTGCGCTGCTCAGCTCGCTCGGCGCCATCGAGATCCAGCCAACGGACTATTGGACCAGTTGTCTGTCGGGGGCGATTGCCGTCGCGATCGCAATCGTCGGGTCGCGCACCATCCATGGCGCCGGGCTGCGCGTTGCCGCGGCGCGTCAAGTCGGCAGCTACCAGCTGCTCGAACGTTTGGGGCAGGGCGGCATGGGCGAGGTGTGGAAAGCGAGGCATTTGCTCTTGGCGCGTCCAGCCGCAATCAAGCTCATCCTTCCCGAGCGGCTCCGCTGCGCGGCCGAGGAACAGGATGCTGTCGTACAGCGGTTTACCCGCGAAGCACAAGTCACGGCGAATCTCCGCTCGCCACATACGGTCAACCTGTTCGACTTCGGCACCAGCGCCGATGGGACTTTTTACTATGCGATGGAGCTTTTGGCCGGTATGAACGCTGAACACTTC
>JANLSU010000131.1:0-26493 GCA_031362565.1 bacterium | reverse complement strand
GGCACGAACTCCGCCAGACCCTTGCCGGCCAGCACCTTCGTGATCGCCGCCGTCAGCGTCGTCTTCCCATGGTCGATGTGACCGATCGTCCCAACGTTCACGTGCGGCTTCGTCCGCTCGAACTTCTGACGTGCCATGGCTATCGAGACCCCCCTTGGTTAGGCTTGCCGCGCGACTGGCGCTGTGGAAGAAGGTGGAGCCCACAACCGGAATTGAACCGGTGACCTTTTGCTTACCATGCAAATGCTCTACCGACTGAGCTATGTGGGCTCCGAGTCGGACCGTTCATCGCGAGGCGGAATTTCCGCCGATCGCGGAGGTGGAGCGGGAAACGGGGTTCGAACCCGCGACCCTCAGCTTGGAAGGCTGATGCTCTACCAACTGAGCTATTCCCGCCCGTGACCGTCGGGGCGCCCGCGATCGGCGCCCGCCTTGCACCTTTTCTACACACCGCCGGTGTTCGCTGCGTTCCCTCTGTAAGGTTCGCGCCCCGCCGCGGCTTTTCGAACAGTCGAGTGGTGGGGAGGGGAGGATTCGAACCTCCGAAGCCTAACGGCGACAGATTTACAGTCTGTTCCCTTTGACCACTCGGGAACCTCCCCAGCGTTCCCTTCGAATGAATCTCGAGACCCTCGCCACAAGACTTCTGTTTGGAGCTGGCGAGAGGACTTGAACCCCCAACCACCTCATTACAAATGAGGGGCTCTACCAGTTGAGCTACGCCAGCACAGGCTCGAAACCGGCCAAGAGGTGGGCGGCGCGAGAGGCGCAAACCTCGACACAGTACGGAGCCGCGGGCTGCTCCGTCAAGGCCCTCCAAAGTCGCGGGCGCAACCTGCGCAACTCGGCTCTCAGCCCATGCGAGCGCCCCATGCGTGCGTCGCCGCGCTTCGTGGAGAGCCATATAGAGAAGGGATACCTTTTTGCCCGCGATTTTCGACCGGTCCGCGTCCGAACCGGGGATGTTAGAAGACACTGGCCTCAGAGTCAAGCACGCGTTCGGGGCCCTGGCACGGGCCGGTCGGGATTCGAGGGTTTGGGGTCAATAGATCCGCTTGATCACGTGGAACCCGAACTGGGTCTTGACCACCTCGGACACCTGCCCGGGCTTGAGCCCGAAGGCGGCCTCCTCGAATTCCGGCACCGTCTGGCCGCGCGACAAGATCGGCAGGCGGCCGCCGCGGGTCGCCGTCAACTTGTCGTCGGAGTACTCGCGCGCCAGCGACTCGAAATCGTCGCCCTTTTTGGCGCGAAACAGGACATCGAGGGCCCGGCGCAGAGCCTCGTCTTCGGACCGGCCCTGCTGCTCGAGCCCATCACTGGCCCGGTGGGTGACGAGAATGTGCGCGACGCGAATGGACTCGATCGGCACGCGTTTGATGATGTGAAAACCGAATGGCGTCTCGACGACCTTCGAAATCTGGCCGACCTGCAGCGCAAAGGCCGCGGCCTCGAAGGCCTTGGCCATCTGGCCCGGCCCAAACTCACCCAAGTACCCACCCTTGGCGGCGTTCTGCTCGTCCTCGGAAAAGGCCGCTGCGGCCACCGGGAAACTCACATCCGGCTCATTCACCTGCCCCAAGAGCTTTTCGGTAAGCGCCAAGGCCTCGATCCGGGTGCGGCGCACGCTGTCTGGAGCCGCTTGCGCGCCGTGATAGCGAATCAAGATGTGCTGTGCCGCGATGCGCTCGCCGCCCAGCCTCTGGATGAGGTGGAAGCCGAGCGGGCTCACGAAGACCGGCGACATTTCGCCCGGCTGCAACGCCATCGCCGCGTGCTCGAAATCGGGCGGCGTTTCGCCGGGCTTCAACGGCGCGATCTCGCCGCCTTCGGATGCCGATGCGTCGTCCGAAAACGTGCGTGCCAGGTCTGCAAAGCTCTCACCGCGCTCGACGCGCCCGCGCAGCGCCGTCAGCAACGACTCCGCTGCCGCCTTGGAACGCGTCACCTTGTCGCCCGCCTGCTCCGCCCCCTTGTACTGCAGCAACATATGGCGGACGCGGAACTGTTCGCCGGCCGGCGTCTGGGTCTGGGTCCGCGCCGGCTCGGCTTTCTTCGAACAGGCGATCCACGGCAGCGCGCCGAGCGCAACGAGCGCGAATGCCAGCGCCCAGCGGCGGGAAGCGAGAATGGTGTTTCGCACGTTACAACTCACGTCCGGGGTTTGAGGCGGTAACCGTCGGGCCGGTCGTCGACGACCCAGCCCTGGGCATCGATCTCGCGGCGCAGGACGTCGGACTGCGCCCAGTCCTTGGCCGCACGGGCGCGGAGACGCTCGTCGGCGAGGGCGCGAATGGCTTCCGGCGCCTCCACGGGCGCCAATGCCGCGAGGCCGTTCGGGAAGAACCCGATCAGTTGCAGGAGCGTTCCGAGGCGCTCGAGAACTGCGTCGAGCACCGTGCGGTCGGTGCCGGGCGGCAGCTCGTCGAGGTAGCGGTTCACTTCGCGCACCAGTTCGAAAACCCGGCCCAGCGCCCCAGCGGTATTGAAATCATGATCCATGCACTCGTAGAAGTCGCCCTGCACGCGCCCCAGGGCCTCGCGCAGCTCGACCCCGGCCGCGCTCGTGAGCGGCGCCGGCTCGCCGGCTCGCGCCTGCATTTCGAGCAGCCGGCGCACGACTTGGGTGATGCGTTCGAACGCGGCGCGTGCCTCTTCGAGGCGTTCGTTCGAGAACTCCGCTTGGCTGCGAAAGTGCGTCGAGAGCAGATAGAAACGCACCTCGTCGGCGTTGTACTTCTGCAGAATGTCTTCGATCAGAAAAAAATTGCCGAGCGACTTCGACATCTTCTGGCCGCCGGTGTACAGCAAGCCGTTGTGCATCCAGTAGCGCACGAACGGCCGCCCCGACGCGGCTTCGGTTTGGGCGCGCTCGTTCTCGTGATGCGGGAAAATGAGATCCCGGCCGCCGCCGTGCATGTCGAGTTCGTCGCCGAGATACTTGCGCGACATGGCCGAGCACTCGATGTGCCAGCCCGGCCGCCCGGGCCCCCAGGGGCTCGGCCATTGCGGCTCGCCCGGCTTGGCTGCTTTCCACAGCGCAAAATCGAGCGGATCGTCCTTCTGCTCGCCGACCTCGATCCGCGCCCCGCTCAGCATGTCATCGGGATCGCGGCCCGAGAGCGCGCCATAGGTCGCGAACTTGCGAACGCGAAAATAGACATCGCCGCCGGCGGCATAGGCGTAGCCCTTGCCGACCAGATCGGTGATGAGCGCCAGAATCTCCGGAATGTGCTCGGTGGCCTTCGGATAGTGCGTCGCCGGCAGCAGATTCATGGCGCGCATGGATTCGAAGCACTTCTGCACGTTGCGCTCGGCCACCACTTCCGGCGTCACGCCTTCCTTCTGCGCCCGGTCGATA
Source organism: bacterium (assembly GCA_031362565.1). GTDB lineage: Bacteria > Krumholzibacteriota > Krumholzibacteriia > JANLSU01. The sequence goes on along the minus strand of JANLSU010000131.1, from coordinate 23,132 downwards.
ATCTTGTCGTCGACATCCGTGAAGTTCTGGACGTGGATGACTTTGTAGCCGCGGAATTCGAGATAGCGCCGCACCACGTCGGCCGTCAGGAACGGCAGGAAGTGGCCGATGTGCGGCTTGTCCTGGACGGTCATGCCGCAGACATACAGGCGCACTTCACCGGGATGCACGGTTTCGAGTTCGCGCTCTTCGCGGCGCAACGTGTCATAGACGCGAATCGACGGCATGGCACCCCCAAGGGACTCGAGAGGTTAGCAGAGGAGCGCGAAGCGCGGAAGGAGCGGCAGGAGCGGCAGGCGAGGCGGAGCGGAGCTTGGGCAAAAGCGTGCGGCGCGGTCACTCCTCCGGTGGCGGTTCCGCGAGCGGCGTCCGCCCGGCATCCGAACCGCGGGTGCGATGCGCTTCGCGCAGCGCCCGGTCGATCGCGTATTCGATCTGTCCATTGACGCTGCGGAACTCGTCCTGGGCCCAGCGCTGCAACGCTTCGTACACCTCCGGCCGCAGCCGCAGCAGGATCGACTTGCGTTCGGCCATGGCGTCGTCTCCCGTGATTGATGGCGGCGGCCGGCCTGCCGTCGGCTCCCCCTTCGACAGGCCAGCCCGCGAGTGTCTCAGTGACGAAGTGTTCCGGTGTTCACCACCGGCGAGACATCGCGGTCGCCGCACAACACCACCATCAGATTGCTCACCATGGCGGCCTTCTGCTCACCGTCGAGATCGATGATCTGCTTGGCTTTCAGCTGCTCGAGCGCCATCTCCACCATGGTCACTGCGCCCTCGACGATGCGCGATCGCGCCGCGATGATCGCTTGGGCCTGTTGCCGGCGGAGCATTGCCTGGGCGATTTCCGGGGCGTAGGCCAAGTGCGCGAGGCGGGCTTCCTCGACAACGACGCCGGCGCGATCGAGGCGGGCCTGGAGCTCGTGCTTGAGCGCGTCCGTGACTTCGTCCAGGCTGCCGCGCAGCGACTTCTCGCCCGGATGTGGTTCGTCGTACGGGTACTTGCTCGCCAGATGGCGCACCGCCGATTCGCTCTGCACGGACACGAAGTTCTCGTAGTCCTCGACCACGAACTTCGCTTCGTACGTATCGTCGACGCGCCACACGACCACGGCGGCGATTTCGATCGGATTGCCGGCAAGGTCGTTCACCTTGAGTTTGTCACTCGTGAAGTTGCGGACTCGGAGCGAGATCTTGGAGCGGCTCGTGAATGGGTTGGTCCAAAAGAAACCGTTGTGCTTGACCGTGCCGCGATAGCTGCCGAAGAGCACCAGCACTTTGGCGGTATTCGGTTGAACGACGAAGAAACCCGCGAAACCGATGACGATCAGCACGAACAGAACGACGGCGCCGAGAATGCGGACCGGATCGTCGGCGCGAATCCCACCCGCAAAGACCGAGACCGCCGCAACCAAAGCCGCGATTTCAACCAGCACCATCAGGCCGCCGGGAACACCCGTTCGGGTGGACTCCTTCACATTCGCCGTCATGGACGTGCCTCCTTCTCGGATCGTGATACTAGAACGATATCAGATTAGTATTACGCGGCGCCACGCGAAATGTTGCACTGTCTTGTAATCTGCTTTAATTCAATTGGTTGGGGGTGCAACTGCGGTCCCGGCGCGGGCCCCGCACCGCCCTGGGGGGCGCTGGGGAGCGCTGGGTCCTGGAATCACATGGTTCCGAGCGGTTTGACTTTCAGGGCCCCGGTGAGGCATTCTCTCCGTTCTGCGGCCGCCTTTTCCGGGCGACGCCTCAAATCCGAGTTCGCGTCCTAGGGCTCACGAGACAGACCGCCGCGCGGTCGCGCCCATGGGATGCCACGTGTCTTCGAAGGAGAGAGTCATGTCGCGCGTTTGTCAGGTGACCGGCAAGAAGGCGATGGTCGGCAACAAGGTCAGCCACGCCAACAACAAGAGCAAGCGCCGGTTCGAGGTCAACCTGCAGACCAAGCGCTACTACCTCGAAGAGGAAAAGCGCTGGGTCACGCTGCGGCTGAGCACCTCGGCGATGAAGATCATCAACAAGCGCGGCCTGTCGGCCGTCGTGCGTGAGATGCGCGCCAACGGTGCCAAGGTCTAAGACCGCCGACCGTACCGAATTTCAAAACCGCCCGGTACCGCAAGTGCCGGGTGTTTTTTTGCCTACCTGTCCGACTGCGAACCGCTGGTCACGAGATCCGGGAACGGTAGGAGCGGTTGCTCTGCAACCTGCGGCGCAGGAGCGCGGCGGCGGCGTGGTGTGGGCGGTGCGACAGCCGCGTCTGTCGCGACAATTGGCCGCGGCCGCGGCCGCGGACGCGGGCTCGCGCTCCGCGGCGCGAGTTCCGGCACCGGGCGAACCGCGCGAACCGGCCGGACCGCTCGTGCGTCTGCGGGTACACCATCCGCGCCCACGGATGCGCCGCTGCCTGCGGATGCGCCGGCGGTATCGGCCTGCTGCAATGCTAGCGGTGCCAGCTGGCGGTACAGGCTCTCGGCGCGCTTGTAGAAACCTTGCGTATGATAGGAATCCTCGAGCCGCAGCATTTGATAGTCGAGATGGTGCACGACTTCGTGGAGCAAGGTGCGAAGGAAGGTGCGAAACGCCACGACCTGCCGCTTCTGCACCGTGCGCATCCACACCGAGATGATCGGCCGCTTGCGGCCGCCGCCGTACTCGTAGAGACCGTGGAGTTCGGAACTCTTTGTCGACGGCCGCACTGCCAGAACGCGTACCTGCACCGGCATGACGTGCAACCGGTGGGTGAGACCATCGGCCAGGCGTTGCGACGCCAATTCGGATCCAGCGCGGTCGTCGGCACGCAACGCGGCCGCGAGACGCAACGACCACTCGAGGAGCGGCGCCGCGGCCGGCACGCGCACCGATGTGACGCCGTCACTGCGGTCGTAGATGCGGCGCTCCCGAGCGCCAAGCCTGCGGTAGTACCCGAACTTCTTCACCGGCATCCTTTGGGCGGAAGCGGCGGGGCCGGACCGTCGAGCGCCACACCCAGCGATGTCGCGGTCGCGCCTTAGGCTGCGCCGCGCGCCGCGTCCACGAATCGCCGCAGACGTTCGGGGTCGAGCGCCGCCGTCGTCGCGCCGCCCTTCTTGAGCGCCGTACCGACAATGACGCCATCGGCAATCCGCAACACCGCGCGCACCGTTTCCACCGTCACCCCGCTGCCAACCAGCACCGGCGCTCCGAGAGCGAGCGCCGCGACCGCCTGCACGTCTTCGAGGCGCGCCGCGTGCCCGGTACCGGTGCCGCTCACGATGAGGGCATCCGCCATCCCACGCAACACGGCATCCTCGGCCTCGCGCTCGATCGTCTCGTGTGCCAGGCTCCGCCCGTGCTTCACATGGACGTCGGACCAGATCTCGACTTGGGCCCCGAGGGCGCGGCGCAAGCGCAGCGTTTCGGCGGCCCGCCCTTCGATCACACCTTGGTCGGTGGCGGCCGCGCCGACATGCACATTGACGCGGATGAAGTGGGCCCCGGTCGCGACCGCGATTGCGAGCGCGGCGTGGGCGTCGTTGCGCAACACGTTGACGCCGACCTGCCACTCGGGCTCGGCACGGCGCACCGCGCCGACAATGCGGGTCAAGGCCGCGATCGTCACCGCCTCGACCGCATCCTTGTGAAATGGATTGTCGCCGAAGTTCTCGATCACGCAGGCATCGAAACCGGCGCTGCGCAACGTGCGGGCCTCGTCGACGGCCTGTGCTTCGATGGCGTCGAGCGACAGCTGGGCGCGTGGCGCACCGGGAAGCGCGGCTAAGTGCACCATGCCGATCAGTCGCTTGTGGGCCATCCGGTCCCCGGCGTCGTGTGGGTGTTCAGAACTCGCAGCATCAAGCGGCCGACGGCGTCAGCGCGCCGTCCTCACTCGCCCCCGGGCAGCCGCCATCCGCACGATGCGATCGACCAACGCGTCGAATTCGATTCCCGCCGCCTTGGCCGCCTTGGGCACCAGGCTCGTCGAGGTCATCCCGGGAATCGTATTGACCTCGAGGCAATACGGCTCGTTCTCGGGCGACAGGCGGAAATCGATGCGCGCGAAGTCCCGGCACTTGAGACCCTGGAAGGCACGCAGCGCATGCGCTTGCATCGCCGCCGCGACCGTCTCGGGAATCTCGGCCGGCACTTGGTACCGGCTCGAACCCTTGGTGTACTTGCTCTTGTAATCGTACACCCCGGCCTCGGGGACGATCTCGACGACCGGCAGCGCCTGGTTGTCGACTACCGCGACGGTCATTTCGCGGCCGGCGATGAATTCTTCGAAGATGAGCCGCGTGTCGTAGACGGCGGCCGCGGCGACTGCCACCTTTACATCCTGCGGCCCGTGCAGGATCGCAAATCCGACGCTCGAGCCGGCGCTGTTCGGCTTGACGATCGCCGGCCAGCGGCATTCGCGCTCGATGCGCTGCACCAGTTCATCGTGCGGCGTCGTCGCATCGGCGGCAAAACCAGCCGGTGTCGGCACGCCGAGATCGTGGAAGAGCCGCTTCGACACTTCTTTGTCCATCGCCAGACTGCTCGCCATGACCCCGGAGCCGGTGTAAGGCACGGCCGCGAGTTCGAGCAGCGCTTGGATCGTGCCGTCTTCACCACTGCCGCCATGCAGCGCCACGAACACCACGTCGACATCGCCAAAGGAGCTGGCGCCAATGCGCTCGACGGCGTGAATGGCATCGCTTGCCGGCACGAGTGCGGTGGACGGCGGTTCGCTCGAAACCTGCGCCGGTTTGGTGAAGTCGATGGGTTGCCCCGCGGCAGGACCCGCGGTGTCGATTGCCACGACCTGGTGGCCGGCGCGCGACAGAGCTTCCGCGACCGCCCGGCCCGAAACCTTCGAAACGTCACGCTCCGGCGAATTACCGCCCAACAACACGATTACGCGCATCGTCGCCCCTTTCGTCCCGCCATCCCCACGGCGCGTCCTACGATTCCTGTGTCCAGTTCAACACGCGCCGCCGCGTGCATGCAAGCGCAGGCGTTCTCGAGCGGCGGCGGCGCCAAGGCTGTCGAAGAGCAGCGGCAGGTCGGGCCCGTGGATGCGTCCCGTGAGCGCGGCGCGTGCCGGCATGAACACCTCGCGTCCCTTGAGGCCGAGTGCCTTGCCGCTCTCCTGCAAGAGCACTTTGAAAGCCGCGCCGTCCAGGTCGGTGCGTGTCCCCCAGCGCTCGTCGACGAGAGCCAGCAAACCACGTGCCCCGGGTGTTTGGAGTGCGGCGGCGGCCTCCGGCTCGGGTTCCCCCAGTTCGAGCAGCTCGCGGACGCGCACCGGGATCTCGGCCAAGCAGGCGATGCTGTCGCGAAACGCCAGAATCCAGGCCTGCACGCGGAGGGGGTCGGTGGGCAACCCGGCCGCGGCCAAGAACGGCTGGGCGAGCGACACGAGGCCGGCGACCGGTGCGGCGCGCACGTGCTCACCCGCCATCCAGCGCAATTTCTGGACATCGAAAATGGCCGGCGAACGAGACACCCGGCCCAGGTCGAACTCGGCCCGCAGCCGCTCCCGTGTCAGGACTTCATCGCCCGTTGCCGACGACCAGCCGAGCAGCGCCAGGAAATTGACGAGGGCATCCGGCAAGTAGCCGCGGTCGCGGTACTCGTCGACGTAGGTGCCTTCCTGGCCCGCGCGCTTTTTCAGCTTGCTGCGGTCCTCACCCAGGATGAGCGAGACGTGCGCGAAAACCGGTTGGGCGAAATGCAACGTTTCGTAGACGAGCACCTGGCGCAACGTGTTCGAGAGATGGTCCTCACCGCGAATGACGTGGGTGATCTGCATCGCGACATCGTCGACGACGCACGCGAAGTTATAGGTCGGCAAGCCGTTCGAGCGCAGCAGGACGAAATCGCCGACCGTGTCCGCACCGAACTCGATGCGGCCCCGGACGTTGTCTTCGAAGTGCACCGGGCGGCTCGGGACGCGAAAGCGGGTCACGGACGCGACACCCCGGTTCCGGCGCGCCTCGACTTCGGCTGCCGGCAGGTCGCGGCAGGTGCCGTCATAGCGTGGTTCACCGCCGGCGGCGATCTGGGCCTGGCGTTTGACCTCGAGTTCGGCATCGGTGCAGAAACACGCGAACGCATCGCCCGACGCGACCAGCCGCGCGGCGTGTTCTGCATAGAGCGCCAGGCGTTCGGTCTGCCGGTACGGGCCGAAAGGACCGCCGCAATCCGGACCCTCGTCCCAATCGATTCCCATCCACTGCAGGTCGGTGAGAAGCGCCGCTTCGGCGGGGCGCGTCGAGCGCTCCTGATCGGTGTCCTCGATGCGGAGCACGAGCGTGCCGCCGTGGTGGCGGGCAAAGAGCCAATTGAAGAGCGCGGTGCGAGCGCCGCCGACGTGGAGACGGCCGGTCGGACTTGGAGCGAAGCGGGCGCGGAGGGGACGCGAATTTGTCATGCGGCGCACCCTACCACATCTCTCGGGCCCCGGTGCCCAACCCCTAGTTGGGGCATTTCCCTTCCCCGCCTTGGTCGCTGCCACGTCGCAGCTCGGATTCGAGCCGGCGCGCGGCTTATTTTTGCATTTCATTGCGCGCTTGTTTGACCACACAACGACTTGGGTATATCATTAGAGAAGCCGCGTTCAGACCCCGCCCCCCTTGATCTGAACACATCATCCGGCACGCAGCCGAAATGTGGCAGGTTGGCCATGGTACGCCGTGCGCTCCTGGCGAGCGTCGCCGTTCTTTGTTTGCTCTCTGGGCCGGCACGCGCCCAGGGCCGCGACCCCAAGGTCTACTACGACCAGGGCATCTCCGCCGGGTCGCAACGCCTCCAGCGCCTCACCACCACGTACTTCGAACTGCTGACGACCCCGGCACCGGAAGACCCGGATTGCGCCCTTCTCAGGCATTGGGGACCGCGCCTCGATCGCTTGTTCGAGAACGTCACCGGGAATCTGCAACTGACGCGGGCCGAGGTGTATCGCGACCTGCTCTACCCCGGCCTGTTCTCGGAACTCGAGAAACTGTGCATCGAGGGCCAGTTGGCGCGCGCCGATTTCGACACCGTTTTGCGGCTCGTGACGGCAATGGGCGATTCGGGAACCGCCCGCCCGGCGGCGTCGCTCGGGTTCGCGGCCTTGCACAGTGCGCGCTCCCCCGTCGACGCGCGTCCACGGCTCTACGGCAAGTTCGTCCAGTTGGTCAGCGACTCGGTGCATGTGCGCCTGCCGCTCGCCAACGAACGTTCTCTGCAGCGTTGTGTGCTCTACCGCACCCTCGCCGATTTCATGGCCACACCCATCGGCCCCAACTTGCCCGAAGGTGTGCTCGGCTTCGTGCCGCGCCACGACCCGGAGCGGCCCGTGGTGGTGTACGCGTCACTCGGCGAACACCGGTTGCGGCGCACGGCACAACACGAGATCGGCCACGCCGTGGTCGAGGGTGTGTCCGAATACCTGCGCAGCTTGAGCGTCACGCGCATGCTGAACGCACCCAAGGACACGGCACAGGCTAAGGCCTGGCGCCCGGCGAGCGGCGGTTTCGCCGCCATCACGCACGAGAACTACGCCGAATACCTGGCTTTCCCGCACGGCATGATGGAACCGACCCTGCACGCCGCACTCACCGAAATGGTGGCGGACAACGCGGTGGATGGCATCGCGGCGCTCTCCGTCGGAGCGCGCACCATCGCCTCGAGCTACGTCGAAGGTCCGGCGCGCTTGACGTTCTTGGCGGAAACATTCGGGCGAGATCTGCCGAAGCGCCTGCTGGTGGACTACTACGTCGGCACGGCGGGATTTCTCGATGTGCTGGAAACGCTGACCGGACACTCGATCCGCGAATTGGAGTCGTTGTACCGGCGCTGGTTGCGCGAGCGTTTCTGGGACGCGCATTTGGCAACGGTGGTCCCCGATACGCTCGGCCACGTGGTCGCGAAAGGTTGGTCGGGTGTGCGCCGCGATGGCCGCACCCTCGTGACGCGCGCCCGCGAGGGGCGCCAAGAGATCGCCGTCATCTGGCCCGCGGAGCGCAGGCGGCGCCAACCGCGGACGCGTATCGTGGTCCGCGACCTGGACGGTGCCGAGCGTTTGCCGCTGTTTTCTTCTGCCGACCTGCGCGGTGACCGGGTCGTCGCCTCGGTGCGGCAACGCGACACCGAGTCGCTGTTGCTGTACGACATTGGAACTGGCAAGCGAACCCGCCGCACGCTGTCGCAACTCGGCGCGGTGCGTGAGGTTCGCGACCCGCGCTGGTCGAGCGACGCCCAAAGCATTGTCTGCCGCGTCGTCGATCGCGGCGGGCGGAACGCCATCGCGCGGGTCGATGCAGAGAGTGGCCGCACCGACCTCCTGGTCGACTGGCAGTGGACCGAGGTTGCCGATCCGGTGTTTGGCGATGGTGATTCGCTCGTCGTGTTCGCCACCACCGACACCCCCGATCACACCTCGGATCTGCGGGTCGTGAACACGCGAACCCACGCGATCGCCGACTTGACGCGCACTCCGGGCACCAGCGAAACCGGGCCCGTCGTCGTGCGCGGGCAACTCCTTTGTCTCTCCGATGCCGGCGGCGATCCGGCGCCGTATGCGATCACGGCGATCGGATCCCGCTCGCTCTTGCGGCTGCCGTTCGCGATCGAGCGTTTGACCGCCAGCGATTCGGGCCTGACGCTCGTCGCCAACAGCTTGCGGCATCACAGCCAACCCGCGGGGCGCGCCGTGTGGGAATTCAGTTGGCAGAAGCTCGGGTTGGACGGTTGCGCCGAGGGCGGCATCGCATCCCTCGCACTTCCGGGGCCGCCGTGCAGGAGCCGCGACGATGCGGCCAGTGCGGTTGCGGCGTTCGACGCGGACGATCGACGTGCCGCGGCGGCGCGCGCGCGTGATGGTGCGGCGGGAGCTGCGGCCTTCGCGTCTGTCGGCACCGCCGCGGCTTACTTTCCCGATGCGACGGCCGACGTGGCGCTCGCAACAAATCCGCTGGGCCCCGAAACCGCGGTGGCGGTGACGATGGGCGTGCGCCCCGCGTTGCGTCCTTGGCTGGTGAGTGGCGAACCTGTCCCAATGACGCACTACAAGCAGAAGTGGCATCTCATGCCGCTTGGAGTCAACCTCGCCGGCTCGAGTGCGCACGGCAAGGGGATTGGTTTCTTCGGGTTCGACACCGAATTCCACGATCAGAGCGTCGTCATTGCGGCCGGCCAAACCGGGCTCTTCGACCGCTTCGGCCTGCTGCAGTACCGCAACCGCACCGCGCGGACTCATTGGCAGGCGAGCACCTTCCACCGCGCCGTCGTCCGCGCCCGCTACGCGGCCGGCGATTCGGCCAAGTCGTTCGACCGGCGTGAAACTGAAACCGGAGTGCTGCTCTCCGCGCAGTACCACCAAAGTTTGATCACGCGCCTGGGTCTCGGCATGACCATCACCCGCCGCTCGGATGCCGTCGGGCGCGTCGAGGTACCAGACGAGCCGGCGTTGCACACCGGGTCGGATGCGCCGGTACTCGCGTTGCAGTTCGCCGGGCTGCGGCCGCGCACCTGGATGGCCGCGCCGTTCGGCGTGCCGAGTTTGGCGCTGTTGCAGGAGCGCTCACCGGCGGCTCTGCAGGCTTGGCAAGACGCGGTGCAATCCCAGGCACAACGCGACGAAAAATTCGTCGTCGAGCAGGACTACGTGCGGCCGGCCTTCGGGTTGGGCGCCAGCTTGTCGCGTGACACACGCGTTTGGTCCGACTATCGTGGCCCGAATTCCGGCCTGCTGCTCGTACTCGACATCTCGGGCGGCGTGCACACCCCGGGTTCGACGACGACAGTCGGTGCTTCCGGTGCCGACTCACTGCGGACTACGCGCAGCAAGGGCCTCGAACGCGTCGCCGGCTCGTGGCTGCTATTGACACATCACCGCGCCGCGTTCGTGGATCTGGCATTCCGTTGCCGCGGCTTGCTGAATGACGGACCGCAGGCGTTGGTCTACGGGCTCGGCGGCATCTACTCGGTTTCGGGTTATCCGTCGGCGCTCGTCCGCAGCCATGGGATCGCCTGGAGCAACGCCGAAGCCCGCGTCCAACTCTGGGACTACAGCGCCTGGCGTGTGCCGATTCACAGTCTCGTCATTCCCGCGGCCGACGGTTTCCTCTATGCCGACACCGGGGTGGCGCGTGGCACGAGTCCGTTGTTCTCGGCGGGACTCGGCTTGCGCCTGCGGCTCGGGTTCCTGGCATTCGAGTGGCGCCGGCCGTTCCGCGCCGGCCAAGAATCCCAGCGCGGCCTCGCATTGCTCTGGTAAGCGCCAACGCGTACTTAGCGGCCGGCGGATGTTTGCGGCTCGACGAGCACGACGGCGGTGGCAGCGATGCCTTCCGACCGTCCGAGGCTGCCGAGTCGTTCGTGCGTCGTGGCTTTGACCGAGACGAGGCCGGCGTCTACGCCGAGCGTCTCTGCCAAGCGAGCGCGCATCAGTCCGATGTGTGGTGCGAGACGCGGTGCCTCGGCAATCACCGTCGCATCGCAGTTGGCGAGCCGGTAGCCGCGCGCCCGCACCATCGCCATCACGGCGGCGAGAAGTTCGAGACTCGAGGCATCCTTCCAGCGCGCGTCGGTGGCGGGGAAATGCGTCCCCAAGTCACCGAGGGCCAGGCTCCCCAAAAGCGCGCTCGCAATCGCATGCGTCAACACGTCGGCGTCGGAATGACCGTCGAGCCCGAGCGGGTGCTCGATCTTCACGCCGCCCAGCACGAGCGTCCGTCCCGGGCGCAACGGATGCACGTCGTAGCCTTGACCGATCCGCATCAATCCTCATTCCTCTCGCAGCCTTGACCGCAGTTCGAGCAGCAATTCGGCAGGCTCGAAGTCTTCGGGACGCGTCACCTTGAGATTCCACCACGGACCCGGCACGAGCGCTACCGGCCGCCCGATCTGGCGCACCAAGCCGCCATCGTCGGTGCCCTGGTGCGCATTGGCGTTCGCCCATTCGTGCGCCGCGTGCAGGATGTCCGCTGCAAAGGCTTGGGGCGTTTGCACGCTCCACACGCGATCGCGGTCGAGCACTTCACCTAAGGTCAGGGCATCGGCCGTGGCGCGCGCCCGCGTATCGGCGATCGGGGTCGCGACCGTCGCCGCCCCGGTTTGCCGCGCCGCGGCAAGCGTCGCCTCGACCAAGCGCTGCGTGACGAAGGGCCGCGCCGCGTCGTGCACCAGCACGTGCTCGGCAGGCCGTAGTCCGTGCGCCGACGCATGGGCGGCAAGTGCTGCGAGACCCTTGTGCACCGACTCCTGGCGCGTCGCGCCACCGGCGACGATAGCGGCAAGATTGCGATCGGCGCCGGCGGTTGCGAGCGCCGCGCGCGCCGTCGCATCCCAACCGAGCGGCACAACAAGCACCCAGTGGTCGATGCACGGTGAAGCGTCGAGCACTGCAGCCGCATGCACGAAAAGCGGCCGGCCGCCGAGCGGCAGAAACTGCTTCGGCACCTCGGCGCCGAAGCGTTCACCACGGCCGCCGGCTACGAGCAGCGCTGCGGCCGGCACCGGAATGGAGGGGGTGGCTCGGCTCATGGATTCCCCAGGGCTCGAGGTGTCGAGCTTGCGACGCGCTTCTCCATCAGCCACGCACGAAGAAGGACGCAATGCTGGCGACGACATGTGCGATCTGCGCGCCGGAGAGTTCCGGGTAGATGGGGAGTGACAACACTTGTGCAGCCGCCTGCTCGGCGACGGGAAAATCACCCGGCGCACCGCCGAGATCGGCGAAGCACGGTTGCAAATGCAGCGGGATCGGGTAGTACACCATCGAGCCGACCCCCTGATCGGCGAGATGGGCGCGGAGCGCGTCGCGTTGCGGGGTGCGCAGCGTGTACTGGTTGAAGACGTGGCGCGTCGCATGTGATGCCGTTGTGGGCAGCGTGATGCCGTCACCGAGGTGCAACGCCGCGAGCTGCCGCGTGTACTCCGCCGCAACACGCTGGCGGGCCGCAATCCAATCGTCCAGATGCCGCAGCTTGACGCGCAGTACGGCGGCCTGCAGCGCATCGAGGCGCGAGTTGGTGCCGACGACCGCGTGGACGTAACGGCTCGACTCGCCATGGACGCGCAGTTGCCGCAGGCTCTTCGCCTGGGATTCATCCGGCGTCGCCAGCATGCCGCCATCCCCGAAGGCGCCGAGATTCTTGGCGGGATAGAAGCTGAACGTGGTGAGCGTCAGTTCACCCGTGCGCCGGCCGCGATGCTCGGCCCCTAAGCTCTGCGCCGCATCCTCGATGAGCGGGATCCGGTGCCGGGCGGCGACTTCCAAGATCGGTGTCAGGTCGGCGCATTGCCCGAACAAGTCGACAGCGATGATGGCGCGCGTGCAGGCGGTGATTGCGCCGGAGAGCTTTTCGGGATCGAGGTTGAAGGTCGCAGCGTCGATATCTGCGAACACCGGGCGGGCGCCGACCATCGACACGGCACCGGCAGTCGCGAAGAACGTGAACGGCGTCGTGACGACCTCGTCGCCGGGGCCGACGCCGAGGGCGCGCAGCGCCAGCACGAGCGCATCGGTACCCGACGCACAGCCGACGGCGTGCGGCGTGCGGACGTAGGCCGCGATCTCCTGCTCCAACGCCTCGACCTCGGGGCCGAGCACGAAGCCCTGCGACTCGCACACCCCCAGCACGATCGGTTCGATCTCGGCGCGGAGCGCCGCGTATTGCGCCTTGAGGTCCAACACTGGAACGCGCACGGGGACTCCTCAAATGGGTGCCGGCGCCCGGGGGGCCCCACGAGCCGAAATGGGCCGCGCGCCGTAGCGCGGAGCCTACCACGACCGCGTGGTATACTTCGACGCCTGTGCCCTCTCGCCGCTTTCGGAGGATCCGTGCAATCGCTGCACGCGCGTCATCGCAACGCGTGGCTTGGCGCCACGCGACGGATGCTGCTCCTCGCGACACTCTTCCGTGTCGTGGCACCCGTGGGCGTGCTCGCCGGTGCGCCGCGGCCGGCCGAGACGCTGCGCGCCGTCCAATCCGATCCACACTTTGCAGCCTGGGTCGCGGCGCTTGCAGCCCGTGACGCCGGCGCCGCAAACGTTGCGGCCAACGGCGCCCCGGCCTGCGGCACCGTCGAGGGACTCGAGGCCCGGGTTCTTGAGACGCACCGCTGCCGTGCGGCGCTCCTCGCGTCACTCACGGCACAGGGCATCCGCCCGTCGGCGCCGCCGGCGGGAGCCGCGCCGTGGCCATGGGGCCCAGGCGTTTCGGAGGCTGGAAGCCCGACGACTGCCGCCGTTCGCGACACCGCCGGCGTCAGCGTCTTGCAGGACCATGGCGATATCGTGTTCACGAACCGCGAGGGCGAGGTCGAAGTCGATCCGGTCTTGGCCGCGAATGCGTTCTACGCCGCCCACAACGACGAATACGATTTCTTGGTTCTCTTCACGACGTTTCCGTCGCGGTTGGCCGGCAGCAACTTCCTCGCCTACCACCTGGCGATCGCCAACGACGTCACGGGGCTCGGCTACACACACTTGCGGGCGAACGAACTCTTCGATGATTCCGCCGGCTGGACGCACAAGACCGGGCCCGGGCGATTGCAGAGTTTCGTGCACCTGAACTCGATCGACGCTTTCCCAGCCGATCCCAACGCGCGTTACACGAATCTCTACACGCCCGTCGAACTGCTCGGGCACGAGATGGGCCATCGCTGGCTGACGCGCGTCCGGATCGATATTCCCGGGATCGGACGATCGAACGTGCTCCTAGGCCGGCAACTCACGCATTGGTCCTTCATCCTCGATGCCTTCGGGTCGCCGCTCGAGGGCAATCGCTGGCTGACGGCCGACAATGTCTACTTCACGAGCGCCGCCATGCCGATCGCTTACAGTCCGTTGGATTTGTATTTGATGGGGTTCGCATCGCCCGGGGAAGTCGATCCGGCGGCCCTTTTCTATGTTTCTGACATCGACAGCATTGCGCCGCCCACCGACCCCTCCGGCAATTCTTGGACCACGGGTTCGACACCCACCGCCGGGGTAACCCTGCACGGCAGGCGTCGCGAGTTTACGATCGACGACATCGCGCTTACGAACGGCTACCGGATTCCGGCGGCTGCCGATTCGCGGCACGACTTCCGCGTTGCATTCGCCCTCGTTACACTGCCCGGCTTCACCGCCCGTCCCGATCGCATCGCCAAAATCGCCGCAATTCGTGACGCATTCGCCGGCTGGTTCCACGACAAGACTCTGGGGCGCGGCACTGTCGACGGCCAGGTCACGTCGGTGCCGGCGCGCCTGGTGTTCGTGCACCATCCACACGGCGATTTCGAGAGCGCGACTAATCCAATTCCCGTCGCGACGCATGTCGATTTGGAACAATGGAGCGTTCCGACGCGGCTCGAGGACGTGCAGGTGGCGTTCTACTGGTCCGAGGACGGCGGGCCGTTCGCTGCGGCGCCGGTCGTGTCGCCGGCGCTGGGTGACTTCGCGGCCGAAATTCCCGCCCAACCCTTCGGCACCACGATCCGGTACTGGTTTCGCGCCACGAGCAACTTCCCCGGCCACGAGCAGCGGTGGCCGGTGACGGCCGACAGCGCCTTCCAGTTCCAGATCACGCCCGATACGCAAGCGCCAACGGTGCAGCATGTCGCGCGCTCGCAATGGTCGAGGCTCGCGGAGCCGCCGCTCATGCGTGCCTTCGTGCGCGACCGGCATGGCGTCGCGAACGTACGCATCGACTACCGCATTGCCGGCGGGGCGCTGCAATCAGCGCCGCTCCTGCGCCAAGGGGCGAGCGATCTGTGGGAACTCCGCTTCGCCTTGCCGGGACGAATCGGCGACACGGTGGAGTACCGCATCGTGGCGCGGGACGTATCGACGATCGCACACGAGACGAGCTCGCCGGCAGCCGGCTTCTATGCCCTCCAGGTGCGGCGCGAGCTTGTCGAGGACGCCGAGAACGAAGACCCGATGTGGACGCACCGGTCGCTCGTCTATGGCGGTGCGGATCAATGGCATCGCGACGATATCGTCAATCCGATTCAGGGCCTGCGGAGCTGGAAGATGGGGCCGACCAATAGCCTGGTGCCGCATCATGCGGCGAGCCCGCAGAACAGCGTCCTCGAAAGCCCCGCGACTCGCGTTTATCCCGGCGGCTCGTTGCGCATGACGCATCGGTACTTTCTGCTGCGGGACGAGTTCACGCAAAACGAGGCCTGGGACGTGGCGATCGTCGAATGGCAGGACGTGGATCGCGACGGCCCGCACGACAAGTGGTTCCTGATCGACCCCGATCGGGGGTATCCCTTCCTGGATGTGAGCTACGACGCGGATTCGCCGTTCCACGGCTATCCATCGTTCTCGGGGGTGCGCACGTTCGCTGCCACCGACACTTTTACGCTGCCGCCGTGGATTTGGAATCGCAACGTGCGGTTCCGGTTCCACGTCGCACTCGCGCCCGATGGCCGCCGGCCCGCCCTCGACGGCTGGACCATCGACGACATTCATCTGGATGCGGGGCCACCCACCACCGCGATCGCGCTCACCGACCTCACGGCGCAGTGGACGCCAGGCGGCATTGCCCTCGCGTGGCAAGCGCACGACATCGAACCCGGCGATTCGTTCGCCGTGAGCCGCGCTGCACTCGATCCGCGCGGCACCCTCGGCGTTTACACAACGCTCGCGGCGTTCGACGTCGCGAGCAACCGGGGCAACTACACGTATGTCGATGGCGGCGCGCCGGAAGGCGTCGAACTCGTGTACCGGGTGGCACTCCGCAGCCACGGCGTCGAAACCGCAGCCGCCGAGGTGCGCGTCGGGGCGGCGCCACGTTTCGCACTGCTGCCGAATACTCCGAACCCGTTCAACCCGACGACGCGGCTGCGATTCGACTTGCCGCACCACGGCCGGGCGCGCCTCGATGTGTACGACGTACGCGGCAGGTGCGTGCGAACCCTCGTCGATGCGGTTCTCGAAGCCGGATCGCATACGGCGGTGTGGGATGGAACGGATGCCTCCGGCCGCGCGGTCGCATCCGGCATCTACATCGCGCGGCTCACGAGCGGTGCCCACCGCCAGCAACGCCGCATGGCGCTCGTGCGCTGAAAGCACGCGCCGGTGTGGGCTTCACAGCGCCAATGTGAATGCATTGTCATGAACATCATTTAATGTGCACGAGTCTTGACGTTTGCTCGCGCGTGCGCCAACGTCATGCCACGGGACGTCCCGACGAGTTTCGAACCAAGGAGTCGCGACAGAAGCGAGCCGCACAGGAAGATCCTACCGGCCTGCCCGCCTGCCACGACGTCACGCCATGAACGGAGTCCGACGATGAAACGAACCCTTGCCAGTATCAGTCTCATGTTGCTTGCAGCCGTAGCCCTGGTGGCCGGCTGCAACGAACGCACGAACGACAAGACCGCACCGGCAGTGTCGCGGCTGCAAGAACAACCGAAGCCGACTGTCGTGACCTTGGTGATTCCCGCGGGAACGAGCGTCGTCGCATCACTCGATACGGGAGTCAATACGGAGACCAACCACACCGGTGACTCGTTCGTCGCAACGACGACCGAGCCCATCGTCGTCGGCGGCAAGACCGTCGTTCCGGCGGGCGCACAAATCCGCGGCGCCTTGAGCGACGTGCAAGCATCCGGACGGATCAGCGGCCGGGCCCACATGACGCTCGGATTCAACGAGATCGTCGACGCCGGCGGCAAGTCGCACGCGATCACCGCCCGGCCGCTCACCGTGCAGGCGGCATCGAAGACCCATAGCGACGTCGAGAAGATCGCCGCGGGCGGCGTTCTCGGCGCCATCGTCGGCGGGATTGCCGGCGGCGGTAAGGGTGCCGCGATCGGCGCGGGCGTCGGCGCCGGCGCCGGAACCATCCTCATGGTCGCGACGCAAGGTGCGGACGTGCAACTCAACCCCGGTCAGAGGCTGAACATCCTGATGCGGACGCCGGTCAGCATCCAAGTCGCGCAACGCTGACCACAAGCCGCGCCTGATTGCGGGACGAATGCCGTCCCGCCAAGCCGGCACGTTGATGGAAGGATTTTCTCATGCTGTACACAGTTGCTGTCGTACTCGTCATTCTGTGGCTACTCGGATTCATCGGTCACGTCGGTGGCGGCCTGATTCACATGCTGCTCGTCATCGCCGCCGTCGTCGTCCTGCTGCGGATCATCTCCGGCCGCCGGCCGGTCCTGTAACGCGGGGGGAATACGCAACCCTCAGTTCCCCCGCGTGAGTTTCGATCGAATGGAGGCCGAACGGCGCCCTTCAGACGGAGGGAACCTTCGGAACCTCGAATGGGAAGAGGCAAACGATCATGGATAACAAGATGGCTGACAAGAAGATCAAGACCAATCTGGTCACCGGCTTGTTCAACAATCGCACCGAAGCCGAGGTGGCGGTGAACGCGCTCTTGGCTCGCGGCTGCAAGCGCGAGGACTTGAACGTGCTGATGTCGGACACGACGCACGCCAAAGAGTTCGCGGTGAAGACCGGAACGAAGGCGGCGGAAGGTGCAGGGGTCGGAGGTGTCGTGGGCGGAACGGTCGGTGCGGTCCTCGGGATCGTCGTCGCGGTCGGTTCGACCATTGCGGTTCCGGGCCTCGGTTTGATGATCGCGGGACCAGTCGCGGCGGCATTGGCCGGCGTCGGTGCGGGCGCCGCAGTGGGCGGCTTGGTCGGGTTCTTGGTGGGTGCCGGCATCCCCGAGGATCGCGCCAAGGTCTACGAAGCAGGTCTTCGCAACGGTGGCATTCTGATTGCCGTCGACGCGAAGTCCGACGACGACGCCAAGAGGCTCGAGAAGATGTTCGACGGGCTCGGCGCCGAGCACGTGCAGAAGGCGTAAGGGCAACGTTTCTCTTCGAAGTGTCTGCTTTCTGAGGCCGGCCTGCCTGTGGACCGGACGGCAGAGCACCCGAGCAGTGTGCGCGCGGCGTCCGTCGCCGCGCGCCCTGCGCCGCGGACGGCGAATCCGCTGGCCCACGCTCCCCTCTTAGTCTCGACAGAATCCTTCGCCTGTACTGACGGTGAGGCAATTGGTCTTGTCTTGGAGCCACTTCATGCCGGTGGCCTTGCCATTCGTTGCCCGGATCGATTCCGTCTTCCCCAGGCAGACGAACTCGATGTGGTCGCCAACGGCGGTCCCGTCAAAGCTCGCGGGTCCATCGAGCGACTGGATCGTGATGCGGTAGCGTTCTTGATTCTTGGCCAGAACCAAGAAGGTTCCTTCGGGACCATTCCACTGACCGAGCCAGAGATCCAAGGAGTCGGAGGCGATCTCAGGCCGGGGGGCGGGAGCGGGCACTCCGCCACCAACAGCCGCGGGTGGTGGTTTCCGTTGCCCGTTGGGTCCTCGACTTTTGGGCCCAAAACACATATCGTTCGGTTGGGAGAGGTTGTTACGTTCCGAACCGCGATCGCGACGGCGCTGAAATCAGCACGCAGCACATGTGGGTGTTCGAAGCCTTGCAACTTCTGTCCGAAGTCAATGGTGGTGCAACTGCGACACCGCCGTTGGAGGGCGCTTGGCTGGGCGACGATGGCGCTATCGTGATCGAGAACCCGGTCATCGTTTACTCGTTCGTCCGAACCGAGACATTCCTACGAGGCTTGCCGCGGATTCGGGAGTTCCTGCACCGGATGGGACGCGAAACTCGACAGGGCGAGGTTGCATTCACATTCGACGGGCAGTTTTTTCGCATCCGTCAATTCGACGCCGCCTGAGAGGCATTCCATGAAACGCGGGTCAATCAAGACGGCGCGGTCGACGCAACGGGTGGTTCGCGTTCAAGGGAAGGCACAGGCACGCGTTTCATCGGACGTCGTCGCGCAGGCACTCGGCGGCACGCCGGCCGGCCGCGCGCTTGGGGAATCCCTCGACCCGGTGACCTTGATGGCGTTGCGGCAGGAGCTCGTCGCGCGCCTCGCATCGAGTGGTGGCCGTCCGGGTTTCACGGACACGTCGCGGCGCGCCAAGATTCCACTGAGTGATGCCGACTGGGGTGCGTTGGAACGACTCGCCGCGGGTCTGGAGATCCCGGGGTTCAAACCTTCGGCGGGCCAGGTGGCAAGTGTACTGCTGAAGCTGTCGATTCGCGCCGTTGAAACGCACAAGTCGACAACCTCAGCCGCGGAGGCAAGGCGCCGGCGGTCCTGACCGCACTGCGTGGCAGACCAATGAAAACTTCACGCACCCTCACCGAACGCCGATGACTCGCCCTTCTCAGTTCCGTTGTGCCCGCTGCCGCAGGCCGGCGAATCCACAAGCCCCGCAGGCCACGATCAACAGCCAGATTCCGGCTGGAGAAAGCGCCGGCACCGTGGAGGGTGGTGTGGTACAAACCCCATCCGTGGGGGATCCGCCTGAACACTGGAAACACATCAAGCTCGCGCCGATGTATTGAGTGCCCTGCCAGGCCTGCACCGCGACGCTGCCGCCTCCGGTCCCCGAACAGTTGACGAGAAATGTGCTCACTCCAGCCGGACCGAAGAGATCGACCGGCTGGGTCAGAATGGAAATCGATCCGAGCACTGTCGCGCGAACGTCATAGAGGAGGCCGGTTCCGCCGCCCGTAATCCCACATTCGATCTGCCCACCACCGAGGTGGTGGGCGGCAAATACCGGATTTAGTGACCCCGGCGTCGCGGGTGTCATCTCGATATCGTTGGCAAAATCGCACGTCGCCAGACACCCAAGGCCGAGAAACGTTGCAAACGCTGTCGCATGGTTATAGGTATCGAAGGTGACAGTGAGGCGAAATCCCTTCGACGAAGGCGGGTTCGCGCGGCAATGCGACCATTCAAACCGGGTCGGGTTGCATTGCAGCGGAACCGTAGGCGCTACATCCGATGCCACGTAGTGTAATTGCGAGCAGACATTCGAAATGTCCACCGCCGCAGAGTCGACCACCGTTCCGCTCGGCGCGATCCGGAAGGCGAATGAATGTCCATTCGCATGGCCGGTCCAAACGCCTGGGGCGACCGGACATTGCGCGATACTCAGGTTCGGGATCGCAGCGGCTACGAGAACCGCCAACACCAAGGAAGCAATGATCCGCATGGTTGGTCTCCCCCGGTCGTCCAAGGCATCGGCCCCGGTGGCGTTTGGGTAGTACGCGCGCGGCCGGACTCTTGGTATGAAAGACAGGGTACTCCTCCGGGCCTGGAAACGAAAATGGCTCTTGCCCGCCGCCTGCCTCGCTCAACGCGGCGTAGATGCGCTGCGCATCGATCGGGTGAAACCCAGCACGAGATCGATCTCCCGCCGTCGCTCGCGAAGTGGGCGCACGAACACGAAGCGGCGGCCGTCCGGGGACACGTCATAGTCGCGTTCCGTCCCGATAAGATTCTCGAATTGGAATTCGAACAACTGGCGCGGTGAACTTGGGGAGAAAGTCGGCGTCGTCGTGACCGCGACGACCATCATCTTCTGCCCCAGCGTGTAGAAGACCTCGTGCCCATCGCGCGACCAGCACGGGCCGCGGCCACCGTTCGTCGAGATCTGCCACTTCCCCCCAGGTCCAGGGTAAGGACGGACGTACACTTCGAGCTGGCCCGACTCGTCGGAGCAGTACGCCATCCATTTGCCGTCGGGCGAGAACGTGGCGCCGCCTTCTGCGTGTGGCCCATCGAGCACCGGCTTCGACTCGGTCTCGCCCGGGACGATCGACATCAGATCCGCGCCGCCCTTGCCGCCCAAGCGCGTGAAGACGAGTTCGCTGCGGCCCGGTACCCACTCCTCGGGCGCCGAGGCGTAGATGCCAGTTTGCCGAAAGAACAACTGACTTTCTTGGCTGCCATCGGCGGCCTTCCAGGCGATCCCCTCCTTGCCACCACTCGTGCTCGCGTAGACGAGCCGCTTGCCGTCGGGGGTCCACGACGGCCGGAACGTCGACTTGTCGAACGTCAGCCGGGTGAGCGCGTTGCGATCGAAGTCATAGATCCACGCATCGCTGTCCCCGGCCCCCTCGCCAATGTTGAGCGCCAGACGTTTGCCGTCGGGCGAAAGCCGCAGGTTGCGATACAGCGCCGGCTCTGCCGGCACGGCCTCGACTCGTCCGTTGCGGTCGACCCACGCGAGAGTGCCCGTGCTCCCCAGCGTCGCGCCCGGCACATAAGCGAGAGTTCCATCGGCGGCCAGTGCGCAGTTGACGAGGCCGCTCGTACGGTCGCCGGCGATTCCCTTCAGGATCGTGGTGGGAGAGCCCGTTGTCCGAACGCCTCCGGCATCGAACGGAACGGCCACTAGCGTGCCTTCGCGTGAATAGATTAGATCGCCGGGCGGCGCGAACCACGCCATGCTGGCACCTTCTGCGAGTGGATGAATTGCGCCCGATGCAAGATCGGCGACCGCAATGACCGCATCCTCGTAGTCGCCGGGCTTGTCGAGCGTGCCGATGGTGAACAGCACCGACTTGCCGCCAGGCAACGCCATGGGCCAGCGGTGGGTGCGTTCGTTGCGTGCCGCATTTGGCGTCGTTACGGCCTTCGGCTCGCCGCCCGCTGCGGAAACAACCGCCAAACCGGAGGTGTAGGTCGGCGCGAACACGATTGCGTCATCGGTGATCCACGTGGCGCCCCGCGGGCTTGGCGCCTCGCACAGCACCACGGGGACGCCGCCCTGTACGGCAATCTTCTTGAGCGAGCTCCCCGAAAAAAATCCGACCCAGTGGCCATCGGGCGAGAAGAACGGCGTCGAAGCCCCCTCTGTACCAGGCATCTCGACGACGTCCGGCGAGTCCAGCGCGCGCAGGTACAAGCGAACGGTGTCGTCGCGCCGAGCCGCGAAGACGAGACGCTTCACATCCGGAGAAATCGCCAAGACCCCGAGCCCACCGGCGTCCACCAGGTCGAGATTCTGGGGCAGTACGATGGCAACGTGCAGGCGATCGCTGGATTGCGGTGCACGACGCCGGCCCGGAGCAACGAGGGTTGCGACCGTAACGGCAGCGAGCACCGCGGCAATGCCCCAGGGGATCAACCGGCCGGCGCCACGCCGCGCCGGCGGCGCAAGGGCGGCATCTTTGTCGCCGGCGCGTGCTTCGTCGATTTCGAGACGCGCATCGAGGATGTCGTGCAGCCGGTGATCGGAGTTCTTCTCGAGACAGCGGCGCAACAGTCGCCGCGCCGCCGGCGGCACGCCCGCGGGCAATGCGGTCCAATCCGGCTCAGCGCGCAGAATTGCGGCCAACGTATCGGACACCGTCGAGCCCTCGAACGGCGTACTTCCGGCCAGCATCTCGTAGAGAACGCAACCGAAGGCCCAAATATCGGCGCGGCGATCGGCCGGACGGCCGCGGGCTTGTTCCGGGCTCATGTAGGCGGCGGTGCCGAGGATCATGCCGGCAACGGTGCCGGCCGAGGTCATCGTCGGGGACTGATCGGGCGCCGACGTCGTGCCCGTGTCCGCGTCCAGCGCCTTGGCGAGCCCGAAGTCGAGGACCTTCACGTGTCCTTCGGGTGTGATGATGATGTTCGCCGGCTTGAGATCGCGGTGGATGACGCCGCGGGCGTGCGCGGCGCCCAAGGCGTCGGTGATCTCACGGGCGATCGCGAGCGCCGTCTCGATTGGCAGCCGGCCGCGTGCAAGACGCTGCGCCAGATCCTCGCCCGGCACCAATTCCATCGCCAGGAAATGCACGCCGTCGGCGGCGTGTAATCCGTGCACGGTCGCGATCCCGGGATGATTGAGTGACGCCAAGAGTTTGGCTTCGCGCTCGAAGCGCGCCCGACGCTCCGGGTCGGTCGCGAAGGCCTCCGGCAGCACCTTGATCGCTACCTCACGGCCGAGCGCGGTGTCCACCGCCCGCCAGACTTCCGCCATACCGCCGGCGCCGACACGATCGACGATGCGATAGTGCGCCAGAGTGCGGCCGATCATGGGGCCCCAGGCGGGGGGTTGCTTGTCCTCTGCATCGCGGCTTGGCCCTCGGCGCCTCTATTTCAGCAGCACCATCTTGCGCGTCGCGTCGAAGCCCACCGCGGCGAGCTTGTAGAAATAGATGCCGCTCGTCACTGGACGGCCGGCGTCGTCGCGCCCATTCCACAACACGTTCTTGTAACCCTCGGTCTGGTGCGACGACAACAGCCGGCGCACGAGTGCACCGCGAACGTTGTAGATGGCGAGATCCACGTGTCCGGCGCGCGGCAGATCGAAACGGATCGCCGTCGTCGGGTTGAACGGGTTCGGCGCATTCTGGTGCAATGC
>JANLSU010000108.1:0-32250 GCA_031362565.1 bacterium | reverse complement strand
AACGCCGACGCCGACGAACGGTTGCGCGGCTATCGCGCCGCGCTGCATGGGGCGGGGATCGCGGTCGAAAAACGCTACGAATTGCCGGGCGACTTCACCGAGGCCTCGGGGTATCAGGCAGGGCAAAAGATGCTGCGCCTGAAGACCCGGCCCACCGCAGTGTTCGCGGCCAACGACTATATGGCGATCGGACTGTTGGGGGCGTTGCGCGATGCGGCCGTCCGGGTGCCTCATGACATGGCCGTGGCCGGATTCGACGACATCGCCATCGCGCAGTATTTGAGTCCCGCGCTCACGACCGTGCATGTCGATTCGTACGACTTGGGCGAGCGCGCCTTCCGCAGTCTCATGGCGCAGATCGGCAACCCGTCGCGCCGCGGTCCGATGCACGAGGTCGTGCCGGCGACGCTAGTCGTACGCGAATCCTGCGGCGCCGGCAACGGCACGAGCCCCAGGACCCACGCACCTCGAACTCGCTCCATTGCGAAGCGCCCCCCCGGCCGGGCGCGCGCCAATCCAAGGAGCAAGCGATGACGCTCAGCTTTTACTTCCCATCCGTCTCGACTGTTCACTCACTCCGTTGGAGGCTCCACCCATGAGAATCGGACGAGCAGTGCTGCTGTCCCTGGGAGCGGCGTGTCTCGCTGCCAGCCCGGCGTTCAGCCAAGCTCCACGCCAGGACTTCATTTGGGCCAAGCGGTCGCTGGCTAACATCACGCTGAATGGTTCGCTCTCCGAACCGGCATGGGCGAAAGCCGAATCGATCGTCGTCAATTTCGGCGTGATCAACGGCATCCCCGGCAGCGGTTGGAAGTACGAGGGCGGAGTCATTCCGAACAATCCGACCAAGGCAACTCTCAAGTTCCTCATCGTCGGCAACCAGCTCTATTTGGGAGCACGCGTTGTGGACAAGTCGATCGGCGGGTCGCGCGACTTCAACCGCTTCGATGGTTTCCTGATGTCGCTCAAGGATCACAGCAGCCTGGGCGCACCGAAGCCACCGGCGGAATATTTGTATTCGTGGTGGTCGCCGGATACGACGGCCGCCATCAGCACGGTGCCGACATATCTCGGCCGCTGGGGCAATCCGTTTGGAGCGCTGCCGCGCACGGCTGAGCAGATCGCCAATTGGGAGGCCGCCACGGTCGTGAACGGCACGGTTAACAGCGATGCCGTGCAGGACGTCGGCTACACGGTCGAAATGCGCTTCAACTTGACGCCCATGGGCTACGACGCGACAAAACCGGAAGGCGACATTCTCGAGTGGAACATCTCGGTCTACGACTGTGACTGGCTGTGGCCGCTCAACGTCTCGACGCTGGCGTACAACCGCGTCTGGTGGCAGAGCCCGTGGGGCAATGCCATGTGGTACGACGAGGTACATATCTTTACGCGGCCCGACGTATCGACGGCATCGACGATTTTGCCGACGGTGCGGCCCGAAGTCTACGTGCCGAATGGCGCCGCGTTCGCGGCGCCGACGATCGACGGTAATTTGAGCGATGCCGCGTGGGCGAGCGCTTACTCATTCCACATCAAGTTCGGGGACGACGCGATTCGTGCCGGATACCCCGGTGTCGGGCCGTCACGCGGCGGCCAGTACCAACCGACGGTGAACGGCGGCGTCGCGGCAATCCTCGACCCGAATGACGCCATCGTAAAGATGTTCTGGCGCGACAACAATCTCTTCTTGGGCTTCGACGTCGCGGATCAGGTAGTGCAATACCATCCGACCATCGACCGGTGGGATGGATTCATCGTCTCGCTCACCGACCGCACGGCGATCGATCCGATCGATAACGTGTACCGGAACCGGCGGCTGTCGTTTCAAGTCGGCCCGACAGGTGCAGCACTCGCCGCGGACTATCTGGCGACGCTCATCGGCGCCGGCACCGGGCAGGTGGCGATCCAGTTGAAGGGCGGAACCACCGTCGATACGCTCGGCACGAGCGCCGACACGGGTTACACCGCTGAAATGCGCGTCGACTTGACGGCGATCGGCTATCCGCCGGGATTGGGCGACAAGTCGCTGTTTATCGGCGTCAACGCCTTGGACGGCGACTCGTTCACACCGTTCACCGACAGCTACGGCACCCGCACTTGGTGGTTCAAGGAGTTCGAGGGCCAGTGCTGCCCGGCGTGGGCGTTCTTGTCGTCGGCGGCACCCACCGACAACGGCAGCGATCCAACCGCGGAAGCCATCAGTGACTACAAGGTGCTGGGCACGTTCCCGAACCCGGCCCGCAACTCGACAATTCGGTACGCACTGCCGCGCCCGAGCCGCGTCACCCTCGACGTGTTCGACGTTGCAGGCCGGTTGATCGAAACGCGCCGGCTCGGCGTCATGGCCAAGGGCGTGCAGGAAGCGTTCTTCGACGGGCGCGGCCGTGCGCCCGGCGTGTATCTGTACCGCCTCAATCTGGAAAACCCGGAGACGGGCGCGCAGCTCAAGCAGTTGACGGGACGCGTGACGGTGCTCCGCTGAGCGCGGCGCCACGCTGAGACAATGGAGTTAGACCGGGGCTTGGACGCATGGGCGGCGAGAGCGCAACGCTTCGCATTTTCGCCGTCCTGCGTCCGGGCTCGATTCGAAAAGGTGCCCGAGTGCGGAGCTTGTTTTCATATCGTTTTGCAGGATGGAGCCGGTCCGCCGGGCTCTGCCTTGTAGCGAGTGTGTTGGCACCGCGCGCCGAAGCAGGCACGACCGGCAAGATCTCCGGACGGGTCATCGACAAAAGCAATCAGCCGGTGATTGCCGCCACGGTCGCGGTCGTAGGGCAGCCATTCGGCGCCTTCACGACGGCGCAGGGCACGTATGATATTTTGAAAGTACCGCCAGGAACGTATGACTTGAAGATCAGCCGCATTGGCTACAAGGCACTGCTCGTGCACGAGATCCAGGTTTCCGCCGACAACACGACCAGACAAGATGCAACGCTCGAGGACACGAAGATCGTCGCCGAGACGGTCGTCGTGACGGCCGCACGGCTGCCGGTCGAAATCAACGAGACGAGCAGCATCGCGAAGTTGCGCGCCGAAGACATCGCCAAGCTGCCGGTGCAGGAACTCCAGGACATCGTCAACTTGCAAGCCGGTGTCGTCGACGGGCATTTCCGCGGCGGGCGCGCCGGCGAGGTGCAGTACCAGGTGGATGGCGTCAGCATCAACAACGCCTTCGACAATTCCGCCAGCCTGCATGTCGACCGTTCGTTGTTGCAGGAAGTGCAAGTCATCAGCGGCACGTTCGACGCGGAATACGGCCAGGCGATGAGCGGCGTCGTGAACGCGGTGCTCAAAGAAGGCGGCGAGCAGGCCGAGATGACCCTCGAGGCCTATGGCGGCGGTTTCGTGTTCCCCGGCAATGCCGAGAGCCGCCGGCGCGTCGCCGATGCGGTGCAGCCGTTCGACATTCGAAATGCGACCGCGACGGTCAGCGGGCCGTTGCACCTCGCCAAGACGACGTATCTGGTGAACCTGCGACACTATGGTTTCGATGACTATGTCAAAGCGAAACGCTTGTTCACGCCCGTCTTGACCCCGAACCCGAACCCCGGACCCGACGAGCCACGGTTCTTCACGACGCCCGGCGACAGCAACGAATCGGCCCTCGGCTTCAACGACGAGATGTCCGGCGCGGTCAAAATCACCAATCGCTCCCTCCCGAACTTGAAACTCAGCTATCAAATCCTCTTCAACGACATCGACAGCCGGCGCATCGCTTACTCCTACCGGTTCAACCCGGATGGCGCGTCGAAGCAGCATGCCGTGGCGCTGGCACATGGCATCGACGGCACGTACGGGCTCGGCAAGAACACGTTTCTCGACTTGAGCTTCCGGCAGAACTACCGGCACTACGAGGATTTCGTTTATGAGAATGCCTACGACCACCGGTACGACGCCGCCGGACCACCGGTGGGAGTGCCGAGTATTCCTGGCCTGATCGTCGCGGGGGTCGATTTCACCCGCTACGAACAAGCGACCAACGCGTACTTGCTGAAGGGGTCGCTCGTCAACCAAGCGAACCACCAGCACCAGTTGAAGGCGGGTTTCGAGGCCCAGTTGCCCGAAGTCCGCTTCGGAGTGCCCGGCTGGATCGTGCAAGTGGGAAATGGCCAGATCCTGCGGCCGGCCAACAATCCGCACGACTACCCGACGTCGCAAACGTTCTGGCCGGTCATCGGCGCGACCTATGTGCAGGACCAGTTCGAACTGCCCGATTTGACGCTGCGCGTTGGCGCGCGGCTCGATTACTTCGACGCGCGCTCGACGCAACCGAGCGATCTCGCGAATCCGGCCAATGCCATTACGGGAGCGCCGCTCTCCGTGCCGGTGCGCACGTCACGCAAGATCAACATCTCGCCGCGCATTGGTGTCGCCTATCCGGTGACCGGCCGGGCCGGGGTGCATTTCGCATACGGACACTTCTACCAATTCCCGCAGATCGGCGATATTTTCACCAATTCGGATTACTCCGTGCTCGCGAACTTGCAGGCCGGCTCGGATTTTCGGGTGATGGGCAACGCCGATGTGCGGCCCGAACACACGGTTCAATACGAGTTCGGGTACAAGCAGGCGCTCAGTGCCGATTTCGGGTTCGAGGCGAGCGCCTTCTACAAGGACGTGCGCGATCTCTTGGGCGTCGAGTTCATTTCGACCTACACGCAAGCCGAGTATGCGCGCTTGACGAATGTCGATTTCGGCGACGTGATTGGGATCACGGTAGCACTCGACCATCGCAAGCTCGGACCGGTAGCGGCATCGATCGACTACACGTGGCAACTGGCACGCGGCAATACCAGTGACCCGCGCGAAACGGCAACACGCGCCGCGGCCGGCGAGGACGCGCAGCCGCATCTCGCGCCGCTCAATTGGGACCAACGCCACACGTTCAACGCGAGTCTGACCTTCTCCAGGCCCGAGCAATACTCGGTGAGTGCGATCGTGCGCGCCTCCAGTGGCCAGCCTTACACCCCGGCGCTCGAAGGCGCCTTTGGGTTCGGGCTCAATGTCAATTCCGGGCGCCGTCCGGCGGGCTTTCTCGTCGATTTACGCGGCGAGCGCAGCCTGAACTTCTCGCGCTACAACACCAGCCTCTTCGCCCGGGTGTTCAACGTGTTCGACACCCGTTTCTTCAACGGTGGGGTCTTCAATACCACCGGCAGCCCGTACTACTCGCGATCACCGGCCGACGACGTGGTGCTCGCCGATCCGACGCATTTCTACGCGCCGCGGCGCATCGAAATTGGATTCACCGTGGGGTCGAAGCTGTGATGACGCAAGCTGGACTCGGACGCAGGCGAAGCGCGATCCGCCACCAGGTGGCACGCGGGCTTCTGTGTGTCGCGGCGTGCGCCGGTGGGAGCGTGCCCCTGGGCGCAAACGCCCAGGTGCAGACTCCAGTGCCCGCCGACCAACGCGGCCGGCTCGATGCCGAGCGCGCCGGCACCCACGACGCCGCCAACATTCGCACCGTGTTCTGGAACTACGGCATGGTGGGCGACTATCCGTCCGATCCGGGCGGTGTCGACCTGAGTGTGTTCCATTCCGCCGAAGCCCCCAAGGGCAGCGGCATGAACTACAGCGACGGCATTACGCCTTTCGTCCTCGCCAAAGTGCGGCAGCGGAGCGGCGTCGACGCCTACATCATGGAAACCGGCTTCCGGGAACGGCAGGGCACGAGCCCCTATTTCAATCGCATCATGCGTTTCGAGCCGCGGCCGGGCTACTTTCAAGCCGACCCGGCGGTCAACGCCGGCCGTTCACCGGCGATCAGCAACGATCCCCGCACCTGGCCGAACAGCTGGCCAGACCGAGCCCGTGACACGGACGATCCGGGCTGGCGCGGCTCCTGGAACGGGTACTTTGGCAAGCGCGCAGCGGCCGACCAGGAGAGCTATTCGGTCATGGACGACGACTACTACGACGCCTGGGATTTCTATCCCGATGCGCGCGATTCGACGCGCCGCGGACTCGGGCTGCGTATCGAAGTGCGCGGTTTCCAGTGGGCCAATCCACAGGCGCGTAACGTCGTGTTCTGGCACTACGACATTACGAACGAAGGCACGACGGATTACGACGACAACATCGTTTTCGGCTTGTACATGGACTCGGGTGTCGGCGGCTCGACGCTTTCATGCGACGGCATCTTCGAATCGGATGATGACAACGCCTACTTCGACCGGACGTTCGATACGGATGTGCTAAACTTAGTCTACACGTGGGACAATCGCCGGCACGGCCGCGACCTGAGCGGCGACTGCAGTACGACCGGCTACATGGGCTATGCGTACCTCGAAACCCCGGGCAACTCGTTCGACAGCGCCGACAACGACCTCGACGGGATCATCGACGAACAACGGGACGGCGGTCCCGGCCAGCAGATCGTCGGGCAGCCGGAGATTCGCGACTACGTCACGAGCCACTATGGTTTGACGCGCTTCGAGGCGACGTACGGTTCGCTCGAGACCCGGCCGGCGTACCGGGCCGGAACGTGGTGGACCGGTGATGAGGACATGGATTGGGTCGCGGACCTGCACGACCTCGGCGCCGACGGCGTCCCCGATACCCACGACACCGGCGAGGGCGACGGCATTCCGACTCTCGGCGAGGCAAACTTCGATCGCACCGATTTGAATGAGTCCGACCAAATCGGCCTCACGGGGTTCAAGTTTAACCGCATCAAAGCTGGCCTTGGAAATCCGGATCCTGAAGCCGACGGCATTGTGTTCTTCAACGATTCGCAAAACTGGCCGGCGCGCTTATATCAAAAATTCACGGACCCCGACTCGACCGTGCGGTTCGATGCAGCGCTCGCCGCCAACTACAACATCGCGTTCGTCTTCGCGTCGGGGCCATTCAAACTGCGTGCCGGGAAGACCGAACGCTTCAGCTTGGCCCTCGCGTACGGCGCTGACCTCAACGAACTGCGGCGCACCGTGAAAACTGTTCAGAAGATCTACAACGCCAACTACCAGTTCGCGGTGCCACCCAAACTGCCAACCGTGACGGCCGACGCGAGCGGTGGGCGCGTCCGGTTGTCGTGGAATGACATTGCCGAGCACAGTGCCGACCCGGTGACCGGCGAACTCGATTTCGAAGGCTATCGCATTTACCGGTCGACGGATCCCAACTTCCTCGACCCCAAAGTCATCTCGACCGGCAACGGCACGGGCCCGATCGGCAACGGCAAGCCGATCGCGCAGTTCGACCTGATCGACGGCAAATTCGGATTCACGACGGATACAGTCGAGGGTGTGGCGTACGATCTCGGAAACGAGACGGGCATCACGCATACCTGGGTGGATTCGACGGTCACCGCTGGACAGCAATACTATTATGCGGTGTGCGCCTACGATTTCGGCTCCAACTCGTTCGGCTTCTTCCCGTCGGAAAACGCCATCACGCTGTCGCAAACGTTGCGCGGCGGACTCATTACGCCGCTGAACGCCGTGGCGGTGCGGCCGGAACCAAAGATCGCGGGCTACGTGCCGGCAACTGTCGCGACGGCGGCCCACGTGGCGGGGGACGGCATCGGTACCGTTGGCGTGAGCGTTGTCAACTCCAGCCTCGTTCTCGACGGCCATTTGATGAAATTGGCATTCTTGGGATCGCCCGACAGCGTGCATGCCGCGGCCTACACACTCACCGATAGCACCACAAGCAAGTTGCTCTTCCGGACAGGCGCCGACTTCGATGCCCAAGGCGTCGGAGCGGTCGGCGGCGGCTTATTGCCGCTCGTGCGCACCGCCAAGACCGTCGAAATCGACGCGGCTGGTACCGGCTTCGCGCGCGGGAGTGGCACCAATATCCGCCTGCTCGTCGAGTACCTGCCGGTCGCGCCGATCAACGCGCGGCGGCCGGGCTTCCCCGAGGATGTCACCATCACGTTCGACGACGTCGTGCGGGATACGTCGCTGGCGAATTTCCCGCTCCGCGCCAATCCGACGAAATTCATCGCGTTCGCGCACACGCCGTCCGGTGACTTGCAGCTCGACCTGCGGTACTCGACGCCGTTGGTTTCGACGGGGACGCTCAGCACCCTCACAGAATACTTCGATCTGGTCACGTACCTGCCGTCCGAGCCGGGAGTGGTGAAAGCAACTTGGCGTTTGAAGATCGACCCGACCAGCGTTGCGTCCGGACAGGCGATCATCGCGCCACGCCGCGGCGACGTTTTCGAATTGCGGCTACGGCAACCGTTCGGGACCGACGATGTGTTCGTGTTCGAAGCCCACGGCGAAAAAGTCGACGCGGAACTCGCGGCGGCCCAATTCGCCGCCAAGCCTTACGTCGTGCCGAATCCCTATGTCGGTTCGGCCAGCTTTGAACCGGCTCGATTCGCAGTTTCGGGACGCGGCGAACGCCGTATGGAGTTCCGGAACATCCCGTTGAACGCTTCGTTGCGCATCTTCACGGTGCGCGGTGAACTCGTGCAGACGTTGCGGCAGGACGGTTCGACGAGTGGTGCGATCCCATGGAACTTGCGCACCAAGGACAACCTCGACGTCGCACCCGGCTTGTATATTTTTCAGGTCGATGGATTTGCGCTGGGCGCCAGCATCGGCAAATTCGCCATCTTGAAGTGAAGGAGGGACGGGCCATGCAAAAACACCTCGCGACGCGGCTCGTCCCGGTACTGCTGGCGTTTTCGGCGGGGGTTGCGTCGGCTCAAACCAAGACGGGGACCACCGTCGGCCAGTTCATGCTGATCGAACCGGGGGCGCGTATCGCGGCCATGGGCAATGCCGGCGTCGCGGTACTCGACCCTGTCCAGGGCGTGTACTACAACCCGGGTGCGCTGGGCGCGTTGGAGAAACCGTTCGTGCAATTTACGCACAGTTTCTGGCTGGCCGATATCCGCGTCGACTATGTGAGCTTGGCGATTCCAACCGCGAATGCCGGCAAATTCTTCGCGAGCGTCACGACGTTGAGTTCGGGCGACATGGACGTGCGCACCGTCGAGCACCCGGAGGGCACCGGCGAGCGCTTCTCGGCCGACGACTTAGGATTGAGCGTCGCCTACGCGCGCGATGTCACCCACCGGTTCACGGCCGGCGTCCAAGCCAACTTTGTTCAGGAAACCATCTGGCACAGCTCCATGCGCACGATGACCTTCGGATTTGGGACCCTGTACCGCTTGACCGAAGGCGGCATCCAGCTCGGAGCCAGCTTGACCAACTTCGGGACGAATGGCCGGTTCAACGGCCGCGATCTCTCGATTCAGTTCGACGCCGACCCGTCGCGCAACGGCGACAACGGCTCACTGCCGGGACAGCAGACCACCGACAACTTCCCGGTGCCGATCAAATTCCGTGTCGGCTTGAGCTTCCCGCACCAAATGAGTGCCTCGAGCAAGTTGCTGTTCGTGATCGACGCACAACACCCGAGCGACAACTCGGAGAATCTCAACCTAGGCTGGGAATGGACCTGGAGAGACGCTTTATCGATCCGCGCCGGATACCAGGATCTCTACCAGCGCGACTCGGAGCTGGCTGGCACCGCGGGCGTGGGCTTTCGTAGCTCGTTCGGCGACCGGCAGTTCTCGGTGGACTATGCGTGGGCGTACCACGCGACGCTCTCGGAAATGCAACGCCTGACGTTCGTGTTGGGACTATGAGGAGATACACGTGATTCGCAGACTTACAGCCATCGTCACCATCGTCCTCTGGGCGTCGCACGCGCAGGCTCTCACGGACGACCAGTTGCTGGATGCGCTGCAACAGCGCGCCTTCGACTACTTCTGGAACGAGGCAAACCCGGCGAACGGCTGCATCAAGGACCGCAGTACGCCCGGATCGCCGGCCAGTATCGCGGCGATGGGCTTTGGGCTGACGTCGATTTGCATCGGGATCGATCACGGTTGGGTGACGCGCGCCAATGGCGAAGCGCGGGTTCTGACGACACTGCAGACGCTATGGAACGGCACGCAAAACGGCGCGACGGCCGGCGCCATCGGCTTCAAGGGCCTCTATTATCACTTCCTCGACATGACGACGGCGACCCGGACTTGGGATTGCGAACTGTCGACGATCGATACGGCGCTGCTTTTCGCGGGCGTCATCGATGTGAAACAGTACTTCTCGACTTCCGACCCGGTCGACGTGCAAGTGCGGACGCTCTGCGATCAGATTTACCAACGGGCTGACTGGGAATTCATGCGCAACTTTGGCGCCGGCCTGTATATGGGCTGGAAGCCGGGGGGCAATGGCTTTTTGAACTTTGGGCGCTGGGTCGGCTACAACGAGGCGATGATTCTTTACATCATGGCGCTCGGCTCGCCGACGCATGCGATTCCGGCCAACAACTGGACGACGTGGACCAACGGCTATTCCTGGCAAACTTGGTACGGCTACAGCTATGTGAACTTCCCGCCGCTCTTCGGGCACCAGTATTCGCATTGCTGGGTCGATTTCCGGTATATCAAAGACCCGTATATGACGGCGCACGGCATTACGTATTGGGAGAATTCGCGGCGCGCAACGCTGGCGCAGCGCGCGTACTGCATCGCGAACCCTGCGAACCGCGTCGGCTATGGCGCCGATACTTGGGGCATCACGGCGTCCGACGTGCCGACCGGATACAACGCGCGCGGCGCCCCGCCGGCGCAGAACGACGACGGCACGATTACGCCGAGCGCCATCGGCGGTTCGATCGCGTTTTCGCCGGCCGTCTGTATCTCGGCGCTGCAGAATCTCTACAACGTGTACGGCGGCACGACCTGGTCCACGTACGGATTCAAAGACGCGTTCAATCCGACGGTTAATTGGGTCGGTACCGACTACCTCGGCATCGACCAAGGTCCGATTATTATCATGATCGAGAACTTCCGGAACCAGTCGGTGTGGAACCGTTTCATGCAGAACGCCGATATTCAACTAGGATTGACGCGCGCCGGCTTCGTGCCGGCGACGACCGTCGGCGTCGAACCCAGCACCGAGCAACTGGGTCCGGCGGTTCTCGAACAAAGCTACCCGAATCCGTTGCAGGCTGGCGGTTGGATTCCCT
The DNA here is from genome assembly GCA_031362565.1 of bacterium. Classification (GTDB taxonomy): domain Bacteria; phylum Krumholzibacteriota; class Krumholzibacteriia; genus JANLSU01. The sequence continues at coordinate 21,246 of JANLSU010000108.1, read as the reverse complement.
TCCGGCTCGCACGCCAGACCCGCGTCGTGCTCTCGGTTTACGACGCCGCGGGGCGTCGCTTGCAGACGGTGCTCGACGGTACCCAGGCACCCGGCACGCACGTCGTGCCGTTCAACACCTCGCATCTCCGCAGTGGCGTGTACTTCTACGAGATGCAGGTCGATGGCAAGAGTTCGAAACGGCAGTTCACCGTAGTGAAGTGAAACAACCCGAACACTCGAAAGAGTGGTGATGCGATGGCAACGAGTCGACAATGTCAGAGCAGTACGTTTCTGGTTTGCGAAGTGGTTCCAATGTCCGTAAGAAACTGGAATAATTCCAGGTCCGTCCGAAAACGAATCATCCTAGGAGGAAGAAACACCATGAGGCGGATCCTTATCACCTCGACTGCGGTCGCTGCAGTACTGGCCCTCGCGGCCAGTGCCTATGCAACGGCACCCGCTGTAAACGGCGCGACGGTCCAAACGCGCGTCTTCAACGACTGTCCCGGGTCGATTTTGACCACGGTGAACACCTACCCGGCGAGCATCGTCACCGATGACGCCAACACCGCTTGCGTCGGCGGCGCCAATCTGCACGGCTGGAAGTTCTCGGCCGACGGTGGCGCGACCGATGCGGTCTTCCAGAACGGCGACGACTTCAAGTTCTCGGCCGACTTGCTCATTACGGGAACGGGCGAGGGCGAAGCCGGACTCAGCATCAACCCCTGGTGGTCGCAGTACGTCGACGGCCGCTTCAACGTGCGCTCGACGGATGGCGAGATTGCCTGCTTCGGCGGCCGTCTGCCGTTCTTCTCGTTCACGGGGGCTTTTGGTTTGAACTACGCCAAGGGCAACACGATCCATCTGGAAGTCATCTACCATCCGAATGGTTTGTCGTTGGCCAGCCCGGGTACCATCCAGTACAACCTCGTGTATCTTTCGAATTCGTACACGAGCGGCGTGCTGACATGTGACCAGGGCAATGCAGCCGAAGATCCGCCGCACGGCCAGTGGGGCATCCTGCAGCCGTCGTGGGTCGGTGGGCATCATCAGTTCTTCGTCTTCGCGTCGCCGCCCGGAACGAACTCGCGCGCGGAGTGGAAGAACATCGGGTTCGAAGCTGGAACGGTTGGCGTCGAAGCGACCAACTGGACGGCCGTCAAGGGCTTGTATCGGTAACTCCGGTTCGAGTCTATTTCCGGCACCGCCCTCGGGTTTTCCCGGGGGCGGTGTTGTTTCACCCCCCCTTCGGAGGCGCGCATGCGACTCATCCGAATCATGCTAGCGTTGGCTTGCCTCGCGTCGATCGCTTGGCCGACGGGAGCGCGCGCCGTGCAAGAAACCGGATTTTTGAATCGCAGCGTTGTCGTCGGCGGCAATGCGTATCGCTATCAGATTTTCGTGCCGGCGAGCTATACGGCGGGAGTGCGTTGGCCGGCGCTCTTGGCATTGCATGGTGCCGGTGAACGGGGTAGCGACGGTTTTCGCCAAACGCAGGTCGGGCTCGCGAGCGCCATTCGCTGGACGCCGGAGCGCTTCCCGTGCATCGTCGTCTTCCCGCAGGCGCCCGCCGATAGCTCTTGGCTTGGCGAACCGGCCACGGCTGCACTTGCAGCGTTGGATGCAGCCGAGAGCGAGTTCTCGATCGACCCCGACCGGGTGACACTCACCGGCCTGTCGATGGGCGGCTACGGAGTCTGGCACCTGGCGTTTATCGCGCCGGAACGTTTTGCCGCCATCGTGCCAGTGTGTGGCGGCATCGTTCCGTCGGTGCATACGACTTCGGTGCATCTCGCACCCGAAGCCATCGGCCAGGCCGACCCGTACACGCATGTCGCGCAACGTATCGCCAAGATTCCGGCCTGGATCTTCCATGGCGCCGATGATCCGATCATTCCGGTGACCGAATCACAACGCATGGCCGCGGCCCTGAAAGCCGTCGGCGGCGAACCGCATTACACCGAATACCCCGGCGTCGGCCACGGTTCGTGGGATCAAGCCTACGGTGATGAAAATCTCTGGAAGTGGGTCCTGGCGCAACGGCGCGCGGGCCGCTAAACGTCGAGCGTGCGATGCTCCGCCCCGGCTTGGTAGGTCACTTCCAGAAGCCGCATGACGGCCTCGGCTTCCTCGAGCAAGTCGTACTTCACATCACGCGCTTCGACGCGCCGCACAAACTCGCGGCCGAGTGCCGCATACCACGCCACGTACTGCGACTTGTCCGACACGTCGCCAATCGGGATCTCGCGGCTGCCCGCCGCGTTCGCGAGCACGAGATGCGTGCCGTCGTACTCGAGTGAACCCTCGGTGCCGGCCACGGACGCCGAATTCCCGCGCCCGTTCGCCGCCCAAGTCAGCCCCAGCTGCACGATGCAATTCTCATACTCCAGCGTCACGGCCGCCGTGTCTTCGACGCCATACGCCGCATGCTTGAGCGTCCGCAGCACCGCCGTCACCTGGCGCGGCATGCCGAACATCCAGCGCGCCAAATAGAAATAGTGCGCGCCGGTATCGGTGAGGATGCCGCCGCCGCCCAATTCCTTCGACGTCCGCCACGCCGGATTCCATTTCGCAGTCCCCGGGTCGGCTTGAGTGCGCAGCACTTCGAAACGCGCTACCGTCACGCGCCCCAGTTCGCCGCCCACGATACAGCGCTCGATCGCACTCCAAAGCGGCGCATACTTGTATTGATGGCACGGCACGAACACGATGCCGGCATCGCGCACCGCACGCCCGATGGGTGCCGTCGCAGCGTTGCGTTCGGCGAGCGGCTTCTCGCACAACACGTGCAGCCCCGCTGCCGCACCGGCGCAAATCGCTTCGGCATGCGTGTTGGGCGGCGCGCAAATGTCGACGAAGTCGAGCTGCTCAGCGCGCCGACACGCGGCCAAATCCCGGTAGAAACGGGCGCCTTGCAGCAGGTCGGCGTGTTCCGGGCCGGGCGCCGCCATGTCGACCACGGCGACGATTCGCGCCCGTGCCGCAAGATCTGCGTCGCAGCGGAACGCCGGCAGGTGGCCCCGAAGCGCGATGTTCCCGCAGCCGATGATGGCGCCTTGCAACACTCGCGGGCTCCTTTGAGTCGTCCGGCGGTCGATTCTTGGGGTTGAATGGGCCCCGCCGGTTCGAGGCCCCTGGACTCCAGACCCGACAGGAGTCGAAGGCGGTGGACGGGGCGCCTGGCGGATGGTAGCCTGCACCGAATCGAGCCAGTGCCTACGCGGCTCGACTATAGAGTTCCTGGGCCCACGAATTCCAGTTGCGAGTTCATTCCTGATGATCGAAAGACTCCTCCCTCTCGGCGCCGCGATGCTGGTCGGCGGAACGGTCGCCACCAAAATGCGCGGCATCCGCCGGTTGCGTGACGCGCGCACCGACAAAATGGCCTCGTCACCGTTCGTCCCCAGGCCCTTTGTGGAAGCCGGTTTCCAGCTCGCCCGGGTCATGGCCCATGGCGCGATGCGGGTCGGTATCACCGCCAACGTCTGTACGGCGCTCTCAGTCGTCCTGAGCGTCGCGGCGGCAGTCCTGGTCGCGCGCGGCGAACTCATTTTCGGCGGCTGGATGCTGCTCCTCGGATCGTCGCTCGATACCCTCGACGGGATCATCGCGCGCGAGACCGGCACCGCGTCCGACGCGGGCGAACTCTTGGATGCAACCGCCGACCGCGTCAACGACGCGGCCGCGTTCCTCGGATTGCTCTATTACTACCGCGAAGACTCGCTTGCCTTCGTGCTCGTCTGCATCGCCCTCGTGGGTTCGCTGCTCGTCAGCTATGTCCGCGCCAAGGGCGAGGCCATGTCAGTCGACTGCGCTGTCGGCTGGATGCAACGCCACGAACGCATCATCTGGCTCTGCCTCGGGCTTCTCATCGGGCCACTCGCCGCCCGGTGGATCGAACCCGACGCCGTCACGCCGCGCTGCCATGTGCTGCTCGGCGCCCTCACCGTCATCGGTTTCTTCTCGTTCGTCACCGCCGTGCAGCGCACGCGGCTCGTCTATCGGGCGCTCGTTGTCCGTCGCGACTCCACTCGCGACGCGCGCCGGGCGTAGTCTGGAGCGCGCCAGGCACACGGCCGGCACGCCCACAGCATCGACAAGGAGACACCCGGAATGTCCGTGGACACTCGAACGAATTTCGGCATGCCCGGACCGCGCACCCGCGTGGCTTGGGAGCGCGAGCAAAGCATGCTCGGTCCCGGGTTGCAGCAGGTCGTGCTGTGGTCGCAGCTGTCGATCGCGCGCGGCGAAGGGACGTTCCTCTTCGATCAAGACGGCCGCCGCTATCTCGATTTTTTCGGTGCCAGCGGCGTCAACAGCATCGGCCATGCGCACCCGCGCTGGGTCGAGGCGATGTCGCGCCAGATGTCCGAATGGACGGTCGGCGGTTTCAGCTCGGCGGCGCGCGCCGAGATGCTCGAAGCACTGAAGCGCGTCCTGCCGCCCGAGCTCGATCGCGTGCAGCTTTACTCGACCGGCGCCGAAGCAGTCGAAGCGGCTCTCCGCCTCGCCAAGTCCTACACCAAGAAATTCGAGTTCCTGAGTTTCTGGAACGGTTTTCACGGCAAGACGATGGGCGCCCTGGCGCTCACCGACGGTGAGAAACGCGGCCTGGGTCCGGTGGCGCCGGGTTTCCACAGCACGCCGTATGCATATTGTAGCCAGTGTTCGCTGCGCCTCAAGTTCCCCAGTTGCGAATTCGCCTGCGTCGATCAAGCGCGCGAACGATTGAAGCGCGATTCAGCCGACTCGCTGGCCGCCATTATCGTCGAGCCTATTCAGGGCCGCGCCGGCAATCTCGTGCCGCCGGAAGGTTATCTAAAAGAACTGCGCCGCATGGCGGACGACCACAAGGCGCTGTTCATCATCGACGAAACGCTCACCGGCTTCGGGCGCACGGGCCGCATGTTCTGTTCGGAATACGATGGCGTGAAGGCCGACATCATGATCGTCGGCAAGGGCATGGGCGGCGGCTATCCGGTGACGGCGGTCATTTCGTCGTCCAAGATCATGGCCGCGGCGCCGTACGCCAATCCCAGCCACAGCTCGTCCAGCTACGGCGGCTTCCCACTTGCCGCCCGCGCCGTGCAGGCGACCCTCGACATTTTCGAGCGTGAGGGCTTGGTCGAGAATGCGGGGCGGGTCGGCGGCGAGATCCGCACCAACCTGCAGTCGCTCGTCGGCAAGGTTCCGATGGTGACCGCCGTGCAAGGCCGTGGCTTGATGATCGGCATCGAACTGGGTTCGCCCGACGAGCACCGGCCGCTCTCGAAAGAACAGTTGGGCGAGGTCTACAAGGCACTCGCGCGCCGCGGCTTGCTCGTCATGGTGAGTGGTTCGAGCATTCGCTTGTATCCGCCGCTCAATGTGCCGAGCGCCGTCGCCGCCGAAGCGTGTTCGATCCTGGACGAGGTCTTGCGCGAGCAAAGCCAAGCGTTGGGAATCGGATGAGTTCGAGCGAGGCCGATGCGGAGCGCCCCACTGGGAACGGGCCGCCGCGCCTCGCACCCGATGACGCGCCGGCGTTCACCTTGGGTGGGCGCCGGCGTTTCTTTTGGGGCCGCATCGCGCTTTCGATCCTCGTGCTCGGGTTCTGCATCTACGCGCTGCTGAAACTCAATCTGAGCGCCACTCGCAAGACCCTCGCCCATGCCGACTGGCGCTTCTTGATCCTGGCGGCGATCGGCAATCTCGCTCTGCACTTGGGTCTCAAGGCCGTTCGCTGGTATGTGATGCTGCGCCCGCACGGCCGGGTGCCTTTTAGGCGCACGTACCTCTACACCTTGATGGCGAGCGCCGCGTCGAGCGTGCTGCCGGCGCGCGCCGGCGAAGTGCTGCGGGCAACGCTGGTGCGCGAGCATGGCATTTCGCTGGCGACCTCGGCCGGCATCCAAGTGATGGAGGCCGCCACCGAAACGACCAGCTTGATTCTCGTCGCCATGCCGCTGCCGTGGATGCTCGATCTGCCGCACTCAGTGCGGCGCGGCTTCGGATGGCTCGCAGTCGCCGCCGGCGTGGCGACACTGCTCGCCATTCTCGTCGTCTTCCACGGGCACCGGGTGCAATCGTTCGCGGCCTGGCTCGGACGTGGCGCCTCGGCACTCCGATCGGGCCCTGGCGCACTCATCGTTGGCATCGTGACGCTCGCCGCCCGCTATGCGGACGCCGGCATTCTGATCTGCGCCGCGTACGCCGTCGGCGTGCACGTCAACCTGTGGGTGGCGTTCCTGGTCATCCTCGCCATCGACGTTGCGCTCATCGTGCCGACAACGCCGGGCGGCCTCGGCCCGTTCGAAGCCGCGACGGTGTTTGCACTCGCCCTCGCCGGGTTCACGCCCGAACGCGCCCTCGCTTTCGCGCTCGCCTACCATGCCATTCAGGTGCTTCCGACCATGCTCGCGGGCGGCGTCGCGTTCCTGCACGTACGGCCACGAGAGCAGGGACAAAATGCAGCCTGATATTGTCATTATCGGCGCCGGTGTCGTCGGCACCAGCATCGCCGCCCACCTGTCCGAGCACAGCGGTGTCTCCGTGCTCGTACTGGAGCGGGCACCGGAGCTCGGCGCCGGCAGCACGGCGCGCGCCACCGGCGGCTTTCGCTGCCAGTTCGCGAGTGAAGTCAATATCCGCTTGTCGCTTCTGGCGCGCGAAAAGCTGCGGCGCTTCCGCGACGAAATCGGTGTGGACCCGGGCTACACCCCCGCTGGTTATCTTTTCTTGGCGACCGACGCCGGACAGCTCGCCGCCCTCCGCGCGGCCTTGGCGCTGCAACGAAAATGCGGCCTCACCGAAGCGCGCGAGGTCTCACGCGCCGATACGCAAGCACTCAATCCGCACGCCGACCTCACCGGCGTCCTGGGCGGTACGTTCTGTCCCACCGACGGTTTCCTCCGTCCCCTCGATATTTTGCACGGCTACGCGGCGGCCGCCCGCCGCCGCAACGTGCACTTCGAATTCGCCTGCGGCCCGGTGCGCTGGCGCATGGAAGAACGCGCCGGCAAGCGCCGCATCACCGGCGTCGACTTCGGCGCCCATTCGGTCGCGACCCAAACCATCATCATCGCTGCCGGCGCCTGGTCCGGCCAGCTCGCCGCGCACGGTGTGACGATTCCCGTCGAACCCGAGCGCCGCCAAATCGCCGTCACCGAACCCTTCGCCGCACTCCCAGCCACGATGCCGATGACGATTTGGTGCAACGACGGTTTCCACCTCCGCGTCCGCGACGGCCGAGTGCTGCTCTTGAAACCCGACGTGCCGCCGTCACCCGATCCCTTCGCCACGACATTCGATGCGCAATGGCTCGAGCCGCTACTCGCCACCGCCCGCGAGCGCGTGCCCTGCCTGGCATCGGCAAGCATCGACCTCGAAGCCTGTCACGCCGGTCTCTATGAAATGACCCCCGACAAGCACGCCCTCGTCGGCCCCGTGCCCGAAGTCAAAGGCCTGTATCTGGCCACCGGCAACTCCGGCCACGGCGTCATGCACGCCCCAGCCATCGGCCAGCTCATCGCCGAAATGATCCTGGACGGCGGCACGCTCAACTTCGACGCCCACCCGCTCCGCCCCTCGCGCTTCGCCGAGGGCCTGCCCAACCCACCGTCGGGCGTGCTGTAAGCGGGCGCGCCGGCGTCTCTGCCGCCGACGACGACGACGAGGACGACGCCCACGACCACGCCGACACCGACGGATCACGTCGGGACAGCAGCCCGCGCATCGAGGCTGTCTTCTGCTGGGCGGCGTGCTTGAACCGGCCTCCTTCACCGCCGTGTCATCTTGCAAGTACTCGTTCTAGAACGAGTACTTTTCGACTGCGGCGACGAGGACGGATCACGTCGGGACAGTGATCTTCGGATGTCGTTCGCACGACGGACACTCGACACTGCCACCCGCATGGATAGGCCCGGAGCTGTCAACGACGTTGACAGCGGGCGCGGGCGCGGGCGCTGGCGCGGGCTCTAACCCTGACGTTGACACTGGCGCAGGACGGAGCTTTCGCTGCCCTCGACGGCCAACGCGACGCGAGGCCAGTCGGCTTGGAGAACGTCTGCGCTCAGTCTCTGGGACTGTGGCTGATTTCAATGAACACGGCGGCGCTCGATGGGCGCCGACGACGCACACGGTCGAATCAATCCTCGCAAGACGCCGGCCATGTGCCGCGCAGACAGAAAGAGGCTCTAGGCGCTGGTTCTTGAGAGTTGGCGCGAGAGAAATCGTCAACTGGAGTTGGGGCGAAGTGTCGACGGAGTTGACACTCGAACGAGATGACGCTGCCAATCGACGCCCGCCAGTGAGCGACCCTCGATCGACCAGCCAGTAAACGGGCGGGGGCGTTCGATCGGCGCGAGGGAACTCCGTCGTCCTCCGCAGGGTCTCACCGAGTGGGATGGAATACCTCAGAAGGAGCGCGGGTAGATCCACCGAGCCGATGGGCGCCGGGAGCTGAGCTCTGGCGATCTGCTATGATGTGGCCACTCCCCTGTGATCCGGACCTGAAGCAAGGCGCGGCCGGCGATAGAAACAGCGACCTCGCACGATTGCCGAGGGAGAACGAAGGGGGTTCTGCGGTGGCTCGATCGATCCGCAAGCAAGTTCCGGTGTTTGCCGCGGCGTTCGTCGCTGCGATGGCACTCGCAATTGGAACCGCGTTGAGCGTGGTCCCGGCGTCCGCCGCCAGCCCGACCCGATCGATCGAAAAACCCGAGGCTGCGCCGCCGCAGGAATCGCCGGCGCCGGCACAGGCACAGCCGCCGGCCCCCGCGCCAACGCCACCGGATGTGCCCCCGTCACAACCCGCACAAGCACCGCCGGCACCCGCCGCTCAGGAGCCAGCTGCCCCGGCCCCCGCACCGGCAGCGCCAGCGCCAGCGGCACCCGCGCCGGCGCCACGCACCGCACCCGGGCGCGAATCCCCGCACGTCGCGCCGCCGGTCCACGAGCGGCGGCGTTTGATCGTCGAACCGCCGCCGGCGACGCCGCAAGCGCCACCGCCAACGCGTGAGCGCGGTTCTGCATCCAACCCGGCGCCGCGGCCGCGGACTCCGGAGCCCGTGCGCACCCTACCCAACCCGGTCACCCTGCCGGTTCCAGGCACTCCGGTGCAAAGCCCGCACGGCGAGCCCGTCACGGCGCCGGAGCGCGTGCCGGTGCGCCAGCCGGGGAGGCCCGTCACGACTCCGCAGCCCGGTACCGGGCCGCCGCTCGTCGCCGAACCCGTTCCCATTCAAGCCGGCCATGTCTTTACGATTCCCGTGCCGCGACGCCGCCCACATCATGCGCCGCCGATGCCAATCTTCCACGATCCGTGCCGTCGATGCCGTTGGATTGATGTCGGTCTATTGCGGTGTGGCCCCGGTCGCGTCGATCAAGTTCCAAGCGTCGTGCTCCAGGAAACCACTCAGTGGAGCGACGAGGAACAGCCGGCGCACGCCACATACTATTTTGGACCCGGCTTGGCGCGCCTGCAGTACGGCAACACCGAGTTGATTGTCGATGTGCACCAACAGTTAGTGGCGCGCATCGATGCGAAGAATGGTGCATGGCAAGTGCAGGACATCGCTGATTGGCAAGCGTACGTCGACTCCGCCACGACCGCCACGAGCCTGGCGCTGTCGCCGCGTGCACCGAAATTCACCGATCGCCACATGGGCGAGACGATGGCGGGCTTCGTGACCTCGCAATTCACCGCCACCGCGCGCAAGACCGATGACGAAGGAACACGCCTCCTGGTCGAGAACGAAGTTTGGGCGACGGAGGGCATGGAGCTGACGCGCGACATGTACGAGGTCTATCGCCTGGCGTTGTACCTCTTCGACGGCCGCTGCATCGATCTGCCGGCGGAGCGCCCGGACGGCGTAATTCTCCGGTCACGATTGTCGTGGCACCCGATCAAAGATTCGAACCACGACAACGACTTGATCGAAGACTCCGTGATCGAGTCGGTGCGCTACGAACTCGTGCCGCGCACGTTCTTCGAGATTCCAGGACAGGCATACGACGACATGCGGCCATTGCCGGCGGCGACAACCCGGGCGCGCTGAAGCCGGCTGTCCCGCCACACGTCGCCACCTACCGCGCCGACCGCTCGACGCCGGCGCGCCCTGCCGGATCGCCATTGCAGCGCCAAATTTAACGCGGCGGGATGCCTCGACGGCCCGCGCGCCTGCGTCCGCGCCGCCTCCCGGAGGGGGAATTGACGGCCGCTCCGGCCATGCGGTAAGGTCCTGACCATCGACCCTCAGTTCGAACCGGGAGCCGAAATGTCACCCGCCCTTGGTTCGATTCACAGCGCCGAGACGCGGATCGCCCCGCGTGCCGGTATGTCGTTTGCGCACCAGAAAGAGGTCTCCGCCATGCGCCTCGTTCATCGTCTGTTCGCCGTCGCGGCTTTGACCGCCGTCTTCGCCAGCGCCGCTTCGGCGCAGAACTACGTGGCAACGCTCAGTGGGCTCAGCGAAAATCCGCCGAACGCATCGCCGGCCTCGGGCTCGGCCTCGTTCTTCCTCGATGCCGGCAAGATCCTGCACTGCACGATCTCGTACACGGGCCTCGTGGCGAGCCGGACCGCATCGCACGTCCACTGCTGCGCGCTCCCCAACGCCAACGGTCCCGTTCTGTTCGCGACGTCCGGCGCCGGCGCGACGTCCGACGCCTTCGCCATCAACGTCGGACCGCTGACCCCCGCTCAGGAAGCAAATCTGAACGCCGGCCTCATGTACCAGAACGTCCACTCGACCACCTTCCCGGGCGGCGAAATCCGCGGTCAGATCTTCACCGCCGTCGGCGTCGAAAGTGCCACCTGGTCACGCGTCCGCTCGCTCTACCAGTAAGACCGGCGCGAATCGCAATTGCCGATCAAACGACAACGGGCCCCAACGCTGGGGCCCGTTTCTTTGGTGAGTCGGGTTCGATTTCTACGATCAGTCGTCGTACTTACCGCAACAGAACGACGCGTTGCACACGCCGTGCATTGGCGGTGCGCAGTTCCACGAGATACACCCCGGCGGGCGCCCGGCGGGCGCCGTCGTGGCCGTCCCAACTCGCGTGATACGCGCCGGGTGTGAAACGGCCCTTCGCCAGCACGGCCACTTCGCGCCCTGCAACATCGAGCACGCGCAGCGTCACGGCGCCGGGACGGGTGACGCCGAAGTCCACGTGGCCCACGTCGACGATGGGATTCGGCGCCATCCGCGACAGAGCAGCCTCGACCGTTTCAAGCGGCCCCGCGTCCACGGGGTTCGCCGTCGAGACCGTCACCGAATCGATCGACGGGCCCGTACTGCCGGTCTCGAGACTCGAGAAAGTAAGCGTCGTACTGGCGGTGTTCGCGGTGAAATGAAACATCTGCGAGGCCCAGCCCGGATCCCAGGCCCACATGCCGCTGATGTCGACCGCAAAATCTCGCGATTGGCCGGCCGCCGAAGCGCGCACGTGCTTGATGACGGGCGAGCTGAGCGGGTCCCCGGCAATCCAGAAGCGCGCGATATATTTGGCGCTCGGAACGGTCGCAAAGGTCTGGGCGATGCCGCCCGCCGAACTGCCATTGAGACCGATACTGTGGACACCCTGCGCCGCGCTCCAGAGGGATCCGACGTAGTCGATATTCGACGGCGTCACGACCCAACCCGAAATCGCGGTCGACCCGGCAGTGAGTTCGACCGAGTTGGGCGCCGCCGGACCCGCTTCGAAGCTGCCATTGACGATCAAATTGGCGTGTGCCGAAGCAGCGACAACGGATGCAAGGAGTGTGAACGTGCATACCTGGCGAAAATCGCGACCATGTCCCATGCGGAACCTCCGGGCCTTTGGCACAGTATAAGTGTACTCCGATGGAGGGAGCCGGACAAGGCGAGGAGGAGTAGGATGGCTGCGGCGCCCGGCGGGCGTTTTGCGCTGCGACGCGGCTGATTGGCAGGCAAGGAGGACGATCTCGTGCGAGACCTGTTATGCATCATGCTCTCGGCACTGCTCCTCGGTGCGGCGCCGGGAGTCAAGCGGCCCAAGTTCATGCCCAAGACGTTTCAAACGGTTACGATGGCCCACATCACGGAGTATGCCGGCAGCTATGTCGGCTTCGACACGACATACGTCGTGGACGTACAGGTCGGTGCCGCCGACAAGCTCACGGTCAATCTGCACGAAGGCACCAAGGATTGGGCCATCCGCGACCCCAACTTGAATGGCGCCGTGCTGGCTGGCACCGCCGTCGCCCACGACGGCAAGTCGAAGAAATTCGAGGCGACGTTCGGGCGACGCGAGTTGAACGGCCGGCGCGACTTCGGATTACTCGTCAACCAACTCGGCGAGGACGATATCGCCGTCGTGAATCGTCTATTTTGCAAGCACAAGCCGGTGCCGAAAGCGAAACCGTAGCTTCAGGTCCGCCGCTCAGTATTCTTGCTAGGATGCGAGCGCCCCTCGTTGAAACACGGACTGCGTGTTGCCAGCTGCCCGGCCATCCGGCCTTCCATCTGCGCACTCGGGCAACCGCTACTCGAGCAGCAGCCGCAAGTCCTCCGCGGTCAGGCTCCGCAGCACGCTCGAGTCTTCCTTCAAGATGGCGTCGGCGACGTGGCGCTTTTGCGCCTGCAGCTCGAGGATCTTTTCTTCGACCGTGCCGCGGGCAATGAGACGGTATGCGAAGACGTTGCGCGCCTGGCCGATGCGATGCGCCCGGTCGATCGCCTGCGCTTCGACGGCCGGGTTCCACCACGGGTCGAGAATGAACACATAGTCCGCGGCCGTCAGGTTGAGGCCGTGGCCGCCGGCCTTGAGGCTGATGAGGAAGACGGGGCATGCCGCGTCCTCCTGAAAGCGAACGACCTTGGCGCGCCGGTCGCGCGTTCGCCCATCGAGATATTCGTACGGGATGCCGAGCGCATCGAGCCGCGTCCGCACGAGCGCCAAGAATTTCGTGAACTGCGAAAATACGATCGCCTTGTGGCCGCCTTCGACGACTTCTCCCAACTGCTCTTCGAGTGCCTCCAGTTTGCAGCTCGAAGCCTCGGCCTCGCGCGGGTCCACGAGCCCCGGATGGCATGCCGCCTGGCGCAAGCGCAAGAGCGCCTCCAGCACGTGGATCTTCGACTTCGCCAGCCCGTCGTGTTCGATGCGCCGGCCCAGTGTCGACCGGAAGTGATCGCGCAACTTGTCATAGAAGCGTTTTTGCGCGGCATCCATTTCGCAATGAATCGTCTGCTCGGTTTTCGCCGGCAGATCACTCAGCACCTGTTCCTTGGTGCGTCGCAGGATGAACGGACGAAGCGCCCGCAACAGCGTATCTCGCTCGGCGCCATCCGCGTCCGAAACATCCACGGTCTGAAAGACGCGCGCCGCGCCCAGCATCCCGGGGTTCAAGAACTCGAAGATCGACCACAATTCGCCGATGTGATTCTCGACCGGCGTTCCGGTCAACGCCAAGCGGTGTTGGGCCCGCAACACGCGGCACGCCTTGGCCGACACCGACGCCGGGTTCTTGATGGCCGTCGCCTCGTCCAGAATCACATGGCTGAACTCGATCTTGCTGAGTGACTCGGCGTCGCGGCGCAACGTTCCGTAGGTCGTCAAGATGATGTCGTGATCGGCGATCTCACGGCGCCGCACGTGGCGGCCGAGGCCGGTGAGATCGAGGCAGCGAAGCTGCGGCGTGAAGCGCGCTGCCTCGTCCATCCAGTTGTGCAAGAGCGATCGCGGTACGACGACGAGCGACGGCGCCTTCGCTGCCCCACCTGCATGCCGCGCCTGCAAGAGCGCCAGCACCTGCACCGTCTTGCCGAGCCCCATGTCGTCGGCAAGACAGCCGCCGAATCCGAACTCCATCAGGAAGTTCAACCACCCGAGCCCGAAGCATTGATACTCGCGCAGTTCGCCGTGGAAGTCGGCGGCCGCAGCAGCCGGCGCGATGCCGTCGAAGCTGCGCAACCGCTCCCGCACGCGCGCGAATGCGGCATCGACTCGCACCTCCGAGTCGCCGAGCATGGCGTCCAAGACCGAGGCTTGCGTCGTCTTGAAACGCACCCCGTCGCCCTGCGTCTCGCCGAGCTTCGCCAAGCGCTCCAAACGCTCCAGCCATTCATCGGACAACATGCCGGTCGAGCCGTCACCCAGTCGAATGAAGGCGTCACCGCGCCGCCGCGATTCGAGAATCTCGGCGATCGACGCCGACGCCCCACCAAAGTCGACCCGGCCCTCCAACTCGAACCAGTCGATGCCGGACGTTACCGCCAAATTCCAGGACAGCGAGCGGCGCAGCGCCCGGCCGTCGGTGACCACATCACATCCGGCTTCGACCAGCATGCGAATTGCCACCGGCAGTTGCGCACGCCGCAACAACAGTTCCCAAGGATCGAAGGAATTGAGCCGAATCGCACCGCCCGGCGCATCGAACGGCAATCCGTCGCGCAGGCCTTCCTCCTGCTTCGGGTCGCGTTCGAGCCACATCCGCTTGTCGGGATCCGCAACGGTACGGGCGCGGCTGCGCGGATCGATGAGCAGTCCGCCATAGTCGATCGACAGGGCACCCCGCACGGCTTCGGCTCGATCCCCATGCGGCGTCGTGATCTCGACTCGCAAGCGCGGCGAGCCGGCCTGCATCGACCATCCCGACTCGGCGGGAACGCGCACCTGCGGCACCGCGTCCATCGACAGCAAACGGCCCAGCACTTCGTCGCGATCGTCGGCGGCGACCTCGAGTCCACCCGCTTCGCGGGTGTGATTGATCCAATCGTAACTGCCGTCGGGGTCGAAACGACCGATCCGGTCCTCCCACAGGATGAGTCCCGCGGGCAAGAGAAGGCGCGCCGATGTAACGGGGCGCTCTTCATCGTCGCGGTACAGAACACCACCCAGCGTCCAAGTCGCCGCCTGCACGCTCGCCCCCAAAGACAGCCGGAAGCGCCATGGCGCGCCCGCGTCCCAAGCGAGCGGCCCTTCGACTTCGCCTTCCGGCGCATTCTTGCGCGCGATGAACAACCGCCCGCTCTCCGCCAAGCGTGGCAACAAGAGATCGTAGTACGCCGGATTGAAGGCGAAACGCGCCGGCGTATGCCCCATGGTCATTGGCTGCAGCAGGTAGGATTCGGCCGATTCCGCGTACATGCCGATCAGAACCGCAACGTTCTCGCGGTCGGCGGTGTTGTCGATCGATTCGATGACACCGCGCCCCAGACGGAGCGGCGTCACCTTGCCGAAGCCGCCCGCCTTCAGGCGCGGCGCGGCATGCAGCTCGAGAACGAGTTCCTGGCGGCGCACGGTTTGATCGAGGTCGATCACATAGGAGACTCGGCGCTCGCGGTGCGTGCCATGCGGCGCAACGGGCGGGCCGTCCGATCGCCCGGCGCGCGCCCGGCGCTCGATGCGATCGAACCAGGCGCTCAAACTGTACGACGCGGACTTCCCGCCGGCGGTGCGGGTCGCTCGCTGCAGCATCTCGGCAACATGATCGGCATGTGCAGCCTGCAACTCCGGGTCGTCGTAGTCGGGATCCGGATCCAGGTAGAGAGGAAAGGCGCCGGGGATCGCGTCTGGAGCCATGGCGTCGAGCGCATAAACCACGGCCCACATGTGCTCGCAGGCGCGGCCGCTCCGAAATCGCGCGCACGTACATCGCCCGAGCACCGCGCCGCGGCTGCCGAACTCCTGCACTTCTTCTTCCGCAATCGACCAATCCAGCTTGACGGCGTCGGGAACGTGCGACGCCGGCCCGAGCACGAACGCGAACGCGCCATCACTCGTGGTCGCCGCCTCGACGACCTTCTCTTTGGCGAATGCAACGCGGCCCTTCTTCGCCGAGTCGGTGACCGGGCTGCGCCCGAAGCGCGGCAGCAGCGAGCCCGCGCGCTCGCTTCGATCGCCAGGCAGTGCCTGAGCGGACTGTGCACCGTGCAAAGGGCCGAGCATTCTGGGGTCTCCGGAGTGTCGCAGCGTGAACGCGGGGTCGCGGCGTCGCGGCGTCCGTCGCTGCCTCGTGCGGCAAGGACGAACGGTCCACCATACCCCGGTTGGGGGGTCATGATCAACCTCGGCGATTGGGCGGCATTGTTCGGGGTGCGATCAGGCCTTGCGCTTCGAGGCGTGCCATCGACTGCAATCGCGACGACCACGATGAGCGCCTGTGGACGCACGTCACAGCCTCCGACGCGACCTCGACACTAGTCCGCAGAGTGACCCAACGGAAACACCAGCCCTGCCATGAAACCCAAGCCGCGGTTCTTCACGTCCACTTTGAAATCGGCTTGGTCCACGAACGATGTCAGTCCCGGTGAAAACCGCGCGTCGAAGGTGACCGACATCCGCGACATCTGGATTTCGATGCCGGCGCCGACCGCAGCCCCCAAATCGAAGGCTTTCACGAAAGTGCCGATGTCGTCGGTGAATTGGGCGAATTCGGTTTTGACCTCGCTCTTGGCGAGAATGTTGAACGCGAACGTCGGCCCAACAAAGGCGTCACAGGTGAAGCGCCCGTGGGCCGGGAGTCGCACCACGAACGGAGCGGAATGCCGCGGAGTTGCGTTCTTGCCATCTTCCGAGGGCGCGTGCCACACTGGGTTTCTTTGGCGCGGCGATGGTTCGACACGTGGCGTTTACAGCGTAGGAACCAAGACTTGGACCTCCTGGGCTCGGTCTTACATCGAGAGTCGACGGGGCCGGCCGGCCCGGCGGGGCGCGTCCTACGCCCGCTCCTTCTTGTGACCTTGATCCTCGGCTATTTCTGGATCGCGCTCCGGACGAGCTGGGTGAGTGACGATGCCTACGTCACGGTGCGGACGATCTTCAATTTTTTGCACGGCAATGGCTTGCGTTGGAACATCGACGAGCGAGTGCAGGCGTACACGCATCCGCTTTGGATGTTTGTGTTGGCAATTGCGACCCACCTCAGCCGCGAATATTTCTACACCGCGATTGTCGTCGGTTTGGTGGTGTCGATTGCTGCAGTGCTGGTCCTGGCACGCGGGATGGCGGTGTCTTTGCCACAGGCGTGTTTCGGGATCGCTTGTCTGACGCTCTCGAAGGCGTTCGTGGATTATTCGACGGCGGGGCTCGAGAATCCGCTGACGCACCTGCTGCTCGCGGTGTTCTTCTGGCTTTACTTCCGATTTGGAGCGGCGGCGCGCGGCAGGCTTTTCTTGGTGGCGGCGCTTCTCGTTGGCAATCGCATGGATACAGGGCTCCTCGTACTGCCGGCACTCGCACTCGTCGCATGGCAGAGCCCGTGGCGGGCGACCGTGAAGGCGGCGCTTCTGGGCGGCCTGCCGTTCATCCTTTGGGAAGCGTTCTCGCTTCTCTATTACGGATTTCCGTTCCCGAACACGGCCTACGCGAAACTGGGGACTGGGATCGGCGGCGGAGAACTCGCGTCTCAGGGGCTGCGCTATTTCGCCAACTCGCTGCGGCTCGATCCGCTGACGCTGTTGACGACGGCGGCGGGGGGTGGCGTTGCGATCCTGCGGCGGCTGACGCCGGCGCGCGCGGCGGCCGCGGGCATCGCGCTGCACTTGATATATATCGTGACCATTGGCGGCGACTTCATGAGCGGCCGTTTCTTTACGCCGCCGTTCTTCGTGGCCGTGGTGATCCTGGTGCATGCGCGCCTGGCACCGCGCCTCGCATGGATCGCCTTCGCGGCCGTCGTGCTCGCGGGCGTTCTGCTGCCGTCATCGCTCCGCGGCGTGCAGAACATCTACAAGCCGGACGGCCAACCGGTGCCGGAGGTGGCAATCGACGCCTGGGGCATTTGCGACGAGCGCTCGTACTACGACTATTGCGCCCGGTTCCGGCGCGTCCCGAACGTGCCGTGGCCGGATCCCGAGTCGGCGGAGCTTGCAGCGGATCTCCGCAACGAGTGGCGGACCGATGAATTTGCGGGGATCTTGAAGCAACTGGGCGTCATGAGCCCGCAGGATCCTTGGCCCGAGGCATCACAACAGGCAGGCGCACAGATTCGGACCCCGGTCGGCGTGCGCGGCGCGATCGGCTTCTTCGGCTACTACGCCGGCCCCGGAATTCATCTGCTCGACTATCACGCGTTGGCCGATCCGCTTCTGGCGCGCCTCCCGGCAATCGAGCACGATCCCTTGCTCGGCTATTACTTCCCCAAGCTCGCAATGCGGAAATGGCGCATCGGGCACTTCGTGCGCCGCATCCCCGAGGGCTACTTCGCGACCCTCGCGACCGGTCACAACGTAATCCGCGACCCGGACCTGGCGGCGTACTACGACAAGCTGGCGCTCGTGACGCGCGGGAACCTGCTCGACCCGGCACGCCTGCGCGCCATCTGGGACCTCAACCTGCGGCACCCGGTCGAGGTGGAGCGGTATCTGGAGCGGGCCGGGCACTGACGGGCGGGGGCGGGACCCCGACAAAAAGGGATCGCAATCCCAAAAAGTCACGACTTTTCGGGAGTGGACTCCCGATTTGCCAAATGCACAAGTTCACCGCCTGGTCGAATCCACCGCCAACTCCCATTCCCAGATGACGCCGTCTTCCGGATGTTCGAGGGTTGCGACGTGATGGAAGTCGAGCTTCTCGAGGATGCGGTGCGACGCATTGCGCACGGGAAGCGTGTGTGCGGTGACGACGACTGATGCCGGCTGTTGTTCGGCGATTGCGATAAGTCGCGACGCCATGGCGGTCGCGTGGCCGCGCCCTTCGAAATCCGGGAACGTGTAGTAGGCAATCTCGACACGCCCATCGATTGGCGATGACGTAAATCCGCACGTCCCAATCAAGGTCGACTTCGAGAGCGCGAGGTAGCAAATCCACGGGGCTTCGAACCCGGCGCGTTCATAAAGAGCGGCCGTCATTTGCAAGACTTCCGTAACCTCTTCCGGAAGCACACCGACATCTGAACGTGGCGTGCCGTCGTGATCGATCGGCACGAGCGCGATGTCGGTCAAGCCGCGCGCTTGGCGGAGCGCCCAGCGTTGGCTCGCGTAGCTGAGTTTCGCGGCGGCTTCGTCGGCCGTGAACCACACCAGCTCGTGATCCGCTTCGCTCGCAGTGCCCTGCCCGACAACCTCGGCCACGAAGAACGTGCAGCGCTTCCGGTAATACACGTCGTCGTCGGGTACGAAGACGAGTTCGTCCGCGACTCCAACTGCCGCCACAATCCGAACGCGCAAACCGGATTCCTCGTCGACCTCCCGAACCGTGGCTTCTTCCAACGTCTCGCCGTCTTCCAGGCCACCGCCCGGAAGGAAAACGCCGACCGGCGTGACGACGGCGGCCAGCTTGCCATCATCCCGACGCACGATGGCGTAGCCGCCGGGGCGGAATTGATACGTCGCGCCGGCGACCGGAGTGCCGAATTCGCGGCTGGGCTCGGCCAAGAAATTCCTCCTCACATCGAACGGCAAGCGAAGGGCCCTCAAGCGGCCGCGAAGAGCCCGGCCCACGCGGTCATGGCGATGAAAAGCACCTGCATCGGGATGCGAAGCGTGAGAGGCGTCGCGGGCTTGCCTCGAAGCGTCGCCGCCGTTCTTGCAGCATGAATATTCGCCGGCAAGACCGCGATGAAGAAGACGATGAGAGCAACGGCGGCCATCCCCCGCGTTCTTGCAACAAGAAGGCCGATCGCCCCAAGCGCCTCGCACACACCGGTGAAATAGACCGCAAACATCGGCTTCCGAATCGCGGGCGGCACCATCCGCGCCAAGTCGTGGCGTATCGAAGTGAAGTGAGCGCTGGCTGTAAACAGAAGCATCCCGGCGAGCCCCGCGCGTGTGGCCGCCGGCCAGGAGTCGAGCGCCGCGATTCCCGCCGCTCCCGCAAGCCGCGCGAGCCCAAGCACGACACCCAGCACGATGAGGACCGCCATCACTCGCCGTCCCTAGTACTTGTGCGCCGCGCGGCGTGGCGCCGCACGCCACATTCAGCCGCTCGTCCGATGCAACTTGTTCATCACTTGTGCGACTCGATCCCGGCGCCAGACGCGATGCGAATCGGCCCACCAGGCCCACACGGGCAGCAACCACGCGCCGAGGCTGAAGAGCGCCAGCGAATGTTGGCTCGCGGGCGGCTTCGACCACGGCTGACTGGCCCACATGAACGTCGAGAGTGCCACCCAGGCCCAAAACACGATCGAACCCAGGAGATCGAGGGCCGTCGTCGTACGAAGGTAGAGAAACAGGCCAAGCGCGAACATCAGGCCTTCGACGATGAAGGTGCCTGGAATCGAGTTCCACAGGCCGAGGCCCAAGTGCGGGGATGCGCCCGGCCAAAGCGGCATGTCGGGCCGGTGCGATGCGAAATCCAGCACCCAATGGCTGACGACGAGCAGGAACACGAGGCCTTGGGTGCGAACATCGTTGCGATTCCGGAGCCGAACCAAGAAGGCGCCGACCAGCCCCCAGACAATCGCCAAGAGCAGGCTGTGCGACCACGGGTACGAATCGAAGGCGAGCGGCGTGAACTTCGTGTTCCCCGGCTCGGCGTGCACGTGCTCGATGCCGAGCAGGAGAAAGAACGGCCAGATCAGGTCGAGCCCGATGGCCGCCGCTACGAAGACGCCCAGCGAGGTGCGCGGTGCCCGCGCCTTGGCTGCGAGGCTGACGGCCAGGTGTCCGACGAACATCGATCGTGCCCCCCGAAGGTCGAAGCGTGCCAGCGAACTGTACACGTTCAGGGGGGAATGGTCTCCATGCGACTTGCGGCGTCAAAACCCATCGTCTATTGTGAGAGCGTTCTCGGAAGCTTGATTGTGCCGGCCCGCGTTGGAATTTCACTCCGGTGAGTTGGAGGGCCACACTTCGTGCGGCAATCGCACCGGCACGATGATCATGTTCAAGCCGCGCGGCAGCAGGCGGCGCTGGAGGGAAAAGGCGATCTCGTTGTGCAGGAGCCGGGTCGTGACGCTCGGCCGCTGGAAAACGACCTGTCCGGCGACGAAGACCGCGTTGGGATACCGCGCCGCGACCAGTTCGACGTCGCCGCGAAAAGTATAGCCCCAATTTGCGGTCAGATACGGCCCGGCGTCAAGCCGGTAGTTCAAAATGCCGCGCAGCGAAGCGGTGGAGGCGCCCGCCCCGATCGAAAGCGGCAGCAGGTCAAAATTGTAATCGGAAAGCGGCGTGGAAAAACCCGCCTCGCCAAAAACGTTGAATTTCCCTTTGCCCAAATTTTTGGAAAAGGCGCGGTATTTTGCCCAAACGCCAAAATCTTGGATGCCTTTTTGCCCGGCCAGCGTGCCGAGCGAGGCTTTTGTCCAAACGTAGGGCAGCGCGACGATCAGGTTGAAATTTTTGGTCAGCCCGGCGGCGACCATGCCCATCGC
>JANLSU010000039.1:0-227228 GCA_031362565.1 bacterium | reverse complement strand
GGCGGGGTTTGGGGGGGGGGGTTTTTCCTTGGTGGGGCGGCCGCCGGTCTTCTTTGTGGTGCCCCGGGCGCGGCCCCGCGGGGGGGGGCCCCCCCCGCGCCGCCCCGGCGCCGGGGCCGGGCGCGTCGCCGAGCTGGCGCGGGCGCGCGAGCGCGCCCGCACCCAACTTGCCGAGCGCGATGCGCTGCTCGATCGCGGCCGTGCCGAACTCGCCACCAGCTTGGCGGCGCTCGCTGCACTCGAAGAAGCCGCGGCGCGCCTGCGCGCCGGGGTCGCGGCGCACACCGCTGAAGTGGCCGCTGCCGAGCAAGCGTGGACCAAGCTCCTGCAACAACGCCTGGCGCTCTTGGCGCGCGCCCTCGGCGAACTGCGGCGCGCCGACACGCGCCTTGGCGC
Organism: bacterium; assembly: GCA_031362565.1. GTDB lineage: Bacteria > Krumholzibacteriota > Krumholzibacteriia > JANLSU01. The sequence continues at coordinate 226,832 of JANLSU010000039.1, read as the reverse complement.
GCGCTATCCGCCGGATCGCAGCGTTCGTCGGCTTGCCGTGACCGCCGAAGCGCGGGTGCGTGCCGCCGGCACGCTCGATTGGGTGGCGCGCGCCGAGTCGTTGCAAACCGATCTCGCAGCGCGCGTCGCGCCGCGCGTCCATGCGGTTCTCGAAGACCATGAACTGGCATCGGATCTGGCGCGGCTCGAGGCGCTCGAAGCGCTCCTGGCCGGCGTTCGCAGTCGCGCCGCGGCGCTTGCGGCCGCACTCGACGCTGCCGACGCTGCGGAACGGATCGCGCTCGCTGCCGCCGAAGCCGCGCTCGACGCCGCGACGCAAACACTGGCCACGCTGGAGGCCGCGCGTACGGCCGCCGGCAGTGCAGCACAAGAGGAACGCACCGCGCGTGCGGCGCGGCGCCGCGCCGGCGCCGTCGAAGCGGCAGCTTGGGGCGAAGCGTCGGCCGCGTTTCACGCCGCGCTCGCCACGCCCCCCGGTGACGCCGCGCGCCTCACGCATCTCGAACACGCCGCCACGCGGCTCGACGCATTCGCCAGCCGCTTTACGGCCAGCACGCAATCCACCGAGGCACTCTACCGCCTGGGTGAAGTTCATTTGCAACGCGCCACAATGCAATACCAGCAGGACTTGGCCGCCTATCTGACCCACGGCGGTCACGCCGACACCGCACCCCTGCCGGTAGAAAGCTACGCCGATGCCGTCGACGCCTATCGCCGGCTCCTGCGCGCTCATCCCGATACGCCGCGCGCCCACGATGCGCGCTATGCACTCGGCTTCGTGCTCGCGGAAACGGGTGCCGTGGAGGCGTCGTGTGATGCCCTCGAGCAATTCCTCGCCGCCGCCGACTCGCTCGATCTGCGCCGCGATCGCGCCGCGCTGCGTCTCGGCGACAACCGTTTGCAACTCGACGATCGCGAGGCCGCGCTCGCCGCCTTTCGCATCGCGGCGCACGGGCACGATCCGGAATCGCGCGACCTCGGGCTCTTCCGCGTCGGCTGGTGCGCCTATGACCTCGACCATCACGACGAGGCGCGCCTGGCGCTCCGCACCCTCTTGGCCGGCGTGCCGCCGCCCAACCCCGCTGGCGCGCCAGCCGGCGCCGGCCCGGCGATCGCCGCCCGGACCGGCACCCCGCGCGCTGCCGAACTCGCGCCCGAGGCGCTCGAACTCTTGGCGCTGGCCTTCTCCGCCGATCAAGAGGCGCGCGCCGCGGCAACCGAGCTCGACACCTGGCCGCGGCCGCCTTACGATTTCGCGCTCTTGCGGCGCATGACGCAGCTCTTCGCCTCGCGGGCCCAATACGACGAAGCCATCGACGGCGATGAGCTTTTGCTCGAACGCCATCCGGCGCATCGTGCGTTGCCCGCGGTGGCCGAGGATCTCTTGCATTGGATCGAAGTGCGGCACGGCACGGCCGCGGCGCACGCCCGTGCCGCGCGCTTGGCCGCGACCTTCGCACCGGACGGCGAATGGGCGCGCCAGGTCGCCGCCAACCCCGTGACACCCGAACTGCAGCCGCGCTGGCAATCGCGCCTCGTCGAAGAGGACCGCCAAGCGGCGCGCGTCGACAGCCTCACGAACGCTCTTGCCCGGCCCGAGGCGGCGGCGGCGCGCATGGCGCAGCGCTTGCGCGCCGCGGCGCAATTCGAACATCGCGAAGCACGGCGCGATTCCGTGCATCGCAAGTCCGATCTCGAACACGCGGTGGCGCTTTACCAGGAGACACTGCAGCACTTTCCGGGCGCCGAGGAAGAGCCCACGACGCACCTCTATCTGGGTGAGGCACGCTTCGAACTCGGCGCCTTCGAATCGGCGGCCGATGCGTACGGACATGCTGCCGCACACCCGCGTGCCGATAGCGCTCTCGTCCACACGGCGTCCGGCCAGGAACTCGCGGCTCTCGATGCCGCCGCGGCGCTGCAGCCGGCACAGGTTCTCGAGCGCTACGAAAAGACCACCGAGCGGTTCGCCAAGCGCTATCCGAACGACGGCCGCGGCACGGATGCGTTCGAACGCATCGGCTTCCTCGCTTTCCGTACCGAACGTTGGGACGCCGCCGAGCGCGGCTATTCCGCCGTCGCCTGGCGCACGAAAGAACCGGCACGCGCCGCGGCCGCCCTCAAGATGACCGGCGACGTCGCGTGGAAGCGCGAGCACTACGAGGCTGCGGCGGCGCGCTATGACTCGGCCTTGACGCGGGCGCGCCTGGCGCACGCCGACACGCTGCAAGCGGCGCTCGTGCGGCTCGTGCCGGCGGCGCTGTACCGCGGCGCCGAAGCCCAGGAAAAACACGGCGACAAGGATCACGCTGCCACGGCCTTCGAACGCGTTGCTGCGCGCCATCCGAAGTTCGACTTCGCCGACCGCGCCCTGTTCCGCGCCGCGGCGTTGCGGGCCGCAAGCGGCGATTCCGCCGCCGCCGCCGCCGACTACGGCCGTGTCGTCGACGCCTATCCGCACTCCGATTTGCACGCCGGCGCCTGGCTCGAGCGTGGCCGTTGCGAAGAGGGCAGCCATCAGACCGAACAAGCAGCGCGCACCTTCCGGGCCTTCGCCGGGCACTATCCGCAGCATGCGCAAGCGACACCGGCGCGCTTGCGCGCCGGCCTCTTGTTCGCGGTGGCGGGCCGTCCGGCGGCCGCCGACAGCCAGTACGCGATCGTTCTTGCCGCGGTGCACCCGGCCGGCAAGCCGCCGGTCGACGCGCCGCTCGCTGCCGACTTGTGGATGCGCCGCGCCCACTTGATGCGCACCCCCGGCCCGGCACTACCGTTCTACCGCCGGGCGCTCGAATGCGGTGACGCGCTCGGCAAGCCCGAGCGCGCCGAAGCGCAGTTTCAGATCGCCGAAGCGTCACGGCCCGAATACGAAGCGATCACTCTCAAGCAACCGATCACCGCCGCACTGCAGCGCAAGCAGAAGGCCGTCGAGCCGCTGCTCGCCGGCTACGGCAAGGTGGCTGAGGCGAGCGTCGAACCTTGGCATGCAGCCGCGTGCTTGCGGCTCGGCGAAACGCTGACGGATCTGGGCCATGCATTGCGGACGAGTGAACCGCCCGCCGGCTTGGAAGGCGACGACCTGTATGCGTACCAAGAAACGCTCGGCAAGCAAGCCGACGCGCTCGATGACCGGGCCGTGCAAGCGTGGTCGCGTGGATTGATGGCGGCGCACGCCGCGAAACACGCCGATCCTTGGACCAAGGCGGCCGAAAAACGCCTCTATCCAATGCTTGCGACGCGAGTCCCCGTGCGTCCGGCGCCGCTGTTCGTGTTGGTGAATCCCTGACCGTTCGGCGGTATGCCTCTTGCTCTTGTCCAGGCGAACACGCACGGATCCACGTTCGCGGGCGATCACGGATGGCGCCGAAAGGCCTCATGAGGAGGGCGAGAACGTGACACGGAGCGACGCAGAGCAGCGAATGAGCGTCCGGGCGTCCGGCAGACGCTCGATTTGCGACGCACTCCTCGGTGCTGCGTTGCTCGCCGCTGCCGGCTGTGCGTCTGGACGGCATGATCTGCCGTCGCCGCGCATCCGCGACGAAGCCGCCCTGCAAACCGAGGCCAAGACCACCCACTCGGCCGAGCCGTTCTACCAGATGGCTCTGCTGCGGGCTGGGCAAGGCCAAACCGAGCCGGCACTCGCCGCCCTCAAGGCGTCGCTCGATCGTGATCCGGCCTACGCACCGTCGCTGACACTGCTTGCGAAACTCTTGCACGACAGCGGCCGCAGTGCCGAGGGCGTGCACTATTTCGAATCCAAGAAATTGGACACGCTGCCTGACGCCGTGCGTCTGAACGTCGCGCTCCTGTATGCCGACGTCGGCAACACGCTGAAGGCACGCAAGCTCCTGCAAGGCACCGCGCAGGGAACCTGCGCGGATGCTGCGAATGCCAATCTCGCCTATCTCGATCTGGTCGACGACCAGAACGCCACCGCGGCCCAGCGCCTCGAGAAGAATCTCGGCGCCTACGCCGACAACCCCGAGATCGTCAACAACGTCGCACTGGCGCGCTTGCGGGCCGGCGATGTCGAAACCGGCGCGCGCTTGCTGAGGGAACTGACCGAGAAGCATCCCGAGTTCGCGCCCGCGCAGCTCAATTTGGCGCTCGTGCTCCGCAACTATCTCTTCGACGAAGACGGTGCGACGCGCGCCCAAGCCCATTTCGATGCCATCGGCGCACCGCACATTGGTGATCCAGCGTGGCACGACTTCCTCGAGCCCGGACACGAAGACGCGGCGCCGCCGCTGCCGGCCGTGCCCGAAGCGAGCGCGGCGCCGAAGCCTTCTTCCACGAAGGGCCAACGTTGAGCAACCCCGTCCGCATGCACGGGCGCGCGGCGCGGCGTGCGCAGTGGTGCGCCGTTCTGGCGTGCGCTCTCGGAGTGACTCCGGCCTTGGCCGGGACCGCGGCGCCGGCCGCGCCGGCCACCGCCGCGGCGGGCGCCGTGCCCCCGCCGGCGCCGGGCCACGGCAACGTCACGCAATCGGTGCGCGGCGACCACGTGCGGATCGAGGGCAAGCTCTATTCGCCGCAGGCACTCTTCGTGGTGTCGCGCCGCACCGAGGCCTTTGGGCGCGATGCAGTCGTGCCGAACTATCTCACGGTGCAGCCGGACGCGGCATTTCTGCCGTACCGCCTGCGAGCCGCAGCGACAACGACGACGGCGCCGGTCCCGGCACCGGACGCAGCAACGGCACGATCGAGCGACACGCGGCACTGACATTCGACGAGTGGAGGAAGGAGCCGACATGTTCGACAACTTCGACTGGATCCAGGCGCTGCGCAATAGTCCGGTGATGGTGATCATCCTGGCGTGCAGCGTCATGACGCTGGGTTTCGTGATCGAACGCATCGCCTATTTCGCCAAGCGCCGCGGCAATCCCGACGCGGTCATGGCGGCAGCACTCGCCAAGTTGCGATCGGGCGACGTCCAGGCCGCCACCAAGGTATGCGCCGAGAGCGCCCATCCGGTGGGACCGGTGGCGGCAACGGTGTTGCAGAACTGGCATGTGAGCGCCGACGTCATGGAAGAGAAACTGCACATCGCGCTCTCCGAGCAGCGCCTGCTGCTCGAGCGCAACCTCGGCGTCATCGGCACGATGGGCAATACGGCGCCGCTCATTGGTCTGCTCGGCACCGTGTGGGGCATCATGCGCGCCTTCCACGACATGGCGGCGTCCGGTTCGGCCGGTCCGTCGGTGGTCGCGGCGGGTGTCGCCGAAGCGCTCTTCACGACGGCAGCCGGCCTGCTCGTCGCCGTACCGGCGGTGCTGCTCTTCAACCACTTCACGCGGCGCATCCATGTGATGCTGACCGTGGCCGAAAATCACGCCCGGACCTTGCGCCTCGCCATCGACGCGGCGCGTAACGCACCGGCGGCGGCGGCGCCCGTGCGGCGCGAAGTCGCTTCCGAACCGGTGCACGCACGCTGAGACCGGGGCTTCGATTCCGGGGAGGTGGAGCATGGCCGGCGGCTCGGGAAACGACTCCAAAGGGATCTACGACGTCAATATGACGCCGCTCATCGACGTGTCGTTGGTGCTCGTGGTCATCCTCATGGTGGCGACACCGATGGCATTGCAGTCGAGCATCGCGTTGCAAAAGCAAGCCCAAGCGCAATCGGCACAGCAGGCACCGCCGCCGCCCGAAAAGCGCTTGCTCATCGACGTGACCTCCGAGGATCACGTGCTCGTCAACGGGACATCGGTCGAGCGGACGGCGTTGCGCTCGACCCTGGCGCCGCTCCTCGCGGGCGGAACGACCAGCGGTCCGGTGATCGTGCGCTGTGCGCCGGACGTCACGCACGGCACCTTCGTCTTCGTGCTCGATGAAGCCAAGCAAAGTGGCGCTCAGTCGATCGCCGTGGTGGGGAGGTAAGGGATGCGCCGCCGCCGCCGGTTCGGCACCCAGGGCCAGGAACTCATCACCAAGGTCAACGTCACGCCGATCATCGACGTGGCGCTCGTGCTCGTCATCATTCTGCTCGTGACGGCACCGATCATCACCGCCACCGACATGCGGATCAAGCTTCCGGAAGCGCACACGCGCACCGCCGAAGACGAGCGCAACGTCAGCGTAACGCTCGGCAAGGAAGGTGAGATCACCGTCGATCAAGAACGCGTGTCGCAGTCCCGGCTCGCGACCGCCATTCGTACCCGGCTCGCGGTGCCCGGACGCGACAACGATCTCGTCGTCGTGTGTGCCGACCAGGGCGTGCCGTACTCGCGCGTCGAATCCATTCTGGAAGATGCCCGGCGTGGCGGTGCGCAGCGCATCGCGATCGCAACGCGCCAGAAAACGGGCGGCAAACGATGAGCCTCGACTTCGCACGGCGCGATCGAGACTTCGTGCGGCGCAGTACGCGCCGGGCGTTCATCACCAGCGGCATCGCGCACGCCGTCCTGTTCGCGTGGCTCGTCTTCCAGAGCCGCAGCCACGAAGGACCGCCGACGATCACCGAAGTGACGTGGCTCGAAGCGAAAGATCTCGAACCGCCGAAACCCGTCGCCAAGCCCGCACCGCCGGCGCCCAAGCCGGCCGCCGTGGTGGCGACACCCAAGCCGGCGGCGGCTCCCGCGGCGCCCAAACCGGTCGTCAAGGTGCCCGAGGCCAAGGCGACCGTGAAGGACCGGCCGGGTGAGAGCGGCGTCGCGCAAGCGCCCGCACCGCCCAAAGGTGAGAAGGGCCGCGCCGAAGGGGCGCGAGTCGCGCAGGAATTAGCGCAAACGGCGCGCAACGTCGATCAGCTGCTGGCGGGAATCGGCGGCACGATGCCGGCGCCGGCAGCGCGTGGCCAGGGCGGCGGCCGTAGCACCGGCAATGCTTTCGCAGTTGCCGGCGCCCGCGGCACTGGCAATGTGCCGACGGGGGATGGCCAGTTGCGCGGCACGGGACTCGGCGCCGTCGGCGCCGGCAGTGGGGCGGGCGGTGGCACGGGCGCCGGCCGCGGTGTGCGCCACACCGCAGTCGCGATCGCCGATGACGGGGTCGCGACCGACGGCGAGGGCGCGCAGGCCTCGGGCCGCGACAGCCGGAGCCTGATGGCCACCGTGCAGCGCTATGTCGCGGGGATTCGCTTCTGCTATGACAACGCGCTCAAGAAAACCCCCGGCCTGACGGGTAAAATCACCCTGCAAATGGACATCGCCGCCGCCGGCGAGATCGTCGCCGTCGAACCCCTCGACGACAGCATCGGCAACGCCGCCCTCGAGCGTTGTATCCTGTCGCAGGTGCAGGGCTGGAAGTTCACGGCGATCGCCGCCGGCACGGTGCGCTTCACCTTGCCGCTCGTCTTCAGCCCGCCGCAGACCGGCGCCGCCACGACGCCCTGAATCGCCCGTCCAGTCTCGTGAACGCGTGCTCGCGCCCCGCGCCCCGTGTTATGATCGAAGGACCAACCGCTTGGTTCTTCTCGTACCGGGGGACTCGTGAGTACCGATCCGCGCGTCTGGTTCGACGCCACCGCCGAGCGCATGCTGCAGGAACGCGGCACCACGCCGGACCTCGAGGTGGTTGGGGACTTGGACGTCTTTCAGCGCGACAAACGCCGCCGCATGCTCGCCTGGCTGGCGTCGCGGCAGGTCTCCGGCAAGCGCATTCTCGAAGTCGGCTGCGGCGCGGCGGGCAACCTGCGCTTCCTCCACGGCCATGGGGCGCGCGTCGAGGGTGCGGACATCGCGCCCAAGATGATCGAGGTCGCCGGCCAACTGAACGTGGCCGGCGGTGTCGAGTTCCCGCTCCATGTCATCGACGGCTCGCATCTGCCGCATCAAGACGCGAGTCTCGATGTGGTTCTCACCGTGACCGCCTTGCAGCACAATCACGACGGCCCGCAACTCGCGGGCCTGGTGCGCGACATCGCGCGCGTCATCCGGCCCGGCGGCGAAGCATGGATTCTGGAGGGCGTGCATCGCGAGCGCAGCGTGCACCGGCAGAGCGTGCACCGCCTGGCGCCCGAGTACACGCGCATGTTCGAGGCTGCCGGCCTCCGGCAAGTCGACTATTGGGCGCTCTATCATCACTATCCGCAGTGGATGGCGCGCTGGCAGCAGGTTTCGACCGCATCGAAGCGGTTGCTGCTGCGCACCGGCGGACGGGATCTGCACGACGAACACCACTACCTGCGGCGCTTCGGTGACGGGGCCTCCCTGGACGGCCTCGCATCGCGCGGCCTGTTCGCCCTCTCCCGGGTCGCCGATTCCGTGCACCGCGCCAGCGATGCGCTCGGATTCTTCACATTCCGCAAACCCGACTGAAACCGGCACGCGAGGCTGTCGCCTGCACTGCGGCGCGCCCTCCGGCGCGGCGCGCGCTCGCTCCTGGCCAGGGCGCAAAGAAATGCGTCAGGTAGGAACCAGGAGACGAACGCAAGTCAGCCATTGGGCATCGATCGCCAAGCAGTCTCGACGGTGTCCGGCGCGCCCGCGCCCCGGGGTGGACGGCCACCGCGTGCGGCACGAGAGTTGCGGGCCCCCGATGTCGCGTCATCGCAACGAAGTTCGGCGCACCTTTTCCTTGGGGACCGATTGACGCTCGGTCGAGCTTCGGCGGAGGACAACGCATGTCTGGAACGACATTCAGTGGCGAAGAAATCTGTCGCCAGCTCGATCGTCTCACCGCGTCGGGTACGAGCCTGGACGAGCTGCTTTCGAAGGCCGTGGACCTGCTTCATGAAGCGCACCCGCGCTTTCACTGGACTGGAATCTACGAGTTGTATCCCGACGATACGCTGCGGCTCGGACCGTTCGTGGGCGCACCGACCGATCACGTGTTCATCTCGGTCGGCCGTGGGGTGTGCGGGAGCGCCGTGGCGGAGAAGCGTGACAAGAACGTTCCCGACGTGTCGAAGGAACCCAACTATCTAGCCTGTTCGAGCGCCACGAAATCCGAACTGGTGGTGCTGATTCGCAAAGGCGATTCGATCTTCGCGCAAATCGACATCGACAGCCACGAACTCGATGCGTTCGATGCGGGAATGCTCCACGAAGTCCGGAAGGTCGCCGAGTGGCTGGCGCACGCCTACGAAGCGAGCAACCGTGGCGAGGTCCGATCATCCCAGGAGTGAGACCTGGTGAGCAGTAACCGGGAACCCGTCGCGACCGAATCCGTCGGTGTGCTGCGCCGCCGCATCGAAGAGCTGGAACGTTGGTTCCAGCGGCAGGATCGCCAGATCCGGTTTCTGGAGCGCGAGCGCCAGAAGCTCTCGGCGCTCGTCAATCATACCGACGCCGGTTTCGTGGTCCTCGACCCGGCCTTGTCCGCCGTCTGGCTCAACAATGTGTGCCGCGGCTGGTTCGCCAACAGCGCTTGCATCCAAGCCGGCCGGGCCGCGACGTGCAATGAACTGTTGTGCGGTTCGCCGCAGGTCTGTGGCGAGTGCCCGGTCGCGGCGGCGCTGGCGACGGCGACGGTCTCGCACCGCGAAATCCGCCTCGATCTGGAGGGCACGGCACGCCACATCTATGCCACGGCGATGCCCATCACCGCCCCCGACAACCGCGTCGACGAATGCATCTTGATGCTCCAGGACATCACCAACCTGGAGGTCCTGCGGCGTTCGCAGGAGGCGCTGCTGCGAGCCAAGGAAGCGGCCGAATCCGCCAACCGTTTGAAGAGCGAATTCTTGGCGAACATGAGCCACGAGGTCCGCACTCCCATGACCGGTATCTTGAGCATGAGCAGCCATCTGCAGGACACGCCGCTCTCGGCCGAGCAGCTGGAGTGCGTCGACATCATTCAAACGGCCGGTGAATCGCTGCTCACCATCATCAACGACATTCTCGATGTGTCGCGAATCGAAGCCGGCCGGCTCGCGATCGACCCATTCCCTTTCGACCTCAACGCCATGGTCGACGAAGTCGTCGCACTGGTCGCCGAGAAGGCGGAGGAAAAAAGCATCGAACTCATCGTGCGCCGCGCACCGGACCTTCCGAACCGGGTGGTCGGCGACGCCGGGCGCATCCGCCAGGCGCTGATGAACTTGGTTGGCAACGCGATCAAGTTCACGCATGTAGGCCACGTCCTGATCAATGTCGAGAACCTCGCAGGGGACGCGGCTTGGGCGCGCTTGCGGCTCTCGGTCGAAGACACCGGCATTGGGATCTCGCAAGACAAGCTCGCAAGCGTCTTCGAGAAATTCACCCAAGCCGACGGCTCGATCACGCGCTCCTACGGGGGGACGGGATTGGGCCTGGCGATCTCGAAGCAACTCGTCGAATTGATGAATGGCGAGATCGACGTGACGAGCGTGGCGGGCTCCGGGTCGACGTTCTCGTTCACGCTGACACTGCCGCTCGACACCGATGCGCCGGTGCCGCCACCCCTCCGGAGCCTCGAAGGCCTGCGCGTCATCGTGCTGCACCGCCACGAGAGAGTCCGCGACGTGCTCATGGAACAGATTGCCGGCTGGCACGGGAAGGGTCACGCCGTCGCGACGGGAAGCGAAGCGATCGCCGCTCTGCAGGCGTCGCACGCTGCCGGAGAACCCATTCAGCTGGTGATGGTCGCCCACGACGTTCCGGATATGACGCCGGAAGCCCTGGCGTCGGCCATCAAGAACGATCCCGGGCTCGGATCCACCACACTCGTGCTGTTGACGACGCGTCGCCAGCTTGGCGATGCGGAGCGCTTGCAAGGCCACGGATTCACTGCTTATCTCACCCGGCCGGCGCGTCCGTCGCAACTTCTGAGTGTGCTCGCCACGGCCTTGGATGCGACTCGATAGTCGGTTGTGCGCCGGCAAACGTGCACCGGGCCGGACACGTCGGCCGTGGAAGGCGGCGTGTCCGGCCCGGTTTTCATCGCCGCGTACGAAACCGTGCGCTGGTCAGCGCGATTGCGCGCCGGTCGATTTGCCGGCGCCGCCCGCCGGGCTCACGAACCCACGCTGCTCGAGCAGAGCTCCGACGTCCGGATCCCGGCCGCGGAAGCCGCGGAATGCAGCCGCCAAATCGACCGAATTGCCGACTTCCAGAAGCTGATGCCGGAACTTGTCGGCGGTCGCCCGGTCGAAGGGGCCCTTCTCGGCGAACACCGTCCACGTATCGGCGTCCATGACTTCCGACCACAGGTAGCTGTAGTAGCCGGCCGAGTACGCATCGCTCGTGAACAAATGATTGAACTGCGGGGTGCGATGCCGCATGACGATCTCGGCCGGCATCCCGATCTTCTTCAGCGTCTCGCGCTCGAAGGCGTCGGGGTCGACCTTGCCGTCCGGCAGCAGGTGCAGTTCCATGTCGACGATGGCGGATGCCAAGTACTCCACGGTCGCAAAGCCCTGGTTGAACTTGCGCGACTGCTGCACCTTGTCGATCAGGGCTTGTGGCATGGCTTCGCCGGTCTGGTAGTGGCGGGCGAATTTGTCCAGAACTTCGCGGGTCAGCACCCAGTGTTCGTTGATCTGCGACGGGTACTCGACGAAATCGCGCGGTGTTTCGCCGAGACCGGGGTAGTTCACGTCGGACAACAGCGCATGCAGTGCGTGGCCGAATTCATGGAACAGTGTTTCGGCATCGTCGAGTGAAATGAGCACCGGTTCGCCCGCTGCGCCCTTGACGAAGTTGTTGTTGTTGGAGACGAGCGGCGTGGTCAACCCATCGAACTTCTCGTGGGCCCGGTATTCGGTTTCCCAGGCGCCCGAGCGTTTGCCGGCGCGCGCGAAGTAGTCGCCGTAGAACAACCCCACGAACCGGTTGTCCTTCGAGTTGCGCACTTCCCAGACCCGCATGTCGGGGTGGAACACCGGCACCTGGCCGGTGATGTCCTTGAACTGCAGGTCGTACAGCTGCCCGCTGCACCACAACGCGGCGTCGATCATGTGCCCGAGCTCGAAATACGGCTTGATGGCGGCCTGGTCGAGGTCGTAACGCTGCTTGCGGACCTTCTCGGCGTAATACTTGTAGTCCCAGGGCGCGATCTTGAAACCGCCGCCCTCGGAGTCGACGATCTTCTGCATGTCGGTGACTTCTTCGTGGACGCGCCCGACGGCGGGCTTCCACACGCGCAGCATGAGGTCCATCGCCTTGCGCGGGTCGTGGGCCATCGTGTCCTGCATGCGCCAATGCGCGTGGGAGGCGTAGCCCAACAGCTTGGCGCGCTCGGCACGCAGCCGGACGATGTCGGCGATGACTTTGTTGGTGTCGTTGGCGTCGCCGTTGTCACCGCGGTTGATGAATTTGCCCCAGACCTTCTCGCGCAGGTCGCGCCGTGATGCGGAGGTCAGGAACGGATCGACGCTCGACCGCGTGTTGACGATGGCCCACTTGCCCGCGAGCTTGCGCTCGTCGGCCGCGGCCTTCGCCGACGCCGCGACGGATGCCGGCAGGCCCGCCACATCGGCCTCGGTGTCGAGCACGGTCCAGGTGTTCTCGTCCGCCAGCACTTTGTTCTGGAAGGCCGCGAACAGCCCCGCTAGTTCCTGATTGATGGCGCTGATGCGATCGCGCTTGGCTTGCGACAGGCCGGCGCCGGCGCGCGTGAAGTCCTCGTAGGTGCGCACCAGCAAGCGTGACTGCTCGGCGGTCAAGTCCTGTTTGGCGCGGGTCTCGTACAGGGTGCGGATGCGGGCGAACAAGCCCTCGTTGAAGGTGATCCTGTCCACGGCCTCGGCCAGCTTCGGCGCGACCTCGACGTTGAGCGCCTCGTATTCGTCGGTGCTCATGTTGTTGGTCATGACATCGAACATCGCCTCGACGCGCTCCAGAACCCGGCCGGCGCGTTCCATGGCGGTGATCGTGTTTTCGAAAGTCGGTGCCGCCGTTTGGGCGACGATGGCGTCAATTTCATTCTGCCGCAGTACGATGGCCAGCGGCAGAGCCTGCTTGTATCGTTCGGGCGAACCTTGGTCCCAGGTCGGAACGCCGCCGTAGTTTCCGGCCCACGGGGTCAATAGCGGATTCGTAGCGGCAGCGGCGGTCTCGTCGGCGGCATTGGCACCTTGCGCGCACAGGAGCCCGGCAGCCAATGCCAAGCCCGCGCTTCGTTTCTTGTTCGTCATCAGGTATTCCTTCTCCGAGCTCGCAGAATGATTGGCGCGACGATGGCCCAGGCGCACCCGGCGGCCCGCAGCCGGGTGCCAAGATACATCGCATCGGCCCTTGGTACGAGGCCTTCGCGTCCCGCCCGATCCGGGACTACCGCGCCGGCACGCGCGCCGCCAGGTCGTCGCTCCACAATACCGCCAGGTGTCCCGGCGACGTTTCGCGGACGATCACCCCACGCAGATCGGGCCGCGCGTTCAGGAACGCCAGGCCGCGCTCGGGGCCCAGGACGAAAACGACCTTGGTGTAGCAGTCGGCGGCGATGGGATCGTTCGACAAGACGCTTACCGATGCGACGTCGCGCGCCGGCCGCCCGGTGTGCGGGTCGAGGATGTGATGGTAGCGCACGCCATCTTGCAGGAAGAATTGCTCGTAGTCGCCGGACGTCGTAATCGCTGTCACATCGAGCGGTAAGGTTGCAAAGAGCGAGTCCGGCTGGCGCGGATTCTGGAGGCCGATGCGCCACGGACCGCCGTCGGCGCGCCGGCCACCGCAAACGAGATCGCCGCTGATATCGACGATGAACCGCCCGAGGCCGAGGGCGCGCAGCGTGTCGGCCACCGAACGTCCAACGAAGCCCTGCGCAATGCCGCCCAAATCGATTTCCGCCACCGGGTCATGCCACACGAGCCGTCCGTCCGGCGTGATGTCATAGACATGGCAACCGACATGCGCCAACGCGGCGCGTACGGCACTCGAGTCCGGCACGTGCGGCGGGCCTTCGGTGCCGAATCCCCACAGGTTCTTGACCGGCCGCACGGTGACGTCGAACGCGCCGCCCGACTCATCGCACACTTGCTGCGCGCGGCCGAGTAGTTCACGTGTCTCGGGTGCCAACACGTCGGTCTGGCGCCGGTTGAGCATGCCGACATTGCTCGTCGCCCGGTAGTCCGAGAAGATGGCCTCGAGCCGTTCGACTTCGCGCCGGGCGGCAGCGAATCCGGCCCGCGCCGAATCGGCCGAAGTACACACGATCGTCAATTGGACGACGGAGTCCATGGCGAGGAACGAATCTTGGAAGGGTGTCGCACGGCGCCCGCAGCCGCTCGCAAGCACGCCCGCCGCGGCGACGAGCCACACCCGCCGGGTCAGCGTTTGTCCTCGCCCGCGCCACCGAACGGATCGAAGCGGCGTGGAGCCTTGAAGTCGCGCAATTCGCTGTCCAAGTCTTCATGCCGCTGGCGGGCACGTTCGGCCTGTTCGCCGGAATCGAACAGGTTTTGCAGCTCGGCCTGGCGCTTCTTTAACTGTTCGTGGAACGCTTCGACTTCTTCCTTGAGCTGTGGGCCGCTGTCTTCCTTCGGCAGCTCTTCGATCTTGAGGTGGTCGGCGACTTCGAGCCGGACGTCGAACGGACTCTTGAGCGCTTGCAGGATGCCGCGCGATTCGAGGCCGCGCGACAAATGGCCGACCAGTTCGCGCGACCAACCGAGCAACTCGGCGACCTCTTCGACGGCCGGCGGCCGCCCGGTCTTGTGCGCCAGCACGCGCACTGCCGCGACAACCAGATGGGCTTGCAGTTGGGGTGGGGCGTGTTCCATGGCGCCTGGCCTCCAAACGTGATGCAACCGCCGACTATTCTAAGACGCGGCGCGCCGTCGATGCTAGTAGTCCCGGCGGCGCAGCCGCCGGAATCCGCGTCCACCCGGCACGCGTTCACCGTCGAGGGCGCATCCTTCCTCAACGCTCCGCATGCCGCCTACGGCGCGACATTTCGTCGCAATCCTTCACTTCGACGCCTGGATTCGTGTAGAATTGTCGCACGGCCGCATGGAACGCGGCTCCCACCGTGCCCGCGTCAGGAGGACCCTTGCCCCCGATCCTTCTCCTCGTCGATGACGAACCTGCTGTTCTCGATCCGCTGTCGCGACTCTTGATTCACGAAGGCTACCAAGTTCGCACCGCGACCGACGGTGGTGCGGCACTGCAGATCTTGGAGCGCGAGGCGATCGCCCTCTGTATCGCCGACGTGCGCATGGCGGGCATCGACGGCCTCGAACTCCTGCGCCGGGCGCGCGCCCAAGGCACCGACACGCCATTCGTTTTCATGAGCGGCCACGCGACCATGGACGCGGCACTCGCCGCCATGCGTTCGGGCGCCGTCGACTTCTTGACCAAGCCGTTCGGGCGCCATGAATTGGTGCGCGCCGTGCAGCAGGCATTGCTGGGCCGCACCGGCGGCGCGGCCGCCAACCCGGCGGAGAATGCCGATGCCGTGTCGGCGTCGATGGTCCTGGGCCAGAGCGACGCGATGCGCGAGATCATGGACTTGGTGGAGCGCGTCGGCCCGAGCGATGCGACTATCCTCATCCAAGGCGAAAGCGGCACCGGCAAGGAAGTCGTGGCGGCCGCGCTCCGGGCCCGCGGCCGGCGCCGCAATGCGCCTTACGTCAAAGTGAATTGCGCCGCGATCCCAGACACCCTGATGGAGTCCGAACTCTTCGGTTACGAGCGCGGCGCCTTCACCGGCGCCATCAAGACCAAGAAAGGCCGCTTCGAACTCGCCGACAGCGGCACCATCTTTCTGGACGAGATCGGCGACATGAGCGCCGCGACTCAGACCAAGGTGTTGCGTGTCCTGCAAGAAGGGGAATTCGACCGGGTCGGCGGCATTCGCACTCAAAAGGTCGACGTGCGGGTCATTGCCGCCACCAATATCGATCTCGAGCGCGCCATCGCCGAAAAACGCTTCCGCGAGGACTTGTATTACCGATTGCGGGTGATCGAGATCCGCCTGCCGCCGCTGCGCGACCGCAAGGAGGACATTCCGCTTCTCGCCGCCCATTTCTTGCGCAAGTACGCCGCCAAGGACGGCAAACACATCGATGCGATCGAGCCCGATGCGCTTGGCATGCTGTTGGACTACGACTGGCCGGGAAACGTCCGCGAACTCGAAAATTCCATCGAACGGGCGGTCGTGCTGGCGCGTGGCAACCGCATCGTGTGTACCGACCTGGCGCCCGACCTGCAGAAGAGCGGCCCGCGCGCCTTCGTCACCTTCACGGTCGGAACGACGCTCGATGAAATCGAGCAACGCATGATCGCCGAGACTCTGCGCTATACGAGCGGCGACAAGACACGCGCCGCGTCGTTGCTCGGCATCACGGCACGCACCATCTACCGCAAGCTCGAACAGCGGCGCGGCGAAGCGGGTGCCGGGGCGGTCGAAGCGCCGGAAGAGGCCGCGCCGAGCGCGGTTCCGCAGCCCGCCACGCCGCAATCCGATCCGCATTTGGATGGTTCCTTTGCAGCCTGGCTTGCCAATCCCGACGCCGATCCCAACGATGGGCCGCGTCGCCTTGACAGCGGCGCCCACGCCTGAGGTACGATTCCCGGCGGGTACCGCGTCCTCCGACCCACCCTCCCGTCGGCCCGACGGGTTTTGCCTGCCTCGGGTGGCCCATAGAAGGATCTGATGAATCAACGTTGGTTTGTTGGTGCGCTCGTCGCGCTCGCATCGCTCGCGGCGGCGACCGCGCACGCCACCGACACCGCGACGCGGCCCGAGCGCCATGTCACGCAAACTGTCGCACGCCCGCAGCTCGCGATGCTGCGCCCGTCGATGATCGCATCGCCGGGACCGTTCATACCCACATCCCATCCCAGTCTCGACGGCAGTCCGGTTCAAGAACTGATCCTGACCTCCGACACCATGCTGCCGGCATTCACGCGCCTCGCGGCATGGAAGACCTCGAAAGGCGTGCCGACCGTCGTCCGCACCGTGTCGCAGGTGCTCGCCTCGGGTGTGCACGGTAGCGATCTCGCCGAAACGCTGCGCCTCTACATTCGGGCCGCGTATCAGGACTGGGGGGTTCGATTCGTGCTTCTGGGCGGTGACACCGATGTCATTCCGCCGCGTTATGCGAGCGCCGATTTCCAGGGGCTCGTGGATCCGCCGACCGATCTCTACTACGGATGCCTCGACGGCGATTGGAACGCCGATCACGATGCGTTCTTCGGCGAGGCCGCACCGAGCCCCGGTGAAGCCGGCGACGAAGCCGACTTGGTCGCGGAAGTCTTCGTGGGGCGCGCCCCCGCCAGCACGCTTGCCGAAGCCAACTTGCTGGTCGACAAGGCGCTGGCGTATGAAAACCCTTCCGTCCTGGACTTCCAGAACAAGTTCCTGCTGCTGGCCGAAGTGCTGTTTCCGGTCGACTGGGCGCCGGGTCAGCAACTCAGCACCGACGGTGCGACGTTCGCGGAAGCGTTGCGCTTCGATGTTCTGCCGCCCGAACTGCAAACTACCCGCTTGTACCAGAACAACACCGTGTACGCCGGCGCGTCGCCGCTGTCACGCCAGGCCGCGAAGGCCGAGATCGACGCCGGCTTCGGCACCGTGATCCACATCGGTCATGGCTACCGTTACACGTTGTCGGTCGGGGATGGCAGTCTCGACGTCGGCAGCGCCGCGGCCTTCGCGAACGGCCCCCGCGCCGGACTCCTCTACATGCTGAATTGCACCGCCGCCGCGTACGATTTCGAATCGTTCGCCGAAACCGCCCTGCTCAATCCGAATGGCGGCGCCAGTCTGGTCATCGGCTCGTCGCGCGAGGCGTTCCCGTTTGGTGCCAAGGACTACCAGCGCGCTTTCTTCGCACATCTCTACCAACGGCACGAGTACCACGTTGGTGAAGCCATGGCCCGATCGCGCGAGGAGTTCGCCGGGTCGGCGGAACTGAACAGCGTCGATCGCTGGACCCTGTTCACCTATACGCTGCTCGGCGACCCCGAGACGCCGTTGTGGACCGGCACGCCGCAGATCCTCAACGTGACGTTGCCCGCCGCCTTCGCCATCGGGTCGCAAACGGTGACTGTGACGGTGACCGATGCCGCCGGACCGGTGCGCGATGCCGTTGTCTGTGCCACGAAGGCCAACGAAGTCTATGCCGTGGCCCACACCGATTCCTTGGGCCATGCGCCGCTCGCCCTGGATCCGAAATCGGCCGGCACGGTGGCCGTGGTCACGACCGCCGGCAACCACGTGCCACGCCAACTGTCGCGCAATGTCAGCACCGTACCGTCGAAGGTTCTGGTGCGGGCCGGCGACGGCCTGACCGACGATGGCGGCACCTCGGGCACCGGCAACTCCGACGGCCGCGTGGATGCGGGCGAGACGGTGCGGTTGTTGTTGCCGCTGCGCAACGCCGGCACGCAGGCGGCGGGCGTCGCGACCGCGACCCTCACCGCTCCCGATGCGGATGCTCAAATCATGGTGGGGGCATCGACCTATCCGGCGATCGCGGTCGGCGCGCAGGCCAACGCCGCGACCGCGTTCCAGGTGCGCATCCCGCCCACGACCGAAGACGGGCGAGTGGTGACGCTGCGCTTGAGCGTGTCGCACGACGCCGTGATCGACGTGCACAGCGTCGATGTCCTCGTGCATGCGGCGCGGCTGTACTTGGTCGCCCTCCGCACCGACGATGATCGCGCCGGCAACAGCAATGGGACCCAGGATCCGAACGAGGAATTCGACCTGTTCTACCGGCTCGAGAACCGCGGCTCCGGTACCGCCGAACAGGTGGGGCTCGACCTTTCGGCGCTCGATCCAGGTCTCGAGATTCTGACCGGCAGCGCCGCATTTGCACCCATTCCACCCGCCGGCACGGCCGAGAGCATCGCGCCGCTCACGGTGCGTGAGGCGGCAATCGATGTTCCGCATCGCGGCCGCCTGACGTTGCGTTGCGCTCAGAATTCGCTGGAGGACGTCCGGCGCATCGACTTGCGGCGGCCTGCGACCCCTGCAAAGCCGCGCTTTCTCGCCACCAATCAAGTCGACGCGGTGCACGTCGAATGGTCACCGTCCGCCGATGCCGACTTGCAGGGTTACCACGTCGAGCGCGCGCCGGTTTCCACCGGGCCGTTCGCGCGCGCCGATCTCGACATGCTGCGTTCGTCCTACTTCCGCGACGCCGGACTGCAGGCGAGCCGCCGTTACTCGTATCGCGTTGTCGCCGTCGACAGCTCGCTGCTCGTGAGCGCACCGAGTGCCGCGGACTCGGTGAGCACGAATCCACCCAGTTTGGCCGGTTGGCCGCTGACGATGAACAACGTCAGCGCCTCGTCGCCGGCGGTCGGCGACGTCAATGCGGATGGCTTGCCGGACATCGTCGGCGCCGCGGGGCAACTCTTCGCCTGGGATGGACATGGCGTCGAGCTGCTGGATGCCGACCACAGTCCGCTCACCTGGGGCGTGTTCTACGGCCAGAATGAATCCTTCGGCCCGGTTGCGTTGGCCGACTTGGATGCGGTTCCGGGGAAGGAAATTGTCGCGATGACCTGGGATGCGGCGAACCGCTACGTCGTTGCGGTGCGGCGCGATGGCACGCCGCTCTCGGGCTGGCCGCGGGCGCTCGCCCCGGCGCCCGACGCGTACCGTGGGTCGCAAATGGGCCCGTCGATCGCCAACATCGATCACCAGGGGGCACCCGAGATTCTCATCGCGGCGCGTGATGGACGCGTCTACGGCTGGCACGCCAACGGCACCGAGATCGCCGATGGCGATGCCAATCCCGCGACTCAAGGGGTGCTCTTCGATACCGGCAGCCCTTTCCTGCGTTCGGGCCCGTCGATCGCCGACTTGGATCCGGCCCGTGCCGGCGACGAGCTCGTCTTCGGCGGCACCAACGGCAACTTGTATGTGACCGATGCGCACGGCGCGTTGCTGCCGGGCTGGCCGCGCAATTACGGCGGCTATTTCGCGAGCAACCCGGTCATCGGTGACCTCGACCTGGACGGTACCCTGGAGATCGTCGTTCTCGAGGCGACGGGCCACGTGCACGCCCTGCACTTGAACGGCGCCGAATTGCCGGGATTCCCGGTCGGCGGGTTCGTAGCGGCCAGCCAAGGCGCCGTGCCGACGCCGGCTCTCGGCAACGTCGCCGGCGACAGCAAGCTCGAGATCGTCGTTTGCGGCAGCGATGGCCATGCGCGGGTTCTCGACGCGGCCGGCCAGGACGTTGTGCCGGGCGGATTCTCGGCCGGCGCCAGCACCGAATCGTCGCCGATTCTCGGCGATCTCGACGGCGATCCCGGCATCGAGATCGTGCTCGGCGACGAAAACGGCATTCTCCACGTGTGGAACCTGGACGGCACCCTCGTGGATGGATTCCCGATCTCGTTTCCCGCCAATGTGCGCGCCACACCCACTTTGGCGGACGTGGATCACGACGGCGATGCCGACCTGGTGGTTGCGACGTTCGACGGTGTCGTGAGCACCTGGGACCTGGGCGTGCCCTGGAACGCGGCCCGCAATCCATGGCCGACCTATCGTGGCGATCCGCACCGCACCGGCCTCTATGCCTACGCCGTTCCGACGCCCGTCGCGGTGCAGGATCTGCGCGCCGAGACGACCGCCGAGGGCGGAGTACGGATCCGGTGGCAGGCGTCGGCCAGCGCCGGGGAGGATCCCGCCTGGCGCCTCGAACGTGCCGGGCCATTCCGTCGCGAGCCCCTGGGCAGTCTGGATGACTTCGCATATACTCGTAGAACGATCGGAGAGCAACGCGGGACCGGCGATCTCGAGTTCGTGGATGTGTCTGTCGAGCCCGGTGCGTGGTACGTGTACGTAGTGGCTTGGACTGCGTCGCCCGGTGACAACGTGACTTACGCCGGACCCGTGACGGTCGGCGTCACGTCCGGCACCGGTCTGTTGCAGATCCTGCCCGGTGTTGCGAATCCACTGCGTCCGGGTTCGACGTTACGATTCGAGATTCCTGCCCGCCTGGGGGGCTTTTCCGGCGCCGTCGACCTGTCCCTGTACGACGCACGTGGCCGTCATGTGCGGCGCCTGGTCGCAGGACCGGCGATTGCTGGACTGCACGCCGTCGTTTGGGACGGCCGCAACGATGCCGGGAGCACCGTCGCGAACGGCGTGTACGTTGTCCGTTTGCGGGTTGCGGGTCATGCCGTGACGCGCAAGCTGGCATGGCTGCGGTGATGCCTCTTCCTCCGCTCGATCGAAGCGATCCACATCGGCCGAACAGCGCGCGGCGAATTCGTTCGTCGTGCATCGAGATCGCAACAGAGTGTGGAGGCCTGCTCGCATGCGCCATCCCGCGCGTTTGGTGTTTTCCATCGGCGTTTTTCTCACCCTGATCGATGCCACGATCCAGCCGGCAGCGGCGGATGTCGTGCAGGCCCGGATTTCCACTTCGCGCGCCGTGGCGGCGAGCGCTACGCTGCCGCTCGAGACCAGCGCGATGTTCGTCATTCCGCGCGGCCATCTCGTGACCGGCGTCGAAGCGACTGCCGTCGCGACCGCGCCGCTGGCGCATGCATCGAAGCCCGAGCAACTCGCGGCGGCGGCGCCGCTCGCCGAGGTCACCGGGGTCGGCGCCTGGTGCGGCTATCAGATCGCCTACGTGCGCGTGCATCCGGTGCAGGTTGCCGGCGGCGCCTGGTCGCGCGTCGAAGCACTGGATGTGAGCCTGCACACGGCTTCCGGCGGCGCCCTGCCGGTGGCGCGGCGGCGCGCCAATGCGGCGCTCGCGGCGCGCGACGCCGCCCTCGTGCGCGGTTCGGTCGCGAATCCCGGCCAAGTCGTTGGATTTGCACCGCCGGCCGGCCGGGTTGTCGTGACGAAACGCAACGGCTTCCATCCCGCCGCCTATCCCGACCTCGAAGGCAGTGACGTCGACTACGTCATCGTGACGAGCGCCGCGCTCGCCCCGTCCTTCCAAGTCCTCGCCGATTGGAAAACGCGCCGCGGCGTGCCGACCGTCGTGCAGACGATCGAGTCGATCCAGGCCACGACCCGCAATGGCTCGGATTTAGAGGAGACGATCCGCACTTTCTTGCAAGCCGCCTATGCGAATTGGTCGGTGCAGTGGGTATTGCTGGGCGGCGATACCGACCTGATTCCGGCCCGCGTTCTCGCGTCGTCGTTCGGAATGGCCACGCCGGAGCAAATTCCGGCCGACTTGTATTTCGCGGGGCTCGACGGCACCTGGAACAACGACGGCGATGCGCTGTGGGGCGAAGCCCCGGCAACGTCTCAGGTGCCGGATCCGGATGGCGGCGATTTGCTGGCCGAGGTCTACGTGGGACGCGCGCCGGTCCTTACCGCCGCGCAAGTCGCCAACTTCACCCAAAAGGTGATGGCGTACGAAACGCCTGCCGACCCGACCTACCAGGACCGGGCGCTTCTCATGGGTGAAGTTCTGTTCCCGGTCGACTGGGATTCGAGCCAGGCAATTACCATGGACGGCGGCCAGATGAGCGACGACCTCGTCGTGCAGCGGTTTCCGGCCACTGTCTCGGTGACCGAACGCTTCGAGGCCTTCACGCAGTTCACCAACGCCTTGCCGTTGTCGCGCGCCTTGGCGCTGGGCGATATCACCACCGGTTTCAACATCGTCAATCACATCGGCCATGGCTTCCGCTACAACATGTCGGTGGCCGACCAGAGCATCATCAATTCGGATGCCGACGCCATGTCGAACACGAATCGCTATTCGATTTTCAACGTCCTGAACTGCACCTCCGTGGCCTTCGACTATGGCTGCCTCGGTGAGCACTTGTTGAACAGCCCGGGTGGCGGTGCCGCGGCGGTGATCGGCGCGTCGCGGTCGGCGTACCCGATGCCGGCGCGCGAGTACCAGGACGACTACTATGATTTGCTGTTCAATGGCGGGGTTTGGCACGTGGGCGAGCTGTTCGCGCGCTCGCGTCTCAACCAGACGCCGCTCGCGGCGACCGAGAGTGCGCATCGTTGGACGCACTACATCTACAACATGCTCGGTGACCCCGAGATGGCGGTGTTCTCCCGGCTGCCGGATCTGCTGTCCGTCAGCGCTCCGGCGACCGCGGTGCTCGGGACCAACAACATCCTCATCAGCGTCACGAGCGGCGGTAATCCGGTGGCGGGGGCGCGCGTCTGCCTGCAGAAAGGCGACGAGGACTATCGAGTCGCCACCACCGCCGTGGACGGTACGGTCCTCGTTCCGTTCGTCGCCGAATCGGCGGGTCCGATCCAGGTCACGGTCAGCGGCCGGGATCTGCGCACCTCTCTTGGAACGATCACGGCCGCAGCCAACGTCACGCCGTACGTCCACCTGCAGTCGGTGGTGGTCGACGACGACGCGATCGGCGGCACCACCGGCAACGCCGACGGCAAACTCGACGCCGGCGAAACCGTCGATTTGTCGCTGACGCTCCGCAACGACGGCGCCTCGGTGGCGACGGCGCTCGCCGGAACGATTTCCACCGCCGACGCCAATGTCACGGTGCTGACCGGCGCATTCTCGGCCGCGAGTGTGCCGGCGGGTGGCAGCGCCGCCACCGCGGCGCCGGTGCGCATTCGCCTCGCAGCGGCAGCGCCGGATCATCACGCCTTCGATCTCACCCTGTCGATGACGGCGAGCGGCACTCCGACGACCGACCATCTCAAACGCGAGATCCACGCGCCGCTGCTCAAACTCGTCCGCCTCGAAGTCATCGACAACGTGACGGGGAACGGCAACGGCGAGCCGGACGAGGGCGAGGTCTTCGACTTGCGTGCCTGGCTCAAGAACTATGGCAGCGGCCGCGTCGACGGCTTGAACGGCGTGTTGCAAACGTCGAATCCGAATGTGACGTTGATCACGCCGAACGGCACTTACGGATCCATCGCCTCCATGGCGGAAGTAGGCAATACGGCGCTCTTCCGGCTGACGGAAGATCTTCTGGTGCCGAACTTCATCAATCTGCGCTTGACGGACAATCGCGGCCGCTTGGTGATCAAGCCGTTCGAACTGCGGCGTCCCGCGGCGCCGGGAGCCCCGTCTTTGGATGCGAGCGCCGGCCCGACGACGGTGATCGCGGTGTGGCCGCCGGCGGCGGAGAACGATCTGGCGGGATACCACGTCTACCGCGCTCCAGCCGCGAGTGGTCCCTGGACGCGGGCGACGGTGGACTTTACGAATCACACGGCGTATTTCCGCGACAGCAATCTGGCGACCAATACGCGCTACTACTACGCGATCACCACCGTCGACACGTCGGGCAATGAGAGCACCCGTTCGGCCGCGACTCCGGTCAGTACCAACCCGCCGCAGCTGAACGGCTGGCCCATTACGATGACGTCCGAAACGTCGAGTTCGCCGGCCCTCGGCGATCTCGATGGTGACGGCAAGCCCGAAATTGTCCAGGGCGATGTCCGCGTCTATGCCTGGCATGGCGATGGCAACGAGGTCCTGGATGCCGACAACGATCCGCAGAGCTGGGGTGTGTTTTCGAACGCGCTTGGAGTCGTCAACGCCTCGACGGCGCTGGCGGAGCTGGACGGTACGGCGGGGCTCGAAGTGCTGGCATGCAATTGGGACACGAACAAGGTCGTGGCGCTGAACGGTGACGGCTCGACGTTGTGGAGCCGCGAACCGGCGAGTGCGGGGCCGCTCGGCTATTGGGGTACGCCGACCGTCGCTGACGTCGATCGCGATGGACACAACGAGATCTTCGCGCCCAGCAAGGACGGCCACCTGTACGCCTGGCACTACGATGGCACGCCGCTCATCGCGGCCAACTCGACCGGCCATTTTGCATCGATCGCGACGTACTCGCGCAGTTCACCGTCGGTCGGAAACTTGGACGCGGATTTCGCGCTCGAGATTGTCATAACCGACGTGGCGGGGAATCTGTACGCGTTGAACCCGGATGGCACGAGCCTGCCGGGATTCCCCAAAGCGTACGGCGTGTCGTTCTACAATTCGCCGGTCCTCGGCGATGTCGACGGCGACGGCAAACTCGAGATCGTCGCCATCCATCAGAGCGGTGCCAACAACCTGCACGTGTTGCGCGGCAACGGCACCGAACTGCCCGGCTTCCCGGTCACCGTCAATCTCAAGAGTCCATCGGGCATCAGTCCGACGCCGGCGCTCGCCGATTTGGACGGCGACGGCCAACTCGAGATCATTGTCGGTTCGAACGACTACGATCCGGCGCAGAGCAAATTGTACGTGTTCCGCTCCAACGGCACGGTCTACCCGGGCTGGCCGCAGGCGACGTTCCTCGATTCGGAGAGCAGCCCGATCGTCGCTGACTTCGACGGTGACGGCCACTCGGACATCGTCTTCGGCGGCCAGGACGGCGTGTTGCGCGGCTGGACACGCAACGGTGCGGAGTTGCTCGGATTCCCGCTCAGCGTCGGAGATTTCATCCGCGGTACGCCGGCGGCGGGCGACGTCGACGGCGACGGCAAGATCGACCTGGTGCTCGCGGCCTGGGACCGCAACGTGTACATCTGGGATCTGCCGGCGGCGTGGAATCCGGCGCTCGCGCAATGGCCGACGTTCCTGCACGACGCGGCGCGCACCGGGCAGTATGGGTTCGTGGTCCACGACGCGACGGACGCCGGCGATCCGGTGATCGCCGCACCACCGGTGCGGGTCGAGCTCGGGCAGAATCACCCGAACCCCTTCAACCCGACGACCGAAATCACCTACGGACTGCCGGTCACGTCTCCGGTGCGGCTCGAGATTTTCGATGTGCGCGGCAAGCTCGTGCGGCAACTCGTCGATGCCACCCAGCCTGCAGGCCGCGCCCGAGCGATTTGGGACGGGCGTGACCGCGCCGGACACGCGATGCCGTCGGGAGTCTATTTCTATCGCTTGCGTGCCGGCGGTACGTCTCTGGCGCGCCGGATGTTGCTCGTGCGTTGAGTGTGGGGATGGGTCGCCGGCCGGACGGCCCGCAGGCGCCGTGGTGTAGGATGGGGCTCCTTGGGGAGGCACATGCGCTGGGCATCCGCGGTTTCCGAAGCGCGCACGTTCGATGCCGCAGTCGCCGACGCTGCGGCCGCTGTCCGCGCCGATCTCGGCGGCGGTACAGCCGACCTCGTCGTCGCATTCGTATCCACTGCATTTGCCGCCCACGCACCGCGCCTTGCAGTGGCGCTCTGCGACGTGCTGCCGCACCGGATGCTGCTCGGCTGCACGGCCGAAGGTGTCATCGGCGGCGGGCACGAGGTGGAGCATCGCCCGGCGCTCGCTCTCACCGCCGCCCGGCTTCCGAATGTCGTGGTGACGCCGTTCGCGCTCGCACCGGATGCATTGCCGGACGAGGACGCCCCACCGGCCGCTTGGCACGCCGCGCTCGCCGTTCTGCCGGACCCGGCGCCGGAGTTCATCGTCCTCGCAGATCCGTTCTCTTGCCGGGCCGATGCGTTGCTCGCGGGCCTCGACTATGCCTATCCGCGCAGCACCAAGGTCGGTGGGCTCGCGAGCGCCGCGCGTGGGCCGGGTGAAAACCGGCTCTTACTCGGCGATGCCGCTTTGCTCGATGGTGCCGTCGGCGTCGCTCTGACGGGCGATGTGCGCATCGAGACCGTGGTCGCGCAGGGCTGCCGGCCCATCGGCCGTCCGTTGCAGATCACGCGCTGCCATGAAAACTTGCTGATCGAACTCGAGGGGCAGTCGCCACTCCTGCTCATCCGCCAGATGTTGGACACGTTGGAGGGGCGCGATCGTGAACTCGTATCGCAGAACCTGTTCGTCGGTGTCGCGACCGATGCGGTGTTGCCGGGCGGTGGGGGCGGCGATTTCCTGATTCGCAATCTGATCGGCGTCGATGCCGAGCGGGGAATTCTGGCCGTCGGCGAGCGCCTGCGCGACGGCCAAACCGTGCAGTTCCACGTCCGCGACGCGCGCACTTCCGGCGACGATCTCGCCCAGCATCTGGATCGTTTTCGAGCCGCGCCGGCGGCCGCAAACGCCCGCGGCGCGCTGTTGTTCTCGTGTTTGGGGCGCGGAGTCCACCTCTACGGGGCGGCCGATCACGACACCGATCTGTTCCGCGAACGGCTGGGCCCGCTGCCGCTGGGCGGTTTTTTCTGCAATGGCGAGATCGGCCCGGTGGCCGGCGCGACGCGCGTGCATGGCTATACGAGTTCGTTCGGGATCTTCGGCCCCGGCGCCCGACGCGCCTGACGGATCGCTGCCCGGCGCCCGCACCGGAACCGCCGCTCCAAGACAACTTTATTCACCACAGGCGATTGCATCCGCACTCCACGGGTGCGATTTTGTCGCTTGACCCCCAGCCCCGAGGGTGGATAGAGTGCGCCGTGGGTCGAAGTGGGTAGGAGTGGGGCAAAGTGAGTCGAAGTGAACGACACGTAGCGGACCGGGAGTCGCGACAGTGCGCTTCATCGGAACTCAGTTCCAGACCGCTGACTCCAAGGGTCGCGTCGTCCTTCCAGCCCGCTTCAAACGGCTCCTGACCCCGGACGATCAGGACACGATGGTCCTGACGGTAGGGCGCGAGCAGTGTCTCCTGCTCTACCCGCTGACCGAGTGGGCTCGCTTGGCGGAGCACCTCGACAGCATGCCACGCAGCGAGGCGAAGCGGAACGCAATTCGGGCCATCAGTGACAACACGACCGAGCTTGAACTCGACACCAACGGACGGCTGACGGTACCGCGGGAGTTTCTGGTTCGAGCCGGGATCGATCGTGAAGTGGCGTTGGTTGGACAGCTGCGCTATATCGAGCTTTGGGCGCGCGAACCATACGAGCGCGACGCCGGCAAACGCAGCCAAGATTCGAGCAGTATCTTGAACGAGATTTTGTAGGTGGGGAGTGCGCCGAGGGGGCGCACGACGGGGAGGGGATGATGGCCCGGGCTGCACGCACATCATCGTCGCGGATTCTAATCAGTATCCACGGTTCGATGGCGATCGCGTACTGTGTCGGGACCCTGGACCGTAATGCGGTCGAGGCTCTGCTCGGCCGCATTGGTGGCCTGGCGGCCCAGGGTGTGAAGGGGTTCGTGTGCTCCCTCGAGCGCGTCAACCATATTCACTTCCGCGCCTTCGATTCACTGCTATCGCTGCACCGCGCCGTCGAATCGCAGGGCGGGAAACTCGTGTTCAGCGATGCATCGCCGTACGTCCGGCAAATTCTCGACTTTGGCGGCGTGCCCCGGCACGTTTCAATGACCGACGACACACATGCGGCGGTTTGGTCGCTCTTGCACGCCGGCGCGGCGCTCGAGGCGCATCCGACCGCGTCTTGAGGGGCAGAGCGCCGGCGTTCGACAATGGACGGCGCGCATGACGGCGCGACACGTTCCGGTTCTGTGCGACGAAGTGGTCGGCATCGTGCAGCAAGGTCCAGGACGCTTGGTTCTGGATGCGACGGTTGGGCTCGGCGGCCACGCGGCGGCGATCTTAGAACGGCTGCCCGAGGCGCAACTGGTCGGCCTGGACGTCGACGCGGCGGCGCTGGAGTTTGCCGCCGAGCGCCTCCGGCCGTTCGGAGATCGAGTCCGGCTGGTGCACGGCAGTTACGCAGAGCTCGATCGGCACCTGCGCGGGCTCGGGATCGAAAGCGTCGATGCGATCGTCTTGGATCTCGGCGTTTCGTCACTGCAGATCGACGAAACGGTACGCGGCTTCAGTTACCGGGCGGCAGGGCCGCTCGATATGCGGATGGATCCGCAGTCAGGTCGGACCGCGGCGGAGTTCTTGAACGCGGCCGACGAGGAGGAAATCGCGCAGGTGTTGCGCGATTTCGGCGAAGAGCCTCTGGCTCGGCGGATTGCCCGGAACCTCATTCACGAGCGGCGCAAGGCGCCGCTCGGCACGACAGCGGACTTGGCGGCTGTCGTGGAACGGACGGTGTCCGGGCGCAAGCGAGTCCAGGCTTTGGCTAGGGTTTTCCAGGGGGTGCGGATTGTGGTGAATGGTGAACTGGAAAACCTGCGCGAGGGCCTTGGAACTGCGCTCGGCGTGCTTGCGCCCGGCTCCACCTTTGCGGTGCTCAGCTATCACTCGCTCGAGGACCGCATGGTCAAGCAGTTCTTCCGCCAACAGGTGGAAGGCTGCACTTGCCCGCCGAAACTGCCGTACTGCGCGTGCGGCTTCGTAGCGGGATTCCGGTTGGTCGCGCGGCGGGCGGTGTTCGCGTCGCCCGAAGAGGTGGCTGAGAATCCGCGGGCGCGCAGCGCGCGCTTGCGGGCCCTGCAGCGCGCCGCCTGACACCGGAATGGGGAAACGAGGCTCGGAGACCGCAACGGGCCGCGCGGGCGCGCGCGGCCCGTGCCGTCGAATAGCGTAGCGCTTGGGTGGTTGGGCGGGGCCGAGGGCGGGGACGATGCGCGAACGGACTCGATACCTCCGGCGCCCGCGGCGCCGGCGATGGCAGCGTTGGATCGAGGGCCTCGATCCATGGCACCCGCGCCCCGGCGACTACGTCGTCGCGGCCTTCGTCTTCCTGGTGCTCGCTCTGCTGTACGTTGGTGAACGCACCTACGCCGTGCAGCTCAATCGCCACGTGTTCAAGCTCGAGGAGCGCGTCGTCGCGCTGCGCGACGCCGAATCGGTGTTGGCGGCACGCGCCAATGCGCTCGCCGATCGCAGCCGTGTAATGGCGCTCGCGGAACACCAGCTCGGTCTCGTTGCGCCGTCCGGCGAGGCCTTCGCTTACATTTACTACGTACCACCGGATCGCGGCCGTGAAGCCGGCCTGCGTGTCGGCGCCCGGCCACGGTCTGATCGCCACTGACGGACGCCCGCGCGACCGCCGCAACCGAACCGGAGAGTGCCATGCGTATACGGGGCCGGAGCCGACTCGATGTCCTGTCGGCTGCCGTATTCGTTCTCGTGGCCATGCTCGGCGTGCGGCTCTTTTATCTCCAAGTGCTGCGTTACCCGCACTTCAGATCGTTGCAGAAGCGCCAGTCGGTGCGCGTGCAAGCGGTGCCGGCCCGGCGCGGCCGGATTGTCGATCGCAACGGCCGTCCGATGGCATTCGACATCGTCGGCTACGACGTCTCGGTGGTGAAAAAGCGCCTGCGTGCCACCGACATCGATGCCTTGGCCGAGGCCCTGGCCGAAAGCCCGGCGGCGATGCAATCCAAGCTGCAGCGTGGCGATCGCTACGTGACGCTGCGGCGCGGCATGACGCTCACCCCCGAAGGCCTGCGCCGCTTGGGATCGCTGCCAGGTGTCTGCATCGAAAAGCGCAGCTTCCGGCAGTATCCATTCGGGACGCTCGCGGCCCAGGCGCTCGGCTTCACGGACGGCGGCGGCAAGGGTGTCGACGGCATCGAGAAGGCTTTCGACACGTACCTGAGCGGCAAGCCCGGAGAAGTCGTGGTTCTGAAGGACGAGGATGGCGATCCGCTGGCGATGCACATGCGCCGGGATCCGGAAGATGGTGCGGACGTCGAGTTGGCGATCGACGTCGACTTGCAGATGATCGCCGATGCCGAATTGCGCCGCGCCGTGCAAAAGTTCGGGGCGCATGGCGGTTGCGTCGTGATGATCGATCCGCGCGTTGGCGACATTCTGGCGTGCGCCAGCGCGCCCGCTCCGGCCGAGCGCGGCGGCGACTTCGATCCGGCGGTGTGGCGCAATCGCGCCGTGACCGATTTGTTCGAACCGGGTTCGACTCTCAAACCGCTCACCGCATTCGCCGCCCTGCGGCGTGGGATCGTCAACCCCAACACGCTCTTGTACGCCGAACGCGGTGCGATGTCGTTCGGCAGCGCCGGCATCATTCACGATGCCCATGAAAGCGGCGATGGCTGGTTGACGTTCGCGCAGGCTTTTGCCAAGTCGAGCAACATCTGTTTTGCGAAAGTGGCGCGCGCGATTCCTCCCGGCGAACTGTACGACGAACTGCGCGCTTTCGGCTTCGGCAGCCTGACCGGCGTCGCGCTGCCGGGTGAGGTCGCCGGCTCGCTGTCGGTGCCGCGCGGCTGGTCGGGCCGCACGCCGTTGTGTCTGGGCTACGGCCAAGAGATCGGCGTCACCGCGGTACAACTCGCCGGCCTCTACACCGCGATCGCCAACGGCGGGCAACTCGTTCAACCGGCGATTGCGAAGCGCGTCTTGAATCGCGACGGCGGCACGCGGGTCGCGTTCGCCGCCAAGCAGATTCGCACCGTGGCGACGCCCGAATTGGCGACCCAATTGCGTGACCTGTGCCGGCTGGTGGTCGACGAAGGCACGGGTGACGCCGCGCGCGTCGACGGCTTGCTCGCCGCCGGCAAGACGGGCACCGCCCAAAAAGCGGTGGGTGGGCGCTACGTCTCACGCTTCGTCGCCAGCTTCGGGGGCTTCGTGCCGGCCGACGATCCGACGCTCGTCTGCTTGGTGGTGATCGACGAGCCGAGCGGCATGTATCACTGGGGTGCGCAATCGGCGGCGCCGACTTTCCGGCGTATCGTCGAAGCCATGCTGCATGGCACCCACTACCTCGAGCCGCGTGCCGACCGGGTTCTCCTGGTGCAGGGCGATGCGCTGCAAACGCACGATTCGCCGCTGGCTTCGCCGCGCCGCGTCGCGTCGCTCGAACCCACGGCGCTGCCCGATCTGCGCGGCGAGCGCCTGCAGGTGGCGGCACGCTTGCTGCGGCGCTTGGGCATCGAACCGCGGTCCGATGGCGACGGCATCGTCATGGCACAATGGCCGGGGCCGGGGGCGACGGTGGCGCGCGGCGGCGTCGTCAAACTGCGCTGCCGCCCGGCACGCGGCATGCCTCAACGTGCTGCACTGTGGAATCCTTGACGCACGTGGGGTCACGCGCCCAGGGACCAAGGAGCCAACGATGACGGGCGCGAAATCGCTGCGGGATCTGCTGCGAGAGACCCAGGTGCTCGGCTCCTGGGGCGATCTCGACACTCCCGTCACCGGCATTGCGGCCGACTCGCGCCTGGTGACCCCGGGCAGCGTCTTCGTGGCGGTCCCCGGCGGGACGCATGATGGTTTCCAGTATCTCGCCGCCGCCGTTCAGAAGGGGGCTGTCGCGGTCGTCGGCGAACGCGACGCGGCCGGGGTCGCGCCGGCGGGTGTGGTCGTGAAGGACGCCCATCGCGCCCTCGCCGAGGTTGCGGCCGCGTGGTTCGATTACCCGGCACGCGCCCTGCGCTTGTTCGGCGTCACCGGCACGAACGGCAAAACCACCGCGGCGCACCTCGTGCAACATGTCCTCGAAACCTGTGTTGGACCCTGCGGTCTCATCGGGACGATCGGCTGGCGGCTCGGGCGTGAGCCGTACGGCGCGCTGGCGCACACCACACCTTCGGGCCTCGAGTTGCAGGAACTCCTGGCGCGCCTTCGCGATCGCGGCGCGCGCGCCGTGGCGATGGAAGTGAGTTCGCATGCCATCCATCAGGAGCGCATTCACGGTTTGCATTTCGACGCCGGCTGCCTCACCAATATCACCCGCGACCACCAGGACTATCACGGCACCTTCGCGGCATACTCGGCGGTCAAAGCCAGCTGGATGCATGGCCTCGTCGCCGAGAATGGCGCCGTGCGCGCCGCCTACAATCTCGACGATGCCGAGTCGGCGCGCATCGCGGCGGCCCATCCCGGCGCCTCTTTCACCTACGGCAGCGACTCGCGGGCCGATCTGCGCCTGGTGGGTTCCGAGACCCGGCTCGACGGCAATCGCATCGTGTTCGATTGGGGCCAGGGCCCGCGGCCGTTCTTCTTGCCGTTGCCGGGCGCATTCCAAGTGCAAAATGCCGCGACTGCTTGCGCCGCGAGTTTCTTGCTCGGGGTGCCGTTCGAAAGCGCCATCGCTGCATTGAGCCATGCACCAGCGGTGCCGGGGCGGTTCGAACTCGTCTCGCGCCCCGGCGCGCC
This sequence comes from bacterium, assembly GCA_031362565.1. GTDB lineage: Bacteria > Krumholzibacteriota > Krumholzibacteriia > JANLSU01. Next base: position 194,226 of record JANLSU010000039.1, on the reverse strand, counting down.
GCATGTCGTCGTCGACTACGCCCACACGCCGGAAGCGCTGGAGCGCGTCCTCGCCACCGGCCGCGCCTTGACCCACAATCGTTTGATTGCGGTCTTCGGCTGCGGCGGTGACCGCGATCGCGGCAAGCGGCCGCTGATGGCGGCGGCGGTCGCCCAGTTCGCCGACTTCGCGGTGCTGACGTCCGACAACCCCCGCACCGAAGATCCGGAACGGATTCTCGACGAAGTGCAGGCCGGTTGGCCGGCGGGCCGCAAGGATTCCGAGCGTATCGCCGATCGCCAGCGGGCGATCCAACGTGCCATCGAGTTGGCGATGCCCGACGACCTCGTCGTCATCGCCGGCAAGGGGCACGAGACGTATCAGATCGTCGGCACGGAGCGGCGCCACTTCGACGATCGTGAAGTGGCCGCGGCTGCACTCGAGGCGCGCGTGCGCACCGGCGGTGCCGCATGATGCTGCGCGCCGAAGATGTGCAAGCCGATCTGCAGCAGGCCGGTGGGTTGCGTGCCGCGGCCGGTGTCGCCGGCCAGGTGTTCGATGGTGTGGTGACCGACTCGCGCCACGACGTGGCGGGCCGACTCTTCGTGGCGCTCGTGGGTGAGAACTTCGACGCCCACTCTTTCGTGCCGGATGTCCTGCGGCGTGGCGCCACAGGCGTGGTCGTGCGGCCCGAGACACTGGCGTCGCTGCCCGCCGGAACCAACGCGGCTTTCGGTGTCGACGACACCCTGGCAGCGCTGCAGGCGCTGGCGCGTGGCTCGCTCGAACGGCGCCGTCCGCGGGTCGTCGCCATCACGGGCTCCAACGGCAAGACCACGACCAAGGATCTGACCTTCGCGGCGCTCGCCACCCGCGGTCGCGTCTACGCGACGCGTGGCAACCTGAACAACCATATCGGCGTGCCGCTCACGATCCTGGGCCGCAGCGGCGACGAGGACTTTCTCGTCGCCGAGGCCGGCGCGAGCGATTTCGGCGAGTTGGATCTCTTGTCGCGGATCTTGACGCCGGATGCCGTTCTCATTACCAACATCGGCCGGGCGCATCTCGAGAAGTTCGGCTCGCAGGATGGCGTCGCCCGCGCCAAATCCGAACTCTTGGCGGCGCTGCGGCCGGCCGGGATCGCGCTCTTGAATGCCGACGATCCGTACTATCCGATGCTGGTGGAGCGTGCCGGCGCCCAACGCGTCGTGTCGTTCGGATTCGATCCGGGGGCCCGTTACCGGATCGAATCGGCGCGCGGGCTGGAGGCTGGACGCCAGGAACTCCAGATGCGCGGTGTGAAGTTCGTGTTGCAGCGGCCGGGACGCGGCAACGCCACGAACGCCGCCGCGGCGCTCGCGTTGGCGGTCGAGTGGGGCGCCGATCTTGCCGCGGCCGCCGACGCCTTGTCGCATGCCGTCTTCACGGGCCAGCGCAGCCAATGGACCCGCCTCGGCGACATCGATGTGCTGGACGACACGTACAACGCCAATCCCGACTCGATGGCTCTGGCGGTGGAATCGCTCGGCGGTTCGGCGGCGCGCCGCATCGCCGTCCTGGGCGACATGCTGGAGCTCGGCACTGATGCCGCGGCACTGCACGCCGAACTGGGGGCGCGGGTCGCGGCGGCGAAGATCGAGTACCTTTTTGGTTTTGGGCCGCTGATGGCGCACGCTGTCGAAGCCGCGGCGCGCGCCGGGCTCGGAGCGCGGGCGCGGCACTTTGCGACCCACGATGCGCTCGTCGAAGCACTGCAGGCGCTCGTGCGGCCACGCGACGCGGTGCTCGTAAAGGGGTCGCGCGGCAGCCATATGGAACGCGTCGTGGCGGCGCTCTCGGCGGGGGTGGCGTGAATGCTCTACTGGCTCCTGTATCCGTTGCACGACCGGTTGCCGATTTTCAACGTGTTCCGGTACATCACGTTCCGGTCCGCCTACGCCATGGTGACGGCGCTCTTGATTAGTTTCGTCCTTGGACCCTGGCTCATTCAGACCCTGCGCCGCATGCAGGGCAAGGTGGCGGTGCGGGAAGACACGCCCGAATCGCATCAGAAAAAAGTCGGTACGCCCAGCATGGGCGGCATTCTGATTCTGGTGAGCAGCGTGATTCCAACCCTCTTGTGGGCGAATCTCACCAGCCGGCAGGTGCAGCTCGCATTGCTGGCGACGGTGTGGATGGCGGCGATCGGTTTTCTCGACGATTACCTCAAGATCGTCAAGAAATCACGCCACGGCCTGATCGGCCGCTACAAGATGCTCGGCCAGTTCGGCCTCGGCCTGCTCATCGGCGCGACGTTGTATTTTTTTCCGGAACAGCCGGAGATCGCCACCCGCACCTCGGTACCGTTCTTGAAGAACCTCAACTTGCTGGAACTCGGGCTCCTCTACATCCCATTCGTGATGGCCGTCATCGCCGGGTCGTCGAACGCGGTGAACCTGGCGGACGGCCTGGACGGCCTGGCCATCGGCCTGTGTTCACTGGCTTTTCTAGCCTTCGCGGCCCTCGCCTACGTGAGCGGTAACTTCAAGTTCGCCGAGTATCTCAACGTGCCCTTCATTCGGGGCAGCGGCGAATTGACGGTGTTCTGTATGTCCATGGTCGGGGCCGCACTCGGGTTCTTGTGGTACAACACCCATCCGGCGGAAATGTTCATGGGCGACACCGGTTCGCTGGCGCTCGGCGGGGCGCTGGGGGCGGTCGCGGTGCTCGTCAAAAAAGAATTCCTGCTGGTTCTCGTCGGCGGTGTTCTGGTGGCGGAGGCGCTTTCGGTCATGATCCAGGTGGGTTCGTACCGCTGGCTCGGCAAACGGGTTTTCCGCATGGCGCCGTTGCACCACCACTTCGAGCTCCTGGGTTGGGCGGAGACCAAGATCGTGGTGCGCTTCTGGATCGTGGCCGCGCTCTTGGTCATGTTGTCGCTGTCGACGATCAAGTTGCAGTAGGAGACGAGTCGCAATGCCGCATCTCGACAGCGACTGGTTGCGTGGGCGCCGCATCCTGGTGTTCGGCTTGGCGCGGAGCGGGCAAGCGGCCGCCGACCTGGCGGTGCGCCACGGTGCAGAGGTCGTCGGTGTCGACGACGGACCGGCGGCGGGCCCGGTGCTGGCCGGCGATTGGGCGCGGCAGACGCTCGCCGCAAGCGCTGCCGAAACGCGCGTCGAACTGCTGCGCGGGGTCCACTGGCTCGTCTTGTCACCCGGAATCCCCACGACGCATCCGCTCGTCGTCGCCGCAAGCGCTGCCGGCATCCCGGTCATCTCCGAGATCGAACTCGGGTATCGCTGTTCGGCGGCGCCGGTGGTCGCGATCACCGGCAGCAAGGGCAAGTCGACGACGACCGCACTTGCGGGCGCGTTGTTGGCGGCGCAGGGCAAGCGGGTTTTCGTGGCCGGCAACATCGGGCTGCCGTATTGCGCCGTGGCTTCGCAGGCCGGTGCCGAGGATTGGGTCGTGCTCGAGCTGTCGAGTTTCCAGCTCGAAACCGTCGACACGTTTCACGCCCGCGTCGCGGTGCTGCTTGCCGTCAGCCCCGATCATTTGGACCGCTACCCGGACTTCGAGGCGTACGCCGCAGCCAAGCAGCGCATCGCGCGCCATCAGACCCGCGATGATGTCTTGATCGTCGACCCCGCCGATCGATACGGCGTCGCGACGGGGCGCGCGTCGGAAGCGCAGGTGCTGGGATTCGGCGCGCTGTGGGACGGTGCGGGCGTCGTCCGCGAGGCCGCCGATCTCGTGTGGTGCACGCCGGGCGGGCACGAACGTCTGGCACGCGTCGCGGATGTGCCGCTGCTCGGCGCTCACAATGTGCGGAACGCCATGGCGGCGCTCGCGGTGGCACGAGTGCTCGGACCGGTGGACGCGGCCGTGCAAGCGGCATTGCGGAGTTTTCACGCCCTGCCGTACCGCATGCAGCCGGCGGGCGAAATTCGCGCCATCCGGTTCGTCAACGATTCGAAGGGGACGACGGTGGAGGCGGTGCGCGCCGGCGTCGAGGGGCTCGACGGCATGTTGATGCTGGCTTTGGGCGGCCGCAACAAGGACCTCGATTTCCGGACCTTGCGCGGCTCGTTGGGACGCGTGCGCACCGTGTTCGTGTACGGCGAAGCCGCCGGCGAAATCGAAACGGCACTGGCCGGCAGTGCGCGGCTGGAACGGGTCCGTGATCTCGATGATCTGGTGGCGGCGGCGCTGCGCGCCGGCCAGCCGGACGATACGTTGCTTTTCTCGCCTGGGTGCACGAGCTTCGACATGTTTCGCAATGCCGAGCACCGGGGCGCAGAGTTCGACGCGGCGGTGGAGCGGGCCCGGGCCCGCGAAACGGGGAAGGTACGGGCGTGAAACTGCGGCACGAACATGCGATCTTGATCTTGGCGTTGGCGCTGGTCGTCATCGGACTCGGCATGGTGTTTTCGGCGAGCCACGAGATCGCCCGCGCTAAATTCGGCGATGCCTTCTTCTTCGTGAAGCGCCAAATGGTTCGCGCCATCATCGGCGTCGTGTTGCTGCTGGTGGCGTCGCAGATCGACTACCGCCAGTGGCGCCGCGTCGCGCGCCTCGGACTCGTCGTGGCCTGTATCGGCCTGGGCGTCGTGTTCCTCTTCACGTCGATCCGCGGCCAGCGTGGCTGGGTCCACGTCATGGGGCAGACCTTGCAGCCGGTCGAATTCGTGCGCTTGGCGCTCGTCTGCTTTCTGGCCTCGGAAATCGTTCGCATGGGAACCAAGATCCAGTCGTTTCGCGATGGGTTGTTGCCGTTGGGTGCGGTGCTTGTCGTGGTGCTGGGGTTGGTGCTCAAGCAGCCCGATTTCGGCAGCGCCATGGCGCTGTCGCTCATCAGCCTGACGCTCATTTACATGGGTGGTGCGCGCCTCCGGCATCTGGGCACCGCGGCCGGCGTGCTGCTGGCCGGCGGTATTGTTCTGGCGTGGTCGAAGGACCATGTGCGGTCGCGTATTTTCGGATTCTTGAGCCCGGATGCGCACGCCGCGGGTGGTGCGTATCAGAGCCTGCAATCGGTGCTGGCGATCGGCAGCGGCGGCCCGGTGGGCAAAGGCCTCGGGCAGGGGATCGCCAAGTACGGCTACCTGCCGGATGCCCACACCGATTTCATCTTTTCAGTCATGGGCGAAGAGCTGGGCTTCGTGGGTTGCATTGTCGTCCTGGGCTTGTTCCTGTTGTTGGTGGGGCGCGCGATCCGCGTTGCCAAGGCGCACGAAGACCCCTTTGCGCGCTTGCTCGCGGTGGGGATCGGCATGTCGCTCTTCTGGTACGCGATGATCAACCTGTGCGTGGCGTTGCGGCTGTTTCCAGTCACCGGGCTGCCGTTGCCACTCGTGAGCTACGGCGGGTCGGCGCTCGTCACCCATCTGTTCGCGCTCGGCGTGCTGCGCAACATCGCCCGCCAAGCCGAAGCGGTCGAGCGCCGGCCCGGCCGGTGGACCCGGCCGCACCAGCACGCCGTGGAGGCGTTGCTGTGAGAGTGCTGTTCGCGGGCGGCGGCACGGGCGGGCATCTGTATCCGGCCCTTGCCGTGGCCGAACATCTGCGCCGCACGCGGCCGGATTGCGAGTCGGCCTTCATGGGCAGTGCGCAGGGACTGGAAGCACGGCTCGTCCCGCAGCACGGCTTCGCGCTGCACTTGATCGCGGGCAGCGGCTTCCGGCGCAAGGGACTCTTGGGGCGCTGCCGCGCGGCACTCGATCTCGCGCATGGCGTCACGCAAGCGCTGACCTTTGTCCGCGCCTGGAAACCCGATGTCGTGGTCGCGACCGGCGGCTATGCGAGCCTGTCGGCCGGACTCGCGGCGGCACTCTTGCGCCGGCCGCTCGTCGTGCAGGAGCAGAACAGTATTCCCGGTGTGACGAACCGGGTTCTGGGACGGCTGGCGCGCGAAGTCCATGTGGCATTCCCAGGTTGCGAGCGTTACTTCGGACGTCACGTCAAGCTAACGGGGAATCCGTTGCGGGACGAGATTTTGGCGCCGCAACCACCGCTCGAGGGCCTGCCGGCTGGCGTCCCGATGGTGCTGGTGGTGGGCGGCAGCCGCGGCGCGCGCTCGATCAACACTGCGGTTGCGGCCGCCATTCCGCTCGTCGCGCGGCAGGTCCGCGTCGTGTGGCTCTGGCAGACGGGCGAGCTCGACTACGCGCGTTTGGCGCCGCAGTGGGACGGGGCGCCCGACGTGCTCCTGCGGGCCTATATCGACCACATGCCGGCGGCGCTCGCCGCGGCGACGCTGCTCGTTTGCAGGGCCGGGGCGATGACGCTCGCGGAGATCACCGCGCGCGGCAAACCGGCAATTCTCGTTCCCTTTCCGGGAGCGGTGGACGATCATCAAACCGCCAACGCGCGCTCGCTCGTGGATGCGGGGGCAGCGATCCTGTTGGCGGATCGCGACCTTGATGGGGCGCGGTTGGCGGCCGAGGTGGTGGCGCTCGTCGGCGCGCCGGAGCGCCTGCAGCGCATGGGGCAAGCGAGCGCCAGTCTGGCGCGGCCGCGCGCCACGCAGGAACTGGCGGCGGCAGTGGCGGCACAAGTGACGAGTGGGGGAGGCTGAATGTTCGGGCGGGTCAGCAGGGTGCATTTTGTCGGCATCGGCGGTATCGGCATGAGCGGTATCGCGGAGGTGCTGCTGAATCTCGGCTGGAAGGTGAGTGGCAGCGACGTCAAAGCTTCGGCCGTGACGAAGCGCCTCGAGCCGCTCGGAGCGCGGGTGCTCATCGGCCATCGGGCCGAGAACCTGGAAGGCGCCGACGTCGTCGTCTACTCGTCGGCGATCCGCCCCGACAACCCGGAGCTCGTGAAAGCGCGCGAACAGAAGATCCCGGTCATTCCACGCGCCGAAATGCTCGCCGAACTGATGCGTCTCAAGTTCTCGGTCGCGGTCGCGGGGGCGCATGGGAAGACCACGACCACGTCGCTCGCGGCAACCGTGTTGGCGCAGGCCGGCCTCGATCCGACCATCGTCGTCGGGGGGAGGCTGCTGGCGCTCGGCACGAACGCCAAGCTCGGCAAGGGCGACTATCTGGTGGCCGAAGCCGATGAGAGCGATGGCAGTTTCTTGTCGTTGCCACCGACAATTGCAGTTGTGACAAACATCGACGCCGAACACCTCGACCATTACGCGAACCTGCAAGCGATCATGGATGCATTCGTGCAGTTCGTCAACAAAGTGCCCTTCTACGGCGCCGGCGTGTTGTGTCTCGACGATGCCAACGTGCAATCGATCATCCCCCGGATTACAAAACGCTGCCTGACCTACGGCCTGGCGAGCCAGGCCGACGTGACCGGCCGCATCCTCGAGTCGACCGATGCGGGCAGCCGGTTCGAGGTCTCGAACCGTGGCGCGGTGATCGGCGAGGCGCGTATCCGGATGCCGGGCGAGCACAACGTTCTGAATGCGCTCGCGGCGATCACGGTCGGCATCGAACTGCAGATTCCGTTCCCCACCATCGCCACCGCGTTGCACGAGTTCCTAGGGGTGGCGCGGCGCTTCGAAATCCGCGCCGTCGAGCACGACGTGGTTTTCGTGGATGACTACGGACACCACCCCACCGAGATCGCCGCGACGCTGCGGGCCGCCAAACGCAACTATGCGAGGCGCTTGTTGGTGGTATTTCAGCCGCATCGCTATTCGCGCACCCATTTCCTCATGAGCGAGTTCGGGCGCTCGTTCTTCGATGCCGATGTGCTGTTCCTGGCCGACATTTACGCCGCGTCCGAGGAGCCGATTCCGGGTGTGACGTCGGAGGTGCTCGCGCAAACCGTCCGTGAGCACGGCCACCGCAACGTCACGTACGTTCCCGACAAAGAGCGATTGACCGATGCCGTCGCTTCCTCTATACAACCAGGAGACTTGGTGTTGACGCTCGGCGCCGGAGACGTGACGTCGTGGAACGACGAGATCGTCGAAAAGTGGCGCCGGCGGGTTGGATCCGGTGTGCCGCAGGCGGCGACGTAGTGCTGTGCGGGACCCCGGAACCGTACGTGTGAGGCGGGGCGGTGGGCCGACGGGGTGCGTGGGGTCGTGCGGATGCGGCCCGGGGTGTGCGGTGGCTGGATGACGCGTGGCGCGCGCCGCTCGTGCGCGTCGCGGTGGCGTCCGGCGTCCTGTTGTCTGTCGTTGCCTCGGCGGCACTCTCGCCGCTCTTGCGCGTCCGCCAAGTGACTTGGACGGGCGCTCTCCAACCGCCGCTTGACCGCTGCGAACGCCTCGAAACTGCCGTCCTCGGGCGGCCGTTGCTCTTCGTTTCGGAGGCCGCGCTTCGGCGCGGTTTCTTTGGTGGCAAAGCCCCTGTTGACTTGTGTTTGCGGCGTCACCTTCCTGGAAATCTCGAGGTCTGTCTGGTGTCGCAGCGGGCGGTTGCGCAACTCGATGCACAAACCGCCGTCGATGCCGACGGGCGGCTGCTCGGCGTCGAGCACGTGTGGCCCGGAATGCCGCTCTTGCACGGTTTTGGGCTCGATGCCAAGGCGCGGCGCCTCGACCCGGCAGCACGCGCCCTGCTCGCGGCGCTCGTGCCGTTGTTCGACATTCCGACCCTGGCGCCTTCGGCCGTCGAGTGGCAGGAGCCGGACGACGTGCGTTTGGTTCTTGCCGATTCCGGCGCCAAGGTGCGTTTGGACGCGTCGCGCGCCGACACCGAACTCTTGAAACTGCGGGTGTTCGAAGAGAGCCTGGGGAGTGAGCCGATGCCGGGCGCAATCGATCTGCGCTTTCAGGATCAAGTCGTCGTCCGCAACGGGGGAGGAGGCCGCAATGCGCGGGTCCGCACGCGTTGACGCGCCGAACCCGGCCGCCATTCTGGCGCTCGACTTCGGGGCCGAAAAGGTAACAGTCGTAGTCGCCGTGCCGCACGGCGACTCGTACAGCGTACGCGGTTGGATCGAGCACCCCTGTACGCTCATCGACCAAGGCGTCCTCGTCGATCTCGACGCCGCCAAGCGAGTTCTGCCCGGTGTCCTCTTCGCCGCCCAAGAGCGTGCCGGTGTCCGCGTGCGCCGCGTCGTCGCCGGCGTCGGTGCCGGGCAAGCGCGGGCGGTGCGCGCCCGCGGCACGATGCGCACCAAGTTGCCGGTGACATTGCATCCGGCGCACCTCGACCGGGCGCTCGATGCGGCCGCCGACATCGGCCTGCCGCGCGACCATGAGGTCTTGCACGTGCTGCCCACCGGTTACGTTGTCGACGGCACGCGCGTGGTGCGCAGCCCGCTCGGCATGCGCGGCCGGGCGGTGACCGCCGACGCGGTCGTGGTGACGGCGCGTTCGCAGGTGCTCGACAACTTGCAGCGCGTGCTCGACGCGGCGGGTTACGAACTCGTGGGTGCGGCCGTCGAACCGCTCGCCGCGGCGCGTGCCGCGCTCACCGCCGAGGATCGCGGCCGCGGTGCGGTGCTCGTCGATTTGGGTGCCGAAGTGACCGGCGCGGCCGCGTATCGCGATGGCGTGTTGCAGGCCCTGGCGTGTGTGAATGCCGGCGGATCGCACGCGACGCGCGACATCGCATTTGCACTGCAACTCGAAACCGACCAAGCGGAGGCGTTGAAGCGGCGCGCCGGCAGCGCCCTGATCGAAAGCGTCCCGGCGGAACGGCAAGTGGAAGTGCAGCGCGGCCGCGAGCGCCTCACGGTCAGCCAGCAAACGCTCGCCGGTATCGTCGAGGCGCGCATGGAGGAACTGTTCGCCATGGTGCGCGACGCGCTGCGGGCGCAGCAGGCGCTGGCGCTTGGCGATCGTATCGTTCTGGCGGGCGGCGGGGCGCGATTGCGCGGTGCGGTCGATCTTGCCGAACAGGTTTTCGAAGCGCCGGTGCGTCTGGCGGCGCCGCATGCACCGCAGGGCTGGCGCGAGGCGGAAGGCGATCCGGCGTGCTGCACGGCGCTCGGATTGCTCGAATTTGCGCAACGCTCCGGACTCATGCGCGCCGAATCGTCGTTCCGGGAGCGCCTGGTGACGGATTTACGCCGCGTCGTCGGTGAGCGGGCGCGTCGCACGACGCGCCGGCTCGCAATCGGTGCCGCGAACATGCAGCCGCGCAATTGACGCGCGGGGCTCCAAGCCCCCACGACGGGGAAAAACGGGGAGGGAAACATGAAGTTCGAATTCGAGCGCGAGTCCGATAACCTCGCGCGCATCACCGTGGCGGGGGTTGGCGGCGCCGGCGGCAACGCAATCAATCGCATGATCAGCGAGGGGTTGACCGGCGTCGAATTTGTCGCGGTGAACACCGATGCACAGGCGCTCAAGTTTTCGAAGGCGGTGCACCGGATTCAAATCGGTACCAAACTCACCAAGGGACTCGGCTCCGGCGGCAATCCCGAGATCGGCCGCCGGGCGCTCGAGGAAGACGAGAGCATCATCATCGATGCGCTCAAGGACTCCGACATGGTCTTCGTGACCGCCGGGATGGGCGGCGGCACCGGCACCGGCGCCGCGCCGCTCGTCGCACGCATGGCGCGTGATTTGGGCGCCCTCACCGTGGCGATCGTGACGCGGCCTTTCGAGTTCGAGGGACGCCGGCGGAACGCCTCGGCGATCGACGGATTGAAAGCGCTCAAGGAAGCCGTCGACACGCTGATCATCATTCCGAATCAGAAGCTGCTGCATATCGTCGGCGCCGAGACACCGCTCATGCACGCGTTCTCGATCGCCGACGAGGTGTTGCTGAAGGCAACGCGCGGCATCAGCGATCTCATCACCGTACCGGGACTCGTCAATCTCGACTTCGCGGACGTCAAGGCGATCATGGCGAACATGGGCGACGCGCTCATGGGCACGGGCGTTGCGGAAGGCCCGGACCGGGCCGTGCTGGCGACCAAGCAGGCGATCTCCAGCCCGTTGCTGGACGACGTCGATATCTCCGGAGCGCGCGGCGTGCTGGTCAGCATCACCGGCAGCCCCAGCATGACACTGCATGAAGTGAGCGAAGCGACCTCGCTCGTGCAAGCCGCCGTCGGCGACGATGCTAACATCATCTTCGGCGCCGTCATCGACGAGACGTTGGACACCGAGCTGCGCGTTACGGTCATCGCGACCGGCTTCGGCAGCGAGCGCGCGGCGGTCAATTTGGGCCGCGAAACGCGCAACGATGCCAACGCCCGGCTGCGTGAGGCGTTGCAGCGCGATCCGGGACGTGCCGCCGCATCGCAAGTGGCGAGCATCACCCCGTTCACGGCACGTGAACGGCTCGCCGCCGAGGCCCAACCGGCGATGGCGGCACCGGTGCCGCGGGCGTCGGGAAGTGCGGCCCCGGCCGCCAAGCTCGAGATGCCGGCGGTTCAAGCCGTGGCGTCCCCCGTCGTTGCCGAACCCGCGCCGGTGCAACAGCCGGCGCAGCCGACGCAACCGTGGTTGCATCTCGACCTCGAACTCGAAGACGAGGAGTTCCTCGCGAGCCCGGCGGCTGCGGAGCCGCCGGCGCTCGATCGCCAAACCCAGGCGCGGCACGTTGCGTTGCCGAAACCGGGACTGCCGAGCTGGAGCGCCGACGATCTGGACGTGCCGGCCTTCCTGCGCCGGCAAATGGACTGACGAGGGCGCGACGCCACGTCCCCGATGACGCGGTTCGACCGCGTTTCGTACCCTGAGGGGGACGTGGTGTCGCGACTCGATGAATCCATTCGCTATTTGCGCGGCGTCGGACCCCGCCGCGCCGAAGCTCTCGAGCGTCTCGGCATTCGGACGCTCGAGGACTTGTTGTTACATGTCCCGCGCCGCTACTTCGATCGCAGCCGCTTGGTGCCGTTGCGCGAACTCGCGCCGGGCATGATGGCGTGCGTGCGCGCCCGGGTCGAGTCGCTGCAGGTTCGCCCGGGATGGCACGGACGCCGCAGCGTGGTGGCGACCGTTGCCGACGACACAGCGCAACTGCGCGTCGTGTGGTTTACGGCTTGGACGCGCGACCAACTGCCCCCCGGTTGTGAAGTGATTCTCGCCGGACCGGTCACCGCCGGACGCGGCCGCCTCGAGATGCGCCAACCCGAGTTCGAACGGATCGATGCCGACTCGCAGTCCTGGTTGCACGGCGGGCGCATCGTGCCGCTCTATCCGGCGACCCGCGGCGTGACGCAAAAATGGCTGCGGTCGATGGCGCACGCCGCGCTCGCCGCGGTCGGGGACGAGGTGCCGGAGATCTTGCCGGACAGCGTGCGCGGCGATGCGCTGCCGCGCGCGGCGGCCTTCCGTGCCCTGCATTTTCCCGATTCGATGCCGGCGGCAGCCGGCGCGCTCGAGCGCTTTAAATTCGAGGAATTCTTCTTCCTGCAACTGTTGCTGCTGCGCCGGCGAGCGCTGGCGCGGGCCCGCCGCGACGGCGTCGCGATGTTGGCGTCGCGCAGCCTGCACCGGCGGTATCTCGAATCGTTGCCGTTCGCGCTCACCGGCGGCCAGGAACGTGTCTTGGGCGAGATCATTCACGATCTCGAGTCCGGCGCTTGGATGCAGCGGCTGGTGTTGGGCGATGTCGGGGCGGGGAAGACGGTGTTGGCGGCGGCGGCATTGTTCATGGCCGCCGGCAACGGCTGGCAGGGCGTGCTCATGGCGCCAACCGAAGCGCTCGCATTGCAACATGCCGAACGGTTCGTCGGGCCGTGCGTCGCACTCGGCGTGCGTCTCGGGGTGCTCGTCGGCTCCCGGCCCGAGCGCGACAAGGAAGAAGTGCGGGCGCGTCTCGCCAGTGGCGACGTGGACGTCGTCATCGGCACGCATGCCCTCGTACAAGAGAACGTTCGTTGCAAACACCTCGGGCTCGTGGTCGTCGACGAACAACAGCGGTTCGGAGTTCTGCAGCGCGGGGCGCTCGTCCGCGGGGCGCATCGTCCCCATGTGCTGGCGCTTTCCGCGACGCCGATTCCGCGCAGCTTGGCACTGACGCTGTTCGGTGACCTGGACGTGTCGCGCCTCGATGAAAAGCCTCCCGGGCGCCAGCCGGTGCGCACCCGCTTGGTGCCGGAAGAACGCGACGCCGACCTTTGGAAATTCGTCCGCAGTGAGGTGGCTGCCGGCCGCCAAGGCTACGTCGTGCTGCCGATCATCGATGAAAGCGAGTCGCTGGAATTGCGCGCCGCGACCGAAGAATACGCCCGCCTGCGGGCCGGGCCACTGGTTGGACTGACGATCGGGCTCCTGCATGGCAGGTTGCCGGCGGCGGAGCGCGATGGGCTCTTGCAAGCGTTTCGCCGCGGCGCTTTGGCGGTGCTCGTTTGTACCTCGGTGGTGGAGGTCGGGCTCGATGTGGCCAACGCGACTCTGATGATCATCCACCACCCGGAACGCTTCGGGCTGGCGCAGTTGCATCAACTGCGCGGCCGGGTCGGGCGGGGCGCCGAGGTCAGTTACTGCTTCCTGCTTCCCGGCCGCGACGGGACCGAGGCGGCGCAGGAACGGCTGCGCCGGTTTGCGCGCACCGATGATGGGTTCGAGATCGCGGAACTGGATCTGGAACTGCGTGGTCCGGGCGACCTGATCGGCACGCGCCAACATGGGTTGCCCGATCTGCGCGTCGCGGACGTGGCGCGGGACTTGCCGGTTCTGCTCGCCGCACGCGACGCCGCGGCGGCGATCCTCGCCGCCGATCCCGACCTCGCCGCACCGGCGCATGCAGCCGCGCGGCTGCATCTGGAGTCGCACTACTCCGAACACACGGCATGGGCGGACATCGGCTGATTGCCGTTTGGCGCGATCGTTGCGACTCTGGCCCGCGAGCCCCGCGTACGGGAACGCCGTGGTGCAATGATCCGGAGGAGACCGCGTGGTGGTGCGCTGTCCGCACTGTCAGTCCGGGTATCGACTCGACCCCGCACGTGTTCCGGCTCATGCGGTGCGGGTGCGCTGCCCGCGCTGTGCGCAGGTCTTTCGCGTCACCGCCAACGCGTCCGGCGCGCCGCCGCCGGCTGCACCGTCTGCCGACGCACTCGGCATCGAGCGCGAGGCGTGGCGGCCACCGATCGGCCGCGCCCCCACACCATTAGCAAAGAATCCAGCGCCCGCATCCGCGCCCGCCGCCGCGCCGTCGCGCCCGGCTTGGACGGCGGAGGGTGAGCGCACGCTCGATCTCGGGGGTCAGGCCCCGAAGGGCCCCGCACCGCGCCTGGAAACGGCGCCGTTCCGTCCCGGCGCCACACCCATGGCGCCACCGCCCACGGCGCCGCCAACCGACGTTGCGCCGCCTCCCGCGCGCGTCGAACCGCCGCGCCGCCTAGAACCGGCGCCGCCCGGGCCCGCTCCAACACCATTTCAGCCGGCAGCACCGCGCCTGCCGCGCGTTGCTGCCGCTGCCCCCCGGCCTGCACCGGCGCCACCCGCCTGGTCCGGGCCGGCCCCGTCGTTCCGGCCGAGCGTCGCGGCCCCAAGCCTGCCTCCGCCACCCGCTCCGGCCCCGCCGTCAGGAGCGGCGCACGATCGCGCCCGGCGACTTGCGCGCGTCCTCGTGTCGGACATTCTGGTCTACAATGAGGCGGCTCGCGATCGGGCCCGGCAGGAGGGGACACTCGCGACAACGCTCGCCACGGAAATTCGTAAGGCCTGGGATCTGTACGCGACGAAGATCGGATCCGAGGTCGCCACCACCACTCCCTACTTCAAGGACGCCCTCAACGAGATTCTGGCCGGGGGCGAAGCGATCTTCTGATGCCATTCGAAGCGTACTTCCTCGCCGTCGATGCGGACTTGGGCCGCGAACTCGGCGTCGCGCTGGGAGATGGACGCAGTGTGTTGCGGCCGGTTGCATCGCCTGCAGCGCTGTTCGAGGCGGCAGCCGGCGCGACGTTCCTGCGCGTCGTGATCGCCGTCGATGATGCGGCGTCTCTCGACGCCGCTTGGTGGCGGGCGGTGTGCGAGCGCGCCCGGCAGACGCAACTGTTGATTGCCGCGCGGGTGTGCGACGACGAGACGTGGCGCCGGTGGGTGTTGCTCGGTGCCGTCGGCGTCATCCGGCCGCCGTTTCCGGCCTTGGATCTCGAAGCCGAGTTCGCCGGCGAACCGGCGCTCAGCAACGTCTTCCGCCGTTCTCCGGCGCTCGCGGCCCACGGCAAGACGATGTTTCGCTACACCTTCCCGAGTGATCCGCAATTCATCCCCGGTATCGTGCACGTGATCGCACTCTTGGCGCTGGAGTTCGGTTTTTCGACTGCCGATTATACGACCCACGTGCCGCTGGCGCTCGACGAGGCCATCAGCAACGCGATCAAGCACGGCAATCGCCGTGATCTCAAGAAACGAGTCGAAGTGGAAGGGCAGATCGACGCGGAGTCGTTGCGGCTCAAGGTGCGGGATGAAGGCCAGGGATTCGAGCGTGATCCCGAGCACAACCCGGTCGATCCCGACAAGCTGCTGGCGCCGAGCGGGCGCGGCCTGTTCCTCATCGAATCGGTGATGGACGAGGTGCGCTACTCGCAGGAAGGGCGCTGCATCGAAATGGTCAAGCGCGCCAAACCGCAGCCCAAGCGCGCGACCGCGTTGCGCTGAGGGACGCGCCGGCGGCGGCGCGGCACACACTAGGATTCAGACCGGTGAGATTGGCGGTGCGGCACCGCGCCGGGCGCGGCGCCGGCGGACTCATTCGTCGGTCCATTTTTCGGTGGCGATTTCGCCGAGGATCGTATCGATTTGGCCGCGAATTCGGGCGTTCTGGTCCGGTTCGAAGAGCGCTTTTTTGACCCGCCCATACGAATCTTTCTTCAAGTAACGAATCGCCTTCAGCGAGTCCATCGGCACCAGAATATCTTTGCAAACTTTGACTTCGATCGGCTTGCCGTCGGCGTCGGCGACGGGGTTGTTGTCGGGGTGCATCCCGAGGCCCCAGCCGTGCACGACCATGCTACAGATCAGCGCCCGAAAGGTGTTCTGGCCCTGAACCGTGTCCAAGTCGATGTTGCCGTGCACCTTCTCGATGACGCCGTCGATGACCGGCGACAGCTTGTCCGTGACATGCGGCCCGACCTGGATGCCCAGCAAGCGTCCAAACATCTCGTTGAGAATCTTCGAGGTCGCGGACATTGAAGCCTCCGCCGAACGAAGCCCGCGCCGCGCGTGGTGCGCGCCGCCGAACGCCATCGCGGGCCTTGAACGCGAAGCGTCCACAACACCGCGAGACCAGGGGCGCCACCGTGTGGATCGACGCCCTTGCGAAGGACACAAACAAGAGCGGTGCCAGCGCACAGCGTGAGGTCGGTGGCGTGGTTCGGACCACCTTGGACCGTCTCGGACGGACGCATTGCACCACCGGTGCACTTCTGTCCAGAGGGTTTGGACGCTTGCCACACGCCGCGCTGCCGGTTCTGGCGCAACTCGGGGGGTCCGGACGGCGGGGAAACGCGCCGTCCGCCCCGCCTGCTGCCGCGCCGTGCCCCGCAATGCCGCGCTGCGGCGTGCACGGCGCGCGAGGCACATCGAGAATGCGGTCGGTTTCCGTTCCGCGCGCGCTGCAACCTGCAGTGTCCAGGCGATGCAGACTCCTTCGCTGGAACGAGCCTTGCTGAATCCTGTCTCGAGTCCGAACGCGCCGCGCACCGGATCGATCTTGGAGCCGTGGAGGCATGGTGCTCATCAACTACGCCGGGCGAGAGATCAACGCCAAGATCGTCTATTACGGCCCGGGGCTGTCGGGGAAAACCACCAACCTCGAGTGCATCTACGCCAGTGTGCCGCAGCAGTCGCGCGGCAAGATGGTGTCGATGAAGACTCGCCAGGACCGCACCCTCTTCTTCGACTTCCTGCCGTTGGAACTCGGAGAAGTGCATGGGTTCCGGACCCGCTTCCTGCTCTACACCGTGCCGGGGCAGGTGTTCTACAACGCCACCCGCAAGCTGGTTCTGAAGGGCGCTGACGCGGTGGTGTTCGTGGCCGACAGCGGTCTCGGCAAGATGGACGACAACCGCGAGTCGCTGCACAACCTCGACGAAAACCTGCGCGAGCAGGGCCTGTCGCTCGACACGCTGCCGTTCGTGCTGCAATACAACAAGCGGGACCTGCCGCAGGTCTACTCGCTCGAAGAACTGGACGCGGGACTCAACCCGCACGCGGTGCCGCGCTTCGAAGCCGCGGCCGCGAGCGGCCAGGGTGTTTACGAGACCTTGCACGCGGTCTCGCGCCTGCTCTTCCAACGGCTCATGAACGACTTGCGTCCCGGCGCCGGCCGCCCGGCGGCGGGAGCTGCGGCGCCGCAGGCGCCGGCCGCGGTGGCGGTTGCAAACCCGCCGGCCGCCCGTTCGGTGGCGCCGACGGCGCCCCGTCCAGCGGCACCGGCACCGGCACCGCGCCCCGTACCGAGCGCGGCGCCTTTGCGCAGTGCAACGGAACCACCCATACGACGTGCCCCGCCGCTCGAACCAGCCGGGTTTCCGGCTAGCGCCGGCGCTGGTGCCCCGGTTGCGACCGCGCCGCCGCCCGTTCGGACCGTCCCGCAAGTGGCAGCGGCGCCGGTTGCCGCGCCGAATTTCGAACCGGTTTCCGCCGGGCCGCAATTCGAGTCGGTGGCGGACCCCGAGTTGGCCCCTGGCGTTGCCGGTGACTACGCGACCTATGGGCACGTGATCGACCTCGGCGCCGACGCCGAAACCGACAGCGAACCCGTGCTGCAGACGGGATTCATCAAGGACCCGCTCCGCAAGGCGGAGCCGGGGCTCGCAGCGGGCGGCCGCGGTGTCACGGGACCCGCGCCGACGCGCACCCAGCAAGTCACGATCAGCGTGCCGCGGTCCGAACTCCGGCCCGGCGGCACGATTCGGATCGTGCTCGACATCCGCGTCGAACCCTGAAAAAAAGTGTGATCTCGAGTTGACGCCCGTTTTGGCTTCGGTCTAGTCTGCTCGCAAAGGAGTCCGCAATGTCGCGAGTTCTGGTGGTTGACGACGAGGTCAACATCCGGAAGTTGTATAAGAGCGAGCTCGAGGACGAGGGCTACGAGGTGACGACGGCGGGGAGTGGGGCCGAAGCCCTAAGCATTCTGCGGAACTTGGCTCCGGATCTCGTGATTCTCGACATCAAGCTGGAGCAGGAAAACGGTCTCGATTTTCTGCGCCACATGATGGAGATCCGGCCGTCGATCTCGGTGATCCTCAACTCCGGCTACTCGACCTACAAGGACGATTTCTCGTCCTGGTTGGCGGACGCGTACTTGGTCAAGAGCGGCGACACTGCCGAGCTCAAGACAAAGGTGCGCGAGGTGCTGACCGCACGCCCGGTCGCGTAGGCGGATCCGCGAGCCGAGCCGCACGGCGGCCCGCCCGGCGCTCGCAGCGCCCGTGCGCGGTCGAACGGAGACGAGTATGCCCGCGGCGCGTTTCGAGCGATCCTGGACCTCCTGGCCGTATCGCGTTCCAATTGCAATCGATCCAGAGATCCGCGCCCTGCGCGCCGCAGCCCGTGCACACCCGGGCGACGCCGGCATGCTCGAGGCGCTGTGCGACGCATTCGTGCGCCGCGGCGAACGGCCGCGCGCGGTGCGGGCGGCGATCGCGTTCTGGGAGCGTACCGGCGATGAAAATCTCGCCTGGGTCGGAGCGCTCTTGCGCCAGCTCGGCGCCGTGACGCTCGCCGAACGCTGTTTCATGCGCTGGCTCCTGCTCGAGCCGGAGGATCCGAACCCGCGCGTCGAACTGGGGATTCTTTGCGCTGTGAATGGCGATGCCGCAGCCGCCCGGACCCACTTGGCGGCAGCGCGCGCCGCCGGCGCCGAGGCCCGCACGCCGCCGGTGCGGCTTGCCGTGTTGCTCGAGCGCTGTGACGAGACCGACGCTGCCGAAGCGGCGTTGCGGCGCGCCGTGACGCTCGACGCGGGCGACGCCCGGGCGCATGCCCAACTCGGCCTGGTGCTCGACCGCAAGGGTGACCGGGAGGCCGCCGAACGCGAACTCGAACGTGCCGCACGTCTCGCGCCGGACGTGGCCGACATCCAGTTCAATTGCGGCGCGATGCACGCCGATGCGGGCCGTTGGAATGACGCGGTCATGTGCTTCGAGGCCGGGCTCGGCCGCGTGCCGGACAGTGTCGAAGGCCGCTACAACCTGGGCGCCGTGTACGTGCAGCTCGGCCGTCACGATGCGGCGCTCGCCGAGTTCCGCCAGGTGCTGGCACTCTTGCCGGACCACGCCGATGCGTTGTACTTCACCGGACTGTGCCTGTTGCGCAAAGGCCAGCACGAGCGCGCCGTGCGCTGTTTGGAACCGCTCGTCCGCCGGGCGCCACCGGCGCCGCGCCTCCTCTATGCCCTCGGCTCGTGCTACAACGCCATGGACGTCCCGCGGCGCGCCGTGCAGGTGCTCGAGGATTTGGTGGCGCGCCGGCCGGAACATACGCGCGCCCATCACCTGCTGGGCATCTGCTGGGATAAACTCGGGGATCGGGAACGGGCGACGGCGGCATACCGGCGTGCCGACCTGAGTTCCGAGCGGCCGGCCCGTCGCGCCGGCGCGCAGCCGTGGCGTGAAGACTGAGGCATCCATGAATCCCCTCATCGAGCGCTTCGATGCGCTTCACGCCCGAGGCGCGAAGGCATTCATTCCGTTCCTGACGGCGGGATATCCCGACGCGGCGCGTTTCCAAACTCTTTTGCGGGCTTGCAGTCCATCCGACTGCATCGAGATCGGCTTGCCGTTTTCGGACCCCGTCGCCGACGGTCCAACCGTTTGCCGGGCTTCCGAGATCGCCCTGGCCCAGGGCATGCACTCCGATGTGCTGTTCGACCTGCTCGGGGCCGAACGTGAGCATCCGCCGGTGGTTCTGATGACCTATCTGAACCCGGTGCTGGCGTACGGAGTCGAACCGTTCATGCGGCGGGCGCGCGCGGCGGGAGTCGCGGCGCTGCTCCTGACCGATCTACCCGCCGACGAGGGTTTGGAAATGGCGGCCATGGCAGCTGCGGCAGGGCTCGCGATGGTCCAGCTGGTGGCGCCGACGACCGCACCGGAACGGATCGCGCGCATCGCGGCCGCCGCGACCGGCTTCGTGTACTGCGTCGCACTCGCCGGTACGACCGGGGCGCGAAGTGCGGTTGCTGCCGCGGCACGCTCGACGGTCGAACGGGTGCGCGCCGTGACGGCGCGGCCGGTGGTCGTGGGATTTGGGATCTCGACGCCGGAACACGTGCGCGAGGTTTGCACCTATGCGGATGGGGTGGTGGTGGGCAGTGCGTTGCTCGATTGGGTGCACGAACATCGCGCCGACCCGCGGCTCGGAGAACTCTTCAACGCTCACCTCACGACTTTTGCCGCGGCGGCGCACGGCGGCTGAATCGGCCGCGGTCGCTCTCGTTGCATTCCTTCTCATCGTTTTGCCGCGCCTTGCGACCGCAAGTCCGGAAGGCTTGCCGCCCGGCCACTGGGCCTATTCCGAACTCGAGCATTTCGAAGCCCGTGGGCTGCTGCATTTGCCGGCGGCGCGCCCCTACACGCGCACCCAAGTACGCAAGTGGGTTCTGGCGCTCGACGATTGCGCGGCGCCGTTCGGTGCCGCCGAGCGCCGGCGTTTGACGCGCCTCGAAACCGAATTTGTCACCGGCGACAGTCTCTGGGCGGAACGCGACGATCCGCCGGTGGGCACGATCGGCGACGGTGCGTGGCGGGCAGCGGCGGACGCGGATCTGCATGCCGTCGGACAGGCGTTCCGTGGCGCCGGCGATCCGCGCCAAGGGCGCGGGTTCGGGCGCTTCGAAACCACGGTGCGCTACGGCGACAACTTCGTCTACGAGACGCGATACGCGGTGGCGGTCGAAAACGAAACGGGCCGGCGCGTCGGCGAGAATCGGATCTCGTCCCGCGAACGCAACTGGCACGGCCTGACGTCGGACAACGATCGTTCGTACGTGGCGCTCGAACAAGGCCCGTTGCGGGCGTCGTTCGGCCGCGACTATGTCGCGTGGGGCGCCCGGCGCGGCGAGGAGATGTTGGTGAGCGATGCCGGTTTGTCGCTCGACGCGCTGACGCTGCGCCTGCATCTCGGACGGTTCGAGCTGTCGAGTGTGGCAGCGATGCTGGCCTCGAGCCGCAATCGCTACTACGCCGCGCACCGGCTCGACATCACAATGGGGCCGGTGGCCGTCGGGGTGCAGGAAGCGGCGGTTTTCCAAAGCCCGCACTTCGATCCCACCTATCTGTTCCCGATCTCGTTCTACTACGGCAATCAGTTCAACGAGCGCGCCGACGACAATGTGCTGCTGGGCGGCGACATCAAAGTGGGTTCGCCGTGGGCGGTGTTCGACGCTGAACTTCTCGTCGACGACTTCATCTACGACGGCGACCCGGCGCCGCAGAAGATCGGCTGGCGCGCCGGTGCGACCCATGCCGTCCAAGCCGGCGGTGGCGCGCTCGACCTGCGCTTGACGTATGCACGCGTCTCACGTTGGACGTTCACGCATCGTTTGGCGACGGCGTACTACATGGCCGGGAACGGTGACCCGGCGGGTGGCGATCCGTTCTTGGGCACCGCACTCGGTCCGGACGCCGATCGCTGGACCGCGGGTGCCGAATGGACCCCCGATGCGCGCCGCAAGCTGTGGCTGCGATGGGCGCGCGAACGGCGCGGCGACGGCAATCGCGATCTCACCACGTGGCAACCCGGCACGGCGTTTCGGTTGGCGTTTCCGAGCGGCGACGTGCGGCGCAGCAACGACTACGCAGCAGGTGGCAGCCTGCGGTACGGCCGGCACATCGAGTTCGATGCCGGCATCGGCTTGCAGGATGGACCGGACCGGCGCGAGTGGCGGGCCGAAACCGGCCTGCGTCTCGATCTGTGACCGCTCGCGTGCCGGCCCTCAGCACACCCTTGCCAGCGCACGAACTGACGGCGCGCGTTTCGACCCGCCTTCTGATACGATGCCCGCCATGAGCCCGCGCGCTGTGCGTTTTCTATGGAATCGCGTCGAGATCACGCGGCCCCACAACTTGGCGGTCGCCGCGTTGACCATTCTCGTGGGCTCGGCCGTCGCCGGCGGCGCGGTTCCCGTGCTGCGCATCGGGCTCGCGACTCTCGCCGGCACCCTGGTGGCCGCAGCGGGCAACGTCGTGAACGACTACTTCGATGCCGACATCGACCGCATCAACAAGCCGCGGCGGCCGATTCCGTCCGGGCGGATGACGCGCGATGAATCGTGGCGCTATTACTGGGTGCTCACCGTGTTCGCCCTCGGCGTCGGGCTCGCCGCGGATCCGCGCGTGTTGATTGCCGTCGTTCTGTGGTCGGCATGCCTGTTCGTCTACAGCGCCCGCCTCAAAACCCGGTTTCTGCAGGGCAATCTCATGGTGAGCGCGGTCTCGAGCTCGGGTTTCGGCCTCGGCGCCTGGCTCGCCGGCCGGCCCGCTGCGGCGGTCGTGCCCGCCGGGTTGGCCTTTCTGTTCATCATGGGCCGCGAAATCGTCAAGGATGTGGAAGACCTGTCCGGGGACGGCGCCTGCGGTGCGACCACGTTGGCCCACGAGTGGGGCGCCCGCCGCGCGCTCACTGTGGCGTTGGGTTTCTTCATGCTGTTCGCGGTCGCGGTACCGTGGCCCTACATGTTGCAACTCTACGGCTCGCGCTATCTCTTCGTGTACGCCTTCGGCGTCATTCCGCTGCTCATCGTTGCCGCGTTGCTCATGTTCCGCGACTCGAGCCCCAACAACCTGTTGCGGGTCAACTGGATCCTCAAGATCGACATGCTCCTCGGCGTCCTCGGCTTCTACCTCGGCCACGCCCGCTAACTGTCATGCGGACTCCGAAGTTGATATTGGTGGCGTGATTTTGCCTCTTCCCCGTCGCGCGTCCCGTGCCGATCTTCGAGCGGGGTAGGGAAGCAGGCCCGCGCCCGCGGCCGGACGCTCCCCTGCCGAGAAAAGGGGGCTGTCATGCCCACCAGGCGAATCAAGCAATTCCTGAACGATCAGGGCGTCAAGTACGTCACGGTCATTCACTCGCCGGCGTTCACCGCCCAAGAAATCGCCGCGGCGGCGCATGTGCGTGGCAAGGACTTCGCGAAGTCGGTGGTCGTGAAACTGGATGGACGGTTGGCGCTCGCCGTCGTGCCGGCGTCGGTAAAGGTCGATCTCTCTTTGGTGCGGGAAGTGACCGGAGCGCAGCGAGCGGAGCTCGCGAACGAGACCGATTTCGCGGCCCATTTCCCGGAGTGCGAAGCCGGTGCCATGCCGCCGTTCGGCAACCTCTACGGCATGCCGGTGTACCTCGACGACCATCTCTGTGACAGCCGTGAAATCACCTTCAACGCCGGGACGCATCACGAGCTGATTCGGATGCAGTGCGGCGATTTTCGGCGGATTGTCGAGCCCCGGGTGGTACCGCTGACGATGGGGGTTCGCGCCTGATCTCGGCTCAGCGCGGCCCCATCGCAATACCGAGCGGTCCACGCCGCCGACCATCAGGGGACACGCCTGGGGGTGATTGATCGCATCCGTTGCGAACCGCACGTTCCCAGAGCAAGGGGTCCAACCGCTTGAAGGGAGAGGAGACGGTCATGAGAGGGTTCGTGGACAACATCGAAAAAAGCACTGAGGACAATTCGGACTTCCGGCGAGTGCTGTACACCGGCAAGCAGATGCAACTCGTGGTCATGGCGATCCCCCCGGGCGAGGAGATTGGCGAGGAGGTCCATCCCGACCGTGACCAGTTCTTCAGAATCGAGACGGGCAAGGGCGAGGTCTGGATCGACGGCCACAAGACGAAGATCTCGAGCGACTTCGCCGTCGTCGTTCCCGCCGGTGCACGGCACAACATCAAGAACACCGACAGCAAGCCGATGAAGCTCTATACGCTGTATGCACCGCCGGAGCACGCAATGGGCACGGTACACATGACCAAAGCCGATGCCATGGCATCGACAGAGCATTTCGCCGGATGTTCTCCTTCAATGATCCGGTGCCGGCCACGGCACGTTGTTGAAGCCTGAAAATCGTCGAGCGAATACACGCGCCGACGGCCCGAGTGCTGCGCGCGACGGGCGATCGAGCTGGCAACGAACTTGGGAAAACACAAGGCTACCCACCATCGCAGGGATCCATCCCGTCGGGCACGACGCCAGATGCGAACGGTGCCGCAATGCACGCCGCTCCGAATTGCTGTGACAAGTTCGTACTCTTACACCGGCGACAAACAAGCGTCAACACAAAGCGTGCCGCAAACCCGCGCTGGGCGTACATGCACGCACTAACAGACTGTGGAGAGATTCACTGACCGCGGAATAGATTCATCGGACTTACTGGGTCGGCTGTTCCCGAATGATTGCGCTGGCCGCGCGGCGCGGGGGATGCGCGGCACGACCGGCGGTTTCGCTCCAGGCGGCTCACCGACCGGCAAGGAGCAGATCGATCGATCTCACACCCTGCTGGTTGACTCGTTCAGCACCATGGGAAACAGCACGTTGTTTTCCAGGTGAATGTGATCCATGAGGTCTTGTTCGAACCGTTCGAGCCCGACATACAGCGCATGCCACGTCGTGCAAGCTTCGCTAGGAATATGCAGGTCGTCGGTGAGTTGGCGCGTTCGGCGCAAGCTCGCGCCGTGGTCGTCGTGTTCCTGCACCATGACTTGGATGGGCATGGAGACGATGCCGCGCTGGCCGGCGAGAATCATCGGGAAGAGGATCTTCTCTTCCTTCTCGAGGTGCTCGTCGACCGCGACCTGCATCGCGGCGAGATGCGCGGCGAGACCACGGGGACACGTGGCCTTGTCGCCATGCACGCGTTCGACCTTGCGCGCCATCTGCAACAGGCGATCGAGCTCGGGCCGCAGCGGCTCGTGATACACCTTCAGGATGTGCTCGACGAGTGCTTCAGGGGACTGCAGGTCCCAACGCACATCCGGCGCGTCCGCCGGCTTTTCCGCTTCGATTTCAGCGATGAGGTCCTGCGGGGCGATAGACTTGTCTGCGCAGACATCTGCCAGGCTGCGATTACCGCCGCAGCAGAAGTCCAGCCGGTGGCGATGGAAGACGCGCGATGCGGCCGGGATGGTGCGCGCCTTCTCGAGCATGGCGCTGGTCATGCCCCTGACCGCGGAACCGCACAATGTGGTGCGAAGCGCACTGACGTTCATGCTGTTGGTGTATGCGGTCTATGTACCGTCCACGGCGCGCCGCACGCTGCTGGTCGCCGCGCTGATGACGGTGCCGCTGCTCGGCTGCATCTTCGTCGCATACCGGGCGTGGGATCCCGCGCTCTATGATCCGCTCGCGGCCATCTGGCCCAAGGGCCGGGTGGGCGACATGGCCTACCCGGCGACGATTGTCAGCGCCGTCTGGTGGGGGATCGCGGTGGCCATGGCGGCCGGCTTTTCGCAGACGATCTATGGCCTGCGCAAGGCGGTGAGCGACATCCGGCGGCTCGGGCAGTACACGCTCGAGGAGAAGCTCGGCGAAGGCGGGATGGGAGTGGTCTATCGCGCCTCGCACGCGATGCTGCGCCGGCCCACTGCCATCAAGCTGCTCTTGCCCGACCGGGCCGGAAATGACGCGCTGATCCGCTTCGAGCGCGAGGTCCGGCGGACCGCGATGCTCACTCATCCCAACACCGTGACCGTCTTCGACTACGGGCGCACGACAGACGGTGTCTTCTACTACGCCATGGAGCTTCTGGAAGGTGCCTCGCTCCAGGAGATCGTCGAGGTCGATGGTCCGCAGCCGGAGGAGCGCGTCATCCACCTCTTGGAACAAGCTGCGGGATCGCTCGCCGAGGCGCACGACGCCGGGCTCATTCATCGCGACATCAAGCCCGGCAACATCCTGGTCGTCGATCGTGGCGGCATCGCCGACCTGGTGAAGGTGGTCGACTTCGGACTGGTGAAGGACGTCGGCGTCAAGGCGGCGTCCGAGCCCGCACTCACCCGTGGCCGACACGATCACCGGGACGCCGCTCTATATGGCGCCCGAGACGGTGACCGCACCGGACAAGGTGGACGCGCGAGCGGATCTCTACGCGCTCGGCGCGGTCGGGTACTGGCTGCTGACCGGCACGCACGTCTTCGGCGGCAACTCGATCGTCGAGAAGTTCGGTCATCACCTGCATTCGGTACCCGATCTTCCATCCACCCGGCTTGGCGCGCCCGTGTCGCCGGATCTCGAGGCCGTGTTCCTCGCCTGACTCGCCAAGCGCCCGGAGGATCGCCCGGCCTCGGCGCACGAGCTACGCGAGCGTCTTCGCGCTTGCGCCGCAGCCGGCCGCTGGACGAACGCCCGAGCCGCGCAGTGGTGGGCGGTCCACCGCCACCAGCTGAGCTCGGGCGGCGCCGGCGCGAGCGCGGCGCGCGCCGCGGTCGACGCGCACGCTCACCTCACGGTCACCCGCATCACCGACTGACCGCGCGGTTCTCGAGCTCGGTCAATGGGCTCGCGCTTCGCGAGGCGCGCCCCTTGCTGTCCATGAACCAGGGCGCTCAGGACTCGGGAGTTCCCACGATGCCGTCAAATCGCGCCACGAGCGGCTCTCCGACCGCAGAAGCGAACTCGGCCAGGGTTCTACGAACGAACGCACGGTCGGCCGCCGGGTTCTTGTTTAGAACGGAGCGCACGTCTTCAAGATCCCGCGGGCGCCCCGCCAGGATCTTGTGCACGATCAGGTCCTCGACGGACGCGAAGCGAACATCCGCCCCGCCCATTCGCACCCGGCAGGCGCGGCCAATCGCCTGGCGCTCGTAGGACGAAAACGAGAAGATGAAATCGATCCGAATCGTCGTGACCGCGTCTTGGCACGGCAATACCAGTGTCTCGCGAGTGAACTTGTCCGGATCCACGAGTGGGGTGAATCCAAGCCCGGCGGCCACCGCAAGCACCTGCTCCAACCGATCGATGTCGATTCCCAGAGTAATATCGATATCCCGGGTGAGGCGCGGCTCGCCGTGCACGAGAACGGCCTGCCCGCCGATCACCATGTAGGGAATCGCTGCCGCAT
Source organism: bacterium (assembly GCA_031362565.1). Classification (GTDB taxonomy): domain Bacteria; phylum Krumholzibacteriota; class Krumholzibacteriia; genus JANLSU01. Next base: position 167,378 of record JANLSU010000039.1, on the reverse strand, counting down.
CGAGCGCCGTTGCGATACGCTCAAGAAGGGATTCGAACATTCAGCGCTCGCGCCAGGCGGATGTCGACATCGAGGCCTTCCAGTAAATCGATTCCGGGAAGCACGCCGAGCGCGCGCGCCTCGCGGAATAGGGCTTCGAACACAGCCAGATTGCGACGGTGGTCGAGGGGCTCGCGGCGGGCGAGTTCGGCCTCGAACAGTGCGACCAACTCGGGCCGACGCATCATGTGGACTCCTCGCCGCGGCGCGTTCCACGGCACGTTGCGGACTCACCCGGACCCTCAATTCTAGATCCCCGCCGACTCCCTGGCGAGGTATTCCGCGGCTCCGATGCCGGCATGCCTCGCGAGGTTCGGCGATCGGTTTGGGGAGCGAATCGAGGTCGCGCGGCGGCCTGCGTGGGACGGCAGGTCGACGAATGGGACGTGGTCACCTGGGTTCGCGACCCCGCGGATGGCGCCGCGGCTGAAACTCCGTGCAGTCCGCGGGTTCCGGCGGGGATCGCGTCGTCGCGGGTCGGGGATTCCTGACCCAAGCCGGGTCGGAGCAGGCGGCATTGCCGAGATCGCGACCGGCTGCGTGAGCAAGGCGCCCTAGAAGCCAACTCGGAAGCAACGCCCCGACAGCACCGTGGCACAGGCGCTGCGCCGCAAAAACGACCCGGCGCCGGGACCAGCCTGGCGCCGCGATCTCACGCCAAGGAGAATTTCCTTGGGTTAGTTGTAGAGCCTCTTGACGTCGCTCCAAGTCTTGTTCTGCACGCCGACGTGCACGCAGGTGAAGCATTCTTCCTGTTCGCCGAGTATCTCGTGCTGCGGGCCCGTGAAGCTGACCACGTAACAGCAGAAGTCCGGATCCAACGTGAAGCTGAAGCCGCCCTTCCGAGAACCCGCGACGATGCAGTCCGGGCCGGGGAACAGCGCTTCCCATGAAACGCCACCGGTGACCGGAATGAAGCTACAGCCCCATCCGGCCGGTGCTCCGCACGCGATCATGATGCATCCGGGGACCGGGTTCTCGGGCTGGAAGTGCAGGTCACAAACCGGCACGGGCGAATTGAAGTTCACGACCGAGAAATACGTGGTCACGGTATTACCGGCGCTCCGACACGAATCCTGAATGACCGAAAACGTCGCGAACGCGGCGGTCGGGATCACTGCCAACGCGACGGTTGCGAGAATTAGTAAACACTTCTTCATCGCAGTCTCTCCTCGTTGTCTTTGGGTAAGAACGACCGAATCAAGGAAACTCTGCTTCAGGATCCAGGCGCGGCTGCTCGGGTAGCAATACGGATCATATGGAAACGGCTGGCAATCGCTCAAGCGAAGAATCATAACGGACCCCTTTGTCCGCCGAGGGTTCTGTGGCAGACGCCCGGTAGCAGGCCGAATTCCGAGTCGCCGCCTTGCGCCGCGCCCCCCCTTGCCAGCGCCCGGCGGGGGCGACGCGCGGGCTGATTGGGCCTGAATTCCCGGGGCGCTTGACAGGCCCAGCCGGGCCGTCCATTCTTTGTTCGAGATCCGAACAAAGAGTCGGACGCGTGGTGTTGTACCATGCGTCGAGGGGTCTGGGGTTCGGAACCCCGGGCCAAACCCGGAGACGACACATGCGACTGAGAATCGCGTTCCTACTGGTCGCGACCGCGAGTATCGCGGTTCTCGCAACCACCGGTTGCGGCCGGGAGACCGACACGTTGGCGCCCGCACCTCCGAACAACGACCCGATTGTGTTCGACGATAACTTTGGTAACTACGCGACCTTCCAGGCTTTTCTCGGTTCGAACTACGACGCCGTGGCCCTCGAGACCACGGAAAAGTACCTCGGTACAGCATCGCTCAAGGTCACCGTCCCCAATCCGGGCAATCCCGATGCGAGTTATGCCGGCGGTACCTTCACGACGACTCTGGCCCGCGATCTCTCGGGGTACAACGCCCTGACCTTCTGGGCCAAGATCGGCCAGCAGCGGAGCGCGCATCCGACGCTCAGCGAGGCCGGGATTGGAATCGACATCGGCCCCGCCCCGGCATACCTCGCCACAACGACATACCTCGCCAAGTCGGGCGACCTCCCCCTCTCCACGACTTGGACGAAGTACGTGGTGCCCATTCCATCGGCGACGAAGCTGACCTCCGAAAAAGGCCTGTTCTTCTTCTCCGAAGGGCCGGAGAATGGCTTGGGGTATGACCTGTATTTCGACGAGGTCAAGTTCGAAACGGTCGCCACGATCACCGATCCGCGGCCATTTATGGCCTCGAAGACCGTGAGTACTTTCGTAGGTACGCCGGTGACCATCGATAGCGCGCGGGTAATCTTCAACGTCGACGGTACCGATCAGACGGTGGCCCACTCGCCGGCATACTTCACGTTCGAGTCGTCGAATGCGAGTGTGGCGACGGTCGTCGACGGCGTGGTCCAGGCCGTTGCTGGCGGCACAGCCACCATCACGGCCAAGCTCGAAACCGTCCCCGTGAACGGGGCGATCACTCTGAACATCACCGCTCCTCCCGCCACGGCAGCGCCGACGCCGACGGTTCTTGCGGCAAACGTCATCTCATTGTTCAGCAACGCCTACACCAACGTGCCGGTCGACACCTGGTCCCCGGATTGGGACTACGCCGACGTTACCGATACGCAAATCGCCGGCAACGACGTGAAGCTGTATACGCATCGCGGCTTCGCCGCGATCGAGTTCGTTTCACAGCCCATCGATGCGACGCAGATGACGCACTTCCATCTCGATGTCTGGGTCGGAGAAGGCTCGGAGTTCAAGGTGAAGCTCGTCGATTTCGGCGCCAACGGCCAATTCAGCGGTGGGGATGACACGGAAGGCGAACTCACGTTCAACGCGACTTCCACTCCGCCCTTGGTGCATGGTGCATGGGTTGGACTCGAGATCCCGTTGGCGGACTTTGCGACGATTACTCCCCCCCCCGCTCTTACCAACCGGGCTCATCTCGCACAGCTTTTTCTCTCGGGCAGCGGCCTGAAGACCGAGTATATCGACAACCTCTACTTCCACAAGTAAGGGCCGCGGGGGTGGACGTGCCGGTACGAAGCGATGGGCGATTGACGAAGGCAGCCGCGGTGACAAACGGTGCGCGGCGCGTTACGGCAGTGCGCCCGCGCCCACTCATCGACTCGTTGCTGCGGCTCATCTGGCGCGAGCGTGAGATCTCGCGCGCCGAGATTGCCCGCCGGACCGAGCTGGCGCGCTCGACTGTTTCGGAAATCGTGGTGGAACTGCTCCGCACCGGACTCATCGCCGAGGTCGGAACCGAGGCGTCGACCGGTGGACGCCGCCCGGTGGTGCTGCAGTTTCAGGACCAGGCGTGCGGAATCCTGGGAGTTGAAATGGGCGCGGCGCACGTGGCGGTCGCGCTGACCGATTTGCGTGGTCACGTGCTTGCTTGGGACGAACGCCGCCACCCGGTGCGCACCGACCCGGACGGTGCTCGGGCACTGATCCTCGAGCTCTGCGATGCCGGTATCAAGGCGTGGCGACGTGGCGTTCGCCGGCTGGTGGGCATCGGGGTCGCGGTTCCATGCCCAATGGATCCTCGCCATCCCGAACGGCTCTCGGAATTGGTGCTTCCTGACTGGCACGGGCGCCACGGGTTCGAAGTCCTGAGCCGGCGTTATGGCGTCCCGGTGCTCGTGGACAACGACGCGAATTTGGGCGCTCTCGCCGAGCATTGGTGGGGGGCGGGACGGGGTGTCGATCATTTCGCCTACATCAAAGTTGCGACAGGCGTGGGTTCGGGCCATGTCATTGACGGCAATATCTATCGCGGTGCGACCGGTGTCGCCGGAGAGATCGGGCACCTACCCATCGACCCACACGGTTCGCCGTGCATGTGCGGCCTGCGCGGTTGTCTCGGCACCCTCGTTGGCCAGGCCGCACTCGTGGAACGCGCCAGCAGGCTGCTCGCCGAATACCCCCACAGTGCGCTTGCCGGCAGCCCGCCGACCGTCGCTGCGATCGAGGACGCGGCGCTCGCCGGCGATCCCATGGCGGTGCGCATCGTGCGGGAAGCGGCGGAGTACTTGGGGATCGCGGTGGCCGGCATGTTGAACCTCATGAACCCGGCGCTGGTCGTTTTGGGGGGTGACCTGGCACCGCTCGGCGAACTGCTCCTCGGGCCACTCAACGAAACAGTGCGGCGCCGCACTCTCGTGAGTTCGATCGAAGCCGCCGAAGTGCGAACCAGCGAGCTCGGTCCGCAGTCCGTCGCCGTCGGTGCCGCGACTCTCGTTCTCAAGTCGGCGCTCGCCGACTCGCGCCTTTTCCCGGCGGCGGCACGTCTAAAGGACGCCTCATGATCCGGCGCACTCTCAGACGATTCGGCAACCGGCGTTTGACGCTGACCATGCTCGCGCTATTGGGCGGGAGCAGCAGTTGCGACAACGGCGGGCCGGTGCCGGCGGTGATCTGGGAAGACAACTTCGTTGGCGCCGTCGGTCAGCCGCCGAACCCCGCATACTGGAGCTATGACGTCGGGGTGGACTGGGGTAATGCCCAACTCGAGTATGACACGGCCCGTTCCACCAACGCCGCTCTCGACGGCGCGGGAAATCTCGTCATCACGGCGCGCCAAGAAAATTATCTTGGCCGCCAGTACACCTCGGCGCGCATCAAGACGCAGGCTCTGTTCCAACAAACCACCGGGCGTTTCGAGGCGCGAATCCGGTTGCCCGTCGGGCAGGGCCTCTGGCCGGCCTTTTGGTTGCTCGGGGCGGATTTTCCCACCGTCGGTTGGCCGGCCTGCGGCGAGATCGACATCATGGAGTACCGTGGCCAGGCGCCGAACGTCGTCATCGGCAGCATCCACGGCCCCGGCTATTCCGGTGCAGCGGCAGTAACGCGCACCTACACCCGCGCCGGGCCGGGATTCGATGCCGACTTCCACGTCTTCGCGGTCGAGTGGGCTGCGGATCGCATTACATGGTTGGTCGACGACGTCCCGTATCACACGGTTACACCGGCCAGTCTCCCGGCGCGCGGCCAGTGGGTGTTCAACCATCCCTTTTTCATCCTCTTGAACGTCGCCGTCGGTGGCAATTTTGTCGGCCCGCCGAACCCGGCGACGACTTTTCCGCAGACCATGCTCGTCGACTGGGTGCGTGTCCTACGGCTCACCCCATGAACGCCGCCGCCCGGGTCCAGAGCGCTGCCCGGTTCACGTTCGCTCTTGCGGCCGTCCTGGCCGCGGCGTGCGCTCAGGACCGCCCGCATCCGCCGCGCGGAGTCCTCGTGGTTTCGCAGGAGCAGCAGGCCTCATGGGTGCGCAACTTCAATCCCTTGACGACCGCCACCGCGGCGCGATGGCCGACTCTCGCGGGGATCTACGAACCGCTCTTCGTCTTCAATAGCCTGCAGGCCAAGTTCGTGCCGTGGCTGGCGCTCGAGCGTCAGTGGCGTGAAGACAACCTCGTGCTACGGGTCACGACGCGCGACAGCGTTCTATGGTCGGACGGGCAGCCGTTCACGGCGCGAGATGTGGCCTTTACGTTCGAACTCCTGCAACGGCACCGGGCGCTCGATCGGCGTGGCGTCTGGGGCTTTTTGGCCGGCGTGCAGGCTGTCGATCAACGCACGGTCGATTTTCGATTCCAGCGCGTCTTCATCCCGGGCTTCGACGAGATTGCTGCGCAGCAGATCGTGCCCGAGCACACTTGGAAGGACGTTCCGGATCCGGTCACGTATGCCAACGAGCACCCGGTCGCGACCGGGCCGTTCACGGAAGTGCGGGTTTTCCAGAACCAGGTCTACGAACTCGGTCGCAATCCGCGCTACTGGCAAGCCGGTTTGCCCAAGGTCGAGGCGCTGCGCTTTCCTGCCTACCCCGGCAATGACCGCGCCAACCTCGCACTGGTCTTTGATGAGGTCGACTGGGCGGGGAATTTCATTCCCGCCATCGACCGCGTCTTCGTGCGCCGCCAGCCGCAGTCGCATCACTACTGGTTTCCACTCACCGGCAGCAGCATCTTTCTCTACGCCAATACGACGCGTACGCCGTTCGACAAGGTGCCAGTGCGGAAGGCACTCAGCATGGCCATCGATCGCGACCTCCTCGTCGACGTGGCCTTGTACCGGTACTCGCGCCCCTGCGACGCCACTGGTTTGAGCGATGCCTATTCGGCGTGGCGCAACGCCGATATCGCTGCGAGCGGTGATTGGGTGCGCCACGACGTGGCACGCGCCGGCGCGCTCTTGGACGAAGCAGGTTATCGGCGCGGCACCGATGGCATCCGCCGCCTGCCCGACGGTGCTCCGTGGCAATACGAAATCCTCACGGTCTCCGGCTGGTCGGATTGGGTGCGCGCCGCGCAAGTCATCGCGCGCGGGCTGCGTGACGTGGGCATCAAGGCGACCGTTCGCACCTATGATTTCAGCGCCTGGTTCCAGCGGGTCCAAGAAGGAAACTTCGATCTCAGCATGGGATACTCGTTCGAGGGGCCGACGCCGTATTCGTTCTATCGCTGGTTCATGTCTTCGGCGACGGTAGGCCCGATCGGCACGCCGTCGATGGGGAACTGGCATCGTTACGGAAGCCCGGCGGCCGACCGGGCGCTCACGGCATTCGAGCGCGAACCCGATCCGGCGCGTCAGCACGAACTGAGCGACGCGCTGCAGCGCACCTTCGTTGCCGAAGCTCCAGCAATCCCGTTGTATCCGAATCCTTCTTGGGCGGAGTACAACACGAGCCGCTTCACCGGGTTCCCCTCGGCCGCGGAACCGTACGCCGATCCTTCTCCTAACAAACTCGACCGGGGCGAGTGCCTCTTGGTCCTCACCACGCTTGCCCCACGCTAGGAGGAGTGCATGCGCTACATCTTGCGGCGGTTCGGCTTTTACCTTCTCGCGGCGTGGCTGGCTGTGACACTGAACTTCTTCTTGCCGCGCCTCATGCCGGGCGACCCTGCCACGGCGCTTTTCGCGCGTTTCCACGGCCGGCTCGCCCCGGAGGCGATGCAGGCACTCCGGGCGGCCTTTGGCCTGACGAATGCGCCGCTCTTGGGGCAATATTTCACATACCTCGGGCACGTCATGCGCGGTGACCTTGGCATTTCAGTCGCCTATTTCCCGGCGCCGGTCGCGGACGTCATTCGCACCGGCCTTCTGTGGACGCTCTTTCTCGCGGGCTCGGCGGTCCTGATCAGCTTCGCGATCGGCACCCTGCTTGGCATCGCTTCGGCCTGGTGGCGCCACGGTTGGATCGATACTTGGCTGCCTTCCACTTTCGCTTTTCTGGGTTCATTCCCGTATTTCTGGCTGGCGATGGTGGCTCTCTACGTGTTCGGGTTTTCGCTCGGCTGGCTGCCACTCGGACACGCGTACGCCGATGACCTGACGCCGAGTTTCTCAGCCGCGTTCCTCGCGGACGTCGCGCGGCACGCGGTGCTGCCGGTTGCGACCGTGGTGCTGGCCACTCTGGGTGGATGGTTGCTCACCATGCGCAACACCATGATCGCGATCCTCGGGTCGGACTATGTCAATCTGGCCCGTGCGAAGGGCGTCCGCCCATCGCGGGTGGCGTTCCGCTACGCGGCTCGTAATGCCTTGCTCCCCAGTGTCACTGGCTTCGGTATGGCGCTGGGTTTCGTATTGGGCGGATCGCTGCTCACCGAGATCGTCTTTTCCTACCCGGGCCAAGGGTACTTGCTGGTGCAGGCGGTGCGGAACCAGGACTACCCACTCATGCAGGGCATCTTCTTGGTGATCACGCTGGCGGTGCTGGGCGCGAACTGGGTCGTCGACCTGGTTTACCTGTGGCTCGATCCGCGCACCCGGGAGTCGTCATCGTGAGCGCCGCTCTGGACCGCAAGGTGACTGGCGTGGCCGCCTGGTGGATGGCGATTCGCCGCGACCGCAAGGCGACGATCGGTGCAGTCGTTCTGGCTTTCTTTGCAGCCATCGCATTGTTCGGCCGGTGGTTCGTCGGCGAACCGGATGCTCTCGTCGGGATACCGCTGCAGCCGCCCTCGGTGGCGCATTGGCTCGGAACAACGGGCCAGGGGCAAGACGTGCTGGCCCAGGTCGTGACCGGGACTCGGATTTCGCTCGCGATCGGTTTCGGAGTGGGCGTGATCGTCGTGTTCGTGGGGGCGCTCGTCGGTGTCACGGCTGGGTACTTCGGCCGGCGTGTCGACGGGATCCTCTCGCTGCTCTTCAACATTTTCCTGGTCATCCCCGGGCTGCCGCTTGCGATCGTCATCGCCGCGTACCTGCCCTCCGGGCCGTTCACGCTGGCGCTCGTCCTCATCGTCACCGGGTGGGCGTGGAACGCCCGCGTCATCCGCGCCCAGACGCTGGCGTTGCGCAAACGCGATTTTGTCGCTGCCGCGGTCGTGTCGGGGGAGTCGAACTTCCGCATCGTGACGCGTGAGATTCTGCCGAACATGACTTCGTTGCTGGTGGCGCAGGTCATCGGCAGCACGGTGTACGCGATCGGCGCGCAGGTAGGGCTCGAGTTCCTGGGCCTCGGCGACGTTTCTGCCGTGACCTGGGGAACGAATCTCTACTGGGCACAAAATGACGCAGCGCTCCTCACCGGTGCCTGGTGGACGTTCGCGCCCACTGGGCTGTGTGTGGCGCTGGTGGGCTTTGGTCTGACGATGCTCAACTCCGGGTTTGACGAAGTCACCAATCCGCGGTTGCAGTTGGAGCGCGCCTGGCGCAAGTATCTTGTCGTTCGGCATCAGCAGCCGACGCGTTCGACGCCGGTGGTGTTGGATCGTGACTGAACCAATCCTGTCCATTCGCGACCTCTGCATCGATTACATCACAGACCAAGGGCCGGTGCGCGCCATCGATCACGTTTCGCTGGACGTCGGACCAGGCGAGATCCTGGGTGTCGCGGGCGAGTCGGGCAGCGGCAAGTCCACCATGGCGCAGGCACTGCTGCGTATCCTGCCGCCGCCGGCGGTCATTTCAGGCGGCAGTGTCCAATTCGAAGGACGCGATCTGCTGTCGCTCCCCGAGCCGGAATTGCGCACCCTGCGTTGGAAACGCATTTCGATGGTTTTTCAGAGCGCGATGGACGCACTGAACCCGGTGATCACGGTTGGCGAGCAGATCGTCGATACACTTCTCGCGCATGACGCGCCGAGCCGCGACGCGGCGCGCACCCGAGCCGCGGAACTCTTGCGTATGGTCGGGATGCCCGGCGACCGGCTCGACTCCTATGCACACCAACTGTCGGGTGGCATGCGGCAGCGGGTGAACATCGCGCTGGCCCTGGCGCTGGAACCCGCCTTGGTCATTCTGGACGAGCCCACGACCGCACTGGATGTGATCGTCGAACGCGAAATCCTCGAGCAGATCCGCGCCCTGCAGCGTCGGCTGGGTTTCGCCGTGATATTGATCACCCACGACCTGGCGCGCATGCTGCAGTTCTCGGACCGTGTCGCGGTCTTCTATGCCGCCCGGCTGGTCGAGATCGCGCCGGTGGCGGAGCTCCGGCGCGCGCCGCTGCATCCTTACACCCAAGGACTCCTGCGGGCGTTTCCGGCGTTACACGGCGGCGCCGTGGAACTCGCGAGTATCCCAGGCACGCCACCGAGTTTGCGCAACCCACCCGCGGGCTGTCGTTTCCACCCGCGTTGCGCCGTAGCCGTGGATCTCTGCCGCGTACGCACGCCGGAGCTCGTCCAGTACCGCCCCGGTCACGCGGCCGCCTGCCACCTCGCGAAGTAGCTCACAGACCCACGTGCAGGTATGTCCGGATCTCCCATTCGCGACCGTTTTTCCCGGGCGCCGTGACCAAGCGCGGTGAATGGTTGTCCAGGGTTCGCCATGCCGCACGCGCCCCGACTTGGGTTTGCGGGAAATCGAACCACCGCGGTGTTCCGAGCGTGTAAGACAGATCGCCCATGAGTTGCACCGGGAACGTCAGGTTACCGTCGCGATGGTAGTCGTACGGTCCCCAGTCGTTCCACTTCGCGGCCGTCGCCAGCGTCATGGATCCCCAGGCGAGCCGGGTGTCGGCGCCATAGCGATGCACGACCCGCGGGTCATTGCCATTCGGTTCGCCGGCGCCGGCGAAGAGATGCGTCACCATGCGAATATCGCTCCGCAGTCGCGACACCAGGCGCGTCCGTGCCTCCCACAAGTCGCGTGGCGGTGGCGCGCCTGGGAACGGGAACGTCGTGCGGCCGTCGGCCTGAATGCCAATACTGGCGTCTTGAGTGGTGGGCAAGTGGCGAATCGCTAGGCCCAGGCTCGCGGCCAGGCGGGCGTCTTCGCGCACGTCATTGTCCCATGCCCACATCCACGTGGCCGGCGTCGGGTCATATGCGAGGAGCAGTTCGCCGCCGACGGTCTCGCGGTTGGCGCGCACCGCAAAAGGGTCGTCGAGAATGTTGCGCGGCCGCCCGGGTGACTGAACGTCGCCCGGAACCGGCCCCACGATCGGTTTCTGCCAGAGAAAATTGGGACCGAACTGGAAATTCCCGAAGTTGACCGCCAAGCCGGTAATGGCGTTCGTCTGGTTGCCCGAACCGGTGTCCTTGAGGCTCCATCCAGTGAACGTGATGGGCGCGGTTGGACCGCCGTCGGCGACGAGTCCCATATATGCGGCCTGCGCGTACCAATGCCAAAGGCCACGTTCTACCGTCACCTTGCCTTTGACGCCGAGGGCATCGGTCGCAACGACGTGGTCCTGCAGAATGCGATAGTTGCCGGACGTTCCTGCAGCGATTTGAAAGCTCTCGTCGACGCGGGGCGAACCGGCCCAGATGCCACCGACCTCGATGCCGAGCGGACCGCGCCGGGTTTTCATTTGCAGCGTCGCTTTGCGCGTACGCCGTGGCGGCACAGCGTTCGAGGACGTGACGGAGGATTGGTTGGCGATGTCCTCTTGGAACAGGGCGGCGGTGTCGAAGGAACCGATGTTGTGGCGGTACTTCAGCAAAAAAGCCGGGTTGGCGCCCCACCACAATTGCGGGCCGAAAGCGAGTTTCCAACCTGCAAGCCCGCCCTTGCCGCTCATCTCGATGCCCACCGGCGCTTCGCCATTGTAGATATCGATGTTCGTGCCGTAGTACGCATCGCGATACAGGCCGAAGAAGTCGCCTTCGTAGCCCCAATGCGTGTGGCCGGTGCGGTAGAAGCCCTCGAGCTGAAACCGGGGGGCGTCCCATGAGACATTGCCGCGGTACACTTTCACCCGTTCGATTCCCTCCAGCTGCAGCGGCGGCTCGAATCCCCCAGGCGGCGGCGCTTCATCCGTCAGGACCGTGCGCGTCCGGCCGCGGTTCTCGTAGTTGATCTGGTCGATGCGGTTGAGTGGGACGTGCCCCAAGACGTTGAATGACACCGTGCCCGTCACACTGGGATTGGGCTGCACCTGCACGTCCGCATAGAACGACTCGAGATGGTCGAAGCCGAGGTAGGAGGGCAGACTTGCCTGCGGCGCCGACGCGCGCGGCGTCGTGATGCGGGATCCACCGGTGCTGAAGGTCTCGAACTCGAGCCGCAATCCGCTCAACCGCACGCGTTCGAGCCCATCGGCCGCGAGACTGGCGCGGTCGCCGCGTGCTTCGAGGCCGGACAACACCGGGTCGCAGGCGGCGAAGTGCCCCTGGATCACCGCGAGATCCGTTCCCGGTGCGTACGGATCCAGCCGTAACGCCCGTCGTAGTGCATAGTATGCGGCGCGCGGGTACTCTTCGTACAAACCGCGGTCATCCGGTTGGCCCTTGGCGCAGATGCCCCACCACTCCTCGTTCATGTTGTTGCGGCCCGGCACGAAATCCTCCACATAGCCGCCGTTGGGCCACGAGGCGTTAGTGTCGTGGATGTCGAGGCGGCTTTCCTGGCCGAACTTCCACCAGCCGTCGCTCCACTGAAATACAAAACCACCAATCGCGTTGCCCACGCGTCCCTTGCCGCTCGACTGTTCGTAGATCTCGCGCCACTGGCCGACGAGGTAGCGCGCCTGCATGATCTGATCCTCGCGCATGTCCTTGGCGTTCCACGCATCCGAGCCGAACTCGGTGAACATCACGGGGACGCCCAGTTTGTCGTGGACGACTTGAAAAAGGTCGCGGGCGGAGATGCCGCGGTAGACGTTGGTCCCGAAGACGTCTAACCCTTTGCACTCTTGCGCGATGATATCGACGTACTGCACATCGCCGTTGGCGATGGCGACCGGGCGGTCGGGATCGTGCGCCTTGACGGTGCGGATGATTTCCCCGAAAAGCGAATAGAGTTGGCGGGCGCGGGCTGCATCGCGCTCACCGGCAGGTAGCGCTTCGATCTCGAACGAGGTCCACGAGAGACCATAGTTGTTCTCGTTTCCCAGCAGCCACATGAGGACGCCGGGCACACCGCGAAACTGGTCGACCAGGGCCGTTATTTCGGCGGCCAGCGCCGCGCGCAGGCGCGGGCTGGAGTAGTCGACCGAGGGAATCCAAACGCCATCCAGCGTGTACCCGTAGCGGGCGATTGGATGGTTGATCACGGTGTAGATGCCGTAGTGCTCGTAGATGTAGCGCACCCAGCGCGGCGGGATGCCGACGTAGACGCGGATCGCGTTCACACCCATGCCCTTCAGAAGCGGCATCTCGCGGCCGAGCGCCGCCTCGATGATGTCGTCGGGCTGGCCCCACAGGCCGTAATTGTAGTTCTGACCGATGGGGCAGTAGTCCCAGTTCATTCCGAACACCATGAAGTCCTTGCCGTCGACCTGGAGCTTCGTCCCGGCGGCATCGGCCGCAACGCGGACGACGCTCGTCCGAGGTGCGTCGGCGGCTTGTGCCGAGGCACGCGCCGTTGTGAGGAGTGCAGCGATCGCAGTAATCGCCGCGACGGCGTGTCGACGGTTCGGTGTCATGGGAGCCTCCTGGCGGTGGCCGGATCCATTCTGTCGTCGACCGCACTTGTGGCCGCGACGTCGCGATACCAGATGGCGCTTTCTTTGGCGGTGCGTTCCTGCGTGGCAAAGTCGACGCGGTACAGGCCGAAACGCTTCGCGTAGCCTTCGGCCCATTCAAAGTTGTCGAGAAGTGACCAAGCGAAATAACCGTGAAGTGGTACCCCGGCGGCAATTGCACGGTGTGCTGCGGCGAGGTGGCGGCGCAGGAATTCGACGCGGCGCACGTCGGAGACGTGCCCTCCAACCTCGACCTCGTCGAGGTAAGCAGCGCCATTCTCGGTGATGTAGATCTTTGGCGGACGATACTCGCGCCAAATGCGGGCGAGAAGATCGTAGAGCCCCTCGGGAAAGACTTCCCATTCCATTGCGGTCTGCTCGGTCTGTGGAGGCAGCGGCACCGCGATCGGGTCGCCCGCAGCATCGGCGCGGACGATGGCGCGGCTATAGTAGTTCACGCCCAGAAAATCCATCGGTGCCGCGATGGCGCGCAGATCACCGTCCTGCACGAATGGCAGGTCGGATTCGACGTGGCCGCGGCGAATCCGGTCCGCCACCGTGTCCGCGGGATAACAACCGCGGAAGAGCGGATCGAGGAACCAGCGGTTGAACAAGCCGTCGAAACGGTGCGTCGCCAAACGGTCGGCGTCGCTTTCGGAGGCGGGATATCCGGGCGTGAGGTTGAGCGTGATTCCAACCTCGGATCCGGGCGCGTTCTGGCGCACCGCATCCCTCGCCCAGGCGTGTGAAAGCAGCAAATGGTGCGCGACGCGCACCGCTTCCGCGGGGTCTTGGTGGCCGGGCGCATGCTGGCCCTCTTCGTGCCCGAGGACGGAGACGCACCAGGGCTCGTTGTGGGTGATCCAGCGGTGCACGCGGTCGCCGAGGCGTTTCGCCACGACAGCCGCGTAGGCCGCGAACGCCTCTGCCGTATGGCGCGCGCCCCAGCCGCCTTCATCCTGCAAAACCTGGGGCAGATCCCAGTGGTACAGCGTCACGAACGGCTCAACGCCGACATCCAGAAGTGCATCGACGAGACCGTCGTAGAAGTCGAGTCCGGCCGTGTTGATTGGGCCGCGGCCTGCCGGCAGCACCCGCGGCCAGGCGATCGAGAATCGGTAGGCTCCAACGCCGAGCCACTGCAAGAGCCGGACATCCTCCGGCCATCGATGGTAGTGATCGCACGCGATCGTGGGGTTGGAACCGTCGGCGATCCGACCGGGAGTCGCGGCGAAGCGGTCCCAAATGGACTCTCCACGCTTGCCTGCCGCGAACCCGCCCTCGATCTGTGGGGCGGATGTCGCCACACCCCATAAAAACCCTGGCGGGAAAACGTGCGTGCCCATCGAGCCTCAGCTCCCGGATGCCGGCGCGTTTTGCGGGTACAGGTGGCAGCGAACTTGGCGGCCGTTCGCAGTCCGCGGCGGCGGATCCTCGGTGTGACAAATGTCGAGCACGTCGGGGCAGCGCGGCGCAAACGGACAGCCGTGGGTTTCTTCGCCACTCGAGGCTTCGACCCATCGCGGCGCGGTCCGCTGCGTGTCCGCTGCGTCGCCGGCGATGGAAGCCAGAAGCGCACGCGTGTAAGGGTGGGCCGGCGTCTCGATCACGGCGTTGGTCGAGCCCTCTTCCACGACCCGGCCGCGATAGAGAACAAGGACGCGGTCCGCCAGGTAACGCGCCGACGCCAGATCGTGCGTGATGAGCAGGATGGCGAGGTGCCGGTCGCGCTTGAGATGCGCGAGAAGGTTCAGAACCCCCATGCGGATCGACACGTCGAGCATCGACGTCGGCTCATCGGCGACCAGGAGGTCGGGGTCCACCGCGAGGGCGCGGGCGATGGCGACTCGCTGGCGCTGCCCGCCCGACAGTTCGTACGGACGCCGGTCGATGAAGTCCTCGGCCGGCTCGAGGCCGACAATATTCAGCAGTTCCAGGGCCCGCGCTCGCACGTTCGCAGGCTCTGCCCGGTGATGGCGCCGCAGCGGTCGCTCCAAATGATGGAAGACGTCGTGGACTGGGTTCAGCGAGCCAAAGGGGTCCTGAAACACCATTTGCACGCGGGCGCGATAGCCAAGGGAAGCTCCACGAGGCTCCTGGGCCAGCATATCCAGGCCGTCGAGACGAATCTCGCCAACGTCCGGGTTTTCGAGCCGCAGGACGAGCCGTGCGAGGGTGCTCTTGCCGCTACCCGATTCGCCGACCAACGCCACGGCCTGTCCGCGCTCGATCGCGAACGAGACGTCGGACGCGGCGACAACGCGGCGCGCGGCCGCGAACAGCCCGGTCGAGGTGAAAGTCTTGCGGATGCCGCACAGTTCGAGCAACGGGGCCTGCGGCAATGTGCGATCGGCCTGCATCCGGTGCCTCGCCACGAAAAAAGGGACTTTGTTCGCCTATCGAACATAGTGTAGGATCCCAATAGGACTGTCAAGACACGCATCGGCCTCCGCCCCCTATGGGTCCACAAGCAGGCGCGCCGGGTGTCGTCTGGAGTCCTGGCGCGCCGCGACACGGCCGCGCGCCATCGAGTCGGGATCGAGATCGACACCGATTCGCAACGAGATTCGTTCCCGGTGCTTCACCTGAGGAGGGTCACGATGCAGCGCCTCTTGAACGCTTCGCTTCCGTTGACGTTCGTGGCCGCATTGGCCATCGCGTCACAATCGTTCGCGCAGGCCAATCTCCTGACCAACCCCGGCTTCGAGGCGGCAGGCGGCTCGTACAACGGCTGGTCCACTTTTCCTGGGAACAATGTGGCGTTGTCGCTGCCGGCGGGAGACAACATCATTCGCACCGGCGTTGCCGCGTCGAAGATCTTCGGAGCATTCCCGGGCTGTCCCGGTCCTGGGGGGTTCAACGTCAGTGGTTGCTTCCAATCCCTCCTCGCACCGACGCCCGGCAAGCTTTATCGGCTGAGCGGCTATTCGTACGTGTCGAGTGCCGACCCTATTCCGGGCACCGACACCTGCAACAAGAACCGCATGATCGCGAAGATCGTCTTTTTCAATGCTGCGGGTGGCGGCTCCGAGATTTCTTCGAACGAAGTCGTCATCGGTGACGGCAACTCGATTCGCAACCAGTGGAACGCCTTCTCGGTGTCGGCGCCGGTTCCTCCCGGCGCATTGCGTGTGCAGGCCATGTTCCTGTACCTGCAGCCGGCCTGCGATGGCGGAGCGGTCTACGTGGATGACACGTCGTTCGTCGAGCTGACGCCGGGCGCCGCGGAATCCAATCTCCTGGCCAACTCGAGTTTTGCCACCAGCCTGAACGGCTGGACCACGTTCGGCAACGCGCTGTACGACGGGCGCGCATTCGCAGCCCGTACGCCGGCCGGCGCCGCCAAGTTGTTCTCGACGTTTGTCTTGGGTTCCGATTCCGGCATGTATCAGGCTTTTGCGGCGGCGCCGGGATCGAAATGGAAGCTCGATGTCTACTCGCTGACCACGTGCCAGGACGGCCCCATTTCCGGGACCAACGACAACCTCGGGCTCGCCAAGATCGTGTTCCGCGATGCCGCCAACACCGAGATCGGCTCGAGCCAAACGGTGATCATCGACCACGCTGCGCCGCTTGGAACATGGACGCAGCATGTCCTGAGATCCCCCCCGGCTCCGGCAGGCACCGCGTCGGTACAAGCGTATATTCTCTTCGTTTCGCCAACGATATCCGGCGGAGCGATGTTCATCGATGACGTGTTGTTCCGGCAACAAGGCCCGACGGACGTTGCTCCCGGCACGCCCGCCGCCAGTCTCTGGCTGCATCAAAACGTACCGAACCCTTTCAATCCGTCGACTCGCATTGCGTTCGATCTGCCGCAGGCGGACACCGTGGACCTGAGCATTTACGATGTCGCCGGCCGGCGGATGGCGACTCTGTTGCGCGGCACTGTGGAGCCGGGCCCACACGCTGTGGTGTGGGATGGAAAGACGACGAATGGCGGCACCGCCGCAACGGGGATTTATCGGTACGTGCTGACAACCTCGGCGGGTAAATTGGCGCACAACATGGTGCTGATGAAGTAACCAGTCGTAGTCACGCCCGAGCGACATCCAGGCGGCGCGGCTTGCATCGAAATCGAGGAGCCGGAAGTTGACCATCGGTCGCGCCGCACAGACTCGCCCGGAGCCAGCCGGCGAGTTCACGTTGGTGGACGGGGAGGAGTATTACCGTATCTCCGCCTACGACCGGCTGCCGCCATTTCTGATGAGCATCACCAGCGACGCCGATCTGTGGATGTTCATCAGTTCCGGCGGCGGCCTGACGGCGGGGAGAACGGACCCCGACGGCAGCCTGTTTCCCTACGAAACGGTCGACAAGCTTCACGACGGCCATTACCACACGGGCCCCATCAGCCTCATTCGGCTGCAACGGCACTCCAGGCGCGATGTCTTGTGGCAGCCGTTTTCCGAACGCGCTGCGGAGGACTTCCGCATCGAGCGGAATCTGTACAAGACGCCGCTCGGCAACCGGGTTCTTTTCGAAGAGATCAATCACGATCTCGGTCTCGTGTTTCGGTATCGCTGGGCCGGAAGTGATGAGTTCGGCCTGGTGCGTACCGCGACTCTTACCAATCGAGGTTCCGGTGCGATCGGGGCGGCGGTCCTTGACGGCTTGCGAAATGTCCTGCCCCATGGCGTGCCCCTCGCGCTCTATCAACAGTCGAGTTGCCTGGTCGATGCGTACAAACGCAGCGACTGCGATCCAGAAACGCGGCTCGGGGTTTTCTCGCTCACCGCGCGCATTATCGACCGGCCCGAAGCAGCTGAAGAGCTGCGCGCCAACACGGTTTGGAGTTGCGGCCTCGCTGGTTTCGACGTCTGTCTTGCAGCGGACGCGATTGCGGCGTTCCGGCGCGGCGCGGCGGTCCACCACGGGCATTCTTTGACCGGGCGCCGCGGCAACTACCTTGTCGCCGCGCGGCTCGAATTGGAACCCGGGGCGCATGCGAAGTGGCATGTCGTCGCCGATACCGGCCAGAGCCACGTCCAAATTGCCGCCCTCCGCCGCCGCCTCGGAGAGGCGGCGGGTCTCGACCGCGCGATCGAAGACAGTCTCTTGAACGCGAACCGGAACTTGCTCCGCAATGCCGGCAATGCCGATGGAATCCAGCTCACCGGCCAACGTGAGGCCGCTGGTCATCACTTGGCATGCGTCGTGTTCAACAACATGCGGGGCGGTACGTTCGCGCACGACTACGGCATCTCGACGGCGGATCTTGCGGCGAGTCTGCGGGCACGGAACCGCGTGGCCGCCGGCCGCAATCACGCTTTCCTGGCAGCCCTACCGGCTGAGATTCTCCTGCCGGACCTGGCCGCCGCGGCCGCCCGCACCCAGGATCCGGATCTCGAACGACTGTGCCACGAGTACCTGCCGATCTACTTTGGCCGCCGGCATGGCGATCCCAGCCGGCCCTGGAATCGCTTTTCGATTCGCACCCGGAACCCGGACGGTAGCCGTGCCCTGCGTTACGAGGGCAACTGGCGGGACATCTTTCAGAACTGGGAGGCGCTCGCCCGGAGCTTTCCCTGTTTCCTGCCGAGTTTCATCGCCAAGTTCGTCAACGCGTCCACCATCGATGGGTTCAATCCGTATCGAATTACCCATGAGGGTATCGATTGGGAGGTCGCCGACCCGGATGATCCGTGGAGTTGCATCGGATACTGGGGCGACCACCAGATCGTCTACCTGCTGAAGTTTCTCGAGGCGCTGGCGAACTTTGTGCCCGGCAAACTCGAGGATCTGCTCGATCGCGAGGTTTTTTGCTACGCGGACGTTCCGTACCGGGTCAAACCATACGAGGAAATGCTGCAAGACCCGCGCTCGACAGTCGTCTACGACGCGGAACTGGCCAAGCGGATCGCCGACCGTGTCCGCGCCATCGGGACCGACGGGAAGCTCGTGCCGGGTCGCGACGGATCGGTGTATCACGTCAATTTGCTCGAGAAGCTCGTGGTTCCGGCGCTCTCGAAACTCTCGAACCTGGTGCCGGATGCCGGTATTTGGATGAACACCCAGCGGCCGGAATGGAACGACGCGAACAATGCGCTCGTGGGCAACGGAATCTCGATGGTCACCCTGTGCTATCTGCGCCGGTACCTGGCGTTTCTCGAAGGCCTCGTGGCGCCTCTGGGACCCACCGCGGTGCAGATGTCGGCCGAGGTTGTGCTTTGGTTGCAGCAAGTGCACAAGATCCTGAGTGCGAACCGCGGGGTTCTCGCGTCGGACAAAGTGCAGGATGTCGATCGCCGGCAGTTGATGGATGCTTTGGGCCGGACATTCTCGGAATACCGCGCGGCGGTCTACGCGCGCGGATTTTCCGGCAGGGAAGCGATTCCAGTGGCGGAGATCGGGGCGCTTTGCCGCGTCGCCTTGGAGTATCTCGACCATGCGATTCGTGCCAACCAGCGGCCCGATGGTCTCTACCACTCGTACAACCTGCTGCAGATGACGCCGGATCGGCCTGAGATCGCGATTCGGCACCTGGAGGAGATGCTCGAGGGACAAGTGGCCGTGTTGAGCTCCGGAGTCGTGAGTCCCGTCGACGCGCTCCAGGTCCTCACAAGCTTGTTCCGGAGCCGCATGTACCGGGCCGACCAACGCAGTTTCTTGCTGTATCCGGAGCGTGAGCTCCCGGGGTTCATCGAGCGGAACGTCGTTCCCGACGAGCACGTGCGCAGCGTGCCGCTCTTGCGGAACCTGGTTGAAGCCAAGGAGAATTCGATTGTGGAACGCGATGCGCTCGGAGCGTACCGGTTCCATGCCGACTTCAAGAATGCACTCGACCTGGGTTCAGCCCTGGATCACCTCGCGGCGCGCGATGCTTGGTCGGAGCATGTCGCACGCGACCGCCAGGCGGTGCTCGACGTCTTCGAGACGGTCTTTCGCCATCACGCTTTCACCGGCCGCTCGGGCAGCATGTATGGTTACGAGGGTCTGGGCTGCGTCTACTGGCACATGGTGTCGAAGCTCCTGCTCGCCGTGCAAGAGCTGGCGCTGCGCGCGACGCGGGAGGCCGAGCCCGTGGCGCTCACCGGCGCGCTGGCGCAGAATTACTACCGAATCCGCGCCGGCCTGGGTTTCGAGAAAACAGTCCAAGAGTATGGCGCGTTTCCGACCGACCCCTATTCGCATACGCCATCACACGCCGGCGCCCAGCAGCCCGGTGTGACTGGACAGGTCAAAGAGGATATCCTCACCCGGTTCGGCGAGTTGGGTGTCGATGTCGAGCGTGGCATCATCGCCTTCCGTCCCGCACTCCTGAGGCGCAACGAATTCCGGCGGGAACCGGGTACGTACAACTTCTTCGATCGGAGTGCAGTGTATCGCTCCATCGACGTGCCGGCTGGGGCACTTGCGTTCAGTTATTGTCAGGTGCCGATCGTCTACGAGCTGAGCCAGGATACGGCTTGGATTCGCGTCCACACCAGCGACGGCAGCGCGGCCACTCTCGCCGGTGACCGGCTCGACGCCGGCCTCAGCCGAGCGCTCTTCGAACGACTCGGTCACATCACGCGGCTCGACGTCGGGGTGCGTGAAAGCGCGCTCTACCAATCTTGAGCCCGGTGTCACGCCCCCGGGTCACCGGAGCAGGACCATGCGTTTCGTCCAGCTGCCGTGCGCGGTGTGAAGCCGGTAGTAATATACGCCGCTCACAACTGGGGCTCCGGCCGCGTCGCGACCGTCCCATGCGACCCGATGCGGCCCTGCCGGCGTTGCGGCCCGCGTTAGAATCCTCACCGTGCGGCCCGCCACGTCACAGACGGCGATCTCCGCGAAGGTGTCCTCGCCCAACTCGAACTCGATCCAGGTGCTGGGATTGAACGGGTTGGGAACGTTCTGCCGTAAGACGTCGATGCTTCTGAACGCGGGGACGTCGGAATTCGTCGGAAAGTAGCCGAAATTCCGGCTCGGCGCGGTTTGGTCGCAGCCAAGATCCAAAGCGAACACATTGGGCGTCGCAATGCCGTCGGGATCGGCGGTTGGCACGAAACCCGTCGGCAGGGTGCTCGGGTCGAGCCGCACCTCGTAATGGCCACCGAGCAGGGCGCTGAAACTGTAGTTGCCGCTGCTGCCGGTCGTACTCGTCGCGACAACCGAGCCGAGTGCCGTATCGAAGAGATTGGCGCGAACCCCGTTGAGCCCCGATTCCGTGCCACCCAGGACGCCGTCGCCGTTGGCGTCGTTCCAGATCTGCCCGGTGACAGTGGCGGTTTGCCGCGTGAATGCCCAGCGGTCGGTTCGGAACGTGACGTTACTGCCGCTCGTGCTGATGACGCTCATCACAACGTTAATCAAGCGGCCATTGCCGCCAGCTGTCACCGGTATCGGGTCCAAAATCCCGTTGCCGCCGAAATAAAACGAGTTGTCGTCGGTGAAGCTGGCGAGCGGAATGGAAAGGCGCTGCCAGCCGCCGCCGCTGACCGCGGTGGGTCCAGCGGGGCCCACCAAGCAGTTGAACTGGAATTCGTCGTCGGCCGCAGTCGGCGAGCTGGGAATGATGTCATCGCCATTGTCGTCATCCTGAAGATTGATCTCGAGAGTGTATTGTTGACCCGCGTCGGGATGGATCCAACAAGAAAAGTGAGTCATGCCGGCGAGATCCATGGGGTGACGGCGACCGAAGCCGCCCATGAAGCCAGGCTGTCCGCCCGAGCCCCAGCCGCCTTCGAGTGACGCCCGGCACCCGTCGACCGGCGGCAAGTCGACGAGATTCGCTCCGATCCCACCGCCGCCCACGCCGCCGGTGAACGTGAACCAGCCGTTGGCGAACGGGTTCGCGTGATCCATGCCATCGAATACGCCGATACAGGCGCTGATGTCCGGCAGCTGGTAGACGCGCACGTAGTCGACCACCAGGGTTTGCGGAAACACCGTGCTTGCATCCGGCGGGCCGGGCAGGTTGCCACCGACCGCGAGGTTCAGCAACAAATGAAAACGTTGGTCGAAAGGCGCCGGATAGGGTCCGCCAGTCGAGTTCCAGTTCTTCTGTGTCGCATAAAGAACTCCGTCGACGTACCAGCGCTGCTCGCAGGGCTCCCACTCGAGCGCGAAGTCGTGAAAGCCGCTGTTGAAGTTCCCGGAGCCCAACGTGAACAGATTTGACGTGAACTGGTTATTGGGATAGGTCCCGCCGTAGTGGAGTGTCCCAAAGACTTGGTTGGGCTGGTGCCCCAGATACTCCAAGATGTCGATTTCGCCGCTGGCGGCCCACGTCCCGTACACTTCATCGGTCGGCAGCATCCAGAACGCCGGCCACAGCCCTCGACCGATCGGCATCTTGGCCCGCATCTCGATGCGGCCGTACTTCCAATCGCCGCGATTCTTGGTGCGCAGCCGCGCTGAAGTGTAGCTGCGGCCGCCGAAATTCTCTCGCTTCGCAGTGATCGTCAGAAGGCCGCTCGCGACGGCGGCATTCTGGGTGCGGTAGTACTCGAGTTCGTTGTTGCCCCAGCCGCAAAGCGCCGGACAGCCATCGCCGACCTGCGATTCCCACTTGGTGAGATCGAGCTGTGTGCCGTTGAATTCGTCTTGCCAGACCATCTGGTACGACTGTCCCCACGCCGCAGATGCACTGCAACACGAAGCCAGGATTACCGCGCAGAAGAAGCGGCGCACGACAACCTCCAAGTCTGCGACCAGTATACGTCAAGGATGCACCTTCAGGCGTCGCTCCCCGAGTCCACGCCGACCGGCGGCAATCGCCCCAAAAACAAACCCGGCCCCGCATTTCTGCGGGGCCGGGTCGCGAGCAGTGCCTTATCGGTAGAGTGTCTTGATCAGCCCCCAGTTTGCAGCCTGGGTGGGCACCGCCGAATCACGGTCGAGAAAGGCGTCGTCGTAGAACGGCGCGCCGCCGGGACCGCCCGGCAGAAAATCGCCGGTGATGACCACGAGGCGGGCAAACGCCGCATCGGCGGGTGCAACTCCACTGATGGGCTGCAGGGTCCAGACATCACGCGGGGAAGCGGCCGTGAAGGTGCCGTTGCTAATGAACGGAATGATGCTCGAATTTGTAGTCCCATCGGCCTTGATCCACTCGATGTTCACGGCAGCAACCTGACCGCCGCCCATTGGATCACCGTGGAAGTTCATCATCCACACGCCGCCGTTCCACGTTTCGCCCGGCAGTGTCGGGTATTGCTGAAAGGCGCCGCTGCAACAGCCGCCGAAGAGCTTCAGCGATTGGGCGCCGGTGTGAGGCGGTGCGACCGCGGCGCCGACGGTAAAGATTCCGCCGCCAAAGCTCGTCCATGCGGAGCCGGCTCCAAAGTATTCCGGCGGCCCGGCAGGGATCGCCGGTACTTCAAAACCCGGATTGCCGAGCAAATTGGCGCTTGCGACCGAGTTCGAGATGGCCAGCGTCGTGCCGGTCATCAGGAGGTACGCGCCGACAACTGCCGCGCGTCGATGCAGAGTCTCGAGCAACATTCTTGCTCCTCCTTCAGAAGGTGGGGGCCCGTCGGTTCACGCAGTGGCGCCGGTGTGGCCCCGGGGGCACCTGCCGAGATCCCGGCGGTCGCAGGGCTTCCTGACAGGTGTAGCCTCAGTCTACACAATGTTCGATGGCCGAACAAAGTATTTCTTGGGCGACCCGAAGCTTGACCCGGGGCCAGCTCTGGCCGGTCCCGCCCCCCCAGGGGAGCGCCCGCTCAGGGCAAAGCAGTGCGGCGGGGAAAGCGGGCGGCGGGGATGCCGCGAACCGCCGGGGTCGAGGCGAAGGGCAGCGTCCGGTGGGCCTGATGTCGGCGATCCAGGGTGTCACCTCCGGGACGATGATTTAGAGGTCGCGGCGTGACACGGTGCCGGCGCCATTCAGGTCACCGCGGCCGCGCACCCAGGCGAGGCATCGCGGTGCGATCGACACGGTGAATTGGGCTGCGAGGCACCTGGCCGAACCCAAGTGTGGGGAGTACACTCCTGCGACATGCGAATCGTGCGATTTTGCCGGTGCCGGCATTTGAGATCAGTGAGGCCACGGAGCTTGGCCCTGATTTGACACCCGACAATGGAAGGCCGGGAGTGAAGGAACGGATCCTGTCGACGGGAGACCGCATGTTGCGCCCTTTGCCGTATCGAACCACTGCCGGGTGCTTTGCGGCCGCGGTGGGCGTGCTTCACGCCACGTTCTGCCATGCCACTTCGCTCGAACCGCGCGATCTCCGGCAAGTGGCCGCCGCCGCCACGCAGGTCATCCACGGAACCGTAGTGAGTTCGCGAAGCCGTTGGAACGACGATCACACACTCATCATCACTCAGACTCGGGTTCGGACCCTCGATGTTTTGAAGGGTGCGGACGATTCCGAAGTCCTGCTGACCATGCCCGGCGGGAGGATCGGCAAGCTCGTCGTCGACGTTCCCGGCGTCGCGCCGTTTCGAGATGGTGAGGAAACCATCCTCTTCGTCGTCGACGATTCCAAGGGCACGAAGTCTGTCGAAGGTTGGTCACGCGGCCGGTTCGAAGTCGTTGTCGATGGACGCACTGGCGAACGCGTCGTGAGCGGCGACCTGGCGGCCGAGCTGCGGACGGCATTGCGGCCAGGCGCCGCCGCCGCAAAGTCGGCGGCGGACAAGACGACGGCGTTGAGCGGCGTGCTCGATGATCTGCGCGCCTTGGTGCGCGATGTCGAAGCCAAGGGCGGGAGGTAAGCGATGCGTCACCTGCTTTCCTCTCCGCGTCGATCTCTTCTCCACTGGATGGCATTCCTTGTCGTCGTGCTCAGCGTCGGCGGGCACAATGACGCGCAGGGACTCACCGATCGCCCCGTGAATTCGCCGGTGACCTCGATGCCGCCGCCTTGCGGAGGCCCGAACTCTGGGGTCGGAGGTTGGGTTGGTGTCTACGGCGACTCCGCAGCGACAACCCCGTGCCCACCGGTCACTGGTGGCGTGACGTCGACGTGGTGGGTCGTCGCAACTCTGGCAGGAGCGTCGGCCTGCGGCATCGTCGGCGCGGAGTTCCGCCTCGTCGAGACCTCGAATCCGGTGCAGGATGACGACTTCTGGGTGACCTGGGTTCCCTCGAGCGCACTCATCTCGTCGTCCGGTGACCCACTGGACTTTGGCTCCGGTGGCGGCGCCCAAGTGGCCTTGACCTGTCCTCCAAGTTCGACACCCGGACAACGCATTGTTCTTGGCAGGCTCGTGATCGATGCGACGCAGCTTCCAGGCCTCCCATTTCCCCCTCCCGTGGTCGACATTGCGGTCCGTGGGCACAGCACTCCGGCCGATCCGCTGACGCCCTTCGCCAATTTCACGCGCTGTGATGGAGTTCGGGTCACGATGCAGAGGTCCGACGCGGGTGCGAACGCGTCCGCATTCGTCAAGTGTGGCATCAACGTTCCAACGGTCGCTTATGTCACCAACCCCGCGGCGCGCAACAGCGGTACTTTGACCCTGGATATCGTCGGCGCCAACTCGAATCTGAATCCGATGACTCTCATCGCCCGGTTGACGCACGTCGCGCAACCGACCGTCTATGCGACACTCGTGACGCCGGTGTCGCCGGGCCGCGTGACGGCTGTCTTCCCCGTCGATGCCTTGCCGACTGGCCCATGGGACTTGCAGCTCAGCACGGATGCAGGTTCCGCGACGCTCGACCGGGCCGTGGTTCTGTACGACGAAGCTGTCACGCTCCGCCGGGTCACGAGCCACCCGACCGATATTCGAATCGCGACCACGGGCCCGCTCGCGCCGTTCGATTCACTGGCGTTCAGCCGCACCGGTGGCCTCTATGTGACGTCTACAAACTCCTTTGATACCGGCGTGACGCACCGAGTGGTGCAGGGGACCTTCATCAAATCCCCGACGTGGTCGCCTGGAGCCGACCGGCTGGGTATCGACGGCAAGACCGGCGATTCCCAAATCGAGCCGGTCCTGCGCGCAACCGGCGTCAGTGTTGGCCCCGCATTCGCTGGCGCCACACCCGCCTGGTCGCCACTTGCGGACCGCATTGCATTTGAACTCCTGGATGACACGGATACGAACGCGATCTTCACTGTCGATCTTTCCGGCCAGAATTTGGCGCAGCTCACACTCTCAGGGCTGGGCGCTGGCGAACCCGCATGGTCCCCGGACGGCAAGCGCATCGCATTCCGGCGTGCCAATCAAGTCCTCGTCGTTTCGGCGGCGTTGCGCGAGGCCGCCGGCGTGCGCACGGTTGCAACTCTGACCAATCCGCAGTGGGGGCAATCCTGGTCACCGGACGGCCGCTGGATCGCTTACTCCGACACCCGCAGCGGCAATGCCGATATCTATGTCCGCGGCTCGCGCGAGACCCAGTACGGCGAGTACCGCATCACGGCGGACCCCGGCAGTGACTTCAACCCGGTGTGGACCAGAGATGGGAACGGGCTCGCCTTCGTTTCGTCGCGATCGGGCGAGAACAACGCGTACGTCGCAACGTCTCTGCCATTCCGTGTCGACACCGATGGTGACGTCGCGCTCGATGCCGCCGATGCCTGTCCGGCAGGCGGGCCACCGCCGCTCGGCAAGACCGACCGCGATTTGGATGGTTGCGCGGACCCGGCCGCCTCGTTCCGCAACATGCGTTTCTGGAGCGCCGATCGCCTCCCATTCCACTTCGAAATTCACCCGACAGCCGACGCGGCAATCACTGACGGCAGTGACATACAGGCCCTGACAAGCGCAGTTTCGACGTGGAACACGGCTGCGGGCTTCACTGCCATTCGTGACACGCCGGCCGACACGCCGGCAATCGCCGTCGCCGGCGACGGCCGCAACACCATGACGTTTCTCGACCCCAACGGCTACAAACCGGGGTTCTTGGCAATCGCAGTCGTCACGAGCATCGCCGGCGGTGACACCGTCATCGATGGTACCTGGTACCGCCCCGGCGAGATCGTCGATGCGGATATTCTGTTCAATTCAGCAACCTATACATTTACGACGCCGAGCTATCACGGACTCGGACAGCCGGCCTCGAACATGTTCGACCTGCAGAGCGTGGCGACGCACGAGGCCGGACACCTCCTTGGCCTGGCACACTCATCGGTGAAATCCTCCACGATGTATTACGCCGTGCCTCATGACACGAGCTTCCGCACCCTGTCGCGCGATGACAAGGCGCTCGTCGCCCGTACCTACGGAAGTCCGGCCGTGAACGCCTCGGGCCGCATCCAGCGAAGCGACGGGGTGACAGCGATTCCCGGCGCTGCGGTGATCGCAATCGGCACTGCCACCGGCGATACGCTGCAAATGACCGTCACAGGTCTCGATGGCGGCTATTCCTTCTGGGGCGCAACCGAGAACTTCAAGATCTACGTACAGCCGATCGACGGCGGGCCAGAGATTGGCGGGCTCGCGCCCGGGAGCGTTGGGCGGGAGTTCGCCGGCATCGCGCAAGCGGATTTTGTGCCGGAGTACTGGGACGGCCCGGCGGAAACGAACGCCGACACCGGGACGGGCGTCGTAGTCGTGGCCCCAGGGCCGACGCTCGTCAATGCCGACGTCATCATCAATGCCGACCTTGCGGCGCCGGTTGTCACCGCGTTCACGCCTGCGAACGGCGCGACGAACGTGCCCGTCACGACGATTCTGGCAGCGAAGTTCAACGACCGCATCGATCTATCGAGCATCTCTGGAACGACCGTGCAGCTTCGCGCGAACGGCACTCAAGGCGTGGCGGGTGCTGCCGGACTCCTGCAACGTGATAGCTTGATCGCATTCACGCCAACCAGTGCGCTCCAATACTCGACGTCGTACACGTTCAGCATGGGTCCAGGAATTCGCGACCGCTTCGGCAACGCGATGCCCAGTGCCGCGTCCGCGACATTCACGACCGAGGCACAACCGGCACTGACCTTGACCTCCGTGTCGCCCGTCGAGATTCCGGTCAGTGGAATCCTGGTCATTCAGGGGACGGGCTTCAATCCGATCGCTGCGGCGAATACGGTCCACTTCGCCGGCAACGTAACCGCTATTCCAACCGGCGCAACGCCGGTGAAACTCTATGTGAAGATTCCAACCGGAGCTGTTTCCGGCAACGTGACGGTGACGAGTGGCCAGACGAGCAATGCACTCCCGATCACGGTCGTCGCATCCCGGCAGCCACCCACCATGAGTTCGTTGGGAAGCCTGCTGATCGGAACGGTCCGCTCGCTGACCCTGTCCGCCGGTGGCGCATGGGCCTACATTGCCACGAGCCAGGGCGTGACTGCAGTCGATGCGAGTCCGGTGAGCGGCCTGTTCCTGCAAGCGACGCCGATGCTGATCACCGGCGGCGTGACAGCGGTCGCGGCACTTGGCGATGGGCGTCATGTCATTGCGATCGGCCCCGTGCAGCCGCGTTTCCGGCTTCTCGAAACCGATCTCGTGAATCGCACCCATCAGGTGTCGGCAGCCGCAAGTCTCGCCGACATGCCGCTGGGCGTCGCAGCTCTTCCTGGCGGCGATGCTCTCGTGGTCGATGCGGATCGCGTTGTTCAGATTTCGACGTTGGGCGTGAACGCCGGCCAAGAGGTTCGGGAGTGGACCAGTCCGGATGTGACCTTCGAGGGCAGCATTGCGGTCGCCGGAGACGGCCGCACGGCTTACGCAGCAGCCACTGACGGGCGCATGCTGATTCTCGGGCTGCAGCCGGGCGAGACGGTTCTACACATCGGTTTTGGCAGCACTGCGCCACGAGAGATCGCGGTACCCCCGGCGGGCGGGCGGTTCTTCACCGTGGACGAACTCGGTGTCGTGCGGATTGGCGACAACAACGCCACGATCGTCAAGGAAATCGCACTCGGCGGCGGCTTCAAGTCCATGGCGATCTCGCCCGAGGGCGAAATCGCATATTGCGCCGACTTCATCCAGAACCAGGTTCAGGTTCTCGACATTCAGCAGAACAATCTGCAGCCGATGACCCTGTTTCCCACCGGGCGCGACCCGGTAGCCATTGCGACGGGTGCTTCTGGCCGGTACATCTACTTGCTCGCCAATAGCCACCTCGAGGTTTACGACACGCAAACGGGTCCGATCGTGAAGACGATCTCCCCAAGCGCCGGAGGCCCAGGCACGCATGTGACCATCACGGGGTCTGGCTTCAGTCCGAGCCTCGCAAGCAATTCCGTCGTCATTGGCGGAGTTGCAGTGGTTCCTCTTTCCACGAACACCACCGGAACTCGTCTCGTCGCGGTGCAGGACGCAGCCGCCACGACCGGTACGGTTCAGGTCACCGTGGCCGCGCGACAGTCGAACGCGGCGCCCTATCGCGTCGTCAATCGGACGAATTCGGGGGCCTTTCTCCCGGACATCGCGATCGGGACGTTTACCCAGTCCGGTGGCGGACGCCTGTTGATGTCGCCCGACGGCAAGTGGTTGTTCGCCAGAGACCCCATTGGAACGCTTACCGTGATCGTCTCCGACCCCAACTCGGCTTTGCACTCTTCCGTCGTCACCTTGACGGCGAGTCAAACTCTACTATCGTCGGACGGTGCCATGGCGATGAGTCGCGATGGCACACAACTGTTCGCGGCGGACCCGGTAGCGTCACGGATCCGCGTTTACTCGTTCGATCCGGCATTGCCGTTCTTATTCCACTATACGCGGAACATCATCGCATCAGGCGTCGACGAAACATTCATTCAACCTTCTGGATTGGTGTTGTCGCCGAACGGGAAATACTTGTTTGTGCGGGTCGCCACGAGCCCACCACAGATTTGGCTGGTCGACACGACGACGGACACAGGCGCCTTCACCCTCCCCGGGCTGACGCGGGTTGGTGGCTTCGCGATGCACCCGGATGGTGCGACTCTCTACATTTCTGACAATTTGGGAGGGGGGACGGTCGGCGTGCGAGCGGTGAATGCCGACCCAACCAGACCGGCGTTTGGCGCGACGACGGCGTTTATCACCACATCCCCACAGACGTCTTCCACGACTGGCCCAATCGTCGCCGACCCGGACGGTTCACGGATCATCGTCAATGTCGACGTCTTCGGAAGCACGACGCACACACTCAACGTGATCGATACGAATCCGGCGAGCCCGACATTCAACGTGGTGCTGCAAGGACTACCGGTGTCGTCGAGCACGACCAGCACCCCTGTCATGGCGATGAACGGCTCCGGCACTGTCGTATACATGGCGACAGCGAACACCCTTTGGGCGGCTGTGAATAGCACCGGGAGCTTCTTGGGGCTGGCGGCATCTCGAGCAATCAGCACGTCGCCTCTGAACCTCGTTGTGTCGGCCGATGATGCCCGGCTGTACTACAACGCCTTGAAGATGGCTTATCTGACAGCCCCGGCCGGGGTGGCGATCGCGTCCTCGCCTTCGCTTGTCGCACTTCGGAATACGTTGGTGTCGGATGCGTTTGCAGTGCGCGTGAGCGGTGGCACTCCGGGCAACCCCGTGGATGGGACGCTCGTCAAGTTCAATGGCTCCTTCCGCCAACTTCTTCCCTGGGGTGTCCTCGGACCGCCGGGGGTCGGATTCGGGGTCGCCGACGCGAACGGCTTCGTACGCGCACCGCAGTACCTGGTGTCCGCAACTACGACGGTTTCCGCGCTCGTAGGCGCAGCCGGTGTCAACTTCAGCGTCACCGCGATCTTGGACACGATCGGCGCGCCGCAGCTCATCGCCGTCCACCCGGGAACCGCCGATAGTCCTGGAATACAGACCGCGGTCGTCGTCGATTTCTCGAAATCGGTACGACCGTCGACCGTGAACGTCGGATCGCTGACGCTCCGCACTGCCGGAACGACCGTTCCTGCGTTGTACTCGCTCGTGAACAACAACCGCCGGGCCGTCGTGCGGCCGCTAGCGCCGCTTGCTCTCGCGACGGTTTACACCGTCGACGTCCAGGGTGGGATCTTGGATCACTCTGGAGCCGCGGTATCGAACCCCGGGACCCGCACTTTCACCACGAGTGCCACCGTGTCGCCACTCCGACTCTTGGCGATCGAGCCGCCAGCGGCGCCGGTCGGCTCCCCCATCGTCATTTCGGGCACCGGCTTCCCGAGTGACTACACACAAGCTCGCGTGCGGTTCGGCACGACCACGATCACACCGGTGAGCGGCGATGGCTTTGCGCTACGCGCCTACGTGCCGTCTGAGGCGACTACGAGCCCCGTGCGCGTCGTCGCCGGCACCGACTCGACAGCCGCCAGGAGTTTCGTCGTGCTGCCGGCGGGAGGAACACCGGTCAACGATGTGATCGGAACCATCACCGCCCCATCCAGCGGCCATCACATCGCGATCGTCCCGGACGGGACGCGCGCGTACATGACCTGCCCTGGCTCCGGCACCGTCGTGCCGATGCGGATTCTGGACCAGGTTGCCGAAGCCGCGATTCCCGTCGGCGTATACCCGTTTGGAGTCGCTGCTTCGCCGGACGGCCGTTGGGTGTACGTCACCAATTTCCGGTCGAACGAGGTCACGGTCATCGATGCGACGCCGACGAGCGTAGACTTTCAGCGTGTGGTCAACCGGTTTGCGGTGGGAGCCAACCCGACCGGGATCGCGGTCAATCCGAACGGTCGCCGCGTGTACGTCGCGAACTACATGGATGGCACGGTGTCGATCGTCGACACGGATTCCGCGAGCGCAAACTATCTGCGACCGATCGCGATAGTGAACGTTGGATCCAGGACGCAGACGGTTGCGATCACACCCGATGGCGCGCGCTTGCTCGTCGGTACGTCGACCGGGATTCTGGTCATGGACGCAGACAATCCGAACGACCCCGCGACAGCGCCGATCAGAACGGGCGGATCATCGCAGATCATCGTCGTAACACCTGACGGTGGATATGCAGTTGTCCTGGCATCGGACGGTCAGCTGTACCTCATCGATCTCTCGAATTCCAGTGTCGCAACCGCCCCAATCCGCACCGGGGGCTCATCGCAGATCATCGTTGTGTCCCCTGATGGCGGTGAGGTCTACGTCACAAACTCGGATGGGACCGTACAGGTGTTCTCGATTGTGAGCATTCTGGCCAACGGTGGCGGAGCCAGCTGGCGCCCTCGGACGCTCATAGGGTTTACGCCACTGTCGAGCATCGCAGTCGGTGAAAATCCAATCGGCATGGCGTTCGATCGACGCTCAGGCAAGTTGTTTGTCGTGAACGCCGGCTCCAGGAGCGTGAGCATGATCGATGTGGCGACCACTCAAGCGCTCGACCAAACGTTGCCGTTGCGGTTAGCGCTCGGACGCCCGATGCCGAACCCCTCCCGTGGGGTCACATCCTTCGGTCTCGATTTGCCCTCGGCGCAGGAAGTGAATCTGCGTATTTTTTCGGTGGACGGGCGTTTGATACGAGAAATGGCGGTGAGGCGCCTCCTAGCAGGCCGTCACATACTGACATGGGATGGTCGCACGACGAGTGGCAGTCGCGCCGCAACGGGCGTGTATTTCGCAGTGGTGCGTGCCGGTGACTGGAGTGAACATCTCAAGATCGTGCTGCTGAGGTAGGAACGGCGGCGCGGAGAGGACGATTGGCTCGAGGTTCCTAATGCGATCGTCCCGGCGACCGGATCATGACGTTCCCGGGGCCAACCAGCACAAACGGGGACCAGAAGAACGGGTGCGCAAACTCCGCAGTTCGTCGCATTTCTGTCTTTGCTTCCCAGAGCGCCTTGCCGATCGATGTATCGCCCCGAGATAGACGCCGGTAGAACTGCGACATGAACTCCGAAGTCGAGCGGTCCTGAACGTTCCACAGGCTCACGACAGTCGAGCGAGCACCCGCAAACAAGAACGCCCGCGCGAGACCCATTACGCCCTCACCCCGGACGACGCCGCCAAGGCCGGTCTCGCAGGCCGACAGAACCGCAAGATCCGCCTGCAGCGGCAATTGCTCGATCTCGTCGACACTGAGGACGCCGTCACAATGTGACTGCGTCGTAGTCGCAAGCAATAGGTGGGAGCGCTCCGGCAGAAGCGAATCGATCACACCGTGTGTCGCGAAATGCAAGAGCCGGTAGGATCCCTGCGAACACGCTGCATATAGCGAGTCCTCTAGCGCCTGGGGCCCGGTCCACACCGTCCGCTGGTCCGCGGAAAACAACCTGCCGATCACCTCGACTTCCTGTGCTGCAAAGGGCAGACGCGGAAATGGCTGCAGGGATGCCGGATCTCCAAGCGCGAGGAGTGTCCTCGAAACGCTTTGGCTCTGGCTGACAGCGGAAACGGAATCAAGGAGCGCGAGCACCGTAGCGGAGGGTGCGTAGGCCACCTGCGCATGGCTCAACTCGTAGGTCACGCCATCCGGCCGCGCCGGCGATGCGGCCGGCTCGGAGGGCCGGCCCACCTGGACCCCGCGCGCTCTGGACGGGTCGCGATGCGCTCGTTCAACGTGCGACGAATTCACATGCGATCCGGCGTTCACCAACGATTCGAATGGAACGAGAAACAGATCGCCATCGGGCACGATGTAAACCACGTTGCTGTGTCGAAGCTGTTCTGCCGCAGGTCCGAGCAGCGTGGAACAGAGGCGCCGTGACGGATCGATGAACGACGCGTTCTGCTCCATGAGAGCGCTACGCAGTTGCCGTACCTCTCGGGCAATCTCCTCCGGCGGAGAAAGCCGGTGGAGCTGGACTCGACTTCGCGTCACAATCCAGAGGTACGCCACGGTATCGCTGCAAGCATATTCAAGTAGCACACTCTTCGATTCCGCGAGGACGCGATCGCGAAGGCCAATCAAGGACACGGGCGTCGTCAGCTCGCTCCATCGCCCGGAAGAATCGGAATCTCGGCGACCGTGTTCAATCCGATCAAGGAGCGCGCGCGCCTTCGCAAGTTCCGCCACATGGAACGCACGCTCGGCATATCCCTGACCGGGCCGTTGTGAATCCAGGGTCGCTAGAACGTGCAGAAGTGCTTCGTAGGCATACGACTTACTCCGTTGAAATGACACTCGTTGGGCGTCCGCCATGGGGAGATCGCCGCGAACGGTCTCGAGAACCGCAATGGCGCCTTCACAATACACCGCCGCGCTGTCCAACTGCCCCGACCGCTCGAGGTTATCAGCAAGGCCCAGAAACGCCGCGAAGCGTAAGTACGAAGGAAGGCCCGGAGCGCCCAGCATTGTGATGGCCAGCCGGAACTCTCTCTCGCCTTCGCCTGGTCGGCCGGCGGTGCCCAGTGCGTTTCCAAGACACAGGCGATTTTCCAAGAGCCTGAGACTATCGCCGCTCTTCTCGTTGATGATCATGGCACGGCGTACGACTCTCTCGGCTTCAGAGCCGTGATGGTTTGCGACAAGCACCTCGGCCCACGTTTCTAGGGCATCCGCCATGCGCGATTGATCCGTGCCATCGCGGAATATGTCGAGCGCCGCCTGAAAATAGAGCGAAGAGGAGTCTGGCTGAACGGTGTAGGCAAATGTAATACCAAGATTCATGCACGCGAACCCAATGTCGTCCCGGTTGGCGGACTGTTCGGCGTGCGTCTTGGCACTCCTGAATAGCTGCAGTGCGACCAAATGCTGCCCGAGTTCGTTGTGCACTGTGCCCAAACAGTTCTCGGCTCGCGCCAGGTCCGACCATGCATGCGCCGACTCCAACGCCGCGACCGCGTCCTCTAGTTGTTCGAGTGCTTGCCCGAGCAGTCCGCAACGCCGAAGGACATCACCATAGAGCCCGCGTGTGACGGCTAGGACGGGGCTCGATGCGAGAGTGTGAATGGCTACGAGACGGTCGACCTCGTCAGCGACGACGCGACGGGCCTGTTGAAGGTTACCTAGTTCGCGGTAGGCGCCAGCCATGCCAATGCACACACGATTGATCATTGGATCCGTGGGCGCGAACAGCGGAATGGAAAGAAGCGCCTCTTCGTAACAGTCGCGTGCCAACGCAAAGCGATTCAATCGCCGATATGCGTCGCCCAGGGACTGCAACGTCGTTGCAACACTCTTCGCGTCGCCACGCGCGCGCCCCACTTCGAGCGCTTGCTTGTAGTAGGTCACCGCCTCTTCGGCATGATCACGCAACAACTGCGTGCTTCCGAGCGACCGGAGCGAGAGTTCGATGAGACGCTGGTCGCCCAACCGGCGGCGCGCCTCGAGGGCGCGCGCATACGCAGCAAGCGCATCGTCGTACTTCTGGATCTGGAAGAGTGACCGCCCCAGTGACCCCAGCACGATCGCTTGGCGCCGTAGATGCTGGGCACGGTCGAAGTCATCGGCCGCCGCGGCAAAATACGCCGCCTGATCCGCGTTCGGTGGCGCGATCGCCAGCGCCGCTTGCTCGGCGCGTACGCCCAGAATCCACTGCGCGCGCTGCTTTGGAGTCATCTTCGGCACGATCCGAAGGTCGCGGATCAGCAACGAATCGCGGATCGGATCGGTGTTCACTGTGCAGTCGAGGCGCGCCACGTCCCAAAGACAAGGCGGCACTCCGCGTGGCGTGCCGCAGCGGGCCAGCCGCTCGGCGAAGGCGAGCCGCAGTGCATTCGGGTTAGCCCGAAACAAGTCCTCACGTGCAGCAGTGCTGTCTGGCGAAAAAGCGCAGAACTGCTCGAGCGGCCCGCGCGGCGGCGCCGGGTGCCCGGCGATCGCCCTCGCGGGAAACAGGACAATCAACCCGAGGAGGGGAACGTACGGCAGTAGACGCAGAATCCGGCCGGAGCTCCGAACTCCCAACGAGCCGTTGCTGCGAAAAGGCTCCACCTGCGCTTGCTTGGACGGCAGTGTCATGGAAGAGGGACACTACGCCGCGGCCGCTGACGCGTCAAGAGAGACCAGAGTTCGTGAGCAGCCGCGGCCTGCATGTGCGGCGCATCGGCGACACGAGTCGACGCCGCCGCTCGGGTCGCCTGGCGCGGGTCCACCAGCCGGTAACAATGTGCGTCTGGCGCGTGCATCTCGTGACGGCGGTTGCGTCATCGACGCGTCCCATTTCCCCCCATTGCGGCCTTCGGCGTGCGATTTGCGCGATAGAGTCCCCAGTGCTTTTCGACCTCGTCCGGGTTTTCGCTCCCCTTCCAATTTTCGTCGAAAGCCTCGAAGAAGAACGATGCGACACGGTCGCGTCGCACCCAGGCGCAAAAAGCCCGGCGATACGCCGCCTGTTCCGTTTCCCCGAGACGGCCTTTCATCAGTTTGCCCTGGTCGCCCTGATTACTGCGCTTGGTCGCCCAACCGGTCTCACCGAGCACAATGAGCGCATCCGGATGCTTTGCCTGCACGTCCGCGAGTGTCGCACGTGTCCAGTCGAGAGCATCCTCGAGCTGCAAACCGTTCCAAAGCGGGTGCGCGTGCATCACGATGAAGTCGCACTCGCGCGCCACGGCGTCACTCTCGGGCTTGTTCCAGAAATTGAAGTCGTCCGCCGTGGACACCGGCAGGTGCGTTCGCGCCCGCACTTCGCGCAAGTAGCCGATCAAAACACCCGGCGGGCTGCGATGATCGGACCAGGAGACCTGGGTCTCATTGCCGACGCACACCGCCGACACGACACCGGGATAGGCGTTCGCAAGCCGCACCGCAGCGTCGATCTCGCGCCGGTTTTCCACTCGCACGGTGGGGAAGTGCTGCACGGCTCCGGAGCTGTCGGGCCGGCTCTCCTCCGGGGCGAGCCAGGCTCCCAGCATGACCTGTAAATCGAGTCGCTCGCTCTGAATCGCGCCCAGGATGATCTCGCCCAACTCTGCCGAACCGTAGACGCGGATCCAGCGCCAGTGGCGCGCGAGGAGCCGGAGATCCTCTGTAATCTGGCTCCGGCTTGGCGCCGCGCCCCCGGGGCGCTGCCCGTCGCGGTGCGGACCGTACGCAATTCCTTCCCCGCGCCATTCTTCGCCGCGCCGCAGATCAAGCGGCCGGCGCGTGAATGGCTCCTGGCGCGCCGCGGCTGCCGAGTCAAGTTCGCCGGAACGAGTTGTCGGTCCGCCGTTCGCCGCCCGACCCTGTGAATGCGTCTCTCCGAATGCGATCGCGAGATCGCAAGACGCCCAATCGCTGCTGCCGAAGATCCCGATCGAGGCGCCCCATGCAGTCGGTGCGAGCGCGAAGCATAGAGCCGCACTCGCGATGATCGGCCGTCCCATTCTTGAGCCTCCTCTGGTTGCAATTCGTGCCGCCACGTCGTTGCGACGTCGGGCTCTCGTGGAATCCGAGTTCCGCCGCCGGCGTGACTTTCGTTGTCGCCGCAGGCCCGCGCGCTGGCCGCTGGCCTGCCAGCAGCGCACCCTCGGTGGGGCCGGAGGCCCAACCGGGGGCGAGTCTGGGTGCCGGATGTGCCCCCTATTCGTGAACCATCGCCGCGGTCTGGGCCCGTGCCCCAGCGCGCCCGAGCATCCGGGGCACTACGCCGACCTGTCGACCGCGCCGAGCGGCGTCTATCGCATCATGTCATGGCCTTCGACCTCGACGGCTCAGGAACTCTGCTGGGCCGCCGGGCAGCCCAAAGAAGTGATCGCTGAGCTCGAGTTTCGGTTCACCGGCGTCGCGGCCGAGGCTGTCGCCAACCGGTTCGTTATTACCTCGCGCAGCTTCCCAGCCAAGAAATGGGAGTAAATCGCTTCGTAGTCCGGGCGGGCAATGGTGTCGCGGTCGGGTGGCTGAGGCGCGGATTGTCTTGGGTGTTCGAACTGTTGAGCGGCACGGGAGTGGAATCGAGGCCGCGCGGCGGTTATTGCGGGGGATCTCGCTCTCGTTTGTCGCTCCGGCGGTGCACGCGGTCGAAGTTCACAGGGAGCTCCGCGACCGAAACGGGGTGCTCTTTCCGGGAGCCCAGCAGCGCTCACTGCAGAATCCGCTGCGTCCCGCCGGGCCTGACATCGGGTCTTTCCATGTCACTTCACCGAAACCAGTCGCGTGGAAGTAAATGCACCGCCGATCGTCAGCCGGGCAAAGTAAACTCCGGCCGGCAGCCCATGCGCGTCAAACGGAACGGAATGCGGTCCGGCTGGGAACACGCCGCTCGCGAGACGCACGACTCGGCGGCCCCCGAGCCCGTACACATCGAGACTGACCCTAGCGGCGCTGTTCAAGCTGAAGGCCAGAGTGGTCTGGCTCATGAACGGGCTGGGCGTCGCCCGCAAATGCAGGCCGCGATTCGACGCTGGCGAAGTGAGCGGCACCGAGACGATCAAATTCTCTTCTCTCCAAAGACCGAGAAAGTCGACCCCCGCGAACACCTGTCCCTGGATCTGAGCGAAGCAAGTGACCGGGACACCAGTCGGTAAACCGCCATTCCGAGGCATCCAGGTGAGGCCATCATCGGTCGAGTGAAGCACGATGTCCGCGCCGGCTAGCGCATCGCCATTGCTCAAGAACTGGATGGCGTCGACAATACCGACGCGGTGCACCACTCGCTGCCACGTTGCCCCGTGATCGGTGGAGCGATGGATCGAGAGCATCGACGGGGTACCGAACGTAATGCTTCCTACCAGTACCGTCCCAGTGCGCGGGCTCACGGCGAGAGCCAGCTTGAACTCGGATGTCGGAGCCACCTCTTGCCATGAGGCGCCGCTGTCGCTGGAGCGGTGAAGGTCCGCGCCGAGAGATCTGACGAACACGAGGCCGTTCGGGTCGATCGCGATCCCGTCGGTGAAACCCGCCGAAATCTCCCCGACCTGCGACCAACTGAGGCCACGATCCGTGGAGCGTTGGGTCCCGAATGCGCCGGAAGCGTAGAGGTCGTTGTTGGGGGCGGATGCGAGCGAGTAAGTCGAGAGGACGTCATCGCCGAGTCGAATCCATGAGATGCCGTCGTCGCTCGTACGGTAGATCCCGGTCTCGCGAGCGGCGAACACGAGATTCGAGTCACCGCCCGCGGCCACCACGAATGTGTGGTCAAACGGCAGCGTCTCGATGCTCGTCCACGTCGAGCCGCCATCGAGGGACCGGAACAGGCCTCCCTCCCCCCCGGCGAACCAGGTACCTGAACTGGACTGTATGAGCGAACGCACGCGAATGCCCGGCAGCGAGAACTCGACCCATTCGGCGCCGGCGGCGACGGGGTACCCAAGAAGGACCAGTGCCAGGATAAGAGCGCGAGGAATCATGACTCCGGCACCTCCAAGCCAAGGGTGGCTAGTAGTTTGCTTCAGGGATAGAAAGCAAATCGCTTCCGAGGCCGATGCGCAAGGGTGGTCGCTGTAAAGCCGTTTTAGAGACACTACAATAGCGCATGGTACCCGAAGCCTGTAACTGAGGGGGGAGTCATGATGGCCGGCGGACATGGGGCCGCGCAAGAGCGTGGCCACGCGGTGACCGGCGGCATCGTGCACGATCAGCTCGACGGACTCGGCCTGCGGTAGAAGGAAGGCGATGCGGGTCGTCGGGTTGAACGGATTCGGTACGTTTTGGAAGAGGTGTTTGATCGGACAGAGCCTGAATCACGCCAATGGAGCGATCGACTAGCCGGACTTCGAAATCTTCAGGAAAGTTCGCACCGTACGCAACACGAATAACGGCCGTCTTGGGCGTCGGGAGAAAGGGCAGCCCGATCGATTTGCTCGGTCCCCAACCACCGCGCGAGACGCGGCTCGTGTCGTGTTTTCCCAATCCGTTCAAATCGGGCGTGCTGCTGAGGTACGAGATATCAGGGATAGAAGTCCCTGACCTGCCCCCGTTTTCTGACGAAGCACGCCGCTACGACTTCTGGAACCGCTCCTCGTGAACCAACGCCAGCGCATCGAAGCGATATCGAAGCGATCTTGCACCAGCTTGTAGAGCGGTGAGTCGTGGGGACGGGCTGCATGCCCGGAGTGCGACATCAGGATTGGCTCCGACCGGGCGTGGCCCTGGCGCGGCCCTCCAGCTTCATTGCTGTCCGATCCGTTCACACCACACGCCAGTGCCCGCGACAACTTGCCGGCGCGAGCACTGGCCCGCAGTCGCACCCACATAGCGCCCGGGTTGCCCGACGTTGACCGTCCGCAGCCGCTGTGGTAAGCGTGGAGGCACG
The DNA here is from genome assembly GCA_031362565.1 of bacterium. Taxonomy (GTDB): domain Bacteria; phylum Krumholzibacteriota; class Krumholzibacteriia; genus JANLSU01. Next base: position 127,642 of record JANLSU010000039.1, on the reverse strand, counting down.
GCATCTCGCTGCCGTACAACGACTTCCAAACTCGGATGGAGATCGCAAATGGATCGCGCCCCGATCGACAAGGCCTACGACCCCGCGCAAGTCGAACCGCCGTGGGTGGCGCGCTGGCAGGAGAGCCGGGCGTTCGCTCCCGTGCCGTCGACCAACGGCCTGCCGCCCTATGTCGTGCTGTTGCCGCCGCCCAACGTCACCGGTGTGCTGCACATGGGGCACGTGCTCGCCAACACGTTGCAGGACGTGTTCGTGCGCTATGCGCGTATGCAGGGGCGCGAAACCGTCTGGTGGCCGGGTACGGATCACGCCGGGATCGCGACCCAGAAGGTGGTCGAGAAAAACCTGCGCCAAGAGGGGATCGACCCGGCGGCGCTCGGACGCGAAGCCTTCGTCGAGCGCTGCTGGGAGTGGAAGGCCAAGTCGCACGCCCACATCGTGCAACAGATGCAACGCCTCGGCTGGTCGCTCGACTGGGACCGCGAGTACTTCACGCTCGACGAACGCATGAGCCGCGCCGTGGTCGAAGTGTTCATTCGGTTGCATGCCAAGGGGCTCATCTACAAAGGCGCCTACATCACCAACTGGTGCCCGGCCTGCCGCACCGCCATCAGCGATGAAGAAGTAGAGCACGTCGAGCAACAGGGCAAGATCTGGACGCTGCGCTATCCGTTTGCCGACGGCAGCGGTTTCGTGCGCGTCGCGACGACGCGCCCCGAGACGATCTTGGGCGACGTCGCGGTCGCGATTCATCCCGAAGATCCCCGCGCCAGCGAACTCGTCGGCCGCATGCTGCGGCTGCCGATCCTGGGGCGCGAGATCCCGGTCATCGCCGACACGTACGTCGACCCGGCGTTCGGCACCGGCATGGTGAAGATCACTCCGGCCCACGATCCGAATGATTTTCACGTCGGCAAGCGCCATGGCCTCGAGTCACCGGTGGTCATCGACCCGGCGGGCGTCATGAACGCCCTTGCCGGCCCGTTCGCGGGTCTCGATCGCTTCAAGGCGCGGGCCCGCGTTGTCGAACGGCTGGAGGCCGATGGACTCTTGGAGAAGGTGGAAGCGCACACGCTGGCGATCGGGCGCCATGATCGCTGCGAGACGGTCATCGAACCCTACCTGTCCCAGCAATGGTTCGTGCGCATGAAGCCGCTCGCCGAACCCGCGGTGCGGGCCGCCGAAGACGGCCGCGTCACTTTCTATCCGGAACGTTGGCGCAACGTCTACCTGCACTGGACGCGCAACATTCAAGATTGGTGCATCTCGCGGCAACTCTGGTGGGGGCACCGCATCCCGGTGTACGAGTGCGTGGCGTGCCAGCATGCGGTGGCGGCGCACGCCGCGCCGCCACAGTGCGAAAAATGCGGCGACGCGCGCTTGCAACAAGACGAAAGCGTCCTCGACACCTGGTTTTCGTCGTGGCTGTGTCCGTTCTCGCCGATGGGCTGGCCGGAGGAGACCGCGGATCTCAATCGCTTCCACCCCACGACTCTGCTCGTCACCGGTTACGAAATCATTTTCTTCTGGGTGGCGCGCATGATCATGGCGAGCCTCGAATTCATGGGCGACGTGCCGTTTTCGCAAGTGCTCTTGAACGGCATCGTGCGTGACGCCAAGGGGCGCAAGTTGTCGAAGTCGCTCGGCAACTCGCCGGACCCGCTCGATCTCATCGCCAACTGCGGTGCGGACGCGGTGCGCTTCTCCACCGTCATGTTGTCGCCGCCCGGGCAGGACACGTACTTCGACGCCAAGAACGTCGAGACCGGCCAGCACTTCGCCAACAAGATCTGGAATGCGGCACGTCTCGTGTTGACGAGCGCCAGCACGCATGGGTTTGTCGCCGAGCTGGGTCTGGAAGGCGATGCGCCGGTGACGCCACCAGCGGCCGGCGCCGAAGGGCTCGCGGCGCTCTGGGCCGAGTCGTTCGGACGGCCGCTGCCGGCGGGCATCGAGACGGACCTGCGACTGGAGGACCGCTGGATTCTGCACCGCTACACGGAAGCCGTCACGACGATGCGCCGGAACTTGGATTCATTGCGCGCCAACGATGCGGCCTCGGACCTCTATCACTTCTTCTGGGACGAGTACTGCGCTTGGTATCTGGAGTCGATCAAGCCACGCCTCCAGAGCGCTGACCGCGCGACCGCGCGCAGTGCCCACGCCGTGGCCTTCGTCTTGCTGTCATCCGCAACGAAGTTGCTCGCGCCGCTGATGCCGTTCCTGGCTGAAGAGCTTTGGAGCCGCATCCCCGGGACCGCGGGGCTGGTCATCACAAGCCGGTTCCCGCGCGAAATTGCGGCGCTACGCGACGCCGCGAGTGTCGACCGGTTCGCGCTGATGATCGAAGCGGCGAGTGCGATCCGGACGGTGCGCTCGGAACGCAACGTACCGCCCGGCAAAAAGGCACCGGCGCTCGTGCAGAAAGACACGCGAAGCGGTGCCGGCCTGAGTGTGGAAGAGACCGAGCTCCTGAAGCTGCACGCGAAGCTGGAGAGCGTCGAGCCGACGGCAGTGCGGCCGGACAACGCGATCTCGCTCTTGGTGCGTGATCTGCAGATCTACTTGCCGCTCGGCGGACTGGTGGATTTGGGCGCCGAACGGGACCGGTTGCAGCGCGAGTTGGACAAGGCGGAACGGGATCTGGCGGCATTGGACGGCAAGCTCGCCAAGCCGGGTTTCGTGGACAAGGCACCTGCCGCGGTGGTCGACGGCGAACGAGCCCGCCGTGTGGACCTCGCGGACCGGTGCGACCGGTTGCGAAGCGAGATCGCGGATATCGCTGGAAAGGGACCATGAGCCGTAAGTCGAAGCGCCGGCGAATGAATCACTCGCAGCCCGGTGCGGGCCACGACGGATTCGATTTCCTCGACGACCGGGACCCGCGCACCGCCCGGGTGCTGGTGGCGCCGGTCACGGCGCTGCCGCCCTCGGTTCCGGCTCAGCCAGCCGCTCCGGTGCCCGCGGCACCGGCGCCCCTTACCGCCCGCCCGGTGATTCCATCGCGCATCAAGCCGAATACGAGCCCGAGTCTGCGTTCGATCCGCGATGTGCCGCGCGGGCGCCACGAACCGGCGCGCGAGTCCACCAACGGGCCGGTTGCCGCCGCCGGCGATGTGACCGCGCCGTTGGTCGCCGTTCGCGATGTGATCGCCGTCGTCGCGGCACCGCCGGCCGTCGTGCAACACGATGTGGTGCCGGCCGTGGGCCCAGATGCGTCCGGCCCGTCGTCGCCCACCGTTGCAGAGTCGCTGGCCGCCACCGCGTCACCCGCGCCGGTGGCAGAGGGTGAAGCGGCCGCCGCTGGCCCCGCGGTTGACGTCGCAGCGCAGGAGACCACCAGCCTTCCTGCCGGCCCGACGGTCGGCGAACTCTTGATCGCCGCCCGCGAAGGCCGCGGATTGTCGCTCGAAGCCGCGAGCACCCGCACCCGCATGTCGAGCAAGATGCTGGGACACCTCGAGAACGACCGGTTCGACGAGTTCGCGGCCGATGCCTATGTGCGCGGATTTCTAAGGAGTTACGGGTCATTCCTCGGACTCGATCTGACCACATTGTTGCAACGCTATGACGAAACGGTCGCTGTGGCCGCACCGGCGCGTCAGGCGCCGGTCGTTGAAACGGCGAGCGTCGTGGACCTCTTCGCAGCGCGCACGATTCGCCGTGGCTACCGCGGGTGGATTGCCACCGCCGCAGCTGTTGTCGTGGCGATCGGTGGGGCGGCGACCTGGATGCTGCAACGTTCGTCCATCGAACTGCGGGCCCCGGCGGGGCTCGAGCAGATCGAGACCGAACTGCGGGCTTCGAACCCGGTCCATCCGGCGACCGCTCCGGCGGCGCGACTGGAGACGGCGCCCGCAACGGCGCCCGGCGTCATCAGCAGCGAGGACACGGCGGCGCCGGCCCCCGCGAGCGTCGCCTCGGCCGTGCCGTTCACCGCCTCCGCGCCGTCGCCGCACGACGGCAGCCTCATGACCGATCTCGTGGAGATTCCGGCCGCGTCGATGCCGCGAGGGCGCGCGGAAATGTCGCCGGTGGTCGTTGGGAGTTCGCTGCCGGCCGCCGTGGGCAGCGCCGCGCCGTTGACCGCCAAGCCGGCGGAGCCCCTACGGGGCGCGGTGCGCACCGGTGACAATGCCGCCGGTGTGGTCGACGCCGTAGTTCTCACCGCAACCGCAACCGGGCCTTGTGTCCTGCGCCTCGTGACCGACGGCGAAACGCGGCGCGGCATTCCCTACACCTTTTCACGCGCCGGCGAGAGCCGCAGTTGGACGGCGCGGCGCGGCTTCCGCATGGTGGCCCGCAACGGTCAAAATTTGCAATTGACGCTGAACGGCCGCGCCATCGCGACGCCGCCGGATGGGCGCGCCGTCAGCCTCGATCGCAGCACGCTGGAGCCCGCCGGCGCGCAACCGGCGGCGCATCGCCGCCGTCCACGCCCGCGGCCGCGGCCGGCCGGCGCGGCACCCGCTGCCAACGCCGCACCCGCGATCGAGTCACACGGCGGCGTGATTCCACCTCGTTGAATCCAGCGCGCCGCACTGGCGGCTCGTCCCGGTCGCACCGCGTGCCGTAGAATGGCGGCATGTCGGAGTTCCAGCTCGTCGCGCCCTATGGACCCACCGGAGACCAGCCCGCCGCCATCGAGGCGCTCATCGAGCGCGTTGGTGCCGGCGAGCGCTATCAGACGTTGCTCGGCGTCACCGGTTCCGGCAAGACTTTCACCATGGCCAACGTCATCGCCCGGCTCGGCCTGCCGACGCTCGTCGTGTCGCACAACAAGACGCTGGCGGCGCAACTCTACGGCGAGTTCAAGGGCTATTTCCCGCGCAACGCCGTCGAGTACTTCATCAGCTACTACGACTACTATCAGCCCGAGGCGTTCGTGCCGGCGACCAACACCTACATCGAGAAGGACGCCTCCATCAATGAAGACATCGAGCGGCTGCGGTTGCGGGCCACGGGCTCGCTCTTGTCGCGCCCCGACGTCATCGTGGTGGCGAGTGTCTCGTGCATCTATGGCCTTGGATCGCCGACCGATTTTCGGGAACTGTCCGTCGAGCTGCGGGTCGGCGGCAGCATCCCGCGCGACGAATTGCTGCGCAAGTTGGTCCGGATCCAGTATTCCCGCAACGACTACGAACTCGGCCGCGGCACGTTTCGCGTTCGCGGTGATGTGATCGAGGTCGTGCCGGCGTACGAGGAACGCGCCTTGCGGATCGAACTCTTCGGCGACGAGGTCGAAGCCATCCGCATGATCGACCCGGTGACCGGCCGGCCGGCCGAGTCGTTGCAGAGCACGATCATCTATCCGGCGCGTCATTACGTGGCACCCGAAGCGCAGTTGCGCGAGGCCATGGTCGCCGTCGAGCAGGATCTCGAAACGCGTCTCGTCGAATTCGAGCGGGCCGGCAAGCGCCTCGAAGCCCAGCGGCTCGAATCGCGCACCCGCTTCGATCTCGAGATGATGCACGAGATGGGCTATTGCTCGGGCATCGAGAACTACTCGCGCTATCTCGGCGGGCGCCGGCCGGGCGAGCGGCCTTCGTGCCTGCTCGACTATTTCCCGGAAGACTTCCTGGTGATCATCGACGAGTCGCACGTGACGCTGCCGCAGATCGACGGCATGTACAACGCTGACCGGTCCCGCAAACTGACGCTCGTGGAACACGGCTTCCGGCTGCCGAGTTCGCTCGACAACCGGCCGCTGCGTTTCGACGAGTTCGAGCGGGTGGCGCCGCGGACCGTGTACGTTTCGGCGACGCCGGGTGAATACGAGCTGCGGAAGAGCGGCGGCGTCATCGTCGAACAGATCATCCGTCCGACCGGTCTCATGGATCCCGAGATCACGATCCGGCCCGCCAAGGGCCAGGTGGACGACCTGCTGGAAGAGATCAAACGCACCGTGGCGGCGAAGCATCGGGTGCTGGTCACGACGCTCACCAAGCGCATGTCCGAAGACTTGACCGACTACATGCTGGATCTCGGGATCCGGGTGCGCTACCTGCACTCCGACATCGAAGCGCTCGAGCGGGTGGAGATTCTGCGTGACCTGCGGCTCGGCAAGTTCGACGTCCTCGTCGGGATCAACTTGCTGCGCGAAGGGCTCGACTTGCCCGAGGTGGCGCTGGTGGCGATTCTGGATGCGGACAAGGAGGGCTTCCTGCGGTCCGAGACGACGCTCATCCAAACCGTCGGGCGGGCGGCGCGCAATGTCGAGGGCCGGGTCGTCATGTACGCCGAAAAGATCACCGGCTCGATGCGGCGCGCCATCGATGAAACGAACCGCCGGCGCGAGATTCAGGCGGCCTACAACGTCGAGCACGGCATCGTGCCGCGTTCGATCATCAAGTCGGTGGACGACATCATGCAGCAGACGGCTGCCGCCGACCAGCGTGGCGAGCAGCCGGAGGCGCGGCCCGATCCCGTCGCCGACTTCGCGCTCGGCGATCAGCCGCTCGAACGCGTCATTGCGCGGCTCGAGTCGGAGATGTTGCGCGAAGCGCGTGCGCTGCGCTTCGAGACGGCAGCCAGTTTGCGCGATCGGGTCGAGGAACTACGGGCGCGGCTTGCCGCGCAAGGAGCGTGACGCGGCGATGCTGCGCAACGAAGTGATCACGGCACTCGTCGATGCGGCGCTTGCCGAGGACCTCGGAGCCGGGGATTGGACGACGGAATGCACCGTGCCGGCCGGCCTCGAGGTCGAAGCGCACATCATCGCCAAGGCGCCCGGAGTCATCGGCGGGCGGGCCCTCGCCGAATGTGTCTTCACGCGCCTCGCGGCCGGGTGCCGCGTCGCCGGGGTCGAAGATGGGGCGCGCGTCGGGCGCGGTGACGTGGTCTTGCGGGTGCACGGCCCGGCGCGGGCGCTGCTTTCCGGCGAACGGGTGGCGCTCAATTTCTTACAGCGCTTGTCCGGCATCGCGACATTGACGGCGGAGTTCGTCGCCGCGGTGCGGGGGACGAGCGCTGTGATTTCGGATACGCGCAAGACCACACCGCTCTTGCGGGCGGTGGAAAAATACGCTGTGGTTTGCGGCGGTGGTACGAATCATCGCGCCAGTCTCGATGCCATGCTCCTGGTGAAGGAAAACCATATCGCGGCCGCAGGTTCGCTCGAACGCGCTCTCGGCGCCGCGCTCGCGGCGGGGCGAGAGCGGGGAGTTCCGGTCGAAGTCGAGGTGCGAACCCGGGACGAATTCGATATCGCGTTGCGTCTTGGGCCCGACCGCATTCTTCTCGATCATTGGTCGCCCGAAGCCGTAGCCGCAGCCGTGCAGGCGCGCGGCCCGCGCCGGGCGCCGCTCCTCGAGGTGTCGGGCAATCTCGAACTCGCAACGGTGGCGGCCTACGCGCGCGCCGGCGCCGACATCCTGTCGGTCGGGGCGCTGACGCACAGTGCGCGGGCGCTGGATCTTTCGCTTCTCGTGCAAGGACTTCGACTGTGATGCAAGCCGCCGAGCGACTGCTTGCCGATCTGATCGGGTCGCCCGGCGGGTTGAACGCCGCCATGGTTCCAGAGCCGGCGTTGCACGAACTCCGGCGGCGCGGCCACGAAATCGTCCGTGACGGCGCGGCTTTGGTCCTGCGCTGCGCCGCGCAGCATTTCGATCCGCAGGCGTTCAGTGCTGCATGCCAGGGGCAGATCGGCCGCTGCTTCGAAGTGTGGGAAGAGACCGCGTCGACGAACGACTTGGCCCGCGCTGGTGCGGCAACCGGTGCGCCGGATGGGGCTCTGTGGTGCGCCGAAATGCAGACCGATGGCCGCGGGCGCCAAGGACGCAGTTGGTTCTGCAGCTCGCACGCCGGCCTGCTCGCGTCGTTCTTGCTGTATACGCCGCTCGACGCGGCCGCGCACCCGACGCTGCTGCCGCTGGCGGTGGGATTGGGAGTGTGCGAAGCGCTCGGAGAAGTGACTGGCCTGCCGCTCTGCACGAAATGGCCGAACGACGTGCTGCTCGACGGCCGCAAGTTGGCCGGCATCTTGGTCGAAGCGCGGCACGGCGCGCCGCCGCACGCCGTCATCGGGCTCGGCATCAACGTCATGGATGCAGCCATCGCCGGCGCCGTCTTGCCGCTCGCGACGACGCTCGAGGCGCACGGGGCGCGGTGGCGGCGTGAAGCGTTGCTCGCCACCGTGCTGCAGGGCATCGAACGCCGCGTCGAGGACTGGCGCGCGGCGCGATTCACGACGCTCGTCGACGCATGGACGGCGGTCGACGGCAGCCTGGGCCGCGACGTGAGCGTCGAAACCGGCGCCGGCCGGCTCGCGGGACGTGCCGCCGGCATCACCTCGGCGGGATTGTTACGGTTGCGCTTACCGGACGGCGCGCTGCGCGAACTGTCCGCCGGCGAGGTCCACCTGCAATGAACCGCCGCCGGTTGGCGCGCGATGTCGTGGTCATCGACATCGGCAACAGCAAGATCGAGATCAGTGTCGTAGCGGCCGGGCGGGTCGCAGGCCGCATCCGACTGCCGACGCGGAGCCGGCCCGTGCAACTCGCCGCGGCGTTCCGCGCCGCGCTCACCGTGACGGCGCGGCACGGCGCGCTGCCGGTGCTCATCGCGAGTGTCGTTCCGGGTGCGGTCGAGTCACTGACTCGGATCGTGCGTGCCTGCGGCGTGCGGCACGTGCATCGCGTGCGGTGGGACGACCCATGGCCGTTCGTGATCGCAGTGCGCAACCCGTCGACGCTCGGCGTCGATCGCCTTGCGAACATTGCCGGACTGTGCGCCCTCGGCTCTCGAGACGGCATCGCGATCGATGTGGGCACCGCGATCACCATCGACGTGCTGCGCCACGGACGCTTCGAGGGCGGTCTGATTCTGCCGGGATTCGATTTGCAGCTCGGCGCCCTGCGATCGCGAACCGCGCAGTTGCCGTGCCTCGAATGGAATGCCGCGGCGCCGCGCATCGGCCGCGACACCGTGGCGGCGCTGCAAGCGGGCGTGCTGCATCCGACGGCGGCCGGGGTGGCCGCGGTCGCCGCTCGCCTGGGTGCGGACCTGCCGGCGACGGCGGCGTTGATTCTGACCGGCGGCGCGGCGTTTGCCGTCGCCCCCTGGTTCGCCGGCACGGTCCGCCAGGAGCCCGGTCTCATGACCCTGGGCCTCCAGGCGGTCGCGGCGCAGCTTCGATTCAAGTAAGTTAACTATCTAATTTGTAGTATGTTGCAGAGATTCCTCGGGCCCGGGAGCAGGCGCGGCACAGGGGCTTGCCAAACCCGGCGGGCCGTGCCTATAGTGCCTTCTAGCAGTCGATGCCCGAGAGTGCTAAGAGCGGCCGGGTCTCTCCAACGGACGCTCGCCATGGGCACAGGACGATTTGCATCACGCCAAAACGGAGGTCACGATGACCACGACGACGACCATCAAGCCGCTCGCAGACCGCGTCCTGGTACGCGCGCTCGAAGAGTCCGAGGTGAAGCGCGGCGGGATCATCATCCCGGACACCGCGAAAGAGAAGCCGCAAGAGGGCGAAGTCATCGCGGTTGGACCGGGCCGCCTGTCCGACAAGGGCGAACGCGTTCTGCCCGAAGTGAAGAAGGGCGACCGCGTGCTCTTCGGCAAGTATTCGGGGACCGAGGTCACGGTCACTGGCGACAGCCTGTTGATCATGCGCGAGTCCGATATTCTGGCTGTTCTCTGACCGTCGCTCGACACGAAAGGATTCCACGAAACATGGCGAAACAGATCGCATTCGACGTTCAAGCGCGCGAGGAATTGCGCCGCGGCGTCGACAAACTCGCGAACGCGGTCAAGGTGACGCTCGGCCCCCGTGGGCGCAATGTCGTCATCGACAAGAAATTCGGCGCTCCGACGATCACCAACGATGGTGTCACCATCGCCAAGGAGATCGAGCTTGAGAACGTGTACGAGAACATGGGCGCGCAGATGGTGAAGGAAGTTGCGACCAAGACCAGCGACGTCGCTGGCGACGGCACGACCACCGCCATCATCCTGGCACAGGCCATCATTCACGAGGGCCTGAAGAACGTCACAGCCGGCGCCAACCCGATGTTCTTGAAGCGCGGTATCCAGAAGGCAGTCGATGCCGTCGTCGGCGACCTGAAGAAGCGCAGCAAGGAAATCAAGTCGGATCACGCGCAGATCGCCAATGTCGCGATGATCTCGGCGAACAACGACCGCGAAATCGGTGAGCTCATCGCCAAGGCGATGGACAAGGTGGGACAAGAAGGCGTCATCACGATCGAGGAAGCCCGCGGCATGGAGACGAATCTCGATGTCGTCGAGGGCATGCAGTTCGATCGCGGCTACCTGTCTCCGTACTTCGTCACCGACTCCGAGCGCATGGAAGCGGTCCTCGAGGATTGCCGCATCCTGATCCACGACAAGAAGGTCGGTTCGATGAAGGACCTCCTGCCGTTGCTGGAGAAGGTCGTGCAGTTGGGCCGCCCGCTGCTGATCATCGCCGAGGATGTCGAGGGCGAAGCCCTCGCGACGCTCGTGGTCAACAAGCTGCGTGGCACCCTGCAAGTCTGCGCCGTCAAGGCACCGGGCTTCGGTGACCGCCGCAAGGCGATGCTCGAGGATATCGCCACCCTGACCGGCGGGCGCGTGATCTCGGACGAGACCGGATTCAAGCTCGAGAACACGGCGTTGACCGATCTCGGCTCCGCCAAGCGCGTCGTCATTGACAAGGACAACTCGACCATCGTCGAGGGTGCCGGCAAAGATGCTGACATCAAGGGGCGCGTGCAGCAGATTCGCAAGCAGATCGAGGATACGACCTCGGACTACGACCGCGAGAAGCTGCAGGAACGCCTGGCCAAGCTGGCCGGTGGAGTGGCCGTCATCAACGTCGGCGCTGCCACCGAAGTCGAAATGAAAGAGAAGAAGGCCCGTGTCGAGGATGCGTTGCACGCGACGCGTGCGGCGGTCGAAGAGGGCATCGTGCCGGGCGGCGGGGTCACCCTGTTGCGCGCCGCGGAAGTCATCAAAGGCCTCGACTTGAGCGGCGAAGAGAAGCTGGGTGCGGAGATCATCTACAAGGCGCTGGCCGAGCCGGCGCGGATGATTGCCCACAACGCCGGAGTCGAGGGCTCCATCGTGGTCGAGCGTCTCCGCAAGGAGCAAGACCCGGTGGGCTTCGACGCGGCAACGCTCGAGTATCGCGACCTGATCAAGGCCGGCGTCGTCGACCCGACGAAGGTGACGCGTTCGGCACTGCAGCACGCGGCGAGCATCGCGGCGCTGCTCCTGACCACGGAAGCGATCGTCGCGGACAAGCCGGAGGAAAAGGATTCTCCGGCGGGTGGCGGCGGCGGCGGACACAGCCACGGCGGCATGTACTAAGCCGGCGGCGGCCGAATCGGACGACGGGGAGCGGCGGCTCGGGCCACCGCTCCCCGTTTGCTTTCGCGCGCAACCCTTGCGCCCCGGCGGGGTTGACGGGCCCAAGGTCAGCCGTTATGTTACGGCATGATTTCGACTTCCACGGGCTTTCGTGCCTCCTTTCGATGTCTGATCGCAGCCGCGCTCCTCGTCCCGGGGCTGGCGCGTGCCGCATCGAGCCGTAGCGGCCAGAGTGGCATTGCGGCGCTCGCGGCCGCGACGCCGATGGTCGGCGGCAGCGGTATCCCGGCTCCTGCTGCCACGCCGTCCGCCCGGCGCGCCGAATGCGCTGTCGGGGTCGCCGACAGTTGCTATGAGGCAGGCGCCTCGCGCTATATCAATGTCGGGTCGTTTTTCGACCGCCTGCAGACTCCGAGGCTCACCCACTACATCGTGAAGTATTTCGAGCCGGGCGCGGTGCGGACGCGACTCGTGAGTTTCTCGTTCATCAGCAACCGTGCGGTCACGTACGCCGCCGCCGGCGCTGTTGTGACGAGGCGTGACGCGCCGGTATTGCCCGCCACTTCGGATCTCCGGGCGCTGCGCCACCTCTTGATCCCGGCCGCGGCCGGTGAGCCGACCTGTGTCGACCTCGCCGGCGACAACCTGGTGTTGGAAAGCGACCAGGCGGCCTGGCTCATCCTGCAGTTCTCCGATCCGCTCGACACTGACTTTACCGGCGTCAAGGCCGATTCGGATGCGAACGATCATCCGTTCTGCGATTACATGACGCGCGACGCCGGCGAGCTGTGGTACCGGCCCGATCCGAGCCAGACCAAACTGGATTGGGAGTTCACGCCGTTCTCGAGCGTGCTGCCCTCGAAACAGCAAATGCGATGGTCGCAGATCAAGACCCTGTATCGCTGACCCGCGGCGCGTGCCGCCGGCGGTTGGCCCTTGGAGGCCCGACGATCGTGATGCACCTTCGACGCATCGTTGCGGCGCTCCTGCTCTGTGGGGTTGTGGGCGCGTCGAGTTGCAACAAAGACTCGATCACACCGCCGCCACCAGGGGGCGGCGGCACCAACGGCGGTCCGTTCAAAGTGTTCGACGTTTTTCTGCGGCCGATTTCCATCGAGCGGCCGGCACCTTCCGGCAGCTTGCCTTCGGCTCAGGTCGCGCAGCACTACCTGACCGCGTTTGCCACCGGCGGTACGACGCGTGCCGTCTACAATTGGACGGTCCCGGCCGCTTTGGGTACGCTCGTTCCCAAGACGGCGGCCTTGACGATCCATGACGCGTCGGTGGCATTGCAGCTTCCCGCGCCCTCGACTCTGGCGCTTGGTTTCTACGACATCAAGGCCGACGGCACCAATGGGGCGGAGACCGGCAGTTTCACCCGGCGGTTCGCGGTCATCGAGAATCGTTGGATGAAGAGCGCGCGCATTCCATGGGCCGACCCGGAGCCCGACGATCCGACACAGTCGCCGACTTTCTTCGGCAACGAGATCCTCTTCGTGGAGGCCCCGAGCGCCAACAACACGAACCTTCTGTATCTGCACGCCTTCGCACCGCTCGACGGAGCGTTGGACAGCCCGCTGCAGCAAGTCCTGCAGGTGTCCGAAGACCCGCCCGGGAACAACTTCCCGACGGCACCAAAACTTTTCCCGGATGTCGCTCCCGCCAGTACCCAGCGCGCCGAAATCGTCTTTGCGTCACGGATGGACAACCAGTACCCGGAGCGTTGCCCGAACGGCGGGTCGTGCGGCGCGCCGCTCAATCTTTGGGTTGTGCACAGTCCGCAGCTCGATGGCACGACGTTCAAGCCGCGGCAGATGACGTTCGATTCGACGTTTACGCGGTTTGGAAGCACGCTTTGGTATGCGTTCAACTTCTCCCAGCCGCGCTGGGATCCGACTGCATCGGGCAGCGACGCGCGCATCGGCTTCCTGAGCAACGTGTCGCACGACGTCGGCGGCAACGATTTGTGGACCGGCAGCCTGCGCGACCGCCACACCCACCCCGAAGCGCGCTCGGACACGCTCGTGAACTACCACCGTCTCACGACCACCGGTGGCGTGGCGGGATTCGACTGGCATCCGGACGGGACTCGGATCGTGGTTGCGGTCGGCGGCGGTTTGTCCTGGGTCGACGCGGCGACCGGTGCGGTCAGCGCCATCGCACTGCCCGACAGCGACCTGGCGCGAATCCTGAGCCCGACCGTCTATTGGCAAACGGGCGAGCATACCCTGGTGGCGTTCCAAGCCCAGATCGAAAACCGCGTCAATCTGTACCTCCTCGACATCGACGACAACACGTTGACGCGCCTGTTGCCATACGCGGCGCCGGTGACGCACAACCTCTTCCCACGCTTCAAGCGCGACAAGAAATGGCTGGTCTACATTTCGGACTACACGGTGGCGCCATGGGGACGGTCGACCGGCGCGGCGAGCGTGCCCGATATCCCCGCGATCATCGAGGAGCTGGACGGAATGAAACGCACCCGCTATCCGTCGCCTTGGGTGATCAAGCTCGAAAACTGACTTCGCGCACCCTTGACATCGTTCGAGTCCCCGCCGCAAGCTGCCACCCGGAAGCGCGGCGGAATCGTCGTTGCGTGCTCCACTTCCACGCGGGGTGTTCGGGCGCATGCAGGCGTCGGTGATCGTGTACATCGGTCTGGGCTCCAACCAGGGCGACCGCCGGATGGCACTCTGCCGGGCCGTCAGCGCCCTGTCGCGCCATGGCGTCGAGCCGCGGCGCGTGTCGCGGCTGTACGACACCGACTATGTCGGCCCGGCAGGACCGCAGGCGGCGTATCTCAACGGCGTGCTCGAGGCTCGCACCGGACTCACACCGCTCGAGCTCTTGGACGTCACCCAGGCGATCGAACTGGCCGCCGGGCGCCGCCCCGGAACGCACCAGTTGCCACGTCCGCTCGACCTCGACATCCTCCTGTACGGGGATTGCACCATCACCCACCCCCGGCTCACCGTGCCGCACCGGCAACTCGCGGCGCGGCGGTTCGTGTTGCAGCCATTGGACGACCTGGGTGTTCTGGCCGCGCGGCCCGAGCTGGTGCGCTGCCTGCGCGCCCTCGAATCGCATCAGGCGCTGCACCCGGCGGGCGATCTCACACCGGAGGAGTGGCGTGCCGAGCCCGTCGCGTGAAATTCGCTACATTGCCATCGAGGGCGTGATCGGCGCGGGCAAGACGAGCCTCTCGCGCCTTTTGGCCCGCGATCTCGACGCCCGGCTCAATCTGGAAGTCGTCGAGGAAAATCCGTTTCTGACCCGCTTTTACGAGGACCCGCGGCGGCACGCCTTCGCGACCCAGATCTTTTTTCTTCTGTCGCGATATCGCCAGCAGCAGGAGTTCTTTCAGCAGGATCTTTTCCAGCACCGAGTCGTCAGCGACTATGTGTTCGCCAAGGACCGCATTTTCGCGAACCTCAACTTGAGCGACGCCGAACTGCACCTGTACGAGCGCGTCGCGGACGAACTGCACGGCCGCGTCCCGGCGCCGGATCTGGTGGTTTTTCTGCAAGCGTCGGTCGACGTGCTGATGGCGCGCATCGTGCGGCGCGGCCGCGAATACGAACGCGACATGCCGCGCGACTACATCGATTCCCTGGCGGAAGCCTACAATCATTTCTTCTTTCACTACACGGACTCACCACTCCTCGTCGTGAACACCAACGACATCGATTTCGTGCACAGCCGGGCACACTACGACGACCTGCGCCGGCACATCGAGACGCCGTTCCAAGGCGTTCAGTACTACACGCCACAGCGCGAGAGGTGACCGCCATGAGTGCTCGACGCAAGACCGCGGCGCGGCGCCAGGCGCCGGCCGCCCGCACCGCGGCAGCGGCGGTGGCGGCACGCCCCAAAGTGACGGTCGCCTCGCTGCAGGATCTCAAGCGCGCCGGGCAGCCCATCGTCATGGTGACCGCCTATGACTTCCCGTTCGCGCGCTTGGTGGATGCCGCCGGCGCCGACGTCATTCTGGTGGGAGACTCCCTCGGCATGGTGGTGCTCGGATTCGAAAGCACTCTGCCAGTCACCCTCGAACACATGCTGCACCATGTGCAAGCGGTGGCACGGGCGCGGCCGCGGGCGCTCTTGGTCGCGGACTTGCCTTTCATGTCGTACCAGGTGTCGCCGCAACAGGCGGTGCGGAGCGCCGGCCGGCTCGTGCAACACGGTGGTGCCGAAGCCGTCAAGCTCGAGGGCGGCGAACGCATGCTGCCGATGGTGGAAGCCATCGTGCGCGCCGATATCCCGGTGCTCGGGCACTTGGGTCTGACGCCCCAGTCGGTGCACCGCATGAGTGGGTACCGAGTTCAAGGCCGCTCGGCGGAAGCGCGGCGGCGATTGCGGCGGGAAGCGCGTCAGTTGCAGGACGCCGGATGCTTCGGCCTGGTGCTCGAAGCAATTCCGGCGGCACTTGCGGCCGAAATCCGTACGGCGGTGCGCATCCCGACGATCGGCATCGGCGCCGGCGCGGCGTGTGATGGACAGGTCCTGGTGTTGCACGATCTGTTGGGGCTGACCGAAGGCGCCATGCCGCGCTTTGTCGAGCGCTTCGCAATGCTCGGTGACGCCGCGCGTACCGGGGTAGCGGCGTTCGCCGCGGCGGTACGCGCCGGGCGTTATCCACGTCCCGAGCACGAATACGGGAGCTGACGTGGAAACCGTGCGCACTCGGGCCGCGATGCAGGCGCGGGTGGCCACGCTGCGCGACAAAGGGGCGCGGCTCGGGCTTGTGCCGACGATGGGCGCGCTGCATGCCGGACACCTGGCGCTCCTCGACACCGCGCGCGCCGGAATCGATTTCGTCGTTGCTTCGGTGTTCGTGAATCCAACTCAATTCGGCCCAGGTGAGGACTTCGAGCGCTACCCGCGCGATCTCGAAGCCGACGCCCGGATGCTCGCCGGGGCGGGTTGCGATTTGCTGTTCGCACCAGCCGCCTCCGACATGTATGCGAGCGACGCGCGCACGGTCGTGGAAGTGGGTTCGATGGGGGATGTGCTGTGCGGCCGCAGCCGCCCCGGGCACTTCCGTGGCGTCACGACCGTCGTTGCCAAGTTGTTCCATCTCGTACAGCCGCAGGTCGCCGTGTTTGGACGGAAGGATGCCCAACAAGCGGTGATTCTTGGGCGCATGGTGCGCGATCTCGACTGGCCGGTGGAACTGCGGGTCGTTCCCACGGTGCGCGATCCAGACGGGCTGGCGATGTCGTCGCGCAATGCTTACCTCGGACCCGAGGAACGCCGCGAGGCCCTTCTCTTGCACGAAGCCTTGGGCGCCGGCCGCGACGCGCTGCAGCAAGGTGAGCGCCACGGCCCGGCGATTGCGGCGCGCATGCGCGGCGTCTTGGACCGGGGCTCACAGCTGATAATCGACTATGCTGCGGTGGTGGATCCCGGGACGCTCGCGCCGCTCGAGGCGGTGGCCGGGCGCGTGTTACTCGCCGTGGCGGCATTCGTGGGCCGCACGCGTTTGATCGACAATTTCGTCCTCGAAGTGCAGGGTGATGGGGTGCGTGACGCGCCACTCCTCGGTTGGTCGGATGGGCCGCATGCCGGAGGGACACGATGAAGCACGAGACGGCCGCGATTGTTCTTGCCGCAGGTGTCGGCAAGCGGATGAATTCGGACCTCGCGAAGGTGTTGCATCCGGTGCTGGGCCGGTCGATGCTCGACCACGTGCTGGATGCCGTCGAAGGCGCCGGGGTGCGCCGGAGTGTCGTGGTCGTGGGGCACCAGGCCGATGCGGTGCAGCGCGCCGTGTCGCCGCGCGGTGTCGCCTTCGCCCGGCAAGAAAAGCAGCTCGGTACGGGCCACGCGGTGCTGCAAGCACAACCGCTGCTCGCCGGCGTCGAGGGAACAGTACTCGTGCTGTGCGGCGATACGCCGCTTTTGACTGCCGAGACGCTCCGCGACTTGCTCGCGACGCACCATGCGGCAGGCGCGGCGGCGACGGTCTTGAGCGCCAAAGTCGATGACCCGACCGGGTACGGTCGCATCGTGCGCGGCCCGGACGGCTCCGTCAGGCGCATCGTCGAGCACAAGGATGCAACCGAAGAGGAGCGGGCGGGGCGCGAAATCAATTCCGGCTTGTTCGCCTTTTCGATCAGCGATCTTTTCTTGGCGCTCGGACAAGTGCGCGCCGACAACGCGCAAGGCGAGTACTATCTGACCGATACGCTCGAGATTCTCCTGGGTCTCGGGCGGCGGGTGGCAGCGCAGGTGTGCCGCGATCCGCGTGAGGTTTTGGGCGTCAACACGCCGGAACAGTTGCGCGAAGTCGAATCGATCCTGCGGGAGCGCGTCCGGCATGCATAGACTGTGGGCGCCTTGGCGTCGCGCCTACGTCGAGGGCGCGGCCGGCGCGCCGAGCGGCTGTTTCTTGTGCGAGTTTCCGGCCGCGGGTGACGACCGGCGGCACGGCATCGTGTGGCGTTGGAACCACTGGTATGCGATTCTCAACGCCTACCCGTACAGCAACGGGCATTTGATGCTGGCGCTCGTGCGGCATGAGGAAGGATTCGTGAACTTGCGCGCCGAGGAAGCGGCGGAACTCGCCCCGGCGATGCGCCACTGTGAAGCGGCGGTGCGCGCCGCGTACGAGCCGCAGGGGCTGAACGTCGGCGTGAATATCGGCCGGCCGGCGGGGGCTGGTGCGGTCGGGCATCTGCACGTGCATTTCGTGCCGCGCTGGAACGGCGACACCAACTTCATGTCCACCGTCGGCGCCACCCGCGTTTTGCCGGAGAGCCTGGAGAGCAGTTATGAACGCCTCCGCGTGGCCTTCGAGCGCGAGCGTTCATGAGCCCGCGGCCGGTGCGGCGGCCGGTGCGGCGGCGGCGGCGCGCTGCAACACACTGGTCCCAGCGTCTGACGCCGGCGACTTGGATCTTGCTCGGGGGCCTGGTAGCCGCGACTGCGTCGCTGGCGCTGCGTGCGACGCACAAGATGACCGGCGCATCGGCGCGCGCTCCGCAGGTGCAGGTCATGAACGGGAGTGGGATTCCGGAACTCGCCGGACGTGCTGCCGACCTGCTGCGGGCGCGTGGGTTGGACGTGGTAACGGTCGGGAATGCAGACGCTCAGACCTATCGGGAAACACTGGTCCTCGTGCGCCGTGGCCGGATCGGAGTCGCGCAGCAAGTCGCCGCAACGTTGGGACACGGCCAGGTCCTCGAACAGCGCGATGCGTCGCTGCTGGTCGATGTGACGGTCGTTCTCGGCCGCGACTTCGGTGGCGCGGCCCAGGAGCACTGAGTGAGCCTTGAATTGTCGTGATGCGCCGTGAAGTTCGCGTGCCCGGTTGGGGCGATGGTTCGCCCGAGACGGAGTGAAATATGGGAAACATCGGCAGTTCCGAACTGCTCATCATTCTGGTCCTGGCGCTCTTGCTCCTAGGGCCGAAACGCTTGCCCGAGGTGGGTGAGTCCTTGGGGCGGACGATCAAGCGCTTCCGCCAGGCATCGCGCGAACTACGCGACGAGTTGGACGCGGACAAAATCGTTGGGCTGCACGACGACGACCCCCCGAAGCCGGCGGCGGCTCAAGCTGCGGCGGCTGCACCGCCCGCCGCACCCGCGCCGGCGCCGCACATCCAAGATACCCAGCCGCGCGAAAAGCCGTCCGAAGCGCCATGAAACGGACGGAGCGCCGGCTTTGCTCCGCGCGCTCCGTCCCTCTCAACCATCACCCGAGACACGCGAGCGCTGCAGCGGCCAAACCGGCTGCCGCCCAAGGACCGCCGGCGGCGGCCATGCCGATCGCCAGCATGCGGCCGATGGCGGCGCCGTCGACGGCGCATCCGACGGCCTCGGCAATCTGCTTGCCGTGGCCGCGCCACCACGTGAGAAACCCGGCGCCGCGGGCCGCGTTGGCATCCGTTTGCACCAACGGGGACCACGCGTCCGCCACGTCACAAGCCCGTGCGGCCGCCACCGAAGTCGAGAAACTCACGTCGAACACCGGTGCAACCGGTGCCGTGCGCTGCGCCGCCGGCGCCGGTGCGGCCGGCGCGATCGTTGCCGCAACGAGAGCGGCGGCGATGAACATCTGTTTGCTCCACATGATTCAAAGATCCTTCAGGAGAGTGCCGGGGGAATGAGCTCATGAACACGTGTACAACATCGACAGAAAGCCGGCCGTGAATGCATTCAACGCGCCGAGCGGCGCGACCGGCACGAACGCCAGGCCCGCGATTGCGGTTCCGACCGAGAGTGCGCAGGCTCTTAGCCCCAATGGGAACTTCCACCCACCGGACGCGTCGCTCGCCAACGCCACCGGGTCCAAAACACTGGAGTCGCCCGGCGCTGGGGTTCGAACCGAAACGGCGACGCCGGCGCCAGCCGTTGGCGTGAATGCCGGTGAATCCGGCAGCACGAAGAGTACGATCACCGCGGCCGCGCCTGCCAAAACGCGTCCGGCGTTCCAGATGTGTCGAAACATGACGGATCCAATTCTCGGGAAGTCAATCGGGGTTCGCTCCTTCGGTCGACGGCGATTCAGCGCCTCAAAATCGCGTCGACGCGACGTCGATCACAACGCGCGATGCTGCCAGTACGAGTCCAACGCCAAGGCCCCGCGGGCGCGATAAGCCGGCAATCCGCACCAGCCCGCAAGCCACGACGAGCGCCCACCAGGCGGTGAACGCATTCACGGCAACAAGCCATGGTGCCCACCCGGCGGACGCTGAGGGCCACACGAGGTCGAGGCCGGCGTGCAACTGCACGGTGCGCAGCGCATCGAGGTCCTGTGGAGCGGCGATCGCGATCGCGATCGTCAGGGCCGCACTCTCGATCCACGGGATGATCTCGGCGTACGCGGCGAGAGCCACGAGCACGCCGACCCGCGGCAGCCGCGCGCCCCGGCCACAAGCGCCGTACAGCAGGACCCCGAGTGCCGTCGCACGCACCGCGACGGCCGCGGGTGCCAGCGCGATCGCCGCACCTCGTGCGACGCAGAAGGCCCGCAACGCGGCGGGCGCTCCACCCGGCGCATCGAAGACCAACGGGTCGCCGGCGAATGCCGGCCACAGAACGCATGACTGCAGCACCAGATTCAGTGCTTCGAGGCCGCCGACGCAGGCGATCGCGAGTGTCGTGCGTGGCGCGACGGCGACTGCCGACCACATCTCACCCGGTGCGACGACTGTTCGCGTGCAGAGCAGGAGTTCGTGCCATCCGCGCCTCATGACCGGCCTCCAGCGGAGTGGGGCGCGCCACGCGTCGCGGCATCGCGGACGAGAACCGCACCGGATGCCATGCGGCGGAGGGTTGCACCTCGCACCCGGATCCGGCCGCAGGCCGGATCCGTGATCTCGGCGACGGCCGCGTTGCAGCGCTCCAGCAGCACGAAGTGGCCGCGTTGCAAATGCACGATCGCCGGCAATTCAAGCGCCGTAAAATCCGCCACGACCCGCACTTGAACCGGGAGACCGAAAGTCCGCGCCGCACGTGCCAGGCATCCGAGTGTGGTGCCGCCGCCGCGCATCCGGCACGCACTCCAGAGCACGTCCTGCGGCACCGGACGGCCCGCGGTGCGCAGCAGGAGCGCCAGGGCCGCCGGTCCACAGCCGTCGACCGCATGCTGGAGATCGCCCGGTGCCGCACCGACCCAGGCGCAATCGGGTCCCCAGCTCTCGAGCGCCACCCAAGCGTGCGGATCTTGGAGCGCGCCGAAGTCCAGCGCCCACAGGTGTGACGCCGGTACCGCGGCGATGTGCCGCGCCGATGTTGCCGCACACCATGCGGCTGCACACAACCAACGCCGCGCCGTCATGGCGTCACCCCTGGCTGGGCGGCGAGGAATTCGAGGCCGCGGTTCCACGCCGCCGCGCCGCGGGCCCCACGCCACGCGCTCCGAATCACGCCATCCCCGGTGATCCACCACGTGGTCGGCGCGATCCGGACGTCGAACACGCGGCGCAGGGAATCAGGCAACGCCAGGCTCCCGCCGGGCCGTTCGGCGGCCGCACCGACGATGCGAATGCGCGCCAGAATGCCGGCGCGCAACGATTCCGGGCGCGTTTGAACGGCGCGCTCGAGGGCTTGAAGGTGATCGCCGCAATGGCGGCACCCGGGGCGCACGAAAACCCAGGCGGCAGGTTCGGACGGCGCGCCGCGCCACGCGTCCGGGATGCGGGCCGGTCCACCGGCGCGTTGCCACGCGACCGCGTTGCGGTGTCCAAACAGAACGCCCAACCCGCAGGTCGCGACTGCAAGAGCTCCGACAAGAAGCAGACGAGGATTCACAGCGCCGTCGCCCTTGGGAGGAACGTTCGGGACTTCGGGTCCCTGCAAAGGAAGCGCCATGTCCACACGCCGGGCTCGGGCGCACCTC
Source organism: bacterium (assembly GCA_031362565.1). Classification (GTDB taxonomy): domain Bacteria; phylum Krumholzibacteriota; class Krumholzibacteriia; genus JANLSU01. The sequence goes on along the minus strand of JANLSU010000039.1, from coordinate 105,979 downwards.
TTGGTGCCGCGGCTGACACCGACGTGGACAGCGATTGTCGCCCCAACGGTCGCCCGCCGTGCGTGGCAAGGTCCTTGCTGTTGCAAGGGCATGAGATTCCATTCGCATCCATTGCGTCCGTTCATGAGCGCGATGCGAGCCGTAGCTGGCCAGGTGTTGGATCCGCTTGCCTGGCTGCCCTTCGTCGTCGTCGCGCTGCTGAAGGGCTGCGTGCTGCTGCTCGTGGCGCGTTTCGACTGGGTGCCATGGTTCGTGCTCGTACCAGCGCTGGCCATCGCTCCCGGGCTCGTGCGCCACGTTCACTATCCGGACCTGCCGCTGCATCTGCCTCTCGTCGCGCAAACGATGGACATCGTGAGTTTCGTCACCATTGGCGTGTTCGTGCAGGCGGTGGTGATGCGGCGCCTCGGCGCCGCTTGGGGCCGGCAACCCGTCCCGCTGTTCGGACCGGTACGCGGCGCCATCCGGCGTGGAATGACCCTCGTCGTCTTCGCGTTGGTACTGCTCGCGGTACCGGTACTCGCGCTGCGCGTGACCGCGTTGGTGGCGAGCCCAGAATCAGCCGCTCTGGTGGCGTTGCTCGCCGGCGGCGTCATCTCGCTCTTGCTGTTCACAGCTCCCGCCTTCGTCGTGTTCTACGACATTGGAGCCTGGAAGGCGGTGCGGGCGAGCGTCGCTCTCGTGGCGCATCTGCCGATTTCACTGCCGCTCGCCGTCGTCGCGATTGCGATCTTGCACGTGCCGGGAATCATCCTGCGGACGCCGGCCATTCGCGCCGGAGCGGCGCAGGATCCAGACTGGATTCTCGCCGCCCTCGCCGGACAGTTGCCGGCGGAAGTCGTCGGCGGATTTCTGGCCGCCGGCCTGTCGGCCTATTTCGCGGTACGAACCCGGGTGCGCCGTAAAGCCGCGCCCGGAGCGCCGTTGGTGCGCGTCGCCACGACGATGCTCGTCGTTGTCGCGCTCGGCGCGTGCGCCGGCTGCGCCCATGAGCGTGACGCCCGCAACCTGACGCTGCGTTACGACGCCGAACGGTGCGTCGAACGCGCGCGGCTTCGCGAAGGTGGCCTCGAAACGGCGGCGCCGGTCGACACGCTCGCCTGGCTTGGCGTCGCCCAGCTCTATGGCGATGCCGTCGAACGCGTTGGCGCCGAACGGAGTGCGAAGCGGGCTCCAGAAGGCTTGGAGCACGACCTCGCGCGGCTCGCGTGCCAGGGCTTGCTGGGACGGGCGGCCGCGTATGCGCACGCCGGGCGCTTGGACGTTGCCCGTGCCGAGTTCAGTGACCTCATCGACCACTGCGCCTATCGCGGCGTGTGCGGTGACGCGGCACTCGAACTCGCCCGCGTTCTCGACGCCCACGGCAATTGGCCCGACGCGGTCGCCGCTTACGAGGTGTGGTTGCGGGGCGTGCAGGACGGCCGCTGGCCGCTGCACGCGAATGGTGTCGAAATCGCCGGCTATGTCGTGCAGCGGTTTCAGGGTCGCGGTGATCAGCAGGCCCGCACCGCCTGGGTCGAGCGCGGCGCCCGGGCCCTCGAGGCGGCAGCCGAACGCGGCGAAGAAGCGCGCGATGCACGCACGGCCCGGTTCGCACTGCTGCTCGGCGCCGGGCGTTGGGACGACGCTTTCACGGCACTGCATGACTTGCGCGCCCGCCACGACCCCGAAGGTCACGACGGCGGGATGCTCGTTGCGGAGGCCAGCTTGCTCGCGAGTGGGCTGCGCCGCGACAAGGATGCGCTGGGAATCTTGGCCGGTTTGAGTTCGGAACGCGCCACGTTCGACAACCAGCACCGGGTCTTGGGATGGCTTTTGGCCGGGCAGATTCATATGCGCGCTCAGGAACTCGACGCGGCGGACGACGCGTTCACGCACGCCGCGGCGGAGGCGCGCTCGGAGGCCGGCCGGTCCGAAGCGACGCTTGGTCTGGCGCGCGTCGAAGTGGCGCGCGGCGATATTCGCGACGCGCGGCGCCTGTACGCGCAGCTTCGCGACGTCTATCCGGCGACCGCCGCCGGACTTGTCGCGCCGCTCGAAGAAATTCGCATGCTGCGAGAACACGGCCAAGCCGACGAGGCGCACACCCTGGTGCCGGAAGTGATGCAAGGCTACCGGAGCGTCATTCAGCAGTTCGGCACCGAGCGTCCGGCCCTGCTCGCGGCGCGCTTCATGAGCGAATGCTTTGGTCTCGAAGGGCACTGGGAGCGCAGCGTGGCCTTCCTCGATAGCGTCTCGGCGTCCTTCGGCAACGATCCACGCGCCGGGTCATTGCTCGAGTTGGCCGCCCATGTCGCGGTCGAACAACTCGCCGACAAACCACGCGCCGTCGCACTTTTGTCGACCGTCCAGTTGCGCTATCCGGGCACCGACGTTGCGGTGCTCGCGCAGGTCTACGCCGACAGCCTCGGCGCGCCCGATCCGCTGCCTTGACGCTGGGCGCCACCGCTCCCTAAGATCGGCCTCTCGTGGCGACACGTGGGGCGCGATTCCGGGGGCGGCGATGGCGGAGCCGTTCGATGGCATGCTGGGTGACAGTGCGGCGATGCGCGCCGTATTCGTCGCCATTGACCGCGTCGCGCCGTCCAATCTCACCATCCTCGTGCGTGGCGAAACCGGCACCGGCAAGGAACTCGTCGCCCGCAGCCTGCACCGGCGCAGTGCGTGTGCGGCGGGTCCGTTCGTTGCCGTGAACTGCGCCGCCTTGCCGCTCAATCTCGTGGAGTCGGAACTCTTCGGATTCGAAAAGGGCAGTTTCACCGGCGCCGTCGCGGCGCACTCCGGATGGATCGAACGGGCCGACGGCGGCAGCCTCTTTCTGGATGAAATCGCCGAACTGCCGCTCACCGTCCAGTCCAAACTCTTGCGCGTCGTACAGGACCGCCGGGTGCAGCGCTTGGGCGGTGCCCGCGACCGCGCCATCGAGGTGCGATTCATCGCTGCAACGCATCAAGACCTTCCCGGGATGGTCGAGGGCGGCGCGTTTCGCCGCGACCTGTATCACCGCGTCAACGAAATCGTGCTGATGTTGCCACCACTCCGCGCGCGCGGCAGCGACCTCGATCTGCTGACGGATGCATTCGTGGCGGCGCGTGGTGTCGAGCTCGGCCGCACGTTACGTCTCTCCGACGCAGCGCGTGCCGTGGTACGAGGGCATGAATGGCCCGGCAATGTTCGCGAGCTGGAAAACTGTATCCGCCGCGGCGCGGCGCTGCTCACCGGGGATGTGATCGGTCCGGCGGACTTGCGGATCGATGGCGCTGCAGTGCCGCGGACGCTCGCCATGGCCCGCGACCAGGCCACCGAGTCGGCACTGCGCGCGGCACTCCGCCGGCATACCGGCGACGCCATTCGCGCCGCGCAGGAACTCGACATTCCGCCCGCCGAGTTGCAGCAACTCGCCGCACAGTATCGAATCTCACTGTCTTGAAGGAGGTCGTCATGGCGCGTATTGCCGCGCAGGCGTCGAAGCGAGCCGGGTGGATTCTGGCGCTGGTGGGGCTCGCGGTCGTGGGCTGCAGCGGGCACGACGAGACCAAGCCGGGCGCGCACACCGCCGGCATGGCGCCGCGCCGCGGCGGGACGGTCACCATCGGCTATTCCGCCGACCCGAAGAATCTGATCCCGTACAGCGCCGCCAGCCAGAATGCGAGCGAGGCCTTGGGGTTCGTGTTCATGATGCTCGCCAACACCGACAGTACCCTCATGGGTTACGAACCTTCATTGGCTCGCTCCTGGGAGTGGAGTGCCGACCATCTGGATCTCACCATGCGCCTGCGGGACGACATGCAATGGAGCGATGGGGTGCCGGTGACCGCCGCCGACGTCACCTTCACATTCGAGGTGCAGTGCGACAGCCTGGTGAACTGGACATCGCGCCATTGGAAACTCAAGATCACCGCCTGCGACGCTGTCGATGCACACACCGTACGGTTCCATTTCAAGGAGCGCTTCCCGGATCAATTCCGCTACGCCAAAGAGGGCTACATTCTGCCGCAGCACATCTACCAATCAGTGGCGCGCGATCACTGGGACGAGACCGACCTGGCGCGCACGCCGGTCGGTTGTGGAGCGTTCCGGCTCGAGCGCTGGGAGGCCGGGCAGCGACTGGTGTTCGTTCGCAACGAACACTACGCCGACAAGGTCCATCCCTACGTCGATCGCCTCGTCCTGCAGGTGATTCCCGACCCGTCGACGCGGGTCGCGCAACTGCACGCCGGCCAGATCGATTTTCTGGCCGATATGCCGCCGCGTGACGCCGCGACGGTACGCGACGCAGGGTCCCAAGACCTGCGCCTTTGGAGCGGTCCGGGCCGCGGCTACGAGTACGTGGGCTACAACGAACGCGACTCCTTGTTCGCGCGCCGCGCGGTGCGCGAAGCGCTGACCCGCGCCATCGATCGCGAGTCGATCATCAAAGGCTTGTGCTATGGATTCGCCGAACCCTTCGAGAGTCCCATGACACCACTCGTGTGGGCCTACGATCGCAGCCTCCCCATCACGCCGTACGATCCGGCCGGCGCCGCACTGCTCCTGGCGGCGGCAGGCTGGCGCGACACGGATGGCGATGGCTGGCTCGATCGCAATGGCAAGAAGTTCGAATTCGCGCTGCTTTTGGATGCGAGCAGCGAGGCGCGGCGCGCGGCCGCCGTGCCGATTCAGGCGAACTGGAAGGCCGTTGGTGTGAAGGCGACCTTGGACTTACGGGATACCGAAGCGGCGCGCGCGGCGCGCGAACACGGCCTGTTTCAGGCGTCCCTCGGTGGGTGGGGTGCGACGGTTACCCCGAATCTGCTGCCGGTCTGGGGCTGCGGCAAGAGGCTGAACTACTTCGGCTACTGCAACCCGCGCGTCGACAGCTTGCATACGGCAGCTGTGCGGCTCGAACCCGATGCGGCCCGTCCCCTCTGGCACGAAGCGCAGCGCGTGGTGACGCGCGACTACCCCTACACCTGGCTTTACTACAAACACGATGTGGTCGGCATGCGGTCGCGGTTGCAGGGTGTGCATCTCGACGCCCGCGGCGCCTATGAGAGCATCGAAGAGTGGTGGGTCACGGACGCCAAGTAGGCGCCGGTTCAACGCGCCGGACTGCTCGCCGGCACGACGGTCGGATGTAGGTCGTTGGTCCAGTCGAGTGTCGTCCGGAAGACGAGCCGCGCGACGCGTGCGACCTTGTCGGCATCGACCTCGCGCCAATCGTCGTCGGCGTTCGGCAGGTCGGCGGCGTCCATTCCACCGGTGAGCAACACCGCCGGAATGCCGGCGCGCAGGAACGACAAGTGGTCGCTGCCGCGTGACGGAGCCAGCTCGATGCGGCTGACATCGTTGACCTCGTCGTCGAAGCGCTGCAATGCGAGCACCGGTCCGAGCAGGTCTTCGCGCCGGTCGTGGCGTTCGAGTGCGGCCGCGAAATCGCCCCGCTGCTTGCCGCCCACGACCAATAACGAGTTGCCGTCGGCGCGGCCGATGGCGCGCAGCCCGACCATGGCCACCGGGTGGACATCGCCGCCCAGCAGCAGCCGCCAGTCGTGCAGCAACATCTCGCTGCCTTGCAGTCCGGCCCGGCTCGCCGAGAAGAACGCGATAATGACGCTGCACCCCAGTTCGCCACGCACCGCGGCGAGCGCCGTCGCGACCTCGCTGAGCGCCGCGACGCCGCTGGCGTTGTCGTTGGCGCCATTCAGCACGTCGCCGGCCGCGTTGACGCCGGCGTGGTCGTAGTTCGCCCCGAGCACGATGACGTCGTTCGGTCGCGTCTTGCCGCGAAAGCCCACCAGCACGTTTTGTCCAAGCGATACCTCGGCGCGCAGATCGACTTCCAGATGGACGAGGTCGCCGTCCTGAAGGCGGTCGGCCCAACTCGATCGCACCGCGAGGGCGGGGATCGTGTGCTCGCCGGCGTCGCGCCACGATAGGGCTTGGGATGCGAGGCTCACCCGGTCGCCGCTCAGATTCGCACTCTGACCGCGCGGTGAAAGCGCCGCGGCACGTTGTTCCGCCGAGAGGTGTGACGGATAGATCGCCGCCGCGGTCGTCAGAAGGCGCCCGTCGCCTTCGAACAACACGGCTGCGGCACCGCGTTCCTGCAGACGCCGGGCTCGCGCGTACAGCGCCGTGTCTTGGCGGCGATCCGCTGCGGCCGCGACCAGGACCACTGCGCCATTGAGGTTGCGCACCGAATACGCCGCCCGCTCGGCGTTGGCATCGAGCCGCACGAGCCGCCCCGACGTGGCCGTCGATTGGGAGAAGACGAGGGGCACGAAATCGGCGCCGAGGTCGGCCGCCCGCTCTGTCGCGCCGCGGGTTCCACCGAGACGCGTGCGCGACCCGAGCCGATAGAGCGTCACACTGAAGTGATGCGCGAAGCTCGCCGGATGGCTGCCCAGCAAGTTCTCCGACCGTTGCACGAAAGGAATCCCGGCCTGGCGCAGGCGCGCGAGCAGCGTCGCCGCGGCGGAATCCGCCTCCGGTGAGGCGTAGTAGCGCCCGGCCATGTCGTCGGACGCGAGAGCTTTGCCGATGCTGTTGATGTGTTCGGCGGAAATGGCGTGCAGGGCGCGCTCGGACTGCGTTTCCACCGGGCGTGAACAGCTTGCGGTCACGGCCAGGCCGGCCGCCAAAGCGGCTCGCCCGATGGCCGGAATTCTCGCCGCGCCAAGCTTCATGCGGTAAGTATAGCGCGTCGGACGACCCGTGCGGTCTTAAGAGATCGGCCCGGCGTCCACCGGCATCCAAAGCAGGGCCCAAAGCCTGCCGGTGCGGCCCGCTTCCATGCGGTGTGAGAAGAAATCGTCGCGGTTGCATCCGGTGCAGGGTGGGTCCGATTCGATGTGTTGGGGCAGGAGCCCCATCGCCTCGGCCTGCAGTCGGTTGGCGGTGCGCAAGTCGAGACGAAATCCGGGTGTGTCCGCCTGCACGGCGGCAGCCGGAAACTGCGCCGCGGTGTCGGCGCCGACCACGTAGCAGCAGGGGCCGATCGACGGGCCGAGAGCGACGTGCAAGTGTTCGGGCTTGGAGCCTTGGCGCTGCAGTTCCTCGAGCGCGCGGCTCACAATGGCGGCGGCTGTACCACGCCAGCCGGCATGCACGAGTGCAATGCGGCGGGCGTCGTCGTCCCATACGAAGACCGGCACGCAATCGGCGATGCCGACCACCAGGACCTCGCCGGGCTCCGCCGTCCACAGTCCGTCGCCGTCGCGAGCCGGGGTCGGAGCCTGAAAGATCGCGGCGCCGTGGACCTGATGCAGGGTGTGCACACGGGCGGGTTCAAGGCCGAGCGCGCGCTGCAACAGACGGCGGTTTTGCTGCACGCTCGCCGCGTCATCACCCGTTGCGAGTCCAAGGTTGAGGCTCGTGTAAGGCGCCGGGCTCGTGCCGCCGTGGCGCGTGCTGACGCGGGCGCGTAGCCACGGCCACGCGCTGCTGCTCCGCGGCTGCCAAAACTGCAGTTCGGACCGGACTGTCGTCATCGGGCCACCGCTCCCACCCTACCCGCCCTCCCCAAAGGTGCAACCTTCGAGCCGCGACTCAGAACAGGAAACGAACCTCGGCGCGCGGTCTGTCCGCCGGGGCGAGCTGCGGAAACTCGACCCGGGCGCGACAACTGTCCCCGATCGCGAAGTCGCCAAAACCGGAATTGCTGCGGCCATCCCAAGTGAACAGCATGTGTTCTTGCGCCGTGAATTGCGCGCTGAACACCGGTGCGCGAGTGTCGGTCGGGGCAACGAGTTCGAGGCGAAACACCCAGTTGACCCGCAGTGCCGCAGTCGCAGCGAACGTGCCGTTGGAACCGGTGGGCGTCCATTGGAGCGGGCTCGTGATGGCGATCGTGCGTACCGGGCGCGTCGCGGTGTCGTTGCAGGCCGAAACAAGCAGTGCCGCGAACAGCAGGAGGATGCGCCAGGACTCCAGGCGTGGGATTCGAAGCTTCATGGACGGAATGATGCTGCCTGGAGGCGCGGCGCGCAAGGGTTCCGCGCGCGTGGAGCGTCTGGGCCATCTCACCCCGCAAGGGCACGCCAGCAGTGGATTTGCGCGGTTGTGGGTTTGCGTCCCGCACGGCGCCCATGATATGATGAATGCACGTGATCGAATCTTTTACGTCGCCCTGCCGCCCGTGAGGTGTCTCTTGAGAATCGCCGTTGCATCGATGGAAGGCGCCTACATCAACCACGGTCTGCACGCCTCGGAACAATTCTTCGTTTTCGATGTGTCGTTGTCGGGGATCTCGTTCGTCGAGAAGCGCGAGAACCGCTATCGCGATGCGGTCAGTTCTCCGAAAACGCTGCAGGGCATCGCCGAGACCTTGCGCGATTGCAAGGTGGTCTGCTGCACGCAGGCGGGCGCCGACGCGGTCGAGTATTTCGGCCGCCATGGCGTCGAGATGGAAATGTCCGAAGGCCCCATCGACGAGAAGCTCAAGGGCTTCATCGAATCGGTATTCTGACCCACGACTCAGACTCGACCGCCGCGTGACTCACTTGCCGCGCGCGCCGCGCTTTGGCACACTCTCCGCCATCTTGCACTGATGGGGAGGGGACGTGCGAGACCTCGCTGCCCGCGCATTGGACGCCGCGCGCTCCGCCGGTGCGGACTACGCGGACGTTCGCGTCGTCCGCACCCGCACCCAAAGTCTCACCACCAAGAACGAGCAGGTCGGATCTCTCGACGAGCGTGACGACGAAGGCTTCGGCGTGCGGGTTCTCGCCGGCGGAGCGTGGGGATTCGCGTCGCGCGCCGGCGACGCGCCGGAAGCGGCGGTTGCGGCGGCCCAGGAAGCGGTGGTTCTGGCACGCGCCGCGGCACGCGGGTGCCGTTCGCCGGTCGAAATGGCCCCGGCAAAGGCCCTCCAAGCCTCCTACCGCACCCCCTTCGAGATTGATCCGTTCAGCATCTCACTCGACGCCAAGCTCGATTTTCTATTCGCGATCGACCGGGCGCTGCGCGCCGAAAAGGCGGTGCGCGTGGCGCGCAGTAGCATGGATTTCGCCAAAAAGCAGCAATTCTTTGCCAGCACCGAGGGGGCGCGCATCGACCAGGAAATCCTGTCGAGCGGGGCGGGATATGTGGCGACCGCGGTCGGCGACGGCGAAATCCAGGTGCGGTCGTATCCGAACTCTTTCCGCGGCCAGTTCGAGACCCGGGGCTATGAAATGCTGGCCGATTGGCGGCTGCTGGAGAACGCGCCGCGCGTCGCGTCGGAAGCCGCGGCGCTCTTGGTCGCCGATCCGTGTCCCCCCGGGGCGCGGGATGTCATTCTCGGGGGTTCGCAGTTGGGGCTGCAAATCCACGAGTCGTGCGGGCATCCGGCCGAACTCGACCGCGTGCTGGGCAGCGAAGCGAACTATGCCGGGCAATCCTTTCTCACCCCGGACTTGCAGGGCGAATTGTGTTACGGCTCGCCGCTCGTGACGCTGCGTGCCGATGCCACGAGTCCGCGCGGCATGGGCACCTTCGGGTATGACGACGAAGGTGTGGCGGCGCAAAGTTGGGACCTGGTGCGCGACGGCCGCTTCGTGGATTACCTGACGTCACGCGAAACGGCGCGGCGCATCGGCGCATCGGCGTCGCGTGGTTGCATGCGGGCCGACGGCTGGCGCAATTTCCCGCTCATCCGCATGGTGAACGTGTGGCTCGTGCCCGGCACGTGGGGGTTCGAAGACCTCGTGGCCGACACCGATGACGGCATCCTGATGGAAACGAACCGCAGTTGGAGCATCGATTCGTACCGCCTCAACTTCCAATTCGGGACCGAAATCGGCTGGGAGATTCGCCACGGCAAACGCGGCCGCATGCTGCGCAATCCCACCTATCAAGGCACCACCACGGATTTTTGGAATCGCTGCGATGCGATCTGTGACGCCCGGCATTGGGTGTTGTGGGGCATTCCGTCGTGCGGCAAGGGCCAGCCGGGACAAATCATGGCAACGGGGCACGGTGCCGCACCGGCGCGCTTCCGCAAGATTCAGGTGGGGGTGGCGCGTGCTGGATCGTGACCGGGCTCTCGAATGGTGCCGCGCGGCACTCGACGCGTCCAAGGCCGACGCCTGCGAGGTCACGCTCGGCGGCGGCAATGATGCGTGGACGCGCTTCGCTGCCAACGAGGTGCATCAGAGCATGGCGAGCGAGTCGTACGAAATTTCGGTGCGCAGCCTTCTGGGGCGGCGCACGGGCCGGGCGTCGACGACGCGTTTGGATGCGGACGGCATTCGCGCCGCGGTCGAAACCTCCGAACGCGCCGCGCGCCTCGCGCCGGAGAGCGCCGACGTCTTGTCGCTCGCCGGGCCGCAGGCCTATCGACCGGTGCCGGGAGCCTACGACGATGCGACCGCGCGGTTGGACGCCGGGGCGCGCGCCGACGCGGCCGCCGAGTTCATCGATGCGGCGCGCGCCAAGAACCTGGTCGCGGCGGGTTTCGTCCGCACCGTATGCGGCCGGGTCGGTGATTATGGCGAACGGGGCGCGGTCGCTATCGTCAATTCCAGCGGCCTGGAGGCGTTCCACGCCGGCACCACCTTTCAGGTGTCGGCGACGGTCATGGGCAAGGACGGCTCGGGTTGGGTCGAGGGCACAGGCCGGAGCGCCGGCCAGGTGGACGTGCCGGCGCTGGCCGGCCGGGCGGCCGACAAGGCGGCCGCAGCCCAGTCCCTGCAGGCGATCGCGCCGGGCTCCTACACTGTGCTTCTGGAACCTGCGGCAGTGGCCGACCTCCTGGCCTTCCTGACGCCGGAATTCGCCGCGACGGTCGTCGATGAGGGCCGGAGCTGCCTCTCGGAACGCTTCGGGACGCCACTGTTTGCGCCGAGCCTCCGGCTCTGGGACGACCCGTACCACGCCCTCCACCAGTCGACGCCGTTCGATGCCGAGGGCTGGCCGACCGACGCCGTGCTCCTGGTGGAGGCAGGCGCCGCCCGCCGAATGGTCTATGATCGCGCGTCCGCTGCCCGCCACGGTGTCGCGCCCACGGGGCATGGCCTGCGCGTGCCGTCGCCGGACGGCGCTGCCGCCAGCCATCTGGTGCTCGAGGGCGGCGATGGGACGGCGGCAGATCTCGCGGCGGGCGTCGAGCGGGGACTTCTCGTGACGCGGCTGTGGTACTCGCGCGTCGTCGAGGCCCGGGACCTGGTGGTGACCGGCATGACGCGCGACGGCACGTACTGGATCGAGGAGGGGCGGGTGCGACACGCGGTCTTGAACCTACGCTTCAATCAAAGCGTGTTGGAAGTGCTGCGCAATGTGCGCGCTCTCGGCCGGCCCGAAGCCACGAATCTCGCGGTCGCGCCGCCGCTCGTGGCCGACGGGTTCCGTTTCACGAGCGCGACGCGGTTCTGATGCCCAGTCCTTCTCAAAGAGTCCGCACGGCGTTCCGGCGCACTGAGCGCGTGCTCCTCGGCCGCGAGAAGAGCCCGCTCGAGCGCGGCGTGTTCCACAGCATGTCGCTCGTGGCGTTCTTCGCCTGGGTCGGGTTGGGGAGCGACGGGCTGTCGTCGTCCTGCTACGGCCCCGAAGAAGCCTATCTCGCTTTGCATGGGCACAATCATCTGGCGCTCTTTCTGGCCCTTGCCACCGCGCTCACGGTCGGGGTGATTGCCGCCAGCTATTCGCAAATCATCGAGGCGTTTCCGGGCGGTGGCGGCGGCTACGTGGTGGCCACGACGCTGCTCAATTCGACCGCCGGCGTCATCAGCGGCTGTGCGTTGGTCGTGGACTATGTGCTGACCATCGCGGTGTCGGTGGCGAGCGGCGTCGACGCGTTGCTCTCTTTCGGGGCCCACGCCGACTCGCCGCACAAGACCATCATCTGTTTGGTGTCGATTGCGGCGCTCATCATGCTGAATCTGCGCGGCGTCAAGGAATCGGTGCGCGTTCTGCTGCCGATCTTCGTCATCTTTGTCGTGACGCATGCGATCCTCATCTCGGTGGCGCTCGGCGGGCATGCAACCGGCGTTCCGGCGCTATTCCGTGAATCGGTTTCGGGAACGGCCGAGAGCATCCGGACGATGGGCCTGTGGGCGACGGTCTTTCTGTTCCTGCGCGCCTACAGTCTCGGCGCCGGGACCTACACCGGGATCGAAGCGGTCTCGAACGGCATGGCGGTGCTGCGCGAGCCGCGGGTTCGCACCGGCAAGCGCACCATGCTGGCCATGGCGGTGTCGTTGGCGATCACCGCCGCCGGGATCCTCATCGCGTACCGGCTCTTCGACCTGACGCACGAACCGGGGCGCACCTTGAACGCGACGCTGGTGCACCGGGTCGCGGACGGCTGGAATACGAACAGTTGGCAGCTCGGCAGCGTTTTCATCGGCCTCACGCTCTTGTCGGAGGGCGCGCTGCTTTTCGTGGCGGCGCAGACCGGGTTTCTGGGGGGGCCGCGCATCTTGGCGTCGATGGCCGTCGATCGCTGGGTGCCGAACCGGTTCGCCAACCTGAGCAGCCGCCTCGTCACCGGTAACGGCGTGATCCTCATGGGCGTGGGCGCAGCGATCGCGCTGCTCTACACCCGTGCGTCGGTCAAACAGCTCGTCATCATGTACAGCATCAACGTCTTCGTGACGTTCACGCTGTCGCAACTCGGCATGGTCCGGCATTGGTGGATCGAACGGCACCGGGTCCATGACTGGCTCTGGCGCTTCTGTCTGAACGGCACCGGCATGCTGATTTCCTTCGCCATCTTGATCGTCACGGTGTCGCTGAAGTTTTTCCAGGGTGGCTGGCTCACCGTCTTGGTGACGGGGAGCACGGTGGGCGTCGCCTTCCTGGTGCGGCACCACTACCGGCGCTTCCAGTTCGCGCTCACGATGCTGAATTTGCTCGTCGAAAACACCCTCGACTCCGGCGACGAGCCGCGTCGCGAACGTGTTGCGGCGATTTTCGTCAACCGCTATGACGGGCTCGGGTTGCACACGCTCGGACGGGTGCGCGCCCTCATGGGGAGCGACCTGCAAAAGGTCATCTTCCTGAGCGTCGTCCAAGTGGACTCGGATCAATTCCGCGACGAAAATCACTTGGCAATGTTGAACGACACCCGGCGCAAGGAACTGGAGCGCTACGAAGGTGTGGCGCGCGGCGCGGGGCTCGAGGTCGAGACACGCTGGGCGGTGGGCACGGACGTCGTGCAGGAACTGGAGCGGCTCGCGACGACGATCGCGAGCGAGCAGCCGCAGACGGTCTTTGTGGCGGGACAGGTCGTCTTCCCACAGGAAACGCTCACCATGCGGCTCTTGCACAATGAAGTGGCGTTTGCGCTGCAGCGGCGGTTGCTGTACCGCGGGCTCGACATCATTATCGTGCCGGTGCAGTTGCCGCACGAAGTGTGGTAGCGCCGGACCACGTGCGCGGGGCGGGAGCACGCTGCGGTTGCGACGCTCGACGGCGCCTGGTGCTTCACACGTGCTTGTGGATGAAATCGAGGATGGCCGGCGCTGACGTTTTATCGGGGCGGCTTAGGGTGAGGACTATGCGGGTGTGGCTTTCACCGGGCACGACGACGAGCTGGTTTTCTACGTGTGCAGTGTCGAGCGCCTTTTGTAGGCAGCGGGCTTGGCGCTGAAGGGCTTTCTTTTCGCCGCCGGCGTAGACGATCAGGAAGGGCGGCGCGTTGGGTGTCACGTAGTGGACGGGGGACGCAACGGTTTTCCACTGGTCGGCGAGGTCGTTGGCCCGAAAGCGTTTGGCGTAGTAGTCGGGGGCTTCGCCTAGGTCGTAGGTTTGTTGGTCGGTCAGGTCCAGGGCGGCGCCGCTGACCGCGATCACGCCGCGAATGTGCAGTGAATCCGCCGCGCCGAGCGCTACGAACGAACTCAGGTGCGCGCCGGCGGAATGACCCATCAGGAAGAGTTCCTCGGGCCGGCCGCTGCGGGCCTGAAGGTTGTTCTGAACCCAGAGCGTGGCTTGCCGCACGTCGTCCACCTGGCCGCGCCAGTCGGTCGTGGGTTGCAGCCGGTAGTTGATCACCGCGGTGCCGATGCCCTGCGACGCGAAGAAACGGCCGATGTTGGCGTAGACGTCGGCGCCGCCGACGCGGAGTTGCTTATCGCCCGCATCCCAATTGCCCCCGTGGACGAACAGGATGACCGGCCAGCCCTTGCCCAGCGGCAGGTATAGATCGAGCGTCTGCGCGTCGCTGGCGCGAGCCCCGGTCGACGCGTAGCAGATGTGCCGGACGACCTGCGCGGATGGCAGGTCGGCCCGGCGATAGAGAAACTTCACGCCGACGGCAGTGACCGGGGCACAGCTCGAGATGAGCGTGGCCAGCAAGGCGAGCAAGCGGCTGCGCCTCACTTCGGCTGGGCCACCGTCCGGAGATAGGGCTTGAGCGTCTTGAAGCCCTGCGGGTATTTCTTTTTGGCATCCTCGTCGGAAACCGACGTCGGGATGATCACGTCTTGGCCCGGCTGCCAATTCACTGGTGTCGCCACCGTGTGCTTGGCGGTCAGCTGGCAGGAGTCGAGGAGCCGCAGGACTTCGTCGAAGTTGCGGCCCGTGCTCATCGGGTAGACGAGCATTGCCTTGACCTTCTTGTCGGGCCCCACGACGAACACCGACCGCACGGTCATGTTGTCGACCGCGGTGCGCTTCCCGCCGGCGGCGTTCGGGTGAATCATGTCGTAGAGCTTCGCCACCGTGAGATCGGCGTCGCCGATGAGCGGATAGTTCACGGCATGGCCCTGTGTCTCCTGAATGTCCTTCACCCACGACTGGTGGTCGGTCACCGGATCGACGGACAATCCGATGACCTTGGTGTTGCGCTTCTCGAACTCGGGCTTCAGGCCGGCCATGTAGCCGAGTTCAGTCGTGCACACCGGTGTGAAATCCTTCGGATGCGAGAACAGGATCGCCCACTTGTCGCCGATCCACTCGTGGAAACGGAGCTGCCCTTCCGTCGTGTCGGCCGTGAAGTCCGGCGCCTCGTCACCGATGCGTACTGACATGTTTTCCTTCTTTCGTGTTCGAGCGAATACGGCCGGTCGTGTCTCGCAGCGCGGCCGGGCGAATTGTAGCGCCGCCGCAGCGCTTTGGACTATCCCATCCGCGCCGCGTCCGTTCCAGGGGGTTACTCGGCGGCTTCCAGAACTGTGACGGAGGGACGCTCCCGGCCGAAGTCGCCTTCCCAGCGCGCGACGACGACGGTGGCGAGGCAATTGCCGATGACGTTGACGGAGGTGCGCGCCATGTCCATCAGCTCGTCGATGCCGAGAATGATGAAGATCGGCCATTCCGGGAGGTTGAACGAGGCCGCGGTGCCGAGGAGGATGACGAGACTGGCGCGCGGAATTCCGGCGACGCCTTTACTCGTCAGCATCAACGTGAACACGATGGCGAGCTGTTGGCCGAAGTCGAGATGGATTCCAGCGGCTTGCGCCACGAAGACCGCTGCCAGCGACAGATAGAGCGTCGAACCGTCCAGGTTGAAGCTGTAACCGGTCGGCATGACGAAGGCGACGATCTGGCGCGGCACGCCGATCGCGACCATGGCTTCCATGGCGCGTGGCAGGGCGGCTTCGCTGCTCGTCGTCGCGAACGCGATCGATACCGGCTCGGCGATCGCGCGCACGAAGCGCCGGATCGGCACGCGCATGAGGAGCGCGATCGGCAGCAGTACGAACAACAAGAACACGATGAGCGCCACATACAGCGTTGCCAAGAGCTTGAAGAGGTTTACGAGGACGCCGAGTCCCATGTGGCCGACGGTGTTGGCAATCGCCGCCCCGACCCCAATCGGGGCGAAGAGCATGACGATGTTGGTGAACTTGAACATCGTCTCCGACAGGCTTTCGCAGAAACGCATCATCGGCGCGCGGCGTACCTCGGGGAGCGAGGCCAGTGCAATTGCGAAGAGGATCGAAAAAATGACCACCTGCAGAACCTGGCCCTCGGCGATCGACTTGCAGATGTTTTCGGGAAAGGCGTGCAGGATGACGTCGGTGGCAGACTGCTTCTCCGTTTTCGGGAGCTCGGCGTGCATCTCGGCCGGCGGTTGCACACCCACTCCGGCTTTGCTCAGGTTGATTGCGGCGAGCCCGATGAACAGTGCGATCGTCGTCACGACCTCGAAGTAGATGAGCGCCCGGATGCCCATCCGCCCGACCTTCTTGATGTCGCTGTGTCCGGCGATGCCGACCACTAGAGTCGAGAAGATCAGCGGCGCGATAATGGTCTTGATCAAGCGCAGAAAAATTTGGCTGAGGATGCGCAAGTTCTGGCCGGCCGTGGGCCAGTCATGGCCGACCGCGGCGCCGGCGACCATTGCGACCAGGATCCACGTCGTGAGCGAGCGACGGCGGTACGCGTGGATGACGAGGGCGGCGATGCCGATCCAACGCACCATGGCGATCATGGCGGGCGGGATCGACAGGCCGTGCGAGGCGCCGACCCAGAGAATCGCCGCCAGCGACCAGACGGCCAGTGCCACGGACATCGCCTTGCTCTTGCGCATGCGGTTCGCTCCAAAAGTCATCCGGGTTCGTCAGTGGGGCAGTATAGCCGATGGCCGGAGGGCCGCCGCCAGCCCTCCCGGGCGCCCTCACCTCGGACCTTCACACCGCCTGCGAATCGGCTACACTCAGGCTCCTCGCTGGCTCCGTGATCAAGATGTCGCTTCGAGGCGTGCGATGACGATTCGCTCGACTCGACGCCGAGAATCCGCCCACCGCAACCGGAGGCTGGTCATGTCCGCATCCAAGCATGCGCCCGGGACATTCAACTGGTTCGAATGCGCCACGCGCGACGCTGCGAAGGCGAAGAGTTTTTATACCCGCCTCTTCGGCTGGGAAGCGATGGAAGTGCCGATGCCGGGTGGGGCCGGCGCGTATACGATTCTCAAGGCGGGCGGCGAGGACATCGCCGGCTTGTACCAAATGGCAGGGCCGCAGTTCGAAGGCGTACCGTCCAATTGGGCGACCTACGTCGCGGTCGAAAACGTCGACGAAACCTTGACGCGCGCCGCCACCTTGGGCGGCCAGGCGATGATGCCGGCGATGGACGTGCCGGGCGTCGGCCGCATCGGGTTCCTGCAAGATCCGACCGGCGCGGCGATTGGCATCGCGCTGCTCGATCAGCATCCCGGTACTTCGGACAAGGGCCCCTTCGGTTGGAGCGAACTCGCCACCCGTGACACGGCGCGCGCCAAGGCGTTCTATACCGAACTCTTCAATTGGACCGCAAAGCCGGATCCGAAGAACGAGTACACGGAGTTTCAAGTCGGCGGCCGTTCGGTGGCCGGCATGATGGCGATGAAGCCCCAGCAAGGCAACATGCCGCCGAACTGGACGCCGTATGTGATGGTGGACGATTGCGACAGCGTCGCGAAGAAGGCCGGCGAACTCGGCGGCCAGGTCTACATGCCGCCGATGACGATCGAGAACGTTGGGCGCTTCACCATTTTTGCGGATCCGTCCGGCGCCGTTCTCGCAGCGATCAAGCTGACGCATCCCATGTGACCCTGGGGAGCGATGAAACGCCGGCGGCCGTGCCGCGGCGCCGGCGCGTCGTTCCCACAATGCCGCGGACTCCACCCCGCAGCGCAAGTTCGCGGCGCACGTGCATGCACGACGTACGGCAGGTCCAACTGCCTGTCGATCGGCGTTGATTTCACGATCCCCATGCGTTGCGTTGGCGTGCAAGCTGCGTTCTCCACCCAACGGCCGACCCCCCGTTGGGGCGCCGAGGGGGGGCCCCGAGCCTGATGCGAAAGGACACAGTGCGTCCGTTCGAGCGTTGCCAAAGGACCTGCCCGAGCGAAAGGACACACTCGACCCGCGCGTTGAGTCGTTTGAATACACCGAATCCTCGCACCGAAGAACCGGAGGAAGTGGGTTACCCCAGCCCTGTTCTGCGGAGGAAAACCATGCGCGCCCGCCGCCTCTGCCGGACCCTCGTGTACGCCTCGATCCTCGCCGGCGTCGCCGCGGCCGCCGCGGCGCAGGCGCCCGTCATCCTTTCGGTGCCGCGGATCTGGTATGGCCCGTCGCCGCTCGACGCCTTCCATGGCCCACTCGGACTGGCTGCTGACCCTGCTCGCGGCCTCCTCGTGGTCGCCGATACCGGCAATCACCGCCTGCTGCTGTTCGATGGCACGGGCCGGTCCCGCGGCGGAATCCCTTGTGCCACAAGCGATTCCGAGGGGCGGGAGTGCGAACCGCGGGCCGTAGCGTTCGATTCACGGGCCCGGCTGTACGTCGCCGGCAATGGCCGGGGCCTTGAGGTCCTCACGGCGACCGGCGCGACCCTGGCATGGCTCGATTCGCTGCCGGCAGGTCAAATCAACGACGTCGCGGTGGCGCCGAGTGGCCGTATTTGGCTGGCGATCGGCGGGCCGAGTTCGTCGATCTTCGCCGTTCGGCCGAACGGCACGATCGACCTGCGCATCGATCACGTCGGCGAAGCACCGTTTCGGGCCCCGGTTTGTGTCGCGGTGAATGCTGACGAATCGCTGATTTCAACCGTCGATGCGGATGCGGAGACTCCGATTGGGGTGTTCAAATCCGATGGCACACAGATTGCGATGTTTGGATCACATGGCGAGGGCGCCGGCACCTTCTCGTTGCCAACGCACGCCGCCTGGGGACCTGAGAACACGCTGTGGATCACCGACACGATTCGAAGCTCCATCAGCGTGTTCAGCACGGAGGGAAAGTACCTTGGCCGTATCGGTGGACGAGGTCGCGAACCAGGAGAGTTCATCCACCCGGTTTCGTGCGCGTTTCTCGCCGCCGATCGACTCGTGGTCCTGGAGCGGGCGGGCGCCCGGATCCAGATTCTTGAAGTCGGGATGACGAAGAGCCCGGACCCCGGTTCCGAGTCCAACACGACGGCTCCGACTCCACGGCGAGAGGAGCCAGGGTCGAACTGAAGAGGTGAGACATCATGACGAAGAAGATCCTAAGAAACGTCGTGGTCTTGAGCAGCGTGATGACTCTGGTGGCCGGAGTTGCCTTTGCGGGCGACTGGCATACCGGCGTCAATCTCATTTGTGCAGATTGCCATGTGATGCACGCCAGCCAGTCCCACGGTTACAACGCCAATGGTGGCGGAAACTTCACGGCGCTCGGCGCCGCCGGACCGTACGAATTCCTGCTGCGCAATGACATCAACGACCTGTGCTTGTCCTGCCATGACGGCCAGAACTTCGCGCCTGACGTTCTCGAAACCCATAGCGCCGGGTACGTGCGTCAAGCGGGCGCACTGAATGACGTGAGCAGCACCGGCAGCTACCATCCGGAAAACGGCCACACTCTGGGTTCGGGCCTGGTGGCCCCTGGCGGAACGTGGCGCAACCTGACCGGCTTGAACTGCGTCGATTGTCACGCACCGCATGGCCGGACGCAGAGCGGTCTGCCGAGCAACGGCGGCTACCGCAATTTGTACGGCCCATCGGGAATCAGCCTCAGCTACTCGCGCGGCGACGTCGAACCCTCGAACGACCTGACTCGTTGGGTGTTCGAAGACGTGTCGAGCGGCGTGAACGCCAACCACTACGGTTACAACCACATCACGTTCAACGAACCAGTGACGACGGAATCGCAGTACGCGACCTTCTGCAAGAGCTGTCATACAGACTTCCATGGCTCGCTTGGTGGCGCGGAAATTGGCGGTGTGCTCGCGCCCGCCCCGAACCCGCTCGGGTTGTTGGACGAGTTCAAGCGTCACCCGGCATCGACGGTGAACATCGGCGCGCTCGGTGGCGGACACTCGAGCCTGGCGCGCTTCGTGGGTACGAGCCCCGTCGTCCCAAATCGCAACCAAGTGCAAGTCATGTCGCCGACCGGCGTGCGTGCCGGCAGTTACGCGATTGGAAACACGGACTTGACGGCGTCCTGCATGTCGTGCCACAAGGGTCATGGGAATCAGAACGCGTTCGGTCTGATCTTCATGTTGGGTTCGGGCGCGGTTACCGAGCAGGGTGATGCGGGCGTCGATACTCGCAACCTGTGCCGCCAGTGCCATAGCATGGGTGGCAGCAGCACTGCCTTCTAACGCGTTCGGCGTGGAACGGCCCTGGTTCCACGGGATCGCTGCATCGTCCGGGCTCCGCCAATCCGGCCACTGTCGGAGCCCGGACCGAACACAGAGTCGCATCGGCGTCGCGTCGGGCCGGGGTGGGAGTGCACGATGCGACCGGCCCTCTTCCTGATCCTCCTGATTCTTACCGCCTCTGCCCAACCCGCAATTGCGCAAACCCCGGTTTTCGATCCCCATGGCGATGCCCAAGACGGCGTCTCGCGTGTCGTCACCCAGCCCTCGACTCGCGGCCAGTGTATCCAGTGCCATCCGCAACATGGCGATGCGGGCGCCACGAACCCGAACCTGCTCTTCACGACCAACGACAACGGGCTGTGCCTGACGTGTCATTCGGTGCGGCCGTCGACGTATCCACTGCGTGAATTGGATCGACTCCCCACGGGAACTCCGGATGCCGGGTATTTCGAAATAAACTCCGGCGGGGTGCGGCGGGCGGGGCTCGACCTGCGCGGCCGCTGGCCCGGCGAGCGCACGTACCGCGATCCGACCACGACCTCCACGGGCCACTACGTATCGCCGCATGCCAGCGACCCCGATATGCCGCGGCACGACCCGAGCGGCGAGGGCTCGTGCATGAACTGTCACGACCCGCATGGCACGGAGGCGCGCGACCTGTTGGTGGGAACGTACGGCGGGATCTCAGGCCATGCCGAGACGGGCCCGCCCGCGGCCTACGCACAGTGTGTGCGTTGCCATTCGGATGCAGGCCCGCCGGGAATGGATGTGTCGAATCGCACCATCGGTGACTTCTATGACTCGGCGGTCTCCGGACCGAACGCCGGCCACCGCATCCGGAAGAATCCCGCCATCGCGCTGTCCTGGCCGCCGCAGGTGCAAGTCGGCGACAAACTGGCGTGCTACGACTGCCACGGTGTCCATGGCTCGGTGGGGAATGACGGAGTGCGCCCCAACGCCTACCTGATCTCGGACCAACGTCCGGGCTGGAGCGGCCTCGACGACACCGTCAACGACCCGGCGCAAGCCCGCCAATTCTGTTTTGGATGTCACATCCCGGCGGACGGAATCCCCGGCTCGCAGTCCGTGCAAGGGATCGTCATGAACACTCTCTCCGGGCGCGATGGGCACGCCACGAGCGACCTCAAGAGCTGCTATGGCTGCCACGGCAACGACTACACCTCACCCGCGGCACACAACGTGCACAACCCCGATCCGGGGCAATGAAGGCACGGTCGCCATGCGGACCCGGCACCTGCAGCTTGCGATCGGGATCGGCGCCGCGCTCGCCGTGCACCCCGCGCTCGCGATCGAAGGCCGGTACCTGGGAACCGTGAACCGGGTCCAGGGAATCGACGGAGGTGACGCGATGCGGCATCTGTACGAAATCGGCGGCCGCCAGCCCCTGCCGCGCGGCTTGGACCTGCACCTTCGCGCCTCGCTCCAATACCAGTCGCTCCTGCCCGTCCGAGAAACCGATTTGCTGCGGAGCCGCGTCTTTGCCGACCTGCGCGCGACGCGGTGGCGCGCCGATGCGCAACTGGCGCCGTGGCAGCGCAACGTCGCCGGCAACCGCAGCTCGCGTGAACGCCAATCCCAGCTCGGACTCCATTGGACGCCCCGCCGGGGCCCGCAAGTCGACGCCGGATACAATCGACTCGACCGTGAAATCGCCGGGCTGCGATCGTCGTCCGAGGATCGCCAACTGCGCGCCGGATGGGGTCGCAACGGGTATGGTGTGAACGCCGGGGTGCGGCGCATTGACGCTCGAGCCAACGGCGCCATCGGTGCCCCGCAACGCACCGACGAATTTCGCGGCGGTGTCCACGCCGAGCGTTCGTGGACGAAATTGACCACGACGGGGCAGTACGACGGCCTGGTGGCGAAATACCAATCTTTCGCACGGCGGCGCTCGACCCAGACGCAAACCCTCCAGGGGCAAGCGGCGTGGACACCGGAGCGGCGCGTTTCGGCCAGCGCCAATGTGATCGAACGCTGGGGCCGGGCTGACGACAACGCGGCGCCCAGTAACCAGAGGATCGGCGAGCGCGATCTGACCGCCGACCTCAGCGTGCGTCCGTTTACCGGGCTCGACCTGCGCGCCGTGCGCGAGTACCGCCGCCAAGGCGACGGGGTCAGCAATCATGTGAGTGACTACATGCAGCTCGAAATGCTCTATCGTCACGACGTTTGGCGCGCCGTCGTGCTGCAGACTGGATGGATGAGCGCGGTGCAGTTCGCGGGTGCCGGCGGCGACGCGCCGCGGAGCACGGCGTACGGCTCGCTCGACGGCCGCCTGCGGCCCGGCCTCGAGGCCCGGGCGGAGGTGCGCGCGGCCCGCATTCGCGCTGCGAGCTCGGTGGGAACGCAATGGCATGAGTTGGCCGAAGTGCGCACCCGCCCCACCGCCGCCACGCGCATAAACGTCTCGTGGCGTCAGGATGAGTTGCCGGACGTCGAGGGACTCGGGCAACAGGATCGTGAGTGGCAGGTCACTGGTTCGTTCGATCCGTCGGCCTCGACGAGTGTCAGTGGCACCTGGCGCCGGTTGTCCGGCCAAGGTCGTGTTCGCCGTGCGGAACACCACACGGGACTCAATGCGAACTGGCGGCTGACGCCGCGGATGGTGGCGGCAGCGA
The DNA here is from genome assembly GCA_031362565.1 of bacterium. Classification (GTDB taxonomy): domain Bacteria; phylum Krumholzibacteriota; class Krumholzibacteriia; genus JANLSU01. The sequence continues at coordinate 83,363 of JANLSU010000039.1, read as the reverse complement.
ACGGGCTGTGGCGCCAGGTGAGTGGCAAGGCCGACGTGGGGTCGGAGCGGGTGTTCGGGTTCGATCTGGGATTCGAACTTCCGAACGGCACGCGCCTGCGCGGCAATGCCCGTGAAACGCAAAGTACCGGTCTCGTGGACCGCCGCTCGTACAGTGTGACCGTCGAGAAGACCTTCTGACCAGCGCTCGGGCGCGTCATGGTTGCAAAGGACGACGATGAGAATGGGGTGCAAGACGGCGTGGGTCACGACCCTGGCCCTCCTGTGCGGCTGCGGAGGCATGACACGCTTCGTGCATCCCGATGCGGACATGCCCTTCTACGAGCGAGTCGCCGTCATTCCGTTCTCGTCACTGGCGCAAGACCGGCTGGCGGGCGAGAAGGTGACTGACGTGTTCTTTTCAGAACTGCTGCAACGGAAGTTCGATCAAGTGTTGGAACCCGGCCAGTTCGCAAGCGCCATGACGCGGGTGCGCGGCGGCACGCCCTATGCGAACCCATGGTCCAGCGGGGAACTCACGAAGTTAGGCAAGGAAACCGACGTGCAAGGCGTATTCATCGGCACGGTGCGCGAATTCACGATGGTGCAGAATGGGCGTGATTCCTATCCGCTGGTGGCGCTGGAAGTGCGCTTCGTGGACGTGGCGACCGGGCGGCTCGTGTGGAGCGCCAGTGCCACGCGGCACAGCGGCCCCGGAGTGCCCTTCTTGGGCCGCCCCGAACGCACGATCGACGGTCTGGCTGCGGCGACTTGTCGCCAACTCTTGCGCACGTTGCCGGAGGTGACTCGGCATGCGAAACCTGCGTCGTGAAGTACGGCGTGCAGCTCGGGCCAGTGCTTTCGCCTTGCTGGCTTGCGCCCTGGGCTGCGTGCCGCAACCACGCACCTTCATCGCGCCGGAAGAGCGGCCCTTCGCGTCGGCCGATAGCTCCAGCCGGCCTTTCCGCGTCGCGCTGTTACCACTCGCCAACTACTCGCCCGATCGCGATGCGCCGCAACGGCTCGGCTTGGCACTCGCGAACGAATTGGCGCGTATTCCAGGCCTCGAGGTCGTGGATCCCGGCGCCGTCGAAGACGCGCTCGCCAAGGAGCCCTGGTTGCTGCTCGACCGTTTGCCGCCGGACTTGGCCGATCGAATCGGCGCGGAACTGCATGCAGACGGGCTCCTCCAGGGTGCGTTGCTCGCGTACGGCGGCCGGGACGACCGCGAGGGACGGACACCGCAAGTTTCGCTGGCACTGCGGCTGGTGCGCACGCCCGGCTCACGTGTCGTGTGGTCGACGGTTCACGGCAGAGATGGCGCGGACGGCGAATGGCTGTTCGGCCTCGGCCGCGTCAATGCGATGGAACAGCTTTCCGCGGCGGTCGCACACGAAGCGGTGCGCCCGTTCGCGGCCGCCATGGAACAGGCGCAGCAATCTCGCGTCGCTTCTCGCGAAAGGAAGTGAGTCGGATGAAAGACCTTGAGTCCACGAATCAATCGCCACCCAGGCTCGCACTCGGCGACTTGTTGTGGATGGCTGGCCTTGGTGCGGTGGTCTTCGGGATGGTGCTTGTACTCGCCGTCGCAATGGTTCCGGCGGCGGAGGCCCCGGCCGCCCTCAAGCCCGTAACGGTTCGGAGTTCCCCGCCGGTCCAGGACCCCCGGCTGCTGCTGGTGATCGAAGCCGGCAGCCGCCTGTATCCGGACTGGAAGGAAGAACATCGGGTCCACATCGGCGAGCCCTTCATGCTCGGGGACACGCAGAACGAGGCCGTCGTCCGGGATCTGTATCCCGACTTCCGCACCATCGACGGCAAGGTCCTGTCCGCATCCGATTCGCTGAAAAACCCTGCGATTCATGTCTTCGTGCGCGGCGACAGCGCGATGGCGGACAGTGTCTATGCCTTCTTGAATTTCCCGCCGCACTTCTCTCCGAAGTCCTTCTTCACTTTCCAGCTCAAGGAAATCCAGGGATGGACGGGCCCGGGCGTTGCGAAGCCGTTGCAGGCCGCGAGCGCCAAGCCGGCCCCCCGTTCAACACGGCTGGCTCCGCCTGCCACGATGCGCCCCGTGAAGCATGCGGCGCCGGCAACGCCGGTCAAGCCTGCCGCTGTCGACAACAGCACGCCAACCCGGAAGCCCGAGTGACGCTGCCATGAATACGGGTCGGTGGGTCGGCGGCCAGATTTTGCTCGCCCTGCTGCTGTGTGCATGGCCCGGGCGCGTTCTCGGGCAGGCGAGTCGCTCGTGCTACGAGTGTCATGCCGCGGCGCGCAAGACCTACGCGAAGGCCTTCGTCCACGACCCCGTCAAGAAAGAGAACTGCGAGGCCTGCCATAAGCGGCATGGCTTCACGCAAAAGCTCGTTCTCACCGCCAAACAACCCGAACTCTGCCTCGAGTGCCACAAGAACGTAAAAGCGCCCGGCGGAGCCGGCTCCGATCACTTGCACCAAGCGGATGTCTCGTGCACGTCGTGCCACGACCCGCATGCGGCAAACAACAAAGGCCTCTTGCGCGAAGCCGCGCGCAGCGATTCGACCGCGACGCGCCCGCCGGCGCCGAAAGGCGCGATCGCGGCGAAGAAACCGGCTGCTGCGGCGACGACATCCACTGCCTCCTGGGCACCAGCGTGTGCCGCGTGCCACACCCGGATCGCCGCAGCGATGGCATCCCCGAAGCAGCACGCGCCTTTCGCGCAAGGGCGCTGCCAGGAATGCCACGGTGGCCACTCGGCTCCCGAAAAGCACCTCTTACTGGAACCCGAATCGAAAATGTGCGCCCGCTGCCATGGTGACGTCGCGCGGTTGCCGGAACTGCACCGTAAACCAGAAGTGGCGGGCGCATCTTGTACTTCGTGCCACGACCCGCACGCCGAGTCGACCGCGAAGAAGGGCGCGTACATTCACGCGCCCTATGGGCGCGCCCAGTGCGAGGCATGCCACACCGACCTGCCGGCGCATCCCGAGAAACTGCAGGCGGACAAGAAACAACTGTGTGTCACCTGCCACGCGCCGGTGCAGGCGGTTGCCGCGGCAAAGGATGGCCATCCACCGGCCGCCGAGGGCGACTGCCTGTTTTGTCATGCGCCGCACCAGTCGCAACGCCCGTCGCTGCTGCGCGGCGACGCTGAAACGCTGTGTACTCCTTGCCATCAGGGCATTCGCGACGAGGCCAAGAAGGCCTCGGTGCACGCACCCTTCCGCGACTTCGATTGTACGGTGTGCCACACGCCGCACGGCGGCGGGGCGCCGCACATGACGCAAAAGGTGGACCCCGCACTGTGCACGGCGTGTCACGGCCCGTTGGCCGCCAAGGTGCAGGCCGCGAAGTCACCCCATCCGCCGGCGCAGGAGGCCTGCTCGACGTGTCACGTGGCGCATGCGAGCACCGAGCATGCGCTGTTGAAGAAGGATGTCGAATCGGATTGCCGTGAATGCCATGGCGCGGCCAAGCCTGCCGGACCGAACGATGTGATCCATCTGCCCTATGCGAGCGGTGAATGCACGACGTGCCATGACCCGCATGGCAATGATCAGAAGGCGATGCTGCAAAAGCCCACCCCGCAACTGTGTCTGAGTTGCCACCGTGCCCAAGCCGACGAACTCCGCATGGCCACCCAGCACCCGCCTTTCGCGGCGGGCGAATGCGGCACCTGCCACGCTCCGCACCAGTCGACGACGCCTGGCCTGCTGGTCCAGAACGCCGCCGGTCTGTGTGCGAAATGTCATGGAGAGAAACTGGCGGCCGTGCCCGCGGCCCAGATGCACACACCGGTTCGGAAGGGCGAGTGCATCGATTGCCATAGCCCGCATGCAACGGCCGGAACCAAGGCGCTGCTCGTGAATACAGGGTCGGAGCTTTGTTTCCAGTGCCACACGGCCTTGCATGACGCACTGATGTCGAAGGGTGTTGTCCACGCCCCGGTCGGGGCCGGAGAATGCAACACCTGCCACGACGCCCACCGGACGCGCGGCGCGGACGGCAAGATCGCGCTCGTGAAGGCCTGCACCGCCTGCCACGATCTGGGCACCTCGAAACTGCGCGCTGCGCACAAGGAGTTCCCAGTCACCGAGGCCTCGTGCACCACGTGTCACGACCCGCATCGGTCGGACAAGAAGGGACTGCTGCGGGCCCAAGTCCACGCGCCGTTTGCGGAAGGTGATTGCACGTCCTGCCACAAACCGCCCGCCCCCGGGGCGAAGGTTGAACTGGCGGCCGCGGTGGGCGAAACTTGCGGGACATGCCACACGCCGCCGAAGACCCCGCCCGGACACGCCCAACACGCGCCGTTCGAAGCGGGTGAGTGCACGAGCTGCCACGCGCCGCATGCGTCCAGCATCAAGCCACTGCTCGTCGCCAAGCCAGGACAGATGTGTCGTGAATGTCACACCGATGTCACGACTGCCGGCGATACCACGCTCGTGCACCGCCCCGTGCGCGAGGGCCAGTGCATCACGTGCCACCGGCCGCACGAAGGCGTCGAGCCTGGGTTGCTGGTGCGCCCGGTTGCGGAGCTGTGTGCCACGTGTCACGCCGACATCGTCAAACGTGCCCAGGGCGCGCATGGGCATTCGCCGGCGCGTAGCGGCAAGTGCCTGGAATGTCACGCCCCGCATGAGGGCAAGGCGCGCGGGCTGCGCCGGACGGCGACCGATCGCGAACTGTGCGTGAAGTGTCATGATGCGAACGCCGCCGTGTTCCGCACCAAACACAAAGGATTCGCGGACGGCATTCAAGCCTGCACCGAGTGCCACGATCCCCACGGCAGTGGTCAGCGCGCACTCTTGCCACCCAAACAGCACGCGCCATTCGCCGAAAACCAATGCGATGCATGCCACACGCCGCAGAAGCAACTCGTCGCGCCAGCACCCGAGTTGTGTCTGACCTGCCACGACGACCACAAGGCGGATCTGACCAAGACCGCGCCGCATGTGGCGCTACTGCGTGGCAAGAGCTGTCTCGAGTGTCACTCCCCGCATGGCGGAACCACGGACGCATTGTTGCGGAAGGCCGATCTGCAATCGACCTGCGTCGCGTGTCATGACCGCGGGCTGTTTGCCAAGAAGAACAAACACCCGGATGTAGAGACTTGTACGAATTGCCACTCTCCACACGGCAGTACGACGCGCAAGATTCTCAAGGCACCGCAGTCGGTGTTGTGCATGCAATGCCACGATGTGTCGAAGGTGCACCCGCATCCGTATCAGGGCCCGGCGAAGGATCCACGGACGGGGATGGATTTGGAGTGCACCTCGTGTCACTCGCCGCATTCCAGCGACTACGAACGGTTGTTGCTCCGCGAACCCAAACGGGCTCTGTGCGTGCAGTGCCATCTCGGCCCGAATCTGGAAGTGCGGGGCAACCCAAAGCGCGTACGCCCGGCGCCCGTAGCGCCTGTTGTGCCCGCGGTGCCCGACAAGCCGCCAAAACCTGGCGCCCGGTGACCCCGTACGTCCAGCTCGGGAGCGTGCGGCCGGAACCTGTCGCGCGGAGCCGCGCTGCGAGTGGCAGGGTCAGAACGCGCAGGATCGACGACAGCGCGAACACCGGCGCGAAGATGCCGCCATGCTGCAAGAGAATCCCACCGAGTGCCGCACCGCCGACGGTCACGAATGCATTCACGACGTTGTAGGCCGCGAGCACACTCGTGCGCTCGGTGTCCTCGATGGTCTCGAACACCAACAAAAAGAGCGACAGTTCGTAGGTCGCCCAGACGACGCCCGAGAGCACGTTCACCGCGATGAGCCAGGGCAGCGATGACGACACGAGCCAAAGGGCCGGCAAGGGCGCGATGCCCAGAGCACCGAGACGCAGCAAACGCAGCGCACCGTGACGGCGTGCGGCGCGGCCCACGAGCGGCATGCTGATGATCTTGGCGCCGTAGGACGCGGCGAGCAGAATGACATACGCCGTGTAGGGCAGATGCAGTTGCCGCAGCATGTAGGGCGTGAAGAAGGGCCCCGCGACTTGCACCGCGGCTTGCAGCGCCAGCGCGAAACGCAACAAGCGACCGGTTTCGCCGCTGCCGAGACGCGCGATCACCGCGCGCGTTCCCAAGACCCGTGCCGGTGGCGGGGCGACTTCGCCCGGGATGCTTGCCAAGCAACGCGCCGAAACGGCGCGGCAGAGCCCGGCCGCGGCGAACAGTGCAGCGAAGGCCAGGAGATCCGTGCGATGCGGCGGCGCGCAAAAGTGCAGCACCGCGCCGCCCACCAGCAAGCCGGCGAGCAGCGCCACGTGGCCGAGACGGCTGCGCTCCGCCCAGTACGTCGTGCGCACTCGAGCCGGGACGATCGTTCCGACCCAGCCGCTCCACGCCGGCCCGGCGCCCATGCTCGCGCCCCAGTAGAGACACGTGATCGCGAACAGGGCGACGGCCGGAACACGTCCGCACCACGCCGCGATCGCGAGCGGTGCGTAGCACGCCGCCTGCAGGGTCACGCAAGCGACCGCCCAAGTGCGCCGTGAGCCGATTTTCCGCACTGCGAATGGCGACACGAGCTGCAACAAGGCGCCGCCGAGCAGCGGCACGCTCGTCACCAATCCAGCCGTGACCGAACCGAGTCCGGCGGCAAGTGCGAAGGCGGGAATATAGGTCTCGCCCAACCCCACCATGAGGCTGAACGCGACCCCATCGCCACGAATGGCAGCGAGGTCGCGGCGCAAACGCCGTTCGGTGGTCGGAAACGTCATGCCCTGCCGCAAGAAGTGAATGTCGAAGTCAAGTCGCGTCCAGGCGCCCGGACGGCTTTAGGGGCGAAAAGAGCCGGATTCGTGCCGGGCCGAGGGGGCTGGGAAGACGCGCACGGTGGGAATGCGCAAGTCCTCGACGCGCAGGGGGGCGCGGCACAAGTCGTTGCGCCCGGCCACGAAGACGAGCGTCAGTTGCCCACCGGCTCGACGCTGCGCGATGGCGGCACGCGGTTCGACGACGCCGTACGTGAGCCGGCGGAGCGTCGCGCCCTGCACGACGCAGAGCGCCGCGACGTCGGGAGTCGAGTCGGCGAGCGTCACACTTGCAAACAATGCGTCGGTGTCGGGAACCCACGCGGTGCGTGGATCGTGGAGTTGCAACGCCGTCGCCCAGCGACCGGGCACGTCGAGCGTGTCGTGTCCCGCAGTCCAACCGGGCCACTCGCCGGTCGCGACGACGCTCGACTTACCGCCGCGCTCGAACGTCACACTGAGGTCGCGGCCGCGCGCCGTGATGAAAACCGGCCGTGCGACGCTGGCTTCGATGGCCGCGAAGCGCACCGGGCGAATTTCGCCGCTCTCGGGATCGAGGGCTCGCAGTCCGCCGGGTGGCGCGGTACGCACATAGAGGATCGCGTCGCCGGTTGCCGCCGGCCAGGCGGGTGCGTCGCCGCGCGTCGCGGCAAACTCGGTGCTGTGTCCGGTGCGCAAGTCGGTACTGCAGATCCAACGCGTCAGGCCGTCGTTGCGCACCGTGACGATGGCGGCGTCGCCGGCCCCAGCACTGGGTTCGCGGCCGGGCGGCAGCGGCGTCGACCCGAATTCGCCCGGCTCCACGATGCGGAGGCGGCCACCGCGGTCGCTCGTACAGAGCCACGGATCGTTCCAAGCCAGCGATACGACATCGGACGCGAGGACTCGGACGCTCTCCGCCGGCACCGGCACCGGCCGGAAGCGGTACAAGAGGGCCCGTGCGCCGACCGGTGCATCCACCCACGCGACCGCTTCGAGACGCGATTCCGAACTGGCCACCTGAGCATTGTCGAACAGCGGCCGCAGTTGTGGCAGAATGGCAGCGGTCTCGTTTTCGAGCACCAGCAAGTGAGTCGCGCCGGCGGCGCGCACCGAATCCAACATCGCCTCATACGATGCGGTGCGCGGCGCGCGGACGAAACCGGCGCCGGCGTAGTACGGGACGATGGGGAATCGCGCCGCGATCTGATCGTCGAAGCGCACGCTGGAGCGCAGGGCGGTGCCGATTTCGCGCCCGCGTGGCGTCAGCGGTTCGGGGCGCACGAGGTGGTGCCAGCGCGGCGCGGTCCCGGCCGCGCAAGCAACCGCCGCCAAGACGAGGCACGCTCGGCGGGGACGCGCTCCGAGCGACTCGACCCAAGCCGCCGCCAGAATTGCCAGCATCGGCAGCGCCGGGACGTGAAAACGCTCCTGAATATGAATCGCGAAAAACGGCAGCAGCACGGTGGGGAGGAGCGGTACGAGCAAACTGCGATCGTGCCGCACGGCCCACCACACGGCGCCGGGTACGAGCACGATCGGGAAGATGCCGTGCAGCGTCCATAGCAGCGTGCCGGCACGTTGCCAGGTGGCGGCGCCCAAGTCCCACTGATCCTGTTTCGGCGTCAGCACCGGATGTCCCACGGCGTGCGATGCGAGTCCCGCATACGCGACGACCGGAATCCATCCGAGACAGGCCTGCCACGGGACGCGTTTGGTCTCCCGGGCGCGCAAATAGAGGAGCGCGGCGAGCACGATCGCCGCTTCCGGACGGACGAGAAACGCCAGACCCAGCAGCGCCCCGACCATTGCATCACGCCGGGCGCGAAAGGCGACCAACGCGCCGCAGAGCAGAGCACCGTAGAGCGGTTCGCTCAGCACTTCGACACTGGTGCGGACGTAGTCGGGATCGAGCGCCAAGAACACGCCGACGACGAACGCGGCGCGTGGCGTCAGCATGCCGCGCGCGAGACTGAGCGCGAGTCCGAGCGTCGCGAGGCCCGCTACGAGTGAGACGAGACGCGCCGCCAGCACCGGATCGCCCACGAGCGGCGTCACGAGCGCCACGAGGCAGGGGAATCCGGGCGGGAAGCCGATGACATTGAAATGGCCGTGCGCCAGGCGTTCGGCCTGCCGCAAGTAGTACGTGCCGTCGTAGGTCAGTCCGGGTTGCAGCGCCAACGCCACGACCCGCACAAGCGCCGCGAGCGCGAACACGATCCCGAGACCGGGGAGTCTGCGTGTCTCGGGCGGCGCGGTCGCGGTGGACAAAGCAGCCGCCGTCAGACGCGTGGGCGCCGGTGGTCCTTGATCGATGCGTGGTCCCGAACGTCCTTGATCCACGCCTCGTAGACTTCGGCCTCGCGCCGCTGGAGCAGGCTCTGGTACGCGTTCTGGCGTTGCGTCTTGTAGGCGTTGTCGTCGAACGCATCGCGCGACACGACTTGGACGATGTACGTGCCGGCGTTCGTTTCGATGACGCCGCTCGTCTTGCCGGGCTCGAGCGTCGACGCCACGGCCGTGAACTCGTTCGCACCACCGACGCCCGGGACACTCTCGTAGTAGTTGAACGGCGCCGGATCGCCCGCCGTGAGGCCCTGCGCCTTGGCCGCGGCGTCGAGCGTCGCGCCGCCCTTCACTTGCGCCAGCACGCGCTCGACCTGCGCCCGGGCCCGGTCCTTCTTGGCCTGCTCCTGGGCACCGGCACGCACCTGATCGACCACTTGGTCGAACGGCCGCGGCGCCTTGGGGTTCTTGGCCACTAGTTTGGCGATGAGGATCGCGCCGTCCGTGCCGATCGGGTCGGAAACTTCGCCCGGCTGCGCTGCAAAAGCCCAGTCCACCAGGCGCTTCGCAAAGCCGATAGTCGGCAGAAAGCCCATCGCTTCCACGGGCTCGAGTTTCTCGACCGTGGTGCCGAGTTCGCGCGCCGCGGCTTCAAAGTCTTTCTGGGCGCGGGGTGCGACTTCGAACACATGGCTGCGGAGCGCGTCGAGAGTCTCGCCACTCGTTTTAGGGATGACAACGATCTCCCGCAGGCGCATCTGGGTGCCGGCGGCCGTCGCGCGCACGCTGTCGGCATGCAGGAGCACGTATCCACTCTCGGTGCGCACTGCCTCGGGTGTCGTCTGCCCGGCGGCCAGCTTCGCGGCCGCTTCGCCGAGCGGTCCCGGCAGTGCAGACGGATTCAGCCAACCCAAGTCGCCACCGCGCGTCGCGGATGCATCGTCGGAATAGATTTCGGCGACTTGCGCGAACGTTTCGCCGGCCTTTTCGTCGTCGAGCGCCTTTTTGATGTTGTCGGTGGCGTCCGCCTCGTCGTCGGCGCTCGGCTTCTTGGCAACCTTGATGATTTCGAGCGACACCGTTTCGCCGCGCATGAAACGCTCGGGGTGCTTGTCATAGAACGCGTGCATGTCGGCGTCGGTTGGCGTCCAGCTGCCCAAATCGATGGACTGCCATGCGGTACCGGCATAACGCACCTTGGTGCGCTGATTGCGCCGGGCGAATTCCTGCCGCACTTCGTCTTCGCTGACCTGGGCCCGGGCGCGCACCATCTTTTCGAGTTTCAATGATGGAAGCGCCGAACGCAGATACTGTTCCGCAGGGCCCCAGTTGAAATTGGGATCGTTGACGGCGCTCTGAAATGCGGCTTGGTTGAACTGTCCCTGCTCGTCGGTGAAGCGCTGGCGAATGAACGACGGCGGGCTCTGCGTGAGCGTCGCGACGATCTCGTCGTCGCCGGCCCGCAGATTCAGTTTTTGGGCTTCTTGGCGCACCAGCATTTCGGAGATGATTCCATCCCAAGCCTGTGCTTCGATGCGGTCGTAGTCGGAGGTCGACAGGTCCTCGCGCTGGTACTGGCGCCGGTCCATTTCCACGAGCTGGTTCACGTAGCTGCTGTAGGTCTCGTACGGAACCTTCTCGCCGTTGATCTCGGCGACGTAGGACTTTTGGCTCTGGCGATCGGCGCGGCCGACCTTGAGGCCGTCGCCCAAGAATACGAAACCGACTAAGAACGTGATGGCGACGAACCAAAAAATCAGCGTTTTCATCGAACGCATCTGTTGCAGCATGCCGAAGTCTCCTTGTAGGGCCGGAGTCCGTTGCCCTTGGTGCGCGCATGCCTCCAGGGTGCCGAACGGCGCAAACTATCATAGCAGTCGCGGTGCCGCAAGGCGCGGTGTGCGGCGCGCACGGCGCCGGTCGGGTTGACGCGCCCGAGCGGCGGTGCTATCGCTCGTCGCCGCCACCGCGGCGCGGTGCCCGAGCGGCAAACGACTCGATCTTCAGCGTTCGGTTCGCGACCCGCCTTGGGCGCGGGGCTCCGAGGGGGTGGCGGTGCATCGCGGCTCGTTTCCGAAGATTGCCTGGCTCCTCCTGGGTTTCGGCGCGGCCCGTGCGGCCGAGGCGCCGTCGCCGCCGCCGCGCTGGCCGCTCGACCTGCCTCCGGTCCTCACCAGCAGCTTCGGCGAGTACCGTCCCGGACGCCTCCATGCGGGGATCGATCTGGGCACCGGCGGCCGCACTGGTGCCGCCTGCCATGCGGTCGGCGATGGATCGGTCGTCCGCATGCGCATGTCGCCGTACGGGTACGGCAAAGCCCTCTACGTGCAACTCGATGACGGGCCGCTGGTCGTCTACGCGCATTTGTCGCGCTTCGCGGCACCGATGGCTGCCCGGGCGCGTGCCGAGCAACAGCGCGGCCGGCGCTACACGTTCGATGTCAACTTGCCGCCCGGCGAAATTCGCGTCCAACGGGATGCGGTCATCGCTTGGAGCGGCGACACCGGAATCGGCGTGCCGCACTTCCATTTCGAATTGCGCGACGGCGATGTGGCGCGCAATCCGCAGACCGCCGGGTTTCCAGTCCGCGATACCATGAGTCCGGCCATTGGTGAAGTGAGCGTCGTACCGCTCGACGCGGCATCCACCATCGATGGCAAGAACAGCGCCGCCATCTTGCGGAGCGGCGTGCCGTTACGGGTGGCTGGAACTCTGGCCTTTGAAGTCCGTGCTGCCGATACCGCCGCGCCGGGTGAATACCGCCAAGCGCCGTACCGGTATGAACTGCAGGTGGACGGCCACATGCTCTTCCGGCTGCTGCACGAACGCTTCGACTACGCGCACAACCACCTGTTGAATGTGGAGTACGATGCGGAACGCTTGCGGCGCGGCGAACGCATCCAATGGTTGTACCGGCATGTCGGCAACCGGCTCGCAGGACGCCAGGTGGCTGACGGCACCGACGGCACTCTGTGGGCCGGGGTGCCGCGCCCGAACCTCACCGTGCAAGCCGCTCCGGGCCGGCACCGGATCGGCGTCGAAGCCGCCGACGTGGCCGGCCACGTGGCGCGTTTCAACGGCCTGATCGACGTCGTCCCGGCGGCGCGGATCGATAGTCTTTGGAGCGGTGCGGCGGCAAGCGGCGAGCGCGTTTGGACGTGCATCGGGCGCCTCGTGGGTGCCGGCGGCGATTCCTTGCGCCTCGGCATGGAGATTTCGTGCGACCGGGGTGAGACCTGGAAGGCGCTCGCGGTGCCGCGGGGGACCGTCACGGGCGAGCGCTGTGAATGGCGCGGCGTGGTCACCCCGGTCGACGGATCGCTTGCCTTGCGCGCCACGCTCCGGGGCATGGGGGGCACGAGCGTCATCCGCACTTGGACGACGAGTGCGGCCGGCGAACGCGACGCCGAACTCGCAGTGGAGATTACGCCCCGGTGGCGAGCGGGCTGGCTCGACATTGCGGTGACATCGCCGGCGCTCTTAGAGGCGCCGCCGAGCGTCGAGGCGGTCAGGCCGGATGGCGGGCGCCTCGCGCTGCGTGTCGAGCAGACGGCGACGCGCGCCTATCGTGCCACCGCCGCCTACTCGGATCTCGCCGGTCCCTGGGCGGCGCTCGAACTGCGGGCCCGGGCGCTCGACGGGCGGCGCGCGGTCGAGCGCGTCGGGCTCGCGGCGCATGGCGTGCGGCGCGGCGAGGCGGCGCGCATCGAGGACCTCGATGCGGCGCTGGGGCTCGACCTGCCCGCCGGGGTGCTGCTCGATGACGTCGTGGTGCGGGCCCGCGCCAGGGCCGGGCCGCTGACTCTGCGGCCCGAACTGCGTCGCGCCGGACCCGGGTGGGACCTGGAACCGTCCACCGCCGCGTTCGACGCGCCGTATCGAATCGAGGTCCGCCTGCCGGCGGGCGCGGGGTCGCACGTGGGATTGTTCGCGACGAACCAAAACGGCAAACTGACCGTGGTTGCGTCGGAACGCGATCCGGATGGCAGGCTTGTGGCGACCGCCCGGCAGTTGACGCGGATCGCCGTGCTGGCCGACGACACGCCGCCGGTCATCGGCGACGTGCGAGTCACGCCGCGCGGTGCACTGCCGCAGCGGGTACGGTTCGTGGTCACCGATGCCGGCGCCGAAATGGGCGATGGCGGCGTCGAGACCGAATTGGATGGCGGGCTCGCGATCCCAGAGTGGGATCCGGAAACCGGCGGTGTGGTCTTGGATCTCGAACGCAAGCTCGGCCGCGGGCTGCACCGGCTGCAGGTCCGAGCCACCGATCAACTGGGCAATCGGGCCGAGCGCCAGCTCGTGTTCCGGGTGCCGTGAACCACGGCGAGAAGGCGAGCATGCGTCCGTTCGTACATTTGCATACGCACTCCGACTACAGCCTGCTCGATGGCGCGCAACGCATTCCGACCCTCGTCGAACGTGCCAAGCAATTCGGCATGCCGGCGCTGGCGCTCACCGATCACGGCAACTTGTTCGGCGCGATTCATTTCTACAAGGCGGCGCGTGCCGCCGGTGTGCAACCGATCCTGGGGATGGAAGCCTACGTCGCCATGGGCTCGCGTCTCGACAAACCGAAGCGCCCGTCCGACTACTATCATCTGGTGCTCTTGGCGCGGAATACCGCCGGCTACCACAACCTGCTGCGGCTCGCGAGCGACGCCTATCTGACCGGCTTTCACTACAAGCCGCGCATCGATCAGGAGCTGTTGGCGAAACATTCCGAGGGTCTCGTGGCGTTGTCGGCGTGTCTGAAGGGCCAAGTGGCGCAATTGCTGCTCGCCGATCGCTACGACGACGCCCTGCGGCACGTGCACGAGTCGCGCGAGCTGTTCGGACCGGACCACTACTTCATCGAAATGCAGAAGCATGGCATCGATCTCGAGGAGCAGGTGAACGCGCTCCTGCCGAAGCTCGGACGCGACTCCGGCGCGCCGATCGTGCTGACGAACGACAGCCACTACACGTGCGAGGACCATTCCGCGGCGCACGATGTCTTGTTGTGCATTCAAACGGGCAAGGACTTTGACGACCCGAAGCGCTTCCGGTTCACGACCCAAGAGGTCTTCTTCAAGGACGGCGACGCCATGGCGGCGCTGGTGCCGGATCATTTGGAGTATGTCGAGAACTCGCTCTTGGTGGCTGACCGCTGCAAGCTGGAGTTGGATCTCGGCAAGTTCACCCTGCCGCATTTCCCGATCCCGCCCGGCTTCGCGACCCCGGATGCATTCCTGGAATCCGAAACCGCACGCGGTTTCGCACACCGCTACCCCAACTCCAACGACGTCGTGCGCGAGCGCATGCGCTACGAGCTCTCGGTGATCGAGAAGATGGGGTTCGCGGGATATTTCTTGATCGTGGCGGATTTCGTCCGTGCGGCGCGCGAGCGCGGTATCGCCGTCGGGCCGGGGCGCGGGTCGGCCGCCGGCAGCTTGGTGTGCTACTGCCTGGGGATCACCGACGTCGATCCCATCGCCCACGACCTGCTGTTCGAACGTTTCTTGAACCCCGAGCGCGTCTCGATGCCCGACATCGACATCGATTTCGACGAGCGGCGCGCCGAGGTCATCGAATACGTGAAGGAGAAATACGGCCGCAGCAACGTCTGCCAGATCATCACCTTCGGCACGATGGCGGCGCGCGGCGTGGTGCGGGATGTGGGCCGGGTCCTGAAGTTGTCCTATTCCGACACCGACAAGATCGCCAAGCAAATCCCGAATGCGATCGGTATGACGCTGGAGAAGGCCCAGGAGAGCGTCCCTGAACTCAAGGACATGGATGCGCCGGAGCATCCGCAGCACGAGCTCATGAGCATTTGCAAGAACCTGGAAGGGCTGGTGCGTCACGCGTCGATTCACGCCGCCGGCATCGTCATCACGCCCACCGAGCTCGTGAATCACGTGCCGCTCTACAAGTCGGTGAAGGACGAAGTCACGACGCAGTGGGACATGACGGTGCTCGAGAACATCGGGCTGCTCAAGATGGACTTCCTGGGGCTGCGCACGCTCACCGTGCTGTCGGGCGCGACGCGCCTCCTGCGCGACGCGCGCGGCATCGACTTGGATTGGCGCGCCATTCCGCTCGACGATCCCAAGACCTACGAACTGCTGCGCGCCGCCGACACCGTCGGGGTCTTTCAGCTCGAGTCGTCGGGAATGCGCGATTTGCTGCGCAAGATCGCTCCCGACCGGTTCGAAGACATCGCGGCCATCAACGCCCTCTTCCGGCCCGGGCCGCTGAAGAGCGGCATGGTGACCGATTTCATCGAGCGCAAGCACAAGCGCCGCAAGATCGAATCGCTGCACCCGGTGCTCGAACCCATCCTGCGCGACACCTACGGGGTCATCCTGTACCAGGAGCAGGTGATGCGGATCGCCAGCGAACTCGCCGGCTTCTCGCTCGGGCAGGCCGACCTTTTGCGCAAGGCGATGGGCAAGAAGAAGAAAGAAGTCATGGACGCGCAGATGTCCATGTTCGTGGATGGCGCCGTGCAGCGTGGCGCCAAGCGCGAGGTCGCCACCACGATCTGGGAGCAGATCGTGCATTTCGCCGGCTATGGGTTCAACAAATCGCACTCGGTGGCCTACGCTGTGGTGTCGGTGCAAACCGCCTATCTCAAGGCCAACTACCCGGCCGAATATATGGCGGCCACGCTGTCGTCGGAAATGGAAGACACCTCGCGCATCGTCGTGCTCATCGAGGACTGCCGGCGGCGTGGTGTCGAGGTGTTGCCGCCGGACGTCAACTCGAGCGTCACGGACTTCCGGGTGCGCGACGGCAAGATCACCTTCGGCCTGAACGCCATCAAGAATGTCGGCGCCGGCACGGTCGAGGCGGTCGAACGCGAGCGCAGCGCAGCCGGCCCGTTCGCCTCGCTGTTCGATTTTTGCGAGCGCGTCGAGAGCCGGTCGTGGAACCGGCGGGTGTTGGAAAGCCTCATCCAAGGCGGCGCGATGGATTCATTGCCGGGGCACCGCGCCCAGAAACTCATGGCGCTCGACATGGCGATCGACAACGCCCAACGGGTCCAGAACGAGAAGGCGCGCGGCCAGACGTCGCTGTTCGGCGATGCCGCGGCGCACGCGCTCCATGGCCTCGCGCCGGCATTGCCGCTGGTGCCGGAGTGGAGCGAGTCGGATCGCCTGGCGCGCGAGAAGACGGCCCTCGGCTTCTATCTGAGCGGCCACCCGCTCGCCGAACACAAGCCGTTGCTGCGCGATGTCGCCTCGCGGACGACGCTCGAGCTGCAGGAGAGCGACGACAACGAACCGGTGGTCATTGCCGGCGCGGTGGCGTCCTGCAAGATCATCTTCGACAAAAAAGGCAAGCCGATGGCGTTCGTGAAGTTGGAAGACTTCCTGGGCGCCGCCGAATTGATCCTGTTCGCCGACGCGTATCAGAAATACCAAGGACTGCTCGTCGAGGACGCGGTCGTGGTCGCGAGCGGCCGCGCCTCGGCGCGCGAGGAACAGGAAACAAAACTGCTCTGCGACACGGTGCTGACGCTCGATGAGGCGGTGGCGACGCTCGGCCGCACGCTGCATCTCGACCTCGATGCCGAGTCGCTGACGCGCGACGAGGTCGACCACTTGCAAGGCCTTCTGGCTGCCAGCCCCGGTCCGTGCGAGGTGTTCCTGCGCTTGCGCAATGCGACCCGTGACGTCCGCGTCAAGGCGCGGAATGCGCGCATTGCGCCGACGCGCGCCCTCCTCGATGCGCTCCGCGAACTGCTCGGTGCGACGTCGGTCCGGCTGACCTGCGCGGCGCCGCCGCCGGTCCGTTCGCCGGGCGCCGGGGGGTTCGGCCGTGGTGGGCCGCCTGGACCCAGGCGGGACGCCGGTCCGCGCGCGATTGACAGGGCTCCCGTAAGTCCGTAACGCTGCTCGCGCGGCGCCCCTTGCGGCGGTCGCAAGGGAGGCTGGGATGGGCGGACGGAAGAGACTGGGCGTGCTGGTCGCGCTCGGCATGGTGTGCGGCCGGGCGGACGCCGACACGCGAATCATCGATTGTCATACGGCGCTCGTGCCGGCGCACGGGGAAGTGCGGCTCGAGATCGGAGCGGGACCCGACGGCTCGGTGTTGACCGGCGCCAATGTCGGGTTGTTCGAGCGCATGTCGATCGGCATGTCCTACGGGATGGCCGAAGTCTTGGGCCGCGGCAGCGTCGTCGCCAATCCTCGCCCCGGGATTCAATTTCACGCCTTGATCTTGGACGAGCCGCAATTGCCGGCGATCGGCATCGGCTACGACTCTCAGGGCCACGGGTTGTGGCTCGCGGATCTAAACCGCTATGAACGCAAGTCGCCGGGATTCTACGTCGTCGCGACGCAGAATCTGCTCGTGACGTCCTATGATCTGCTGACCTCGATTTCGGGCGGCGTCAATTATTCGCTCGAGCCCAACCAGCAGGCGATGGACATGTTCGCGGGTGCGTCGCAAACGTTCGGCCGGGGCCTCGCGGTGCTCCTCGACTACGACTTCAATCTCGACGACCGGAAGGCGAGCGACGGCAATCGCGGTTACCTGGACCTGGGGTTCCAGTGGCGGTTTGGCTCCGGCAATCATCTGCGCTTCCTGTTGCGCGACTTGCTGGGCAACTACGAATCGCGCGGCAAGGTGGCCCGGGAGCTGAACTTCTTCTATCTGCTGCATCTATGAGGCGGACTGCCGGTGGAACCCGCGGCGCGGCACGGGCGCTCCGGACGACGACCTGTCGCCGGCGGCCCGGTGAGGAGTAGACTTGGTGGCTGTGCCCGGTGATGCGGGCGGGGAGGGTTCATGGCGAGCGGCGGCTGGCTCGAATTCGAGCGCCCCATCTTGGAACTCGAAGGCAAGATTCGCGAACTGAAAGAACTCGCGACATCCAAGGGCATGGACGCCGGGCGTGAGATCGAATCGCTCGAGCGCCAAGCCGAGCAATTGCGCGAAGAGGTGTACTCGAACCTCACTGCGTGGCAGCGCGTCCAGTTGGCGCGCCATCCCAAACGCCCGTTCACACTCGATTACGTCGGTTTGTTGTGCGACGAGTTCACGGAACTGCACGGCGACCGCCAGTTCGGCGATGACCGCGCCATTGTCGGCGGCATGGCGATCTTGGCGGGCCGCCAGGTGCTGGTGCTCGGCCACCAAAAGGGCCGTGATGTGAAAGAGAACCTGGCACGCAACTTCGGCATGCCGCACCCGGAAGGCTATCGCAAGGCGCTCCGCCTGATGCAAATGGCGGGGAAGTTCGGGCGGCCAATCGTCACCTTGGTCGACACACCCGGGGCGTTCCCGGGCGTCGATGCGGAGAAACGCGGTCAAAGCGAAGCCATCGCGCGGAATCTGCGCGAGATGGTGCGGATCCCGGTGCCGATCGTCGTCGTAATCATTGGCGAGGGTGGCAGCGGCGGCGCCTTGGCGATGGCCTGCGGCGACCGCATTCTCATGCTCGAGAACTCGGTGTACTCGGTCATTTCGCCCGAAGGTTGCGCGGCGATCCTGTGGGGCGACCGGTCACAAGCGCCGCGTGCTGCCGAGGCTTTGCGTCTCACGGCGCGCGATCTGGCGGCGCTGGGTGTCGTGGATCGCGTCCTGGAAGAACCGAAAGGTGGGGCGCACCGTGATGCCGCGGCGATGGCTGAGACGCTGCGCGCCGCACTCGCGGAAGAACTCGAGCACTTGGCGCGACTGCCGGTACCCGAGTTGCTCGAAAATCGCTTTCAGAAGTTCATGCACATGGGGGTCTTCGCGGACGCCCAGGCCGGCCTGGCGGGCTAGGCCAACCCGCCGGAGGCGTCGATGCTCAAGCCCGAACTGCTCGAAATCCTGGCCTGCCCGAAATGCAAAGACCGCGTCGTCCTGGAGGCGAGCGGCGAATTCCTGCGCTGTGAACGGTGCAAGCTCCGCTACCCGATTCGCGAGGACATCCCGATCATGCTGATCGAGGAAGCAGTTCCCTGCTGAGTGGGTTGCCCGCGCTTGCGGTTCGCTTTCTGCTGCCCGGTCCAACTCCAGAGCCTGCCCAGGGGGAGTGTTGCGATGCCGAGCCGATTCTTTCGGCGCCTGGATGTCAGGTCATTTGGGACTGTCGAACGGTGCGTGGGGTTATTGTTATTGCTCACCGCGCCGTTCACCGCGCCCGCCGCCGCGGCCCCGCCGGGTGACGATTGGCTGCGCGTCCTCGAAGAGAGCGACGCCGGTGTGACGCTCGAATTGCGCGCCGCGGAGCCGGTGCGCGAGGCGTCGGGTTGGACGGTGCCGGGCTTCGACCGGGGCGGGGAGCCGGGCATGCCGGTGCGCTTCGAACGTGGCGCCTGGCTCGGGGTGCCGGGAGTGCACGGGGCGCGCCTCGAGATCTTGGAGACGGCGAAGCGTGATCTCGGCAAGCTCGAGTGGCCGCGCCTGCAGGGTGTGGCGCGCCGTGCCGACCGGCTGGCAGCGGAGGCTGCGGGCCGCAGTGTGCCGGAGTTGCACGACGTGCCCGCGCGGGCGTTTGCTTCGGCGTGGCCGGCCGCATTCGTAGAATTGGGGCCCGGTGGCGACTTGCGAGGCCGCGCCGTGGTGCCGCTCACCTTTCACCCGGTGCAAATCCAGCCCGATGGCAACGTCAGCGCGGTGACGCTCGTGCGGGTGCGCATCACCTTCGCGGATCGCGTCCGCGTCGCGCCGGCGGCGCTTGGTGCGACACCCGAACCATTGCATACAGCGCTCATCAACGCGGCGAGTGCTGCGCATTGGGCGCTCGCGGCTCCCACCGTGGCATCGGCGGCGCGCGCGCCGCGCGTCGCCGCGCTGCCGGCGCAGCGTTTGCGCATCAAGATCGCCGCGCGTGGCATCTACGAACTGAGCTACGCGGAACTCAAAGCCGCCGGTGTCGGCGTCGATCAGCCGGCGTTCGATCCGCGGACGCTGCGGATCTATTTCGACCGTTGGAAGCCGCAAGCCCTGGTGGCCGATTCGACGGGCAGTTGGCAGCCAAGCGCGGCGATGCGCCAAGCGGCGATCTGGGTGCCGGGGGAGGGCGACGGTAGTTTTACATCCAATGATCCGAATGACCGCGTCGTCTTCTATGCGCTCGGCCCGGAAGGCTACGAAATCGATTCCGAGGCGACGGTCGATTCGCTGGCTTACTTCCGGCATCCGTTCGATCGCAACCAATATGCGTGGCTGGTGTGGGGCGACGGGGTGTTCGGCGCGCGCATGAGCAGCGTTGTGACGCCGTCCGTGCCTGGTGATTCGGTCGTGACGACGGTGACGAACCGGACACATGTCGAGCAGGACCTCGATTTCGCCCGCATCGATGATTTGTGGATTTGGCAAGAGATTCGCGACACGCGCCCGCTGCGGGTACAGTTTCAACTCGACCTTGGAGGCCAGGCGTCGGCTGTCGGCGCGCTACGGCTCGCACTTGGATTCGACGAGGTCGGTGTCCAACAAATTGTCGATCCGCAGTTGAACGGTGTGACGCTGCCGCGTATCAGCTTTGGCGCAACGGAGCAGGCGCATTTGCAGACCTTCAGCGGCGTCGCGTTGCAGGCGGTCAACAACCTGGACTTGTCGATTCCCACCGGCGTCAACGCGGCACGGATCACCGACTTGCTCGAATTCGATGTCGTGTGGGCAAGGCCGCTCGCAGCCAGCGCGGCGCATGTGTTGGACTGGACGAACCGCGCGCCACGCGACGGAGTGGCATATGAACTGACGGGCTTCGGGGCCAACGCGCCGACGGCTTTCGATGTCACCGACCCCTGGTCGCCGCGGGTCTTGAGCGGTCTCGCGCCGCAGGGCACCGGGGCCGCGACCACCTGGCAGGTCCACGGCACCGGTGCGGCACACGCGCGGGCGCACTATGTGGCGGTGGGCGATCTCGCACTCGGCGGCGCGATCCATCCGGCGGCGCGTGACCTCGCGCTTCGCAGTGTGGTGCCGCTCCGCGCTCGCACCACGGCGCCCGACATGCTCATCGTCACCCATTCGAGCCTGCGGGCCGCTGCCGACCGCTTGGCGCAGTACCGCCGCGGGCATTTCCCAGGCGGCGGTTCACCCGACATTCTGGTCGCCGATGTGGCAGATATCTACGACAACTTCTCTGGCGGCCGCGTCGATCCGATCGCGATTCGCAACTACGCCAAGTTTCTCTACAACCTCGACGTCACACCGCGCCTGCGCTATCTCGCCCTGTTCGGGGATGCGACCCATGATGTGCGGCAGTTGCGCGGTGCGTCGGCGCTGACTCTCGTGCCCACCGTGCAAGGCGGGTACTACGGTATCGACCGCGCCGGCTGGGTCGCCGACTATGCGGTTGACGATTGGCTCGGGGAACTGGGCACACCCCCCCCGGGAGCGAATCCCTACCCGATTCCGGATCTCGCCATCGGCCGCATTCCGGCGCGTACGGCGGCCGACGCGGATCGTATCGTCGACAAGCTCATCGCCTACGAAGCGGCACCGCTCGGCGCTTGGCGGACGCGGGTTCTCTTGGCGGCGGACGATGAATGCAGCCCCCGCGGCGGCTGTGGCGAGACGTTTCATACCGACAACTCCGAGGATCTGGCGCGGCAGGTGCCGGCCAATCTCCATGTCGTCAAGTACTACGAGACCGAGTATCCGAGCATCCTCGGACAAAAGCCGCTGGCGCGGGCAGCCTTCATTAAGACCTGGAATGAGGGCTGTGCGGTGTTGAATTTTCAGGGGCATGGCGCGCCGCGGCAGCTGACCGATGAAGTGCTCTTCTTGTCGACCGACATTCCGTCGCTCGTCAACGGTGCGAAGGCGCCGCTCTTCTTGCCCATCAGTTGTACGGTGAGCGAGTTCGACGATCCGGAACGCCAGAGCATGTGCGAGGACTTGTTCGCCGATCCCGCCGGCGGGGCGATTGCGACCGTCGGCGCGACGACGCTGACCTTCGTGGGCAGCAACTTGCAGTTCAATCAGGCGCTCTTTCGCGAGTTGTTCCTGGAGGGCGCAACAGGACGCATCCCGCTGGGCACGGTCCAGCAACTCGCCAAGACGCGCACCACGAACAGCAACACCGAGAGCTACGTCCTCATCGGCGACCCGTCGATGACACTCGACTTCCCGCAGAATCTCGTGCGGTTCGTGGCCGGCGCCGATTCGCTCGAGACCGGGCACCGGACCCAGATCACCGGCGAAGTCGTGACCAGCCAGGGCGACGTCATCAGCGGCTTCGACGGCACTGCCGAAGTCCTGGTGTTCGGCACCGCGGACGAAAGCGGCTTTCTCCTCTCGCCGCCGCAGGTGCCGCCGCACGTGCAGATCTACATTCCCTACGATCTGCCGGGTCCGCCGCTCTATCGCGGCACGGTGCCGGTGCAGAACGGCCGCCTGTCGTTCCAGTTCATCGTGCCCAAGAGCGCGCATGCGGGGCGCAAAGCGCACATCAGCGCCTATGCGTCGAGCCCCGCGGCCGATGCCACCGGCGCCCAATCGGGCGTCAACGTTGCCATTGGCGCCACCAGCGATTCGTCGACCGGGGTGCCGCGGATCGCGATGCATTTCCCGAACAACCGCACGCGGGTCAAGGCCGGCACGATTCTCACGGCCGACATCCACGATGAGAATGGCATCGGCATCCAAGGGACATCGCTGCCCAATTCGATCCTTCTCGACTTCGACGGCCGCAACGAGTCTCTCAATGTCACGTCGCTGTTTCAGTACGCGGCCGGGAGCGATAGTGCCGGGACTTTGAATGTGCCACTCCCGAGCGACTTGGAAGCCGGGGCGCACTCGGTGACCTTGATCGCTTCCGACAACTTGGGAAACCAGGCGACCGCGACGATCGAATTTCAAGTCGTCGACGCGGAAGTCGTGCGGCTCGTGAACGTGCTCGCGTTCCCAAATCCGTTCCGCGACTGGACGCGCTTCTTCTTCGAGATCACCGATCCGGCGGAGGTCGAACTGCGGGTCTTCACGACGTCGGGACGGGAGATCTGGCACCATCGGCAGCGGTTCGATGCCGGCACCCAGGCGTCCATTCGATGGGAGGGGGTGGACCTTCGGCACGATGCGGTGGCGAACGGGACGTACCTGTACCGCCTCCGCGCCCGCCCCGACCGGGCTGGCGTGGCGCCCCTCGAAACCGTCGGCAAAGTCGTCATCATGCGATAGTCGCAGCGATACCGTGGCCGGCCCTGGCGGGCGAAGCCGCGACGCCGCGGCCCCCAGCGCGCCAATCGCCTGCTTTGACAGGGCTCGGGTGCACTTCCTATACTCCAGAGTCGAACTCGCCGGAGGCGTCGATGCTCAAGCCCGAACTGCTCGAAATCCTGGCCTGCCCGAAATGCAAAGACCGCGTCGTCCTGGAGGCGAGCGGCGAATTCCTGCGCTGTGAACGGTGCAAGCTCCGCTATCCGATTCGCGAGGACATCCCGATCATGTTGATCGAGGAGGCGGTTCCCTGCTGAGTGGGTCGCCGCGCTTGCGGTTCGCTTTCTGCTGCCCGGTCCAACTCCAGAGCCTTGCCCAAGGGGGGAGTGTTACGATGCCGAGCCGATTTTTTCGGCGCCTGCCTGTCATGCCATTCGGGCCCGTCGTGTGCCTCGTGGCCCTGTTGTCGCTGCCTGCCACGCCGCGCGTCGCGATCGCGGCCGCGCCGGGTGACGATTGGGTCCGCGTCCTTGAAGAGAGCGACGCCGGCGTGACCCTCGAGTTGCGCGCCCCGGAGCCGGTGCACGACGCGTCGGGCTGGACGGTGCCGGGCTTCGACCGGGGGGGCGAGGCTGGCATGCCGGTGCTCTTCGAACGTCGCACCTGGCTCGGTGTGGCCGGAGTGCACGGCGCGCGCCTCGAGATCTTGGAGACGGCGAAGCGTGATCTCGGCAGGCTCGAGTGGCCGCGCCTGCAGGGTGTCACGCGCCGGGCTGAACGGCTCGCGGCCGAGGCTGCCGGCCGCAGCGTGCCGGAATTGCACGACGTGCCGGCGCGGGCGTTCGCAACTGCGTGGCCCGCCGCATTCGTAGAATTGGGGCCCGGTGGCGATTTGCGCGGCCGCGCCGTCCTGCCACTCACCTTTCATCCGGTGCAAATCCAGCCTGATGGCAACGTCAGCGCCGTGACGCTCGTGCGGGTGCGAATTACCTTCGCGGATCGCGTCCGCGTTCTGCCGGCCGTGCTTGGAACGACACGCGAACCACTGCATGCGGCCCTGGTCAACACCGCGAGCGCCGCGCGTTGGGCGCTCGCGAGTCCTGCCGCGGCGTCGGCGCCGCGGGCGCCGCAGGTCGCGGCTCTGCCCGCCCAGCGCCTGCGCATCAAGATCGCGCAGCGTGGCATCTACGAACTGAGCTATGCCGAACTCAAGGCCGCCGGCGTCGGCGTCGATCAGCCGGCCTTCGATCCGCGCACGCTGCGCATCTATTTCGACCAGTGGAAACCGCAAGCCTTGGGCGTCGATTCGGCCGGCAGTTGGCAGCCGGGCGCGGAGATGCGCCAGGCGGCGATTTGGGTGCCGGGGGAGGGCGACGGTAGTTTTACGTCCAATGATCCGAATGACCGGGTCGTTTTCTATGCGCTTGGTCCCGAGGGATACGAAATCGATTCCGAGGCGACGGCCGATTCGCTGGCCTATTTCCGGCATCCGTTCGATCGCAACCAATATGCATGGCTGGTGTGGGGCGACGGGGTGTTCGGCGAGCGCATGAGCAGCGTTGTGGCGCCGTCCGTGCCTGGTGACTCCGTCGTCACGACGGTGACGAACCGCACGCACGTCGAGCAGGACCTCGATTACGCCCGCATCGATGACCTGTGGATTTGGCAAGAGATTCGCGACACGCGCCCGCTGCGGGTGCAGTTTCAACTCGACCTCGGGGGCCCGGCGTCGGCTGTCGGCGCGCTACGGCTCGCACTTGGATTCGACGAGAACGGCGCCCAACAAATTGTCGATCCGCAGTTGAACGGCGTGACGCTGCCGCGCATCAGCTTTGGCGCCACCGGACAGGCGCACCTGCAGACCTTCAGCGGCGTCGCATTGCAAGCGGTCAACAACCTGGACTTATCGATTCCCACCGGCGTCAACGCGGCACGGATCACCGACTTGCTCGAATTCGATGTCGTGTGGGCAAGGCCGCTCGCGGCCGGCGCGGCGCATGTGTTGGACTGGACGGACCGCGCGGCACGCGACGGCATCGCATACGAACTGACCGGGTTCGGGGCCAACGCGCCGACCGCTTTCAACATCACCGATCCCTGGTCGCCGCGGGTCTTGACCGGTCTCGCGCCGCAGGGCACGGGGGCCGCGACCACCTGGCAGGTCCATGGCACCGGTGCCGCACACGTGCGGGCGCACTACGTGGCGGTCGGCGACCTCGCACTCGGCGGCGCGATCCACCCGGCGGCACGTGATCTCGTGCTCCGCACGGTGGTGCCGCTGCGGGCTCGCACCACGGCGCCCGACATGCTCATCGTGACCCATTCGAGCCTGCGGGCCGCCGCCGATCGCTTGGCGCAGTACCGCCGCGGGCATTTCCCAGGCGGTGGTTCGCCCGACATTTTGGTGGCCGACGTGGCGGATATTTACGACAACTTCTCGGGCGGCCGCGTCGATCCGATGGCGATTCGCAACTACGCCAAGTTTCTCTACAACCTCGACGTGACGCCGCGCCTGCGCTACCTCGCGTTGTTCGGGGATGCGACCCATGATGTGCGGCAGTTGCGTGGTGCGTCGGCACTGACCCTCGTGCCCACCGTGCAAGGTGGGTACTACGGCATCGACCGGACGCCCTGGGTGGCCGACTACGCGGTGGACGATTGGCTGGGGGAACTGGGCACACCGCCGGCGGGCCCGAATCCGTACCCGATTCCGGATCTCGCCATCGGCCGCATTCCGGCGCGTACCGCGGCCGACGCGGACCGCATCGTCGACAAGCTCATCGCCTATGAAGCGGCGCCGTTCGGCGCTTGGCGGACGCGGGTTCTCTTGGCGGCGGACGATGAATGCAGCCCCCTCGGCGGCTGCTTCGAAGCCTTTCACACCGACAACAGCGAGGATCTGGCGCGGATGGTGCCGGCCAATCTCGATGTCGTCAAGTTCTACGAAACCGAGTATCCGCGCGTCCTCGGACAGAAGCCGCTGGCGCGCGCCGCTTTCATCAAGACGTGGAACGAAGGCTGCGCGGTGTTGAACTTCCAGGGGCACGGTGCGCCGCGGCAGCTGACCGATGAAGTGCTCTTCTTGTCGACCGACATTCCGTCGCTTGTCAACGGTTCGAAGGCGCCGCTCTTCTTGCCCATCAGTTGTACGGTGAGCGAGTTCGACGATCCTGAGCGCCAGAGCATGTGCGAGGACTTGTTCGCCGACCCCGCCGGCGGGGCGATTGCGACCGTCGGCGCGACGACGCCGACTTTTGTGGGCAGCAACTTGCAATTCAACACGGCACTCTTTCGCGAGTTGTTCCTGGACGGCGCAACGGGGCGCATCCCGTTGGGCACGGTTCAGCAACTCGCCAAGATGCGCACCACGAACGGCAACACCGAGAGCTATATGCTCATCGCTGATCCGGCGATGACGCTCGATTTCCCGCAGAATCTCGTGCGGTTCGTGGCCGGCGCCGACTCGCTCGAGACCGGCAACCGAACCCAGATCACGGGCGAAGTCGTGACCAGCCAAGGCGACGTCATCGGCGGCTTCAATGGCACGGCCGAAGTGCAGGTTTTTGGCACGGCGGACGAAAGCGGCTTTCGCGTCCCGCCGCCGCAGGGACCGCTCTACATTCCCTACGATCTGCCAGGTCCGCCGCTCTATCGCGGCACGGTGCCGGTGCGGAACGGCCAACTGTCGTTCCAGTTCATCGTGCCCAAGAGCGCGCATGCGGGGCGCAAAGCGCGTATCAGTGCGTATGCGTCGAGCCCGGGGCGGGATGCGAAGGGCTCCCAATCGGGAGTCAACGTGGCCATTGGCTCCAGCAGCGATTCGTCGACTGGGGTGCCGCGGATCGCGCTGCACTTCCCGAACAACCGGACGCGGGTGAAGGCCGGCACGATTCTCACGGCCGACATCCACGATGAAAATGGCATCGGCATCCAGGGGACATCGCTGCCCAATTCGATCCTTCTCGACTTCGACGGCCGCAACGAGTCTCTCAATGTCACGTCGCTGTTTCAGTA
Organism: bacterium; assembly: GCA_031362565.1. Lineage (GTDB taxonomy): Bacteria > Krumholzibacteriota > Krumholzibacteriia > JANLSU01. The sequence continues at coordinate 56,286 of JANLSU010000039.1, read as the reverse complement.
CGCGGCCGGGAGCGATAGTGCCGGGACTTTGAATGTGCCACTCCCGAGCGACTTGGAAGCGGGGGCGCACTCGGTGACGCTGATCGCGTCGGACAACTTGGGAAACCAAGCGACTGCAACCATCGAATTTCAAGTCGTCGACGCCGAAGTCGTGCGGCTCGTGAACGTCCTCGCGTTTCCCAATCCGTTCCGCGACTGGACGCGCTTTTTCTTCGAGATCACCGATCCTGCGGAGGTCGAACTGCGGGTCTTCACGACCTCGGGGCGCGAGATCTGGCACCATCGCCAGCGGTTCGACGCCGGCACCCAGGCGTCCATTCGATGGGACGGGGTGGACCTTCGAGAGGACACTGTCGCGAACGGTACGTATCTGTACCGCCTCCGCGCCCGCCCCGACCGAGCCGGCGTTGCGCCCCTCGAAACCGTCGGTAAAGTCGTCATCATGAGATAGTTGTGCGGGTTGGGTCGGATTCAACTCAAAGTAACGGCTGGTGCCGGCGGGACCTCGCCGGCACCCTGTGGCGCGTGGACACCTGGGCCTGGAAGTTGCAACTCCGTTTCTGGTCGCCGTACCCCGCGGGGGCCGAAATCGTTCCCCTTGCAATGCCCGCGTAGTACCCGGAGGTCCCCCCCACGATGCGCACGCCGCTTCTCACACGCACCTTCATGCCATTGGCACTTGCCAGCATCGCTGCGCTCGCGCCGCGCGCCCACGCTGTGGGCAGCGAGGCCGGCGCCATCAGTTTGACGTTCGGTCCGAGCGCTCGTGGCGAAGCCATGGGTGGAATCTTCGTGACCGAAGCCAACGACTATGCCGCACGTTGGTCGAATCCCGGCGGCTTGGCCTTCGTAGAGCGCGGCGTCGTCGGCACGATGTTCACGAAGCTCGTCCCGAGTCTCGCCGATGACGTGTATTTCATGTACGGCGGTTGGGTCGTGCCGACGAAAAGCCTCGGCACCGTCCAGCTCGACCTCACCTACCTGAGCTACGGCAAGAGCGAGGCCGTGGACGAAGCGAACCAATCGCACGGCACGTTCAGCAGTTACGAACTGTCGCCGGCTGCCTCGCTTGGATTCAAGTTTCTCCCGGACTTGGGGATCGGCGTTTCGGTGAAGTACGTACGAATCGATTTGGCTCCCGAGAACGTGCTCCGTGATCAGCTCGGTTCGGGAAGCGGCAGCGGCAATTCGTGGGCTTTCGATCTTGGCGCTTTGTATCGCCGGCCACGCTTTCGCCTCGGTGCCGTCGTCAACAACCTCGGCCCCGACATTACGTTCATCGACCAAGAGCAGAGCGATCCGCTGCCGCGCAGTCTGCGCCTGGGCGGCATGTTCGATCTCGTGCAGAGCGAGGTCAGCCAGCTGCGTGCCGGCGTCGAATACGAGCGCTCCTTGGTGCGCTGGGAGCGCCGCCCGGTGTATCACATGGGCGCCGAGTTCGTGTATTTGAATGCCTTTGCGTTGCGCGCCGGCTATTTGAACGACGACGAAGGTGCCGTACGCGGCGTTGCTGCCGGCTTCGGATTCACTTGGAACCGCGCCACGTTCGAATACGCGAACGTACCGCAGGCCGCCGAGCTGGACCGCGTCAGCCGGTTTGCCCTTTGGCTGCGGTACTGACCAAGGCGACCTCGACGCCTTTCACCCGAACCCCCCTTGAGTCAGATTGGAACCGATGGAATTGGGATCGGGCCGTTGGCAGTCGTGGGTTCGGATCAGTCTGTTGATCGCCGGCCTTGGAATCGTCTTCGCCACCGCGGCGTCGTCGCGCGACGGTGTTCGCCGCCGGACCACCGTGCTCCGCACCAGTCCGAAGACCGTGGCGCGGGCCCAAGCCGACGGAATGCGGCAGCGCTGGTTGGCGCACCGGGCACATTGGCCGGCGTTCTTGACGGATGCCCGCCTGCATAACGCCCACGTCCAGTCGCAGGGTGTGCTCACGAGTCGTCGGGCGCGTGCCGCCCGTGCCGCCAAAGCGGCCGGTGGCGCGGGCGCCGCGCCCGATACTGTCGACCTGCTCCTCGTACGGGTTGGTTTTCGCGCCAACCGTGACCCGGCTCTCACCAGCATGGATGCGAGCGGCGACTTCCGCTTGACCGCTGATTCGACCGCCGTCGTCGACCCGCCGCCGCACGATGCCGCCTATTTCGATGCCCAGCTCATCGCGCTCCGCGATTATTACCGCGTCGTGTCGCACGGCCAGGTAGAGGTGCGCGGCCACGTGTTTCCGCCGGTCGGTGAACCGAGCGTCAAGCTTTCGGATGCCGCCGACTACGGTCCGGGCGCCGGCAATAACTGGACGATCGAGTTACTCGTGAAGTGGTTCAAGGATGCGGTGAGCGCCGCCGACACGGCGGTCGCCGGGCGCATCGATTTGCGCGACATGGAATCGATCTGCCTCGTCCATCCGGGCAGCGACCTGCAGAGCGACATCAACGGCGACAGCCCCAACGACCTGCCGAGTTTCTTCGTCACTCTCGCGGACTCGGTGGCGGTCATGGGCGGCACGCACGAAATCCGCAACGGGCTCGTGGTTCCGGAGCAGGCGTCGCAGGATGGTTTTGTCGGTGGCATCTCCGGTGTGCTGTGTCACGAGGTGGGCCATCAACTGGGATTGCCCGATTGGTACGACACGAATATCGGGTTGCCGGCGGTCGGCGAATGGGATCTCATGGACTCGGGTTCAGGGCTGGTGTTCGGATTTCAAGAAGAAGGCGCCAGCGAGCCGACGATTGCCTTCGGCCTCTTACCCGGCGGCCTGTCGGCGATGAGCCGGGTGTTGTTGGGTTGGGAGGAGCCGTATGCGCTCCGCGCCCCGGACGACTCGGTGACATTGCGGCCGAGCCTCACGTCGCAAGGCACGGGGCCGCGCATCGCGCGGCTCGATGTCTCGGCCGACGAGTACTACTTGGTCGAGAACCGGCGCGATTTCTTGGACGTGCGCCCCGATGACGTCGAGGCCTGTCCGTATTTGAATCGCGACTCGACGGGCGTCATCCTCTGGATGAGCCGTGACGAGCCGAGGAAGCCGCCACGCGACCGGCGCAACAGCGGCGAATACGACTTCTTCATCACTTCACCGAGTGCGCCCGAAGAACAATTCGGTAGTTGTGGTGATCTGGGGTTTGGACTGCTGGTATGGAAGGTCGACGAACGCGTCATCGCCGACGGCTTTGCTTTCAACGAAGTGAATACCGACGACCGGCGGCGTGGGCTGCGGCTCGTGGAAGCCGACGGCGACTACGAAATCGGCGACTGGCGCACTCCCACCAACGGCTTCAGCGGTGACGGTTGGAACGATCCGTTCCGCGAAGGCTTCGCGACGCGCATGAACGCCACCTCACGGCCGAACAACTGGAACACCGACTGGGCGCACACCGGTTTGGAAATCACCAACGTGCGTTTCGCGGCCCCCGAATCGCACACGCTCACCATCCATGTGGCGGATGGGACGCGGGACTGGCCGCGGCAATTGCGGACCGCCGCCGACAGCTTGCCGCCGCTCGATCCACAGGGGGCATGCATGGCCCAGATCGGCGGGCTCGGGACTGTGCTCGTGGTGGCGGATTCGGCCGGCGTGTCGGCCTTCGATGCGGCGCTCGCGCATCGCGTCGTGCGGACGCCGGTGCAACCGGCATCGCTCGCTTACCATCCGCATCTGGCGCCCGGTGACCTGGGCGGCACGATCGCCGCCGTCGATTCTGAGCGCGTCTGGCTTTGGGATGCACAGATTGCCGGCGATTCACTACCGGTGCGCGCCGGTTTCCCCGTCACAGTGCCGGGGGGCTGCGGCGCGCGGCTCGTGTTACTCGATTCGCAAACCGCCGGCACGGCGGGCGCGCTCGTCGAGACCGCCGGCGGCGCTTGGGTGCGGCTCGACGCTGTCGGCGTCGGCGAAACGTACGATATCGACTCGGGCCACGAGCCGGCGGTTGTCGGCCCGGTGGCTGCGAACGGCGCGTTGGGGGTCGGGCTCGTCGGCCGCAATCGGGTCGTGGTGCAGGCTTTCGGCGGCGCATCGCGATCGATCGAACATGGCCTTGATGCGCCTGATTCGGTGTTGCTGGTGGCGAGCGGCCACTTGCGTTCGGCGGCCGGCGCCGCCCAAATCGTCATCCTGCGGCCCGACGGCCGGTTGCGCGTCGCGGATGCCGACCAAGGCCTGTGGAGCGACTTTGGCGATTTGCCGCCCGACCACTATCTGGGTCTGGCGCTCGCCGACGTCAACGGCGATGGGGAACTCGACATCGTCGCCACCAGCGCGACGCGCCTCGCGGGCCTCACCAGCCGCGGCGCACATTTGGCGCGCACTCCGCTCGTGATCCGCGATGCGTATCCGTTGTTGAATCCGATCCGCATCGTGACGCCGCCGGTGATCGCGGATGTCGCCGGCGACTCGCTGCCGGAGATTTGTTTTGGAACGGATTTGGGACTTGTGTACGCGTTCGATGCCGGCGGGCGCGTCGTGTCCGGATATCCGCGCAAGATGCTGCCGGACTTGTTTCCATCGACGCTGCGTGCCGAAGACGTCAACGGCGACGGTACGCCCGAGATCCTGGCGGTATCCTCGATCTCTGCCGGGGCGACCGATCCGGCCGGCGGCTCGGCGCGGCCAGGTTGGGCGGGGTTGGGTGGCACTGCGGCGCGCACCAACTTCACCGCCAAGCCGGCGGCAATCGGCGCCGGGGCCCGGGTTTTGGCCGCCGAGCGGCCGTTCATCGTGTATCCGAATCCGGCCCGTGGCGCCGGCACGGAAGTGCGCTTGCGGATGACCACGCCGCACGACGGCGCGTTTCAGGTGGCGATCTACACTCTCGAAGGCCAGCGCGTGTTCGAGCAGAGCGGGGCACTGGCGGCGGGAACCAAGGAAATCGCTTGGCGTCCCGGCGCTTTGGCGTCGGGGGTCTATTTGTGCCGTTTCGTGAGCGCCGCGGCTGGGGTTGCGTCCCCGCTCGTGACGCCGATCACGCTCGTCCGCTAGCCGAAAGTCGAATGATGCTGAATCGCAGCGCGCATCCGGTGTGGCGGCTGGCTCTCGGCCTGCTGGTGGCCGCAGGATGCGGCGCCGCGCGAGCCCTCGAACCGGCCGCGGTGCCCAACCAGTCATTGCTGCCGCCGTTGCGACTTGCATGGCAGCAGCAAAGCCGTGCTTGGCGCGCGCCGAACGTCGATGTGCAAGAGGGCGGCGGAGCCGCAACGGCCTCGTCCGAGTTGTCGACTCGCAAGCGCTACATTCTGCCGGTTCTGCTCTCCGCCATTTTGCCGGGGGCGGGAGAAATTTCGACCGGCCATTGGTGGCGCGGCTTGCCGCTCGTGGGGGCGGACGCCGCGACCTGGCTCGGGTACGCGCACTACCGGCGCGAAGGCGGCGACTGGCGCAGCAAGTACGAACAATTCGCCGACACGCACTGGGACTACGGTCGCTGGCAGCAAGAACTACGCGATCACTATGGCGTGACGCAAACGAACGATGACATTCGCTGGTACGACTCGAGCGACCCCGCCGACAACTGCACGTGCAGTTTCATTTTCAAAGATCAGGACCGCCAGCACTACTACGAGAACATCGGCAAATACAAGTTCTTCTATATGGGATGGGATGATTTCTCGTACAACGACAACGAGAACGCGGTCAACAGCGATTCGGCGCACAATCGCCGCGCCTTTGGCCTGATGCGGATCGAAAGCAACACCAACTTCGATCATGCGACGAGCATGATCGTGGTCGGCATGGCGACGCGCCTCTTGAGCGTCGCTCAGACCGTCTATCTCGTACACGGCGATTTGCAGCGCGAACGGTTTGCCGTCGAACCGCGGGCGCTGCCGGAGCACGGTACCGGGATCGCGCTCACCATGCGATACTGAAGGCGGTCCGGAATGGGGAGGAGAGAGCGATGCGAATGATCTCGAGCGCCGTTGCTGGGGCGCTGGTCCTGACGCTCGGCGTGCCCTTGGCGCACGCTGCAGCACCGGTTTCCCTCCTGCCGCGGCCGGGCTTGCAGGCACTCGAAACCCCGGCCGGCGGCGGTTACGCCCCGGCGCCGGTCACGGCCGCGAATGTGCATCATTCGGTGTATCGCGCCGCACTGCTGTCCGCCCTCGTGCCGGGTCTTGGCGAGTACTATACCGGGCATCGCACCCGCGCCCTCGTCTCCGGCACGCTCGAAGCCGCCGTGTGGACGTCGTATACGACGTTCAAGGTGCAGGAAAACCTGCGCGGCGACCGGGCGATCGAATACGCCGTGTCGTATGGCGGCGCCGCCGCGAGCGGCAACGATGACTATTTCAAAGCCGTGGGCCAGTACCTGCGCGCCGAAGGGCCCGGCATGTGGAACGAGTTCGTGCGCAAGCGGGCCCGCGACACGGGCGAAATTGTCGGCCAGGAATACACCGGCGGCGAGGCCTGGGCGTGGACGAGCGTGCAGCGCTTCAATGAATTCCGCGATCTCCGCCAGTCCGAACTTGCGGCTGGTGACCGTGCGACCAACGCGCTCGCGTTCGCACTCATCAATCGCATCGTCAGCGTCGTGAGCGTCGTGCAGGCGGTGCGCAGCGACCACGCACGCGACGACCGCGCCCTGTCGCTGCGCCTCGATGCGGTGCCGGCGCCCGGTGCGCCGCTCTGGCGCCTCGGCCTCGCCGGACGCTTCTGAGCCGGGACGCCGCCATGCGGCGTTCGCGGCGGTTTTTCCCGCGCTTTCCTGCCGGTGTTGCGATCCTCCGTGGTCGTCGCGCGCGTCTGGCGTGCCTCCTGCTCTTGGGGTCTTTGGGCGGCGCGGCGAGCGCCGCGGCCCAAGCCGACGTTCCGCCCGCAACTCGGCTGCGCCTCGAGTCGGTTGTCCTGCTCGCGGGGCGCGATTTCATCCAACCGGTCGCCATCGCCGCCGGACCTCTGGGCCGGCTGTTCATCGCCGACGTAGGGCGCGGTACGGTGCTCCGCGTCGGTGCAGACGGCCAGGTGCGGTACGAATTCGAAAACCCACCCAACGTTGCGGCACTTCAACCAGTCGATCTCGAAGTGACTGGATTCCGCGTCTATGTTTTGGACGCCCAATCGAACGCCCTCCTGCGCTTCGGCGACGAGGGTGGATTCCTGGATGTCTTGCGCAGCTTCCGCGCCGACGGCGTCGAGACACCGCGTGCTCTTGCCGTCGACCGTCTCGGGCGGGTGCTCGTGGCGCAAACGTCGCGGCACCAGGTGCGGCTCTTCGACGCCTCGCAGGGCACCGAGACCGTGGTCGGCGGCTTCGGCACCCGTCCCGGTGAATTGTCGCGGCCGCTCGGCGTGGCGTTCGCGCCCGACGGATCGTTCTACGTCACCGATACCGGGAACTCGCGCCTGCAACGTTTCACGGCGGTCGGAAACTTCGCGGGCGCCTTCAGTGATTCGCTCGGTGAGCCGCGTGGCCTGGCCGTGGGTCCGACCGGCGAGCTGTTCGTTGCCGATGCCGGCCGGCGATCGGTCTGGCTCCTGGGCCCGGCGGGCGGCGTGCGCGACGAACTCAAGCTGGGCCCGCAGAGCCCGGTGGACGTCACCGTGGTCGGAGACACGGCGTGGGTGCTCGAAGGCTCGCCGCCGGCGCTCGCACGCCTGCGCGTCGAGCGCGCGGCCGACGAACGGAAGTGAGCGTGCGGCGTCTCCTCCTGGGTTTCGTTTGTGCCGCCCACGCGCTTCTGCCGGCCGCCGCCGCTGCCGCGGGCGCGGTCGGGTGGAACACGCTTTTCCACAACCACGAAACGCTGCGCTTCGCGCCGCGTGAGGCGCGCCACGCGCTGGCGCACGCGTTCTTGCAAGAGGGCAGCGACGCCGTGCACCGCGGCGATTCGCTCTTGGTGCGCAATCGCGACTATGGCATCGACCCGGCGCGCGGCATGCTGTTCCTGCTCGCCCCGGCCGAATCACTCCTGGTGCTCGACGTGTCGTACGCGTACTTGCCGGCGCCGGCTCGCCAGCGTTTTCGCGCCGTCGACATCGTGCCGCGCGCCGAAGCACTCGCGACGCCCGGCACGCCGTCCGCCGGCACCACGCCGGCCGCCGCCACGCCCGGCGCGCCGGCACGCGGCGATCTCACGCTCCCACCGACGTTGCGTTTGTCGGGCTCCAAGACGATCGGCGTCTCGCTGGGACGCAATCGCGATGCGACGATCGATCAATCCCTGCGCGTCGAGGCGGCGGGTGACTTGGGGGAAGGCCTGCGTGTGAACGCGGTGTTGGCCGACGACAATTTGCCGGTGCTCCCCGAAGGCAACACCGAGGAACTGGGCGACTTGAGCAAGGTGTTCATCGAAGTGCAGGGTCCGGTCGTGGGCGGAGTGTTGGGCGACTACACGCTCGAGCGCCCCGGCGATCTCACCGCGGTGCGGCGCGACCTGCGCGGCGGTGAATTGCGGCTGCATTTCGGCAACGAGACTCTGGCGCTCGGCGCCGGCCTGGCGCGTGGCGAATTCGCCACCGCCACCTTCCGCGGCACGGAAGGCAAGCAAGGCCCGTACGAATTGTTGTCGGTGCGCCGGCTCGAGTTTTCGACCCTGGTCCCAGGCAGTGAACGCGTCTACGTCGACGGCGCGCTCCAACGCCGCGGCGAGAACCAGGACTACGTCATCGACTACGACCGCGGCGAAGTGCGGTTCACGAGCCACCGGCGCATGACCGCCGACACCGAAATCGGCGTCGACTTCCAAGTCGCGAACCAACGGTATCGGCGCGAGACAAAGAGCGCGCGCGTCGAAGGCGGCGCGGCGGCGTGGCGTTGGCGGGGATTCGCGCTCGACGATGGCGATGTGCGCAACAAGCCGGTGGGCGGCGCCTATGGGCCGGAGGAAATCGCCGCGCTCACGGCCGCCGGTGATGGTGGCGCCATCGCCGCCGGAATTCGTGTCGTCGGCGCCGGGCACGGTTCGTACCGGCGCGATGGCATCGATTCGACGATCGTCCGCTTTGACCCGGTGACGGGCGATCTCGAGGTCGATTTCTACGAGGCTGGTCCGTCGCGCGGTGCCTACGACGACAGCTTGGACGCGCTGTCGGGGCGGCGAATTTTCCGCTTCGTCGGCGCGGCGCACGGTGACTTCGCGATTGGCCGCCGTCTCACACCGGCGGGCCGGCAGCGCTTGGTCACCGGCGACATCGAAACGGCGCCATGGAAGGGTGCCCACCTCCGCGCCGAAGCGTCGCTCTCGGATTTCGATGCGAATCAATTTTCGAGCCGCGACGATGACGACAACCGCGGTGAGGCACTCGAAATCAGCGGCGATTCCGGCGCCCGCTCGCTCGGACGCGCCGGGAGCGTGGCCCTCGCCGCCCACTGGGCGGAACGCTCGGCGCGCTTTCGCTCCCCGGATCGCGGCCGCCCGGCGTTCTACTACAAGGACTGGAACGCCGAGAGCGATTCACTGCGCGATACCGAGCGCATCACGGAGACAACGCTGCACTGGGCGGCGGCCGCGAACCGCCTACGCATCGACGCCAACGCCGGCCGGCTCGACCGGCGAGCCGACCTGCGCACCGACCGCTTGCAACTCGATCTGGGGTTGGGGCACGCCGAACGCAGCGCCGAATTCCGCTGGCAAGGACTCGACACGGCGCGTCCAGGGCTCGGCGCGGATGCCGGCCGGACGCGTGGACTGCGCCAGGCGGCAGGGCGTTTCGGGCTTGGCCCGGTGGTCCCCGAGCTGCACGTCGAGCGCGACGAGTTCGTGCGCGCCGACGCCGATTCATTCGCGCGTTCGAGCTACCGTTACCTCGACACACGCCTGCGGATCGCGCTCCGCGAAACCCACCGCACCACCGCCGCGGTGGAATTCGGCCGGCGCGACACCGATGCGCGCCGGCCCGGAACGGAACGCGCCGCGGGTCTGGGCGAATGGGCAGAAGCGCGGCGCAACGATACCTGGGGGCTCGAAATGCTGGCGCGCCCGAGCCTCGGATTCGGCGCCGAACTGGGGGTGTCACGCCGCACGAACGAGCCGCGTGGCGGCGATGCAAGTGCTGCAACGCGCTCCGACTTGGCGCGGGCGGTGTTGAGCTGGAATCCGCGCCACACGGCGGTGCGCACCGAATGGCGCTATGAAATCGGCGAGGAAGCAGTGCGCACGTTGCAGCAAGTGCTGGTCCTGGCACCCGACGGTCACGGCGACTACGACGCCGAAGGCCACGCCGTCGGCAAGGACCAAGGCCTGTTCGACAAGGTCTTTCGCTTCAGCGGCGATCCGGAGAACGTCGGTTCCGTGGAGGCAACCTGGCGGCTCGAACTCGGTGGCTTCACGACGCTGTCGAGTGCCGCACCCGATTCCAGTCCGGGCTGGTTCCGGCGCAACGTATCGTTGTTGCAAACGCTCGGCGTGAAAGAACAATCGCGCTCGGATCACCGCCGCGACCTCTACCTCTTGGTGCCGTCGGCGTATCAAACCGGTGCCACGGTGTTCGGGTCGTTCAATGCCCGCCAAGAATGGTCCTTCCTGAGCGGTGCATCGCGCGACGCTCTGAAGCTGCGTCTCGAAGCCGAGAAGGAACTGGACGGGCGTTTCACCGGCGCCGGCGTTCGGACGCGGCAATCGTCGGGCACTCTGCGTTGGGACCGGACCGGCGTGCAGCGTTGGTCCGTAGGGGCGGAAAGCGGTTTGGGGTCGCGTGCCCGCCGCGGCGCGCTCGACGGTGTCGTGCCCGGGCGGTCGTCGTCGGGGTCGCACGACGTCCGGTTCGGCGCTTTGGCCGGGCGGATTGGTTATCGCTTGTCGGCGAGCGAGCGTCTGCAATTCGACGTCGAGTGGACGGCGCAACATGACGCCATCTCGACGACGCGTCAACAACTCGTCACCTGGACGCCGTCTGCAACGATCGCGCCGCTCCGCAACTTGCGGCTCTTTGCGAGTCTCGCGGCGACGCATGTGGTCGAGCACAAACCCCCGGACGTGCTGCCGCCGTTCTTTTTCGACGCACCCGGCACCAAGACGAGCGGGTCGCTGTCGGGGAGTTACCGGCTCGGGCAGAATCTGAATCTCAACTTGTCCTACAGCGGCGTGCGCAATACCGACGGCCGCTCGACTTGGGATGTAAAAGCGGAGACGCGTGCGATCTTCTGAACCGCGCCGGCGTGCATGGCAAAAGTGGCGGCGCTTGGTGCCGTGGGTCGGGGGCGAGACGCGCCGCCGGATGATCGCTGCGGTGCTCGCCGTTGGTTGCCAGAGCACCGTGCCGGCGTTCGGGACGGAGCTTCCCGCCGCCGCCGCGCCGCCGCTCGCCGCCGCGCCGTTCACCAGGCTCGATGTGCGTGGCGCGCGTCACGTCGACGCGGCGGCAATTCGCGACGCCGTGGGCGCGTCCGTGGCGCGCGACAGTCTGGAAGCGCCGGCCCGCCGGCTCGCCGCGCTCTACACCGAACGCGGGTTTTTCGGTGCGACGTTCGACCTCGAGCCGGCGGGCGGCGACACCTTGCGCATTCGCATCGATGAGGGCCACGAGACGCGCCTGGCGCAATTGTTCATGCGCGGCAGCCGCGCGCTCCCGGAAACCGTCGGGCGCGAAATCCTCGCGCTCCCGGCCGGCACGATCGCGCGTCCGGCCGACGTCGAAGCGCGGCTCGTGGGACTCGTCGAGGAGTATGCGCGCCGCGGCTATTTGGACGCCGAAGCGGTGCTCGAACGCTGGGAGGTCGGCCCCGCGGGCGTCATCGCCGGGATCGCCATCAGTGAGGGCGAAACGAGCCGGCTCGCCGAGGTGCAGGTGCAGGGCAACACGCTGTCGCGTGCCGCCCTTGTCGAGCGGCTCGCGGGGCTCGCGACACCGCGGGCGGCGGACATTCGGCAGATTCGCGACGCGCCGGCGCTCTTGCGACGGAGCGGCTTGTTCGCGTCCGTCGAGCCACCGCGGATCTATCGGATTCAAGGCAATGATGTCGGCGTGCTCTTGCGCGTTGTCGAAGCGCCGCGGCGCAACAGCGCCTTCGGAGCGGTGGGCGTCGCCCGCGACCCGCGCCGCGACCGGCCGTACTTGACCGGCAGTGTCGAGCTCGCGCTCCGCAATCTGGTCGGCAGTGGGCGCGATATCGATCTTGCATGGAAGCGCGATGGGCTCATCGGCAGCCGGCTCGCGGTCGCCTATCGCGAGCGCTTCTGGTTCGGCCTGCCGCTCGACCTGGGTGTCGATTTGTCGCAAACCGAGCGCGACTCGACCTCGACATGGCAGACGGCGGGATTCGCGGCCGAGTGGCCGTTGAATCGCAACCTCGCGCTCACCGCAGGCGGAGCCCTCGACCGCTCGGTGTTCCATCCGACGATTGCCGCCGGCGGCGGAGCAAGTGCCGGCGTCACGGGCAACACGCTGCGATGGCGGGGCAACGTCGGCCTGCGTTTCACGAGTCTGGGGCGTGAAGAGGATGGCGGCCGGTTCGGCACCTTCGAAGTGCGTGCCGAAACCGCGCACCGGCGCAACGACCTGCGTTCACCGGCCGGCGCCGATCACGATCGCGTCCGCCAAACGATCTGGGGCGGGCGGTTCGAAGCCGGCCTGCCACTCGCGCTGCGCCACGTCATCGCAGCGCGTGGTGAATGGCACGCGTTGACGAGCGACGAGGCCGAAGTGCCGGTCAGCGAACTTTTCGAGTTCGGCGGCGCGCGCACCTTGCGAGGCTATCGCGAAGCGCAGTTCCGCGGCGACCAGGTGGCCTATGGCGGCCTCGAATATCGCTACGGCGACCGGCGCGTGGCGCAGTTGTACGCCTTCCTGGATGCCGGTGCGTTACGCCGCCGGGTGCGGGCCGCGCCACGCGACGAAAGCGCCCATGTAGGAACCGGGGTCGGCATGCGCGCGCAAGTCGCGACCGGCGCCCTCGACGTCTCGTTCGGCATCGGCGAGGAGCACAGTTTCTCGTCGACCAAAGTCCACGTCGCCTTCCAACAGCGCTTCTGAACTCCAGCGCCGCATCGTCCGATGCGCATCGACCGCACTCCGCCAGTCCTTCGGAATGCTAGCGTGCGGCGCGTGGCACGACGACGGTGTCCAGGTCGACGGAGGTTGCGAGACGTTCGAAGGCTTGCTGCAAGGCGCGCTTGCGAGCCGTGGTCGGCCGCACGCCGGGCTCCCACCAGACACGGCGCACGAGCAGTTGCTCGCTCTCGCGCGCCGCGTCGGCGCGGCCGACGAATCGTTCACCTTCGAAGAGCGGCAGCACGTAGTAACCATATTGGCGCTTGGCGGCGGGCGTGAAGGCTTCGAAGGCGTAGTCGTATCCGAAGAGACGGCGGGTGCGGGCCCGGTCGCGCACGACGGGATCGAATGGGCAGAGGACGCGAAGCCGCTCCGGCGCCTCGGGTAGGCGCGCGACGCGCCGTTGCCAATCGGCGCCGGCCCAGGCTGGAAACGGCCGGCTGCCATCCGCCGTTTCGACGCCGACCGGTACAATCGCGCCCTGGCCGGCAGCCGCTTCGCACCACACCTTCGCTTCCGGCAGCGACACCATGCCCCAGTACGCCGCAATCTCGCGCGCCGTCGCGACGCCGAGGCGCGCCAGCGCTTCGCCGCACATCCAATCCTCGAGGGCGCGCGCGTCGGGTGCGGCGGCCAGCAAGGCTTGGGGAAAGACACGTTCGGTCAAATCGTAGACCTTCTGGAACTGAACGCGCCGCGCGATGGCCAGTTGGCCCGTGTGCCACAGGAACTCGAGCGCCGCTTTCTCGGGCGTCCAACCCCACCAGCCGCCACTCGCGCCGCGTGGTGTCTCCGGTTCGAAATCCTTCGCCTGCAGCGGCCCTTCGGCGCGGATCCGGTCGAGGACCTGGGCCACGATCCGCTCCTTGTCCGGGCCGAGACGCTCGCGCCACCATTTATGCCGCCCGATGACGCCGTGATAGCGCGCGAAGCGCTGCCGCCAATGCGCGAACCACACGGTTGGAATCACCGCGGCATCGTGCGTCCAATGTTCGAAGAGGCGCCGGTCGCGTTCGAGGAGCCGGGTTAGCATCGCCGGCCGGTAGCCGTCGAGCCGGGCGGCGAGGGTCAGATGATGGGCGCGTTCGACGATCCGGATGGAATCGATCTGCACGAATCCCATGCGCTCGATGAGGGCATAGACGCTGGCGGGCGTGGCGCGTCGCGCCGGATCGTCGAGCATGCCTTGAGCGTGCAAGAACAGCCGGCGCGCGGCTTGGACCGGGATCGAGGCGGTTGATTTCGTCGCCGTGGGCGTCATGCACCCGAGTCTATCAGGGCGCGAAGAAATGCTGGAAGGGAATGTGGGCGCGCATCGCCCAGGCGTTCTCGTCGTGCTGGGCGCGCGGGAATGCCAGGTAGAGCAGTTCCGTGCCGGGCCGGTAGCCGCGCGCCACGAGCAGCGTGTGCATCGCCCGCGTCACCTCGTAGTTGTCGTGCGGCCAGCCGCTGTCCAGATAGATCCGGATCGGGCGCTTGGATTCGGTCGCGATGCGGCGCCGCAGATCGTCTTGGTAGCTGAACGTGCTCGACAGGCACCCGACGTGGCCAAAAACCTCCGGATACTGCCAGCCCAAATACAACGACACGACACCGCCAAGCGACGATCCCAGAACCGCCGTGTGATCGGCAGTGGTTTCGGTGCGGTAGTGAGAATCGATCCAAGGTTTGAGGTCCTCGACGAGGAAGCGACCGTATTCTTCGTATCCCGGCTGGGTGTAGTCGACACTGCGGTCGCGCGGGTAGACGCCGACGACGATCGCCGGCCGGATCAGGTTCATGCGGTCCAGAATGCCGAGCGTCTCGTCGATCTTCCAATGCTGGCCGCCGAAGGCCTCGTCCGGGAAAAAAAGGTTCTGCCCATCCTGCATGTAGAGGACGGGATAACGGGCGGCGGTGTTTTCTGCATAGCCCGGCGGCAAGAAGACGCGCACCGTGTGTTGCCGTGACGTGTGGTGCCCAGGGATCGCAAGCGGCTGGCAGACGCTGCACGCTGGGTCGGCGAAAAAAAATGGGTACACCTCGGCGGCCGGGCCCGAGTTCGAAAACGCCAGCAGATTCTCCCCCTTGGACCAATGGAGGGCGCCGTCGCGACGCAGGAGCACCTTGAAATAAACGAACGGTGCTGCCGCGGCCGGGAGGTCGAAGTCGGCGCCGTCCGGGTGCATGGTCCGCGGTTCGATGTCACAGTCCCAATCGGCCGCACTCCGGAGCACGAGCGTCGTGCCGGCGGCGGTCGGGTAGTGGACGCGGATTCGGACCCGGCGCGAGGGTTCGACGCGGCGGACCAGGGGTGTGGCGGGAGGGACGAGGGAGGACCCTTCATCCCGGAGACTCTTGCGGACCTGCATGCGTCGACCTCGTTGGGGTTGGCCACGATTGCGCGCTGCTTTGCAGCTCGCGACTTCAATGCCCGACAACCGGCGCAGGTTCCCATCTGTGGGGTTGAGGCCCGGGGCCCGCGGCGACTATTCTGGGCGTCGCAGTGGATCGCCGCGAATCGGGACTTGTCGCATCTTGGCGAGTGGGTGGGGCATGAGCGAGGCGAAAGCGCGCCGCCGGGTCGACGAATTGCGGCGCGAGATCCGCCGCCACGACCAACTCTACTATCAGGACGCGGCCCCCGAGATCACCGACGAAGACTATGACGCGCTGGTGACGGAACTGCGCGCCCTCGAGGCCGCGCATCCGGATCTCGCGTCGCCCGACTCGCCGACAGAGCGCCCGGGCGGTCAACCGGACACGGCGTTTCCGACCGTTCGCCACTCGGTGCCGATGCTGTCACTCGACAACACGTACAACGTCGACGAAGTGCGCGCTTTTCACACCCGCCTCGTGGCTCTGCTCGCCGGCCAGGAACCGGCCTACGTCGTCGAACCGAAGCTGGACGGCGTCGCCGTCAGCATCAGCTACGACAACGGCCGCTACGCGCGTGCCGTGACGCGCGGCGATGGGACGCAGGGCGACGACATCACGCGCAATCTGGCGACGCTGCACAACGTCCCGGCGACGGTCAAAGCGCCGTGGCCGCATTTCGAAGTTCGTGGCGAAGCCTACATGCCGCTCGCGGCCTTTCAACGCTACAACGAGGCGCGTAGCGCGGCTGGCGAGAAGACCTTCGCCAACCCGCGTAACTCGACCGCCGGATCGCTCAAGCTTCTCGACCCCAAACAGTTGGCCGAGCGGCCGATCGAAATCTGCGTCTACCATTTGGTCGAGGCCGAACGGCTGGGCCTTGCCACCCATTGGGACGCGATCAAGGCGTTGAAGCGGGCCGGCCTGCCAACCAACAAGTTCAATGTGCGGTGCGCGTCGCTCGATGCGGTGCTCGACGCACTGCGGGACTTGGAAACCCGCCGCAACGAGTTGCCCTACCAGATCGATGGTGCGGTCGTCAAAGTCGACTCGCTCGCCCAGCAGCGCGAGCTGGGTGCAACCGCCAAGAGCCCGCGCTGGGGCATCGCCTTCAAGTTCGCGGCGGCGCGCGCCGAGACGCGCCTGCGCGGCATCCTCCTGCAGGTGGGGCGCACCGGCAACGTGACGCCGGTGGCCGACTTGGAACCCGTGTGGTTGGGTGGTGTCACGATCACGCGTGCCACCCTGCACAATCGTGACGAAATCGAACGCCTCGATGTACGGGTCGGGGACCTGGTGATTCTAGAACGCGGCGGCGAAGTGATTCCAAAGGTCGTCGGCGTGCGCGCCGATTTGCGCACCCGCAAGGAGCGCGCCTTCCGGTTCCCGAAAAAATGTCCGTCGTGCGGCAGTGTCCTCGTCGAGACTGAAGAAGAAGTGGCGATTCGTTGCGATAACCCGAGTTGCCCGCAGCAGCTCGAACGTCGCATCGAGCACTTTGCATCGCGCAATGCCATGGACATCGCCGGGCTCGGGAGTCAAAACGTCAAACTCTTGCTGGGCAATGGCCTGGTCCGGGATGTGGCGGATCTGTACCGGCTCACGGTGGCGGATCTGGTGCCGCTCGAACGCTTCGCCGAAAAATCGGCGCAGAACTTGGTGGCCGGGATCGCTGCTAGCAACGAGCGCCCGTGGCGCAACAAGCTGTTCGCGCTCGGCATCCGGCATGTCGGACTGCAAGGTGCAGCGGTGCTCGCGAGCCGCTACCCGACGCTCGAGGCGCTCCGGGCCGCAACCGCCGAGGAACTCCAGGCGCTCGAGGACGTCGGGCCGCGCGTCGCGGCCAGCATCGTCGACTTCTTGAACCGGCCCGACTCGCGCCGGCTGCTCGACGAACTCGAGAAGCAGGGCGTTCTGAATCCGGGACCCGAGGTCGTGACGGGCAGTGCATTGGCCGGCAAGACGTTCGTTCTCACCGGCACGCTCACCGGCCGCACGCGGAGCGACGCGCAGGCCGAAATCGAAGCGCGCGGCGGGCGCGTCGCGAGTTCGGTGAGCAAGAAAACCGACTACGTCGTGGTCGGAGACAGCGCCGGGTCGAAGCTCGACCAGGCACAGAAACTCGGCATCGCGACCCTCGACGAAGCGGCGTTCGAATCACTCCTGCGAGGCGATTGAACGTGGCCGGGCGGCACCCCATGCAAACGATGCTCTTGCCGCTCGACTTCGTGGTCGTGCGGCAGGATGCCGATGGCGTCGAGGTGTGTCATTTCGAAGCGGGTGTCGCGGCCGCCGGGCCGCGCCCGGGCGCGCGGCTCGTTTTGCACCGTGGTCTCGATCGCGCGGCGCTGGGGACGTGGCAGACGACGGGTGCGCTGTGCGTGCACGCCGACCGGGTGATGGCGCTCATCGCGCCGGCGGAAACCGGCGGCGGGAAATCGGGCCACGAGATCGGCGCGAGCTACGTGCGGGCCGTCAGGCGGCTCGCCCCGAATGGCGAAGTGTTGCGCGTCGCGGCGCAACTCATGCCGCCCGGTGATGCGCCGCTCGGCACGCTTCTGAACCGCGCCCTCGCCGAGATGGCGATGGCGGCGATGCGCGGCGGGCGTCCCGGGGCGTTGGTTCTCGCTCCAGCGACCGCGCCAGTTGCCGACACCCCGGTGTTCGACTGGCCGGATGTCGCGCCGCATGAACTCCTCGACCGCGCCTTCTTACATCTCTACGCCTGGCGGCGTGCAGCGTCCGACCGGCCCTTCGAGCCGCGGCCCGAGCAGGTCGAGATGGCGCACTCGGTGTTGGATGCGTTGCTCGCGAAACACGACCTCGTCGTCGAGGCCGGAACCGGCGTCGGCAAGACCATCGCCTATGCGCTGCCCGCGATGTTGCTGGCCGCCGGGCGTGGCGACCGCATCGTGCTCTCGACGCACACCCGCAATCTGCAGCACCAACTCGTGGCGCGCGACCTGCCGGAACTGTGGGCGGCTTTTGCGCTCGAGAGCTATCTGCGGCCGGATGGTGGGACGGGACTGCAGTTCGCGAAGCTCCTGGGGCGCGAAAACTATTTCTGCCGCGCGGCATTGACGCGGGCGGCGCGCACCGCGGCGAGCACGGAGGGCAGTTTCGAGCTCGCCCAGGTCTTGATGTGGTCGCTGTCGAGTCCGGGCGGTGAACTGGTCGAGATTGCGCCCTTCGTCGAGGCGCGAGTGCGGCGCGAAATCGCCGCCCGGCGCGAAACGTGCCGGGGTCCATCCTGCCGTGGCGATCACCCGTGCCCGGTGTACGTGGCGCGTGACGCCGCGCGGCGCGCCGATCTCGTGGTCGTCAATCATGCGTTGCTGTTCTCCGATGCGCTTGCCGAGGGCGGCATCCTCGGGCGCACCGACGGACTCGTCGTCGACGAAGCACACCAGTTGGACGCCGTGGCGACCGAACACTTGTCGGTCCGGCTCGGCCGCTCCCAGGCCGATGCGCTCGTCGCGCCGCTCGGCCGGCTTGCGGCGCGGCCGACGAACGCTGCCGAGTTCGCGCCGCGTTTTATCGCCTGGACACGGGAAGTGGCGGCGGCGCGCACCGCACTCCTCGATCTGCTGGACGAACTCGAGGCGCAAATCCCGGCGCTCGCCGGCCGCAAGCCGCGCCAGCGCTATCGTGACGGCGACGAAGTCTTCGCGCCGCTCAGCGCGGCCGTCGCGCGGTGCGGCCTCGCACTCGATGCGGCGCGGCGCACGGCGGCCGAACTGCAGCAAGAGCACTCCCTCGGTGCCGAACCGGACGCCGCCGACGCGGCGAGCGCGGTTCTCGAAGTCTTGGACGGGCTGCTCGGGGAACTGCGGGCGGCGCTCGACTTTGTGACCACCGGCAACGACGAGGACTGGGCGTTCGCGGTCGCCCTCGACGGATCGCGCGTCCGGGAAGTCTTGGCCTCACCGCTCGACGTCGCGCCCGCGGTGCGGCGGTTACTCGGCTCGGGTGGCGGCGCGGTGTACACGTCGGCGACGCTGGCGATCGAGGGCTCGTTGGACGCTTTTATCGAGCGGGTCGGATTGCCGGGTACGACGCGGCAGCTCGTCGTGCCGTCGCCCTTCGACTACCCGTCCCAGTGTTTCGTCGCCCAAGCGCAATACTTGCCCGCCTACGGCGACCCCGCCTACGAAGTGGAGGTGGCGGCGCTTCTCGCCGCAGTTCTGGGCGCGACCGGGCGCCGCACTTTGGTTTTGCTCACCGCGCATGCCACGGTTCGCAAGCTCTACTCGCAACTCTTGCGGCGGCTCGGGCCGCACGCGCCGCTCTTGGCGCAGGAAGTCTCCGGCAGCCGCGAAACGGTGGCGGCACGCTTCGTCGCGACACCCGGCGCCATCTTGCTCGGCACCGCGAGCTTCTGGGAAGGCGTCGATTTCCCGGGCGATGCGCTCGAAGTGCTGGCCATCGGCAAGCTGCCGTTCTTGGTGCCGGATGAACCCATTGTCGAGGCCCGTTGCGAACGCCTGAAAGCGCGCGGCGAGAGTCCTTTCGGCGCCTATCTCTTGCCGGATGCCGTGCTGCGTTTTCGGCAGGGCTTCGGCCGGCTGGTGCGTTCGCGTCACGACCGGGGCGTCGTGCTGTTGCTCGATTCGCGGCTCGGCGAGCGCAATTACGGCGCCGCATTCCGCCGCGCCCTGCCGGTCGAACCGGTGGTCTTCGCGGATTCGGAGACCCTCGTCGAATCGGTCCGCGAGTGGTTCGAAATTCATTCGCCGCGCCAAGGATTGGGATGCGAGACACACCCCGTTTGAAATTCAAGCCGGCGACGGCCGATCACTGGGACGATCTCGAAAAGCTCTTTGGGCCGCGCGGCGCCTGCGCCGGATGCTGGTGCATGTACTACCGGCAAAGCGCCGCCGAATTTCGTACCCGGAAGGGGGCTCTGAACAAGCACCTCTTGCGCCGGCTGGTCGGCGCGGCACGGGCGCCGGGCATCATCGCCTACGCCGGCAACGAACCCGTCGGCTGGTGCGCCATTGCACCGCGCACCGAATATCCGCGCCTCGAGCGGGCCCGCAATCTCAAACCGGTCGATGACACACCCGTGTGGTCGGTGCCCTGCCTCTTTGTGGCGCGTGAATGGCGCGGCCGCGGCATCACGGTGGGCTTGATCGAAGCGGCGGTGAAATACGCGCGCCAACACGGTGCGCCGGCCGTCGAGGGCTACCCGATCGTGCCGGAGTCGGTGTCGATGCCGAGTGTGTTCGCCTGGAATGGCTTCATCTCGGCGTTCCGGAAGGCCGGCTTCACCGAGGTGGCACGACGCTCCAAGCGCCAGGCAATTGTGCGGCGCATTCTGCGCCGTTCGAGCGTTGGTTGACGCGCCCTGCCGCGGTCGGGCACGATGCGGTAAGGAAGAGAGGAAGGCGCGCAGCATGAGCCACACGGTGCATCTCGACGACGAACATCTAGGTCTTGATGGCGTGCGCGCGGTCGCGGCGGGGGCGCGTGTCGTGTTGGGTGGCAAAGCGCGCGCCCGGCTCGAACGCGCCGCGGCTGCCGCCCGGCAAGCGGTGGCGCGCGGCGAAGCGCTGTACGGCATCAACACCGGTTTCGGACCGTTCGCCGAGCGGCGCATCGACGACGATCAAATCGAAACCCTGCAACTCAACCTGGTTCGCAGCCATTCCGTCGGTTTCGGAGATCTCCTGCCGGTGCCGGTCGTGCGTGCGATGCTTGTCTTGCGGGCCCATTCGCTGGCGCGCGGTTACTCGGGCGTCGGGCCGGCGCTCGTCGAAGCGTTGATCGGGCTCTTGAATGCGGACATCACGCCATGTGTTCCGGAACAGGGTTCCGTGGGTGCGAGCGGCGACTTGGCACCGCTCGCGCACTTGGGATTGGCACTCATCGGCGAGGGGGAAGCGCTCGTGGACGGCGAGCGGCTGCCGGCCGCCGACGCGCTCCGGCGGCGCGGCCTCGCACCGCATCGCCTCGCCATGAAGGAAGGACTCGCGCTCATCAACGGCACGCAGTACATGACGGCGCGCGGCATTCTCGCCGCCGAGGACGCGCGGCTCATTCTCGGCGTGGCGCAAGTCGCGGCGGCGATGTCGACGGAAGCTTTGCTCGGTACAGCGCGCGCCTTCGATCCGCGTTTGCATGCGCTCCGTCCGCATCCGGGCCAACAAGTGGTGGCGGCCAATCTTGTCGCGCTGCTCGCCGGCAGCGCGATCGTGCAAAGCCACGCCAATTGCGGCCGCGTCCAGGACCCGTATTCGGAGCGCTGCACGCCACAGATCCTGGGCGCCAGCCTGGACACGTTGCACTATGTCGAATCGGTGCTCGGCGTCGAATGCGATTCCGTGACCGACAACCCGCTGGTGTTCCCGGATGACGCAAGTGTGATCTCGGGCGGCAACTTCCACGGCCAGCCGGTGGCGCTCGTGCTGGACGCATTGGGGATCGCCGTCTGCGAAGCGGGCAGCGTCGCCGAGCGGCGCTTGTTCCGGCTCCTCTACAACGACGTCGAGGTGCTGCCGCGGTGTCTGGCGCGCCGCGCCGGCGTCGAATCGGGCCTGATGATGGTGCAGTATTTAGCGGCCGCGCTGGTTTCGGAGAGCCGCACGCTCAGCCACCCCGCGACATTGGACAACGTTGTGACCGGCGGCGGCGTCGAAGATCACAACAGCATGGGCAGCATCGCGGCGGCGCGACTGCCACGTTTGTTGCGCAACACGCGCGGCATTCTCGCCGCCGAATTGCTGGCGGCCGCCGAAGCCCTGGACTGCCACGCGCCGCTCGCACCCGCCCCCGCCACCGCCGCCGCCCGCCAAGCCGTGCGGCACATCGTGCCTCGGCTCGAAGGCGACCGCCCGCTTGCGCCGCTCATCGAAGCGCTCGCTACTCGCGACGCCCTCGCGTCCATCGTTGCCGCCGCCGAACACGCCCTCGGCCGGTCGCTGTAGCACTGCGACCGTGCACAGCCCGAGGGTGCACAGCAGTGCCCCCGCGTGCCGCCGGCTATTGGTAGAGCGTCTTGATCGATCCCCATGTCCGCGCTTCGACCGCTCGTCCTGGACTCTAGGCCTTGCGGCGGCGGGCGAAGCAGAGGCCGGACCACGTGGTGTCGATGGCGCAGATCTTGTAGTCGACGAAATCGCGTTCGAGACCATAGGTGCGCACCGTGGCTTCGCCGAGATCGGTCTGCAGGCCTGAGGCCTTTTTGGGCCAGGCAATCCAGAGTTTGCCGCGCGGCGCGAGGCCGCGCGTGGCGGCGGCGAAGCGCCGGTCGAGATCGGCGCGCGATTTCGTGAACAGAAGAACAACGTCCGCGGTGCCGCGCGCTTGCCGGCTCACCGTGACGTCTTGCGGGAGCGAACCGAGTGTTGCCGCGAAATCCAGCGGCGCGTCGAGAAGCGCGACGCTGGCCCCAACACCAATCCCGAGTTTTTTGGGCAAGGGCGTGCCGGAGTAGCCGGCCATGGTACCCGGCACGGCCGGTTTCGCGACCGGTTGGTGGAGCGCGTGGGTGAGCACGGTCGCAAGCCGCGTCCAGCGCGTGAAGGTGGCGTCCGGCAGGAGGGCGCGCGCCTTCGCGACTCTGTCGGCGGTGCCTTCGACGAAGACCAACGCGGCGTGGCGTGTCGACTTGTTCTGCCGGAACCATTGCGCGACCGCCAGGCCGTGCGACGGCAAGCGCCCCAAATCGACGAGGATGGCGTCGGGTGGCGGGCTGCGAAACGCCTTGAGAGCGTCACCCTGGCGCGGCTCCGAAAAAATCGCCACCCGATGCCCAGCGCGCTCGAGACGCGCCGCACGCACGGCGGCTTCGGCAGCATTCCAGTGGATGAGCAGGATGCGACTCATGTGCTGGAGCCTAGCACGACGGCCGCGACCGCCGCCCGAAGCGCTCTTGTTCCAAAGGCGGCAGCTGGTGCGGTAGGATGCCCCGGACGCGATCTCGGAGGTTTTCGATGCCGGGCACGACCACGCCGTTCGATCTCGAAACCGCGCTGGCGACACGCACCCTTCGCGCGCCGCGCGGTACGACGCTCGTCTGCAAGGGCTGGCTGCAAGAGGCTGCCTTTCGCATGCTGTGCAACAACCTCGATCCGGAAGTCGCCGAGCGGCCGGAGGATCTCGTCGTCTACGGCGGCATCGGGCGCGCGGCGCGCAACTGGGAATCGCTGGCCGCCATTCTGCGGACGCTGCGCGAACTCGAGAATGACGAGACGCTGCTCGTGCAGTCGGGCAAACCGGTGGCGGTGTTCCGCACCCACCCGGATGCGCCGCGTGTCCTGCTCGCCAATTCAAATTTGGTGCCGCAGTGGGCGACGTGGGAACACTTCCACGAGCTCGACCGCAAGGGCCTGATGATGTACGGGCAGATGACGGCCGGCAGTTGGATCTACATCGGCACCCAGGGCATTCTGCAAGGCACGTACGAAACGCTCGTCGAGTGCGGCCGGCAGCATTTCGGCGGCACGCTCGCCGGGCGCATCGTGCTGACGGGTGGACTGGGCGGTATGGGGGGTGCGCAACCCCTTGCGGTGACCATGGCAGGTGGCGTCTGTCTGGCAGTCGACGTCGACCCGTCGCGCGTCGAGCGGCGCGTCGAAACCAAGTATTGCGACGTGTTCGAGACGTCGCTCGACGCCGCGCTGCAGCGCGCCGAAACCGCCCGCACTCAAAAAGTGGCGTTGTCGATCGGACTGGTGGGGAACTGTGCCGAGGTTCTACCCGAACTCGTACGGCGTGGTTTCCGGCCGGACATCGTCACCGATCAGACGTCGGCGCACGACGAACTGAACGGCTACGTGCCGGCGGGGCTCGATCTCGCAGCGGCGGCCGAGTTGCGGCAGCGCAGTCCGCAGCAGTACATCGAACGAAGCCTGCAATCGATGGCGCAGCACTGCCAAGCGATTGTCGATTTCCAAGCGCGCGGTGCGGTGGCATTCGACTACGGCAACAACTTGCGCGGTCAGGCGCAACGCGCCGGGCTCGCCCAGGCCTTCGACTACCCGGGTTTCGTGCCGGCCTACGTGCGGCCGCTGTTCTGCGAGGGGAAAGGGCCGTTTCGCTGGGTGGCGCTCTCGGGTGATCCGGCCGACATCGCCCGCACCGACCAACTGGTCCTCGAACTCTTTCCCGGCGACGAGGGCCTCGCCCGTTGGATCCGGATGGCCGGCGAACGCATTGTGTTCCAGGGGTTGCCGGCGCGAATTTGCTGGCTCGGGTACGGTGAGCGGGCGCGGTTCGGGCTCGCACTCAACGATCTCGTGGCGCGCGGCGAACTGCGCGCCCCCATCGTCATCGGGCGCGATCATCTCGACTCGGGTTCGGTTGCGAGTCCATATCGCGAAACGGAAGCCATGCGTGACGGCAGCGATGCAGTGGCCGATTGGCCGCTCTTGAACGCGCTCGTGAACGCCGTCGGTGGGGCGACCTGGGTGTCGATTCATCACGGCGGTGGAGTCGGCATGGGTTTGTCGCAACATGCCGGCATGGTAGTCGTGGCCGACGGTACGCCGGCAGCCGCCGAACGCTTGCGCCGCGTGTTGACGACCGACCCGGGCATGGGCATCGCACGCCATGCCGATGCGGGTTATCCTGAAGCGCTCCTGGCCGCGCGGCGCCACGGCCTGCATTTGCCGATGCAAGATGTCTAACGTGGCACGACCGGCCGGAAACCAAGAGGGCGCATGAGCGCAGCCGATTTCCTGCTCTGCAATGCGGGCGAGATCGTCACTCCCGAAGGTCGTACCGCACTGCGCGGCGCCGGCGCGCGCCGGCTCTTGCGAGTCGAGGGCGGGGCGATCGCTGCCTTGAACGGCACGATCGTGGCAGTCGGCGCGGAGCGCAACGTGCGGGACGCCGTCCAACTCCAGCCCGGTGCGGCTGTCGTCGATGCACGCGGCGCCAGTGTCATCCCGGGGTTCGTCGATCCGCACACCCACGCGGTCTTCGGACCGCCGCGGGCGGCGGAGTACGCGGCGCGTCTCGAAGGCAAGACGTATCAGGAGATCGCGGCCGCGGGCGGCGGCATTCACTCGAGTGTGCGCGACGTCCGCGCCCGCTCCGAAGACGACCTCGTCACCCTGGCGGTGCCGCGCCTGCACCGCATGCTGGCGCATGGCACGACGACGCTCGAGATCAAGACCGGCTACGGACTGACGCTTTCCGACGAGCTCAAGTTGTTGCAAGCCATCGCGCGCTTACGATCCCATACGCCGCAAGATCTCGTCGCGACGTTCATGGGCGCCCATGAAATTCCGCTCGAGCACCGTGCGGGCCGTGCTGCATACGTCCAGCTGGTGATCGAAAAGATGCTGCCGGCGGCCGCCGGACTGGCGGAATTCAACGACGTGTTCTGCGAGCCGAGTGTCTTCACGCTGGCCGAAAGCGAGGCGATTCTCCAGGCCGGCGTGGCGCATGGGTTGCGTCCGAAATTGCATGCCGACGAGCTCGAGCCGTACGGCGCCACCGAACTCGCATGCCGGCTCGGAGCCGTTTCCGCCGACCACTTGATGTTCGTGTCCGAGGCGGGCGTTCAGTCGCTCGCTGCATCCGCAACCGTCGCCGTGTTACTCCCCGCAACCAGCTTCGGTTTGGCCTCCCGGCACTGGGCGCCCGCCCGGCGCCTTTTGGATGCCGGCGCCGCCGTCGCGCTCGCGACCGACTTCAATCCAGGCTCCAGTTACTGCGAGAGCATGCAGGCCGTGTGGTCGCTGGCGTGTTCCATGCTCCGTATGACCCCGGACGAGGGGCTCGTGGCCGCAACGCTCAACAGCGCGGCCGCCCTGGGCCGCGCCGCACGCGTCGGGAGTCTGGAGCCCGGCAAGCGGTGCGACCTCCTCGTGCTCCACAGTGAGGACTATCGCGAAGTGCCGTACCACTTCGGTGTCAACAACGTACGCAGCGTGGTCGTCGGAGGACGCGTGGCCTGGACCGATCCCGACTCGAGCACCGTGACCCCGGAGTCGAATTCGTGACCAAACTGTCGGTGCACCAGCGCAAAGCGCGTGATTTCATTCAGCGCGAGGACTGGAGCAATGCGCTCGTCGAGCTCGAGCGCATGCTGGGCGTGGATGTGGGCAACCCGACCCTCCACAACCAGATCGGCGACGTCTATCTGCGCAAGGAAGACGTCATCCAGGCAGTCGAGCACTTCGAGAAGGCGATCGACCTCTACGCGACCGTCGGGTTACACAACAACGCGGTGGCGCTCTGCAAGAAGATCATGCGCCTGCGGCCGGGCCGCGTGGAAATACGCTATCGTTTGGCGCGCCTCCGTCTGGAGCAGGGCTTCCGGTCCGAGGCCGCGATCTTCTTTCGGGAATACCTCGAACACTTGCAATCCGAAGATCCGGACGTGCTGGAGCAGCACTGCCGTGAAATCGTCGAACTTGTTCCCGACGAAGCGCCGATCGGCCTCGTGCTGGAGAAGCTCGAAGGCGCGGCGCGATTTGTCGCCGCATTCGAAATCGTCCGGTCACTGGCGCAGCGCGCCGCCGACGCCCAAGACGATGCTGCCTCGAAGCGTTACAACGAGAAGATGCGCTCGCTCCGCGTTCTCGTCGAGCGGAGCGGCGGACGTGATCTCTTGGCCGAACCTCTGGGCGGCGGCATGGGCCACGTTGCGGAGCCGGCGGGGCGCAACGGAGCCGAATCGAGCCCGGCCGCGCTGAAGTCCGGTCCGACCGGTGGCGCGCGGCCGGCGTTCGAGCCCAACGTTCTGGATCTCGGTCCGTCGCGTGGCAAACCCAGCGTCGCCGCCCCGGAACCGATGGTGGTGGATCACACGCCGGTTGTGCCCGCGTCTTTCATCGCGGCGGCCGGCGACCGTTTCGCGACCGCATCTGAACTGTCCGAGATGCCGGCGGTGGACGAGGGTCTGGGGCTCGATGCAGCAGTTTGGAACGAGCTCGCGGCGGCGGATGCCGGCGCTGATCTCGAACCTTCGTTTGAAATCGACCTCGAGTCGCCGTTGGAAACCGTCGCTTCCGCACCGAGCCCCGAGGATGATTTCGCGCTGTCGTTGCCGCCCGGCGTGCGTCTCATTTCACCGGCTCCCGAGCCCGAGGACTTGGTGCCGAACGGCAGTGCGGCAGGTGCCGAACTGGCGCCATTCGCCATGACGCCCCCCTTCGATGGTTCGGCGGTGGAACTCGACTTCGATTCCGGCGCCGGCGAGCCGCGTTTTGGGGATCTGGCTGCCGCGTTGCGCGGCCGCGCCGAGACGCCGGTTGAAACATCCGGGGTCGACGCGGCACTCGAACTTGCCCCCGAGGTTCACCCGGAATCGACTTTGTCCCAGGAATTCGCACCGGTCCTGCCGCCGCAGCACGTCGTGAATGCATCGGCGGAACTCATCTCCGAGGTTGCGCCGGAGTGGGGAATCGAAACGATTCCGGTTTGGGATCCACATTCGCTCGTCGAACCCGACGCGCCCGCAGCGCGCCCGTCACTGTCGGGTTCCGAGTGGGTCGACGAACTGCGCCGCAGTCCTGTCTGGATTCCGACCGGCGACACGCTCACCGAGCCGGATCCGCTGCGGCCCGACCGGGGCTTGAGCATGGAGCTCGAATCGGTGATCGACAGCTTCCGCGAGCAGATGTCGCGCGCGCTGGACGGCGACGGATCGGCGCGTTACGACCTGGGCGTGGCGTACTTCGACATGGGCC
This sequence comes from bacterium, assembly GCA_031362565.1. Classification (GTDB taxonomy): domain Bacteria; phylum Krumholzibacteriota; class Krumholzibacteriia; genus JANLSU01. The sequence continues at coordinate 28,362 of JANLSU010000039.1, read as the reverse complement.
TGTATAATGAAGCGCTTGCCGAGTTCGAGGCCGCGGCGACCAGTCCGGGTCTCGAAGTGCAGTGCTTCGAGATGCTGGCACAGTGCCTGTTGCAAACTGGGCGTCACGCCGAAGTCGTCGAACTGTTGGTGCCAGTCGTCGCCGCCGAGGGCCACGAGCCGCGCGGCAAACTCGGTCTGCAGTACTGTCTCGGTCTCGCCTACGAAGCGCTCGAGGATCACGCCCAGGCGCGGCGCTTCTTCGAAGAAGTCGCGCTGGTGGACGTGGACTTCAGGGATGTTCAATCGCGGCTCGAGCGGACGTAACGGCGTCCCGCGGTCGCATAGCGCGGGGTTCATGCCGGGGTTCTGCGATCTCCACAGCCACACGCTGCACTCCGACGGTGCACTGGCGCCGGCGGCGCTGGTGGATTTGGCGGCGTCGCGCGGTGTGTCGGTGTTCGCGTTGACGGACCACGACACGGTGAGCGGCCTCCCGGAAGCGGCGGCTCGCGCCCTGACCCACCAAGTCGAATTCATTCCCGGCATCGAGTTGTCGGTCGAAGAAGGCACCTACGACATCCATTTGCTGGGCTATTTCGTCAGCCGCCCCGAAGCCTTGCGCTCGGCGCTCGACGAGATCCAGCGCGATCGCGTCACGCGCGCCAAGCAGATCATCGAAATGCTCGGCGGGCTCGGGATGGCGATCGAGTATTCGGCCGTCGAGGCCCGAGCCCGTGGCGGGGTGGTGGGACGGCCGCACGTCGCCGAAGAACTCGTCGCCCGCGGCCATGTCGGTACTCTCAACGAGGCCTTCGATCGTTTCTTGGGTACGGACCGGCCGGCGTATGTCGCCAAGCGCAGCGTCAGCCTCGCCGAAGGCGTCCAACTGCTCTGCAGCGCCGGCGCCGTTCCGGTGGTGGCGCATCCAGGAGCGAGCGATGTCGATGCACTCATCCCGTGGCTGCGTGAGCTCGGGGTGGTCGGCCTCGAGGTCTGGCATCCCAAACACGACGAGCGCTCGACGCGCCGCTACTTGCGCTTGGCCGAACAGCACGGCCTCATTCCCACCGGTGGCACCGATTTCCACCGCGAGTCGCCGGGGGCGCCGATGCCCGGGGACCTGCGTATTCCGGCTGCAATCGTCGACGCGCTGCGCCCGCACGCGACGTGACGGAGTTCCGGTGAACCGCGTGCGTGCCACGAGCCCGACGCATCTCCTCGTCCGGACCGCGCTCTTGGCGGCTCTCTGCGCCGCTCTGGGCTATGCGCTCGCCGGCGTCCCGAATGTCGAACTCATCAGTGCCGCGGTGTTCACGAGTGGGGCGCTCGTCGGCCCGCGGCGCGGTGCTTTGGTCGGCGCCCTTGCCGAAACGGTTTTCGCCGGATTCAATCCGAACGGCGTTTCGCCGCCGCCGCTCTACGCGGCACAGGTTCTCGGCTTCATGTTGTATGGCGCCGCCGGTGGCTGGCTGGGGGCTGGCGTGCGCCGCGGACCGTGGGCTCTGCGCGTCCTCGTGGCGGCAGTGACGGGATTCGCACTCACTCTCGGGTTCGACGTCCTGACCAATACCGCCGTGTGGTTCACGGTGCGCGAATCCTCGACGCTGGCCGCTGTCGTCCTGGGCGGACTCGCATTTCCGTTTCCGCTCGCGCATGCGCTGTTCAATACCGTGGGCTTCGCGCTGGTGGTGCCCGCCACACTGCGCGCCGTCGAGCGGAGGTCGGCATGAGGCGTATTCTCGTCGCGCTTGGCGTGACCGGCGCGTTCGTCTCGCTGGCTGCGGCGCAGATCGTCCCGCTGGCTCCTAATGCCGCCGTACCGGACGTTGTTCTGCGGCGCGCGGACTGGCTCGGGCTCGAACCCCTGACCCTCGAGGATTTGCTGCGGCGCGTGCCCGGCGTCGTCATCGCGCGCAGTGGCGGCATGGGCAACTTGGAGTTCGTGCAGGTTCTGGGCTCCCAGAACGGCCGCGTGCAGATCACCCTGGACGGCGTCGAGATCACCAGTCCGGAGCTCGAATGGCCACGCCTGCAGGCGATGGCACTTGGCGCCGTCGAACGCGTCGAGGTTTTCCGCACCACCGACCCGGCGCGCATCGCGCTCTGGACCCATACTCCGGAACGTGGCGCGCCGAGCGCCGACCTCGACCTGGGGCGCGGCGGTGTCGGCACCCGGACGCGCCGGGTACAGTTTTACACCCCGGAACGCACTCTGACCGCCAGCCTCACCTACGACGAGGTGTTGCGCGACGACGAAGAGTTTCGCACCGTTCCGGGACTCGATCCACCGCCGCAATTTGGCGCCTTCGCGGATCGCCAACTCGGCGTGCGCATCGACCTGGGGCGCGGCACCGATCGCGTCCAGTTGGCGCATTGGCGCCAGGATTCGAACGCCCACGGCGACCTTCGCGCCGACACCGATCACGTTTCCACCGGCGCGAATCGCACCCACTTGCGTTGGGACCGCCCGGTCGGTTCGGCACGGCTGCTCGTCGATGTCGGCCATCATTCGTGGGACGAACCGCGCGAGATCGCCGCCGCGGACCGCAGTCTGCGGAGCGGCCGGAGCGATGCAGCGCTGGATTTTGGCTGGTCGCATCCCGACGCTTGGTCGTTGTGGCTGCGGGCGCGCGTCACCGAAGCCACCGCGGACGGAATCTCGCTCGTACGTCCCATCGACATTCGCGTCCGGCGCCAGCAGGCCGAAGCCGAATTCGGCCACGGCGGAGTGTGGCGCTTCAGTGTCACGGGGGGTGCGCATCACGATGGACGCGCGCCGGTCGACTGGAGCGCGACGGCCGGCACCGCTGTCGACATCGGTGCGTGGACTGTATCGGCGAGCGGTGGCCGGGAGGTCCAGTTCGGTGGGCTCGTGTCGCCGGTGGCGATTCGCCGTGGCGAGCATGCGCAACTCGACTTCGCGCACCACGCGCCGATTCTGGACTTGCGCCTGCAGGGGTTTGCGAAGCGATTGCAGGACCGGGATGCCGGCGCGTTGGCGGTGTTCCCGGGGACCGGCAAGGGGCCACAGCAACTCGCGGGCGGGCTCGCGGACATCGATGTCCATGGCGACGGCAAACGTTGGTTCGGTGGCGCCGGCGGCGGTGGCGCGTGGATTCCGCACCTGACTGGAGACCGCGCCGGCTTGCCGGAGTCGCAGGCTCGTCTGCACGCCCATGCCGGTTGCCGGCTGTTCCAAAACGACTTGGTCGTCCGGCTCGAAACGACCTGGCGATGGGACGCGGACCGCGTCTTCGGGGCTACGGCGCGCTTGCCACGCGCGGTCGACGGCGACGTGGTCGCCGATGCACAGGTGCTGCAACTCGCCCACGTCTTCTTTGCGGTGCAAAACGTCGCTGACGCACAGCTCGAGTCGTTTCCGGGCGTCCTCTGGCCGGGCCGCACGTTCCTGCTCGGGATCCGCTGGCGCATGATCGACTGATTCGGCAACGACGGTCTCCGGTTCCTCCCCGGAAGGCACCAGGACACATGACTTCACGCCAACGCGGCGCCGCGATCGTGCTCGCGGTGCTGGTCGCGGGCCGCATTCTGGACGGGCTCGATCTCAGCTTCGAAAATACTTCGTCTTCGTCGGTCGGCGGTCTCGATTCACTGGTCGCCTTGGCCCGCGCGCCGGCAGCGCCGCGACGCGCCCACGCCGAGGCAGCAACCACCGACAGCACTTCTCCCGGCACGCACAGTGCCATGCACCGCGATGGCGGCGCCGGAGGCAATACCGGCCACGATGCGCAACGCGGCGGCAGTACACCGCCGGTGGCGGTGAATGCCGCCAGCCTGGCAGAACTGCAACGCCTGCCGGGTGTAGGGCCGGTGTTGGCACAGCGCATCGTCGACGAGCGCCAAGCGCACGGTGCGTTTCGGAGCCTCACCGATCTCCGCCGTGTGAAGGGCATCGGGCCGCGCGTGGCGGCGCGGTTGGCGCCGCACGTGCGGTTCGAATGAACCGTCCGTCATCGGCCGTGCCCGCCTGTCAGGCCGAGGTGCAGCGCATCGTGGCGTAAACGTTCGTTGGGTGTCGCACCGGCAGGGACTGCCGTGCAGCGTGCCGCGCCGGTCCCATGCCGGGCCGGTTCCGGAATGCATTTTGCCCAAGCTCTCCAGTGCCGTCTTGGGAATCGCACGCCGCCCCACGGAGCGCGCCGCCCGATTCACCGCCTGCATCCCTGGGGCGGGCATGTGGATTGCAGCAACGGCTGTGAATCTGCAACGCGGCGCGCACGCATCCAGACCCTGACGATCGCGGAGGCGAGAGGTGGAGGACCGCATTGCAACCCAGTTGCTCGAGGCCTCGCTCGTCACTCGCGAGCAACTGGACAATGCCAACAAGCTGCGCGCGCGCGACGGCAGTTCGCTCGGCGCGGCGCTGGTGCGTTTGGGCGCGCTGGCGGAGAACGACTATCTCCAGTTTCTGAGCCGCACGCATCGCGTTCCGGCGGTGGATCTTTCGGGCGTCGAGATCCCGAAGGATATCGTCGCGCTCGTCCCGGCCGAGGTCGCCACCAAATTCCAAGTGATTCCCATCCAACGTAGCGGTCGCACCCTCATGCTGGCGATGGCGAATCCGAGCAACATCTTCGCGATCGACGACATCAAGTTCATCACCGGCTTCGAAGTGCGGGCGGTGGTGGCGTCCGAGGGCGCGATCAAAAAGGCGATCGACAAGCACTACGATTCCATCGACTCGCTGGCCTCGGTAATGCGTGAGATGGACGCCGATGTCGAAGTCGTCGAGGATCCGACCGAAGAAGAACTGAACGCCTCGGCCGCCATGAGCGACGACGCGCCCGTGGTCAAGCTGGTGAGCTCGATTCTCGGTGAGGCGCTGCGCCGCGGCGCAACCGATATCCACATCGAGCCGTACGAGGCGCGCATGCGGGTGCGGTATCGCATCGACGGCGTGCTGCACGAGATCATGAATCCGCCGTTCAAAATGCGCGCGGCGATCACCTCGCGCCTGAAGATCATGTCGGAACTCGACATCGCCGAGCGGCGCGTACCGCAGGATGGGCGAATCAAGCTCAAGATCAAGGACAAAAAAATCGACGTTCGTGTTTCGACCGTGCCGACGATCTTCGGCGAGAAGGTCGTGATGCGTATCCTCGATCAGTCGAATTTGCAGCACGATTTGGCGAAACTCGGCTTCGACGAGGTCGGCCTGCGGAGCCTGCTGCGGGCGATCGACGCCCCTTACGGCATGGTGCTGGTCACCGGTCCGACCGGCAGCGGCAAGACGACAACTCTCTATTCGGCGTTGGCGCGCATCAACACGCCCGAGCGCAACATCATGACCGCCGAGGATCCGGTCGAGTACAACCTCGAAGGCATCAACCAGGTGCTCATCCATGAGGACATCGGCCTGACGTTCTCGGCGGCACTCAAGGCCTTCCTGCGCCAGGACCCGAACGTGGTCATGGTGGGAGAAATCCGCGACTTGGATACGGCGTCGATCGCCGTCAAGGCGGCCCTCACGGGCCATCTCGTGCTGTCGACCATGCACACCAACGACAGCGCCAGCACCGTGAATCGCATGATCGACATGGGTGTCGAACCCTTCCTGGTCGCGAGTTCGGTGAACCTCATCTTGGCGCAGCGTCTCGCGCGCCGGATCTGCAAACGCTGCAAGGTGGCAGTGGGCGACGCCAACGCCGAGGTCATGAAGGAGCTGGGCTGGGACCCACGCCAAGGCGCGCTGCCCATGCACCAGGGAAAAGGCTGCGCCGATTGCAACATGACGGGCTACGCAGGGCGTCTCGGGTTCTATGAGGTACTGACGCTGTCGCAAGTGATTCGCCAGATGATCCTGGAGCGGGCCTCCGGCATCGATATCAAGCGGCACGCGGTCCAAGAGGGCATGGTCACACTACGCATGCATGGAATCATGAAAATTCGTGACGGGATTACGACGGTCGAGGAAGTGCTGAAGGAAACGGCACGCGACGACGACCTCGAAAACTGACCGGGCGGGAGGCGCATCGTGCTTCATTTGCGTGAGTTGCTCGAGAAGATGATCGAAATGCGTGCGAGCGATCTGCACATCACGGCCGGACTGCCGCCGCAGTTTCGCGTCGATGGTGAGATCACCAGCAGCGAGTACGCAGTGCTCGACCCGGAGAGCTGCGCCAAGCTCGCCTATAGTGTGCTGAACGACGAGCAAAAGCGCCGCTTCGAAGGCGAGAAGGAACTCGACCTGTCGTTCGGTGTCGCCGGCTTGTCGCGCTTCCGCTGCAACGTCTTTCTGCAGCGCGGCGTCGTGACGATGGCCATCCGGCAGATTCCATACAAGATCATGAGCTTCCGCGAACTGGGCCTGCCGAAGGTCGTCGAGACGCTGACGGCGCGCCCCAAGGGCTTGATCCTGGTGACCGGGCCGACGGGCAGCGGTAAGTCGACGACGTTGGCGAGCATGATCGACAAGATCAACTCCGAGCGCCGGGCGCACATCGTGACGATCGAGGACCCGATCGAGTACGTCCATGAACACAAGAAGTGCATCGTCAATCAACGCGAAGTCAAGTCGGACACCGACAGCTTCCCGAAGGCGATGAAACACGTGTTGCGGCAGGACCCGGACGTGATTCTGATCGGTGAAATGCGCGACAACGAGACGATGAGTGCGGCGCTGACCCTGGCCGAGACCGGGCACCTGTGCCTGGCGACTCTGCATACGAACAGCACGTTCGAGTCGATCAACCGCATCGTCGATTCGTTCCCGGCGCAGCAACAAGCGCAGATTCGGGCCCAACTGGCGTTCGTGCTGGAAGCTGTCGTGACCCAGGTGCTGTTGCCGCGCGCCAGTGGCCGGGGCCGGGTGCTGGTCGCCGAGATCATGATGTGCACGCCGGCCATTCGCGCGACGATTCGCGAAAACAAGGTGCATCAAATCTACGGCCTCATGCAGGCCGGACAAAAATACGGCATGCAGACGCTGAATCAGGGGCTTGCCGCCGCGAGCATGAACCGGCTCGTGAGCGTCGAAGACGCGATGTCGCACAGCCCCGATCCAACGGAACTGAATCAAATGCTGGGTCACACGACGACGAAAGTCTGAGCACGGCAAGCGCTGGGGAAGAGGAGGCCGCGATGGCAACGACATTTCTGTGGAAGGGCCGGACTCCCGCGGGCGAGGTCCTGAGCGGCGAACTGGTGGCCGAGGACAAGCAGGAGCTGGTTTCGCAGCTCCGCAAGCGGCGTATTTTGATTACGTCGGTGACGCCCAAGACGGCCGTCAACCGCGAACTGAGGTTCGCGCGGAAACAAAAAGTCACGACGCGCGACCAGGGCGTCTTCACGCGCCAGTTCGCGACCATGATCAACGCCGGCCTGCCGCTCGTCCAGTGTCTCAACATTTTGGGACAGCAGTCCGACAACCCGGAATTCAAGCGGGTCATCCTGGAAGTCATGTCGAGCGTCGAGCAGGGATCGACGCTCGCCGAAGGCATGGCCAAGCACCCCAACGTCTTCAACAAACTGTACGTGAACATGGTGAGCGCCGGCGAAGCGGGCGGTGTGCTCGACACCATCTTTCAGCGCCTCGCCATCTATCTGGAAAAGGCCGAAGCGCTCAAGCGCAAGGTCAAGGGCGCCATGACGTACCCGGCCATCGTCGTCTTGGTGGCCGGCGGCGCCACGACCTTCATGCTGCTGTTCATCATTCCGACCTTCGCGAAAATGTTCGCGGACTTTGGCGGCCAATTGCCGATGCCGACCAAGATCGTCATGGGCCTTTCGGGACTGCTCAAACACTGGTGGTGGGCGTTGTTCGGCGGCAGCGTCGGCCTCGCGGTCGCGGGCAAAGCGTATTACCGGAGCCCGGCCGGCCACTACAAACTGGATGGCTTGTTCCTGAAGGTGCCGATCCTCGGTTCGATCATCCGGCGCGCCGCCGTGGCGCGTTTCACGCGCACGCTCGGAACCCTCATCAGCTCCGGCGTGCCGATCTTGGAAGGCCTCGATATCACGGCGCGCACCGCCGGCAACGCCATCGTCGAAGAGGCGATCATGAAGACGCGCGGCAGCATCAGCGAGGGTAACACCATCGCCGAGCCGCTGAAGGCGTGCGACGTGTTCCCGCCCATGGTGGTCCAGATGATCGCCGTCGGCGAGCAGACCGGTGCTCTCGACGAGATGTTGGCCAAGATTGCCGACTTCTACGACGAGGAAGTCGACGCCGCGGTCGAGCAGCTGACGTCGGTCATCGAACCGGCCATGATCGTCATCATGGGCGTCGTGGTCGGCGGGATGTTGGTCGCCATGTACTTGCCGATGTTCAAGCTCGTCACGGTCATTGGGAATAGCTGATTCGGACCGGCAGTCGGTGGGGTTGAAGGGGAGGGGCAGAAGTTGGTGTGGATGATCGCCGCCGCCGCGTGCGGTATCGCCGTCCTCCTGGGCGCCAACGGCCAGGGTGCCTGGGCTGCCGCCACGGCGTGCCTGGCTCTCGTGCTGTCCGCACTCCTGCACGTGCGAGTCGCCAACTATCGGGTCGCCCTGCGCCGCCTGATCGGCGAGACGGAGGCAGTGCTCAATAGTCTCTCGGGCGGGCTCCTGACGGTCGATCTGAGCGGGCGCATCGTCAATTTCAATCCCGCCGCCGAGCGCATCTTGGGGGTCGCGGCCGGCGAAGTCCGCGGCCGCACGCTGCGCGAGGCCTTCGCGGTGCGGGCGCCGCTCCTGTTCGAGAAGCTCGACCGGTCATTGCGCGACAAGAGCCCGATTCACCGCTTCGAAATGCCGGTCACCCCATCGAACGGCAGTGGGCGGCCGATCGGCCTTTCGAGCGCTCTGTTGCGGACTGCGAGCGGCGAGGAACGCGGCCTCTTGGCGACGTTTCAAGACCTCTCGGATGTGCGCCGGATGCAGGAGCGGGTTCGCCGCGCCGATCGTTTGGCGGCGGTCGGTGAGCTGTCGGCGAGCATCGCGCATGAAATCCGCAATCCGCTCGCTGCCATCGCCAACAGCACCGACATGTTGCGTGACGAGCTGCCGGTGCGCGGCGAACAGCGCAAGCTGATGGATCTGATCGTCAAGGAGAGCGAGCGCTTGAACCGCATCCTGGACGACTTCCTGGAATACGCCCGCGTCCGGCCCTTGCAGGCGCAGTTGACGCCCGTGGCCGTCGGCCTCGACGAGGTCGTAACACTGCTGCGCTGCCACCCGGAGATCGGTGACGACCTGGCAATTCGCGTCGACGACCGCACCGGGGGCACCGCCCAGGCGCGGATCGACGAAGGCCAGATGAAACAGGTCTATGTGAACCTGGCGCTCAATGCGTTCGAAGCCATGGAACACAAGGGCACGCTGCTGATTACCACCGAGTCGTCGACCGGCGACGAGGTCGGGTTGCTCGACACGCCCTGCGTGCGCTTGTCGTTTCGGGACACCGGGCCGGGATTGCCGGCGGGGCAGGAGTCGGCCATTTTCGAGCCGTTCCACACCACCAAAGCGCAGGGCACCGGGCTCGGACTCTCGGTGGCGGCGCGCATCGTCGAAAATCATGGCGGCAGGATCGACGCGACGACGCTGCCCGAAGGTGGCGCCGAGTTCGCCATCTACCTGCCGGAAGGCGAGAGCGCGGCGCTGGATGCCGCATCGTTCATGGACGACGACACCGAAGAGGCGCATGCCGAAGCCGGCGGGCGCGTGACCGGGTGAACGGCAGGCTCCGCACGCCGCCCAACTGTGGCGGTGCGGCGCGGACGCCTATCGGATCAAAGAGCGGGCGCCGTTCGGCGCGCCTGCACCTTGGGGTTGAAGAGGACGGATGCCCGACGCGGAGCGCGGGGCACGGGGGACTGGACGAAGGAGCACGCCGATGGCCGCCGAGCGAATCCTGATCGTGGACGACGAAGAGAGCATGTGTCAGTACCTGACGATCATGCTGCAGAAGGAAGGTTTCGAAGTCGTGGCCGTGCGTTCGGGCGTCGACGCCCTGCGCGAGGCCAAGGCCCGCAAGTTCGATCTGGCGATCAGCGACGTCAAGATGCGCGAGCTGGACGGCATCCAAGTGTTGTCCGGCCTCAAGGCCATCGATCCGGACATGCCGGTCATCATCATGGCCGCGTATGCGTCGCAGAAGACGGCAATCGACGCCGTCAACAAGGGCGCGTTCCACTACCTGATCAAGCACGCCAAGAACGACGAAATCAAGATGGTGGTCAATAACGCCATCCAAATGCGCCGGGCACGCACCGACAGCAGCGGCAGCGGGACGCCGCGGGCGCCCTACAAGCGCGACGCCGGCGACGCCAAGATGATCATCGGCAAGGGCCACGGCATGCAGAAGCTGTTCGAGATGGTGGAAAAGATCGCCCCGACCGACAGCACCATCCTGATTCACGGCGAGAGCGGTACCGGCAAGGAACTGGTGGCACGCGCCATCCACTTCCGGTCCGGGCGCGCCGGCGCGGCGTTCGTCAGCATCAACTGCGGCGCCTTGCCGGAGAGCCTGCTGGAGTCGGAACTCTTCGGGCACGTCAAGGGCAGCTTCACGGGCGCTATTCGCGACAAAGAAGGCCTGTTCAAGGTGGCGACCGGCGGCACGTTCCTCTTGGACGAGATCGGCGAGACGTCGCCGGCCATCCAGGTGAAGCTGCTGCGCGTGCTGCAGGAGAAGGAAATTATCCCGGTCGGCGGCACGAGCCCCATCAAGATCGACGTGCGGGTCATCGCCGCCACGAATCGCGATCTCGAGCAGGAAGTGGCGCACGGAAACTTCCGGGCCGATCTCTTCTACCGCTTGAACGTCATTCCGCTCTTGCTGCCGCCGCTCCGCGACCGGCGTGAGGATATCCCGCTTCTCGTGTACCACTTCCTGCGCAAATGCAAGCCGGATACAAAGGACGTGACGCAGAGCATCACCAAGGACGCGATGCAGATCCTGGTGGACTACGACTGGCCGGGCAACGTCCGCGAATTGGAGAACATCATCGAGCGCTCGGTGATTCTCCAGGGCGGCAATCTGCTCGATGTCAACGACCTGCCGGAAATCCTGACGCGCCGCACCACGGCCGCGGGTGGCAAGAAGCTCTTCGAGGGTGGTCCGAAAGTGACTCTCGAGGAACTCGAAAAGGAATACCTGGTCACCGTTTTGAACGAGACCGGGTGGCAAAAGAAAAAAGCCAGCTCGATCCTGGGCATCAACGCCTCGACGTTGTATCGCAAGATCCAGCGCTACGGACTCGACAAGGGCACCGTGCTGCACGATTGACGTGTCGGCGGCGTGGCGCGGCGTGCCGCGTCGCGGTGCAGGATGGCGGGGATTCCGTCCACGGCGTGATGCACGCCGGTGGTGTTGCAGAGCGCGCGGAACCAAGGACGCGCGCGCCCGCTTACGCGAAAGCATCCGCCACGATGCGCCGCGTCTGGAGATTCCGGAGACGTGGCATGTGCGTTGCTGGTCTGTGCACGTCCCCTCGTGGGGAATCCGGGACGGCGGCAGTCACCGCCGGTCCGCGAAGACCGGGCGAGCCATGCGCCTCAGGGGTGCCGCTCGTACGCCGTCGCCTGGGAAACGGGAAGGCCGTTCCCTGTTCGCTCCTAAATCCGCATTTGGAGGACACGAAACCATGCGTTCCACCAAGGGTTTCACTCTGATCGAGCTCATGATCGTCGTGGTGATCATCGGGATCCTCGCGGCTATCGCAATTCCGAACTTCGTTTCGATGCAGGCACGCGCCAAGGAAGCCAGCTCCAAGGCCAATGCGCACACCGTGCAGTTGGGCGCCGAGGACTTCGCCGTTCAGAATGACGGCGTGTACGCGACCGACTTCTCGACCGCGCTGGTCAACGGTGACGTCCTCACGGACCTCATCCCGGTGCTGAAGAACCCCTTCGACAACACCGCCTCGGCCGTTTCTGCCGGCGCCCCCGCGGTTGCCGGTGAAGTTGGCTATGACGGTACGGTGACGCCCGGCGTCTCCTACACGATTACGGCGTTGGGCAAGGATGGTACGACGACCATCATCACGCTGACCAACGGCGGCTGATTCGGCACGCATCCAGTGTTTCGGCGCGACGCGGGGTGGTTCGCCACTCCGCGTCGCCGTCTTCACCCTGGATTCCGTAGCCACTACGCGAGCGAGGTACACGATGCGTCGCACCCCGGGCTTCACCCTCATCGAATTGATGATCGTCATCGTGATCATCGGTGTGCTGGCCGCGATCACGATCCCGAACTTCACGGCGATGACCACGCGCTCGAAGGAAGCCGGCGTCAAAGCGAACGCCCACACGCTGCAGGTGGCCGCCGAAGACTTTGCCGCTCAGAACGACGCCGTATATGCCACCGATTTCACCACCGCGCTTCCGAACGGCCAGCTCATGGCCGACTTGCTGCCCGCCGCCCTCCGGAATCCGTTCGGCAACAATCCGATGGATGACACCGCGCCGGACGAAGACGGCGAGGTCGGCTATGACACGACTGGCATGGCCGGTATCGGCTACGTCATCACGGGCTGGGGCAAGGGCGGCGTCCCGTGCATCACCGTCACGAACGGCCACTGAGAACCTTGCCCTCCTGACGACTCCGATGCGGCGGCCGAGGCCTACGCCGCGCTGCAAGCGACGCCACCCGCAGAAGGCACGGCGGTTGCTCGTCGCGTGCAGGAGTTGCGCATGATCCTTCGTCTGGAAGAAATTCACAAATCGTTCGCCGCCGGATTCTGGATGCGGCGGCGCGATGTCCTGCGTGGCGTGTCGCTCGAGCTGCAGGCCGGTGAGGCTTACGGACTCTTGGGCGGCAACGGTGCGGGCAAGTCGACGACGCTCAGAATTCTGCTCGGCCTGTCGCAGCCGGATCGCGGCCAGGGCACGCTGCTCGGTGCGCCGCTCGGCGACCGGCGGGCCCGGGCGCGCTTGGGCTATCTGCCCGAAACTCCGGCCTTCCACGACCAACTCTCAGGGCTCGAGTTCTTGACCTTTTGCGGCCAGTTGCAGGGGTTGCGCGGCCGCGACCTCCGCGCCCGGGCGTTGGCGCTGCTCGAACGCCTCGAACTTGGCGCTGCCGCCGGCGTCAAGTTGCGCAAGATGTCGAAGGGGATGCTGCAGCGCGTCGGCCTCGCGCAGGCTCTGCTGGGGGAACCGGAGCTGCTGGTGCTCGACGAACCGATGTCGGGCCTCGATCCGCACGGGCGCAAGCTCGTTCGCGACCTCATTCTCGAGCAACGTGCGGCGGGCCGCACCGTGCTCTTTTCGACCCACATTCTGGCCGACGTCGAAATCGTCTGTACGCGGGCCGGCATGCTGCGCGAGGGAAGGCTGGCCTGCGAACTGCGGCTCGATGACCTCGCGTCGCTCGGTGCGCAGAGTGTCGAAGTGCAAGCGGCCGGGCTCGAGGGCCGCGCGGTGGAGCGCCTGGGGGCGCTCGCCACCCAAGTAACCCGCGCCGGTTCGCGGGTGTTGTTCAATGTTGCGCCTGGCCGGGCGACGCAGGAATTGGTTGCGGCAATCGCCGCCGCCGGCGGCACGCTCGAAGCCGTTGTCCCGCGCCGGCCGTCTCTCGAGGATGTTCTCGTTGCGTCCGGCGCCATGGACACCATTCCGGCAGAGCGCACGGCGATGCTCCTGCCGGAAACAGCGGCCCTGGTGACCGGCGTTCGCGATCGCGCCGCCGAAGCCACGCCAGCGCGGCGTTCGAACGTGGAGGTGGGCTGAGATGCTGTGGCGAGTCCTGGTGCTGGCGCGTTGGACGCTCACGGAAGCACTGCGCGAACGCATTCTCTACGTCGTCCTGCTCTTCGTCGGGGTGCTGGTCGCGGGCTCCTGCGTGCTGACACCACTCGCCCCCGGTGCTCAGGGCAAAGTCGTCGCCGATTTCGGTCTGGCGTGCATCGATGCGCTCGGTGTGCTGGTGATTCTGCTCTCGGGTTGCGGACTCGTGCGGCGCGACATCGAGCGGCGGACCCTCGAAGCGGTCCTTTGCCGGCCGGTGACTCGCCTGGAGTATCTGGCGGGGAAGTGTCTCGGACTGTTCGCGACGCTTTGTGTGCTGGTGGCGGTCATGACGGCCGTATTTGCGTTGCTGGTCCACGTCTCCGGCTTCCGCTGGGGTCCCGAATACTTGCAAGCGATCGGCGCGACGTTGCTTGGGCTTTTGATCGTCGCGAGCCTGGCGGTTCTCTTCTCGACCTTCACGTCGCCGACGCTGGCGGCCTTCTTCACCCTGGCGCTGTTCGCGGCCGGGCATCTGCAGGAAACGATCTTGCGCCTGGCCCACAGTTCCGCACTGGATCGCGTCGCGGGCGTCGTGCGCTGGCTCGTGCCGCCCTTGTCGCTTTACGACGTCAGGAGCGCTGCCGTCTACGGCGTCGCGATTCCACCCGGTCAATTCGTGGCGGGCGCTGCCTATGCCGCGCTGTATGCCGTCACCGCCCTGACCCTGGCGGCACTGTTGTTCCAGCGCAAGGAATTGAAATGAACCTGGCGGCGCATGCCGGCATCTGCGCGGCACTCGGCTTGGCGACGGTGGTCGTGCGGCAGACAGCCGAACGCGCCGCGTCCGAGGGTCTCCCGCACCATGTCGCGGCACTGCCGGCGATTCCATTCTTGGAAGTGGCATCGCTCGGCTACCGCACGGCGGCCGCCGACGTTGCCTGGCTGCAGGCGGTGCAGTACTACGGCGAGCACCGCCAGGGCGGCAACGATCTCGGCGAGTTCGAACACTATGTCGAAGCGGTGCAGACGCTCGATCCGCGCTTCGAGCAAGCGAGCGTGTTCGGTGCGGTTGTCGTCGCGAGCGAGAAGAACGACTTGCCGGGCGCCCTCGAGATCCTGCGCCGCAGTGCGCGCGCCAATCCCGATTCGCCGACGGCGCCCTTCGAAATGGGTTTTCTCACCTTTGTTCAGGGTGGCGATCTGGATGCGGCGCTCCCGTACTTGCGCCTCGCCTCGCAACGGCCCGGTGGCCAGGAACGCGCCCAGCGTTTCATGGCGTTCTTGAACCGCCGCCTCGGCCGGCTCGAAACCGCCTGGCTCTTGTGGAGTGATTTGGCGCGCAATGGACGCGACCCCGGGCTGCGCATCGTCGCCGCCGACAATGCACGCAAGGTCGAAGCCGCACTGCGCGCCCGCCAGCAAGCCGCGACACGGCTGGGTCCACCGGCCCCGGAGGCCGTGCGATGAACACCTTCGCGCTCCTGCCACGCACCGCCCAACTGGTCGCCGCGACCGGATTCGGTCTCGTGATCGGCAGCTTCCTCAATGTCCTCATTCATCGCCTGCCACGCAACGAGTCCCCGTGGCACGGGCGTTCGCATTGTCCGCACTGCAGCCGCACGGTGCGCTGGTTCGAGAACATCCCGGTCGTCTCATGGCTCCTGCTACGAGCCCGTTGCGCCGGCTGTAAAGCCCGCATCGCTTGGCGCTACCCGCTCGTCGAACTGCTGTCCGGAGCACTCGCACTCGTCTGTGTGCTGCGCTTCGGTCCGACCGGCGCCGCCGCCGGTTACTTTGCATTCCTCGCGACCCTGCTCGCCATCGCGTGGATCGACTGGGAACACATGATCATTCCGGACGAGCTGTCGCTCGGACTCACGGCCGTCGGCCTCGTCTTGGCGGCAACCGTGTTGCCGCTCGGCGTGTGGCGCGGCCTCCTGGGCGCAGCAGCCGGTGCGGGCTTCATCTGGGGTATCGCGTGGACGTACAAGAAGACGCGTGGTGTCGACGGCATGGGCTTCGGTGACGTCAAGCTGGCGGCGATGATCGGCGCCTTCCTGGGCCCGCTCTACGTCCTCTTCACGATCTTCCTCGCGGCGTTCCTCGGCTCGCTCTGGGGCGGCGTGCTCCTCGCCCGCGGCGGCACCCGCAAAACCATGGTCGCGTTCGGGACGTTCCTCGCAACCGGCGCCGCCCTCTGCCTCTTCTTCGGCGACGCCGTCTGCACCTGGTACATGGGCCTGTTGCGGCACTAGGGGAAGCGGACCCGGAAGTTCTTGCCACGGCGGGGGCGGGCGAGGACGTGCCCGGGCGCTCGCGGTCGTTCGCGCACCTCCTGTGCGCTCACTCCCTCATTCGTCGCCTCCAAGGCCCTCCGGGCCTCCGGCTCCTCATGACTCGCCCTCCCCCCCGGCGCCGCCCACCGCCCTCTCGTCGGCGCCGGCCGGACTTGAACCGGAGCCGCCGCCCCGCGCGACGTCCCAGATTCAAGTCGCCGAGCCCCAGCCCCCATCGGTCCCCGCCATCCAGTGTTGTGGCGAACCATCCCCCCCCTACTGGGGGGCTTGGTTGAGGGTGGGTGGGGGGGTGGGGTAGGATGCGGGGCTTGAAGTGGAGAGTTTCTCTTGGGGAGATGAGGGCTGATGTCGCGGCTGGATGCGGATCCGGATCGGGCGGACGTTTTATACCGGCGCCGGCATAGTTTGGCGCATGTGCTGGCGGCGGCGGTGCTGGACTTGCGGCCTGGCACCAAGTTGGGGTTTGGACCGCCGGTCGATGACGGGTTCTACTACGACTTCATTTTCGATCCGCCGTTCGACGAGTCGGAACTGCGCGAGCTCGAGAAGCGCATGCGCAAGATTTTGAAGCGCGGGTTGGGGTTCGAGCGTTCCGAGATGCCGTGGGAAGAGGCCGTCCGGGCCCTCGAAGAACGCGGCCAGCCGTTCAAGGCGGAGTACGCCCGCGAGTTGCATGAACGCCTCGGGGTCGAGACGATCAGCTTCTACACCAGCGGCGATTTTGTCGACATGTGCGAGGGCCCGCACGTCGAACACACGAAACAGATCCCCACCGACTCGTTCCAGATCGATTCGGTGGCCGGCGCCTATTGGCGCGGCAGCGAAAAGAACCCGATGATGACGCGCATCTACGGGCTCGCCTTCGATGATGGAGCGGCGCTCAAGGACTTCGTCGACAAACGCCAGTTGGCGCGCGAACGCGACCATCGGAAGCTCGGCCAGGAACTCGACCTGTTCGTCATCGCCGAGGAGATCGGCAAGGGCCTGCCGTTGTGGCTGCCGAACGGCACCGTGCTGCGCGACGAGTTAGAGGCCCTGGCGCGCGAGACCGAGTTCCGGGCCGGGTACGTTCGCGTTTCGACGCCGCACATCGCCAAGGGCTCGCTCTATGTCCGCAGTGGACATCTGCCGTACTACAAGGACTCGATGTTCCCGCCCATGCAGCTCGAGGACGAAGAGGCCTTCTATTTGAAGCCCATGAACTGCCCGCACCATCACACGATCTATGCGGCGCGCCAGCGGAGCTATCGCGACCTGCCGCTGCGGCTTGCCGAGTACGGCGACGTGTATCGCTACGAAAAGAGCGGCCAGCTCGCCGGGCTCTTGCGCGTCCGTGGCATGAGCATGAACGACGCCCATATCTACTGCACCCTCGACCAAGTGCATCAAGAATTTCAAGCCGTCATCGACATGCACAAGCAGTACTACGCCATGTTCCGGCTCGAGCACTTCTGGCTGCGACTGTCATTGCATGCGGCCGACAAAGAGAAGTTCATCATCAACGAGGAACAGTGGCAGTTCGCGGAGGGCCTCGTACGCCAGGTGCTGGTCGACATGAAACTGCCGTTCGAGGAGCGCACCGGCGAAGCGGCGTTCTATGGCCCGAAGATCGACTACCAGGTCACCAACGTCGTCGGGCGCGAGGAAACCGCCAGCACCGGACAGCTCGATTTCATCGCCGCCGACCGCTTCGACCTGGAATACGTGGCCCCCGACGGCACGCGGCAGCGCCCATGGATCATCCATCGCGCGCCGCTCGGAACCCACGAGCGTTTCGTGGCCTTCTTGCTCGAACATTTCGGCGGCGCCTTCCCGACCTGGATGTCGCCGCTCCAGGTGATGGTGATTCCGGTGGCGCCGGCCTTCTTCGACTACGCGCGGCGGGTGCAAGCCCAACTGCATGACGACCTGTTCCGGGTCCGGGTCGACGACTCCGACGACAGTTTCGGCAAGAAGATCCGCAACGCCGCCACCCACAAGATTCCGAACCTGTGGATCGTCGGACAAAAGGAAATGGAAACCGATTCCATCACGTGGCGGCGGCGTGGCCACGAAGCGCAACCGAGCGTGACGCTTGGGTCGGCCCACGCAGCACTCCGCGAACTCCGCGCCCGGCGCATCATGGACAACTTCCCCGACGTCGCGGTGCCCGGCTGGGCGACGGCCTGATCGCGGCACGTCAGGGCGGCGGCTGCCAGCCGCCGCCGCGCAGCTGTTGGATCAGCACCGTAGCGGTCGCCGCCAGGTAGTCCAGCGCCATGGCGAAATGATCTTCGAGCAAGTCGAGGAAGAGATCGACTTCGGAGCGCAGCGCCAGCACCGGCTCGACCGCGACCGCGTCGTACCAGCGCGGCGCACCGCACAGGGCTTCGGGCGTGCCAAGCGGAACACCCGGGCCGGCGACGAAGCTGCGTTCCGGTGCCCCATGCACGCCGCGCACCGTGCCGGCCATCACCAGACAATTGAATCCCGACGGGTCGCCGCGCGTCCACAAGCGTTCGCCGGGTGCGAAGCGTACGACCGTCGCGTGGCGCGCCATTTCAACCAATGCATCCATATTGGCGCGTTGAAAAGCCGCCGTGCGGCGTAGAAAAAGCAGCCGCTGGATGACGTCGAGCTCGGCGGAGACGGGCAAGAGCGGTGCCGTCGCGCCGATGTGCGTGCCGTCGGGCAACGCGGCAAGCGTTGCCATCATGCGCCGGGCGACGCCACGCAGTTCGTGCAAGTACACGGCAAAATGATCCTCGAGCACGTCGTGCAGATCCTCCACGTCGAGTTCGAGTGTCGTCGTGTCCTCTTCGGCGACCGCATCCAGCCCCTCGTCCCAACGGGCCAGGAGCGCCAAGAGCCCGAGGCATTCCTCGGGCCCGATGCGCGCCGCATCGTGCTCGGCACCGGTCACACGCACCCCGCCCGCGACGACCACATGAAAGCTCGCCGGGCGTTGGCCGGGCCGGAACACCGCACTGCCGGCGCGGAAGCGGCGTTCGCGCGCGTGCCGCGCCACGACGCCGAGTTCGGCGGGCGGCAAACCGCCGAGCGCGTCGACGGACTTGAGGTGCAGAGCGCGCTCCAAAGGGCCGAGGGTGCGAACCTGTGCGTCCACTACGCCTCCCGGCGCGCTTCGGCCAGCAACACCATCGTGCGTTGCACGACCGGCTCCAGGAGACCGCCATGATCGCGCGGCAAGGCGCCGATCCGGTCGCGCAAGCCGTGCAGGCGCATTTCGCCGGCGTGATACGCCACCAGAGCCCGCATCCCGAGTCCGCCGCGTTCCAGCAGGTCGCCGAGCAACGTTTCGTAGCCGGCGCCGTGGCGTGGCGCTCCGCCGCCGGCCCGCGCCAAACGTTCGGCGTCGGGCAAATCGTCGACGAGTGCCAGCACCGGGGCCCGGAATGGCGCCCGCAGCACGTTGTCCAAGAGTTCGAGACTGCTGGCCCTGACCGCCCGGTCGCGGCTCCGCAATCCGCGCTGCACGCTGCGCACGTTCTCTTCCGGATGCAGAAGCCCGAGCAGCAGGAACACTCTTTCCATGGCCTGCAGTTCTTTGTGCTCGAGCAGCGCACCGACGAGCTCTTGCACCGGGGTGCGGCTTGCCGCAACCGCCTGGGTGTGCACCGCGAGTTCGACGCGCCACGCGAGCACCCGCCGGACGCTTGCGAGCGCCGCCTCGAGCGCATCTTCCAGTGTCTTGCGGTCGAGACCGAGCCTTGGATCGTCGTCTTGCAGCCGGGCGAGAGTGCGCAGAATCCGAAACCGCACCGCGCCTTCCGGTTCGTCGCGCAAGTGCCGCATGAGAATGCCCGCCGCGGCGGCGGCACCGAATTGCCCGATGGTGCGCGGCAGCTGACGGCGGATCTTCACGTCGACACTGCGATCCGTGAGCGCGGCGTCGAGCCGCGCCAATGCGTCGGCGCCCAGGGCCACGAGCGTGGCGCGGGCTTCGAGTCGCAACGACTGATCCGGCAGCATGGCGAAAAGAGCGGGGATGAAGCGCGGCGCGAGAATTTCCCGCATGGCGCGCGCCGTCTCGAGCCGCACTCGGGCATCCGGCAATGCCGCAAGGGCCAGCAACACGCCTTCGTAGCCGGCGCCGGGGCTGGTGCGAATCGCCCGCGCCAAAGCCGTCGCTTCGTCGAGGCTGCCTTTGTCCAAAAGCTGCTGCATGCGCTGACGCGCCGCAGTGGCCGCCGTGCCGCCGTAGGAGACCTGTCCCACCAAAGCCGTCGCCACCACAATCGGTGACGGATCGGTCACGAAACGCGCATACAGTTCGGCGCTCGGCGACAGCCAAGCGCGGGCTCGCAGCGTTGCGGCACGCACTTCGGCGTCCGGGTGTTCGAGCAAGCGTTCGGTGATCGGCAGCACGTCTTCGCGACCCGCGGCTGTGAACAACTCGAGGCCCCGCACGACGATTGCCGGTGATGGATGATAGAGCAGGAGCGCCGGCACCAGCCGGACGCGATCCTGCTCCACTAGGAAGTCGAGCGCCGCGAGCACTTCCGCATCACGGGTGCTGTTCAGGCCCTGGATGAGCGCTTCGAGCGACGCGAGATCCAGTTCCGGAAACTCGAATCGGGTCCGCACCGCGACTTCACTCAGAGTGTCGCGGAACAAATCGACATAGTGTTTCTTGAGACGGCGCGCCGCCACGAGCCACGCCAGCGCCAGCAATCCAACGACCACCGCCAAGAGACGTGCACCACCGGGCACCGCCAGCGACAGCAAGATGACCAGCGATGCAATGGCCTGGCCGCCGCGCTGTCCGACCACGTCGACCAAGCCTTTGACGCGGCTGCGAATCGTCGCCGCGAGCGGCACGAACAGCACTTCGGTGGCGGTGCGGTGCACGGAGTGGCGGAGCGCACCGTCGCAGGCCTTGAGGGCGAATGCCGCGACGAAGCCGCCACCGGCGGCGACCGCGGCAGCGAGCGGCACGAGCATCGCCGGCAACACCGACAGCACCCGGTCGATGCGCTGGGTGCGAACGAGCCACCCCACGCCGGCCACCTGCACCACCAGCGATGCGATGTTGAACACCAGTGTCGTGCCGGCAAAAAACGCGCCCAGGTCGGCCTTCGGTACATGCGCCGCCGCCGCACTCTTGAAGAGAAAATCGACGCTCGTCAGAGTGACGGTCGACAACAGGACGAGGGTGGCGGCGCCCCGCAAATACGGACGCTCGGCCACGAGCCGCGCCGTCGCGACGACATCGCGCCACGCCGCGCCAGGTGCGTGCACCACGACCGGCGGTGCGCCGGGCGCGGCGGCAGCGCGGGACCGGCCGCGCTCCGAACGTGACGCCGCAACTTCCGACGGCTGTGGAAGCCACAGCACCGGACCCACGGCGGTCAGAACGAGAAGCGCCGCCGAGGCCAGCAACAGGCTGCCGATCTCCATTCCACCGGCCAGAATCCGGCCGATCGCGCCACCGACGATCGCGCCGAGAACACTGCCGCTGCCGATCAACGCGAAGAGGCGTTTCGCTTGGCCGACCGTGAACAATTCCCCCACGAGGGTCCAGAATCGCACCACGACGAGCGTCGCAAAGACCCCCGACCACAAATAGAGCGCGTAGAGAACGGCGGTGCCGGACCGGTGAATGGCAAACCAGAATGCGGTGTCGACGGCGCTCGCGCCCAAGAGCCACGCCACGAGCGCCGCGCGCCCGGCGCGCACCCGGCCGGCGCGCGCCTGCAATGCGAACAGTGCGAGTGACACCGCGGCAACCGCGAGGTACACCCACGCCAGTCGTGACGCCGGCAAACGTGACAGAAAGAGCGCATCTCGCGCCGTTTCCAAGAGCGAGTGTGACGCCATGATGCCGAGCAGGGTCGCAAATGCCAAACCGACGGCACGCCGCTCATCGGGCCGCACCGGCGCGAAGAGTTTCACGACGCGCCTCCGCGGGCGGGCCCGTACGAACGCGAAGGCCCGCGCGTCGCCGCGCGGGCCCAAAGCGTCGGGAAAAAATGGTGGGCGATACAGGAGTCGAACCTGTGACCTCTTGCGTGTCGAGCAAGCGCTCTAGCCAACTGAGCTAATCGCCCATGCGCCCCTAGGTTGCGGTTCGCGGCCGGGCTTGTCAAGCTCCCTCATCCCCTTGTGGCGACGGCGGTTGCAACGCCCGGCTCGGGCTGGCGCCAGGCGTCGATTCGGGGCCCGCCGCAGCCGCATCGCGGTACCGCGCCAGCCACGCACGCGCCGTGTCCCGATTCGTGACCTCGCCTTCGAGTTGCGCGTCAACGAGCAAAGCCAACAGGCGGCCGATCTCCGGCCCGGGGGCGATCCCCAGTTCCATGAGGTCGTGGCCCGACAGTAGCGGACGCATCGGTTCGGCGGCCGGCTCGCTCTGGAGCGCCGCGAGTTCGGCGCGACACAACTCGTACGCCGCGAGATTGCCGCTCGCTCCGAGGCGATCGAGGCGATGCAGCTCGAGAATGGCCGCGAAATGCGGCTGCAGCACGAAGCGGCGCCGCGTGCTCTGCTTCATGTGCGGCGCATCGAGGAAACGCATGTGCTGGCCGATCATCGCGAGCACGGCGTCCTGGGTCGCGTTCGCGACCCGCAGTCGATCCAGCAGGCGCGCCGCGATCTCGACGCCGCGCACTTCGTGGCCGTAGAAGTGAATCTCCGTGTCCTCGGACCGCGTCACCGGTTTGCCGACGTCGTGCAACAACACCCCCAGTGCCAGATCGGGCGATGGATCGTCGAGCAGCGCCAGCATGCGGAGGGTGTGTTCCCACACGTCGCCTTCCGGATGGTGACGCGGCGATTGAGTGACGCCGCGGTAGGCGGCGACCTCCGGCAGAATCACCGGCAGGAGGCCGCTGTCCAACAGCAACTCGAACCCGCGGCGCGGATTGGGTCCGGTGAGAATCGCCAGCAGTTCATCGCGAACGCGCTCGGCGCTCGTCTTCTCCACGCCCCGCGCGGCGCTCTGCAAAGCGTCCCACGTTTGCGATTCGATTGCGAAATCCAAGCGGCATGCGAACCGTACCGCCCGCAGTAAACGCAGCGCATCTTCCGCGAAGCGCGCCGCCGGATCGCCGACGGCACGAATGCGCCGCGCCGCGAGGTCGGCCTGGCCACCGACGAAATCGAGAATCGCGCCGGTCTCGGGATCCTGGAAGAGTGCGTTGACCGTGAAGTCGCGCCGCTCGGCGTCGGCGCGTGCATCGGTGAACACGACGTGATCGGGCCGGCGGCCGTCGGAGTACGGCCCCTCGCTGCGAAACGTCGCGACCTCGATCCAGATGCCATCTTCCTTGACCTGCAGGACGCCGAAGTGCCGCCCGACTTCGCGCGTCGCGGCGAAGAGCGGCAGACAGTCTTCCGGCCGTGCGGCGGTGGCGATGTCCCAGTCCTTGGGCTCGAGTCCGAGGAGTGTGTCGCGCACGCAGCCGCCGACACAGTAGGCGTCGAAGCCGGCGGCGCGGATCCGGCGCACGACGGCCGCTGCCGCAGTACGGCTCATAGTTGCATTCCTCCGGCGTGGTGCAGGACGGACGTCCGGAGTGGGTGCCGCCACCCCGCTCCTCCGCGGCGCACAAGCGGCCTGCATTCTGCCATATCTGCCGCGCCGCCGACCCCGGCCGCGCGGTGCAGGCGGGCGCCCGGTTGGATCGGTTTTGTCCGGCCGGCCGGTGATCTGTCGGCAGAAGCGCTGCCGCTCCCCCCTTCCGCGGGCCCAGGTGCGACCCGAACGCGGCGTTGCGGCTGATTCCCCAAAGCTCCGCCAAGGGTGGCACAGGCTTCGCTCTCCAGCTTTTGGAAGAGAGCCTCGTGCCCTAGGTCTGGAACGGAGGAGTTCGATGGAAAGCCTGCAGCCGTGGGCGCCGGCGGTGGGAGTCGCGGGCGCAGTCATCGGAATTGTGGCTCTGGTCGGGTGGATCACACTCTACCAGCGCTTCCAGCGTTTCGCGCGCCCCTACGAGGAATTGGCGCAGGCCGCTGAAAAGGATGGAGTGCCCGTAGCACTCCAGGCACAACTGCTCGGCGTCGAACGCAATGCCGAACGCATCGAGGAAACCCGGGCGTACATGCATCGCATCGAGACCCAGTTGCACACGACGCTGCAGGGTGTCGGCTTCCTCAAGTACGACGCGTTCGAAGACATTCGCGGCTCGCAGAGCTACTCGTTGTGTCTGCTCGACGCGCACCAAAACGGCGTCGTGACCACGAGTATCGCCGGCCGCAACGACTACCGCGGCTACGCGAAGCCGGTCAAGAACGGCGTGTGCGAACTCGCCATGTCGGATGAAGAAAAAACCGTCCTCGAGATGGCGAAGGAACGCCTCGCCCTGAGCCCGCTCGGCGCACCGGTCCAAGTGGCCGCCACCGCGCCTGCCGTACCGGTGGAAAAGGTGCCCGAGGTTTCGCACGCCTGAACAGATTCGCTCGATCGAACGCGCGCCGTGGCCCCTGGCCGCGGCGCGCGTCGACGTTCTGCCCCACCGCTTGCTGCCGCGTCCGACCCGTGGCACTCTCCACCGATGACTAAACGTGATGGCATCCTGTGGTTTGGCGCGTTGTGCCTCGTTGCCGCGCAGCTCGCCGCCACCTTTCTCGCGCCGGGTGCGCTCTGGGGCCTGTCGCATCTTGCCGCCGCCCCGCCGGCTCTACCGCTTCTCTGGGCCGCGCTCGCCGTCGGCGGACTCGTCCTCGCGCGGCGCCCGGGCGCGCGCCCCAACGTCCTGCCGTTTCCAAACCGCCGCACCAGCGCCCTCATCGCCGTCGCCAGCCTCGTTCCGTTCTACTTGCTTCGCGAGCGAACCCATTTCTTCGGCGACGGCGCGTTGCTCATCCGGGATCACGGCCTTTCCGTCACCTCTTCACACGCGCCTTTGCTGGTGCGCATCACGATCCTGTGGGTACGATTCGCCACGGCAGCCGGCGTTGGCGTCGAAACCAGTTTGGTTCTGCTGTCGATCGTGTCCGGCGCGTGTGCCGTCTATGTGTTCCTGCGCTTGGCGGCTTGCTTCACGGAGGATCGCGGCGGCCGGTTCTTGACCGCAGCGCTCCTGCTCACCGCCGGATCGATGCAGCTTTTCTACGGCCACGTCGAGTACTACGCGGCACACACTGCCGTCGTCGCCTTGTATCTCCTGCTCGCATGCCGCGCCGTCGCCGGTGAACGCGCCACGTGGCCGACGTGGTTCGGGTTTGGCGTGTTGTTGCCGATGCATCTGCAGACGCTCGCGCTGGCGCCTGCGCAGCTCTACTTGGGGTGGCGCGACATCCGTGCCGGCCGCCGGCTCCCGACCGCGCTCGCTGTCGCCGGCAGTACCGGCCTGGCGCTCGTGCTGGCGCGCATTTCGCGCAGCACCGTGAGCGGCGTCACGGCCTCGACCGGTTCTGAATTGAGCCGGTATTTTGCCGCGGCATTCCACCGCGACGATGGGCGGCATGCGTTTGGATTTTTTTCGCTGCCTCACCTGCTGGCGTTCTTGAACGATTCGCTCTTGGCAGCACCGCTCGCACTGATGGCACTGCCGGCGATCCTCGTCGCGCGGGCGCAATCCTTCGACCCGCTGCAACGCTTTCTCGGCTTGGCCGCGGCGGGCGGATTGGCGTTGTCCGTGGCGTTTCCGCGCGAACTTGGAGCCTACCGTGACTGGGATATCCTGGCGGCGAACGGTTTCGTTCTGCTGGCGTTCACGGCAGCCTGTCTCGTGCGGCCGCATCCGGGTTCGCAACGCACCGCGGTCGCGATCGTACTGGTGGCCGGGGTGTTCCATCTCACCCCTTGGGTCGTCCTCTTGAACTCGCGCGACGCCACGCTCGGGCACATCACCCGGGTTCTCGCCGCGCCGCGCCTCTGGTCACCGTATGCGCGCGCTTACTTGTGGGAGGAAATCGCCATCGATCATCGGCAACGTGGCAACGAAGACGCCTCGCTGGCGGCGTACCGGCATGCCGTCGAGGCGAACCCTGCCGACGCGCGATACCACACCGGGCTTGGCAACCGTTTGTTCGCGCGGCGCGATTTCGAGGGCGCGGCACACGAGTACGAGGCGGCCCTCCAACACCGGCCCGGTCTGGCCCCGGCCCACAACAATCTGGCCTGTGCGCTGGCGGCCTTGGGCCGTGATCTGGACGCGGCGCGCTCTCACGTTCAGTTGGCGCTGGCCGCGGACTCGACCAAGACCGAGTACTGGATGACACTCGCGCGCATCGAACAAGCCTCCGGCCGGCAGGCTGCGGCACTCGACGCGGTACGCGCGGCGCTCCGCCGGTCGCCCGTCGACCGGGAGGCGTTGCGGCTCCGGACGCAGTTGGAAACAACGCTACCGAGGGCAGCGACGCCGGAGCCCAACCCAGTCCATTGGCCCGGCTCGCGCCCCCCCATGAGCGGCTCGGTTGAGACTCCGTCGCGGGTGCCGTAAGATCGACGCGATCGCGACGGAAGGACCCCATGAGCGAAATCCAGCATCGCGCCACCGCACCGCAACGCGTCGCGGTTTTTGTCCTGACCCTTTCCGATACGCGTGATGCCGCGTCCGACACGAGCGGCAGCGCCATTTGCGACGCACTCCGGGGCGCCGGCCACGACGTCGTCGGAACGCAGATCCTGCGCGAAAATCCGGCCACTCTCGGAACGGAAATGGCGGCAGTGTTTGGGTTGCCGGCGGTGGATGCCGTCGTGGCGACCGGCGGCACCGGTATCGCACCGCGCGATCTCGCGTACGACACCCTGGCGGCGATGTACGAACGCACCCTGCCGGGATTCGGTGAATTGTTTCGCGCCCTGTCGTTCGCCGCGATCGGCAGCGCGGCGATGCTGTCGCGCGCCTCCGCCGGGGTCATCGGCGGCAAGATCGTCTTCTCGGTGCCGGGGTCACGGGGCGCCGTGCAGCTCGCGCTCGACAAACTCATTCTGCCGGAGCTTGCACACCTGGTCGGCGAATTGCGCCGCGCGACCCGGAGTGCTTGATGCAGGTTCTGCCGGCATCGGCCTCACCCGGCGCGACATCGAACGCGGATTTGGCGCCCGACCCGAATTGGCAGCGCAACCTCCACGTTCTGTGGTGGACGCAACTCCTCGCCGTGTCCGGCATGGCGCTCATCCTGCCCATGTTGCCGCTCATCGTGCGCTCGTACGGCATCTCCGATGTTGCCCAAGTGCAGCGCTGGAGCGGGGCGATTTTTTCGGCGCCGTTCCTCTTCGCGGCGCTCATGACACCGGTATGGGGCTGGGTCGCCGATCACACCGGCCGCAAGCTCATGGTGGTGCGGGCGCTATTTGGTTTGTCGATCGCGATCTTCTTGATGGGCTTCGCGCACTCTCCCAAGCAACTGCTGGTGCTCCGCATTCTCCAGGGTGTGGTGTCGGGGTTCATTCCGGCCGCCATCGGCCTCGTGTCGTCGTCGGCGCCGCGGTCGCAGCTCGGATTTGCGCTCGGCACTCTCAGTTCATCCCAAGCGGCCGGCGTCGTCGTGGGTCCGCTCATGGGCGGCGTGCTGGCCGACCTCATCGGCTTTCGGCATCTCTTCTTCGTCACCGCCGGAATCGAAGTCATCGCCGGATTCGCGGTGTTGCGCCTGGTGACCGAACACCGCACCCGGTCCGCCGGGCCGCGGAACACGGTGTTCGCGAATCTGCGCTTCGCCGCCCGCGGCGCGATTCCGATCGCGCTTTTGGGGCTCTTCTTGACCCAGTTGTCGATCGTCCTCGTGCAACCGTTCTTCGCATTGTTTGTGGAATCGCTTGGCGTCGATGCAAAGCGCTTGTCGTCCGCCACCGGGGTGCTGTTCGGCATTACCGGGCTCATGACGTTGATTGCGGCACCGCGTTGGGGACGCCTTTCGGATCGCCTCGGCCAGCGCCGCGCGTTGCTGATGGCATTCATCGGCGGCAGCGCGGTGTTCCTGCTGCAGGCCTTCGCAACCAACGTCCCGTCGCTCTTCGTGCTCCGGGGGCTGCAAGGACTGTTCGCGGCCGGGATGTTGCCGAGCTTGTATGCGACGATCGCCAGTCACACGCCCGACGAGCAACGAGGCGGCATCGTCGCCTTGGGAGCGAGCACCACCCTGCTCGGCGGCCTCGTCGGCCCGCTCCTCGGCGGCTTCCTCGCCTCGCACATCGGCATGCGGCCGGTGTTCGTCGTGTCGACCGGCATCTTCGCTCTGAACGCCATGAACGCGCTCCGGCTTCCCGGCAACCCCGACCACGGTGATCCCGTCCCCCGCCGCAGCTGGGAACTGCCAACGCAGTAGCGGAGCGGAAATATTCTGCGGGCGGCGGGCTTGCGGCGCGTGGGGTGCGGCCTTGCTACCTAGAAACTCCCCCCGCGGGGTGGGGTTCTTTCAAGCGGCCTCCTGGATCGTGACTTCGTAGCCGAGATCGCGGAGTCTGCGTGTGAGGTGCTGGGCGATCCGGGTTCGATCACGTTGCACGAAGTGGTCGGGGC
>JANLSU010000071.1:0-7718 GCA_031362565.1 bacterium | reverse complement strand
TCGTGGCGAGCGCGGAGGAGACGTACGCGGCCAACTGCGTGCGGGTCAACGACGCGGTACTGGTGCCGAGCGGCTTTTCCGCGCTCGCCAAACGGCTCGCAGGCTTCGGTCGCGAGGTGATCGAGCTCGACGTTTCCGAGTTCCGGAAGATGGATGGGGGGTTGAGTTGCTTGTCGATCCGGTTACCGTGAATCCGCACTGAACACCGGCCCGCAGCGTTTATCGGCCGCGCGACCCTGCCCAGGCCAGTTGTTCCGCCACTCACAGTTCCCCGAACCAGGTCTTCATTCCGGTCCCAGGCGCCCGGCGTTCGGAGCGGGTACCTCCCACACTCTCAATTACCCGTCACGCATGTCACTGGACTGTTCTGTCAATTATGGCCCTGACTGTGCCTGTCGCGACTGGCATTGCGATAGAGCCAGGCAGCCACGAGCAGACACAATGCTGCACCGATGAGAACGTTGCGGGTTGAAAGAATGCTGAACCAATTCGTGAACATTCCCACGAGTCCGCCCAGGAGCGCCACAATGCCGATGACAAAGAATGTGGCGGCAGTCCGTACCAGTAGAAATGACCTTGCGGACAGGGCGGGCGTGGGTGCTGTTGCCATCGTGACGCTCCTGCAGGAGTTGCAGCTGGCCGAAGAGGTTCAACGCGGCGCCGTCAAAGGTGCATGCGGGGTTACGCTACCGCAAGCAACATAGCACGAGGCCGCAGGCGTGATGACTGCGAGGCAAGATCTTGACCGCTGGGCCCGTCGATCACCGGCTCGTGCGGGACCTTCGGAGCAATCGACACCGCGATTCAACTGGGAAGATGTCAGGTACAGCGGTTGATGTTGGGGATCAGGAGTACTGCGGATACCTGACCACGACATGTTCACGTCTACCGTCCACGCACGACATGTGTGGCGCGGCGCAGAGGAGTGTCCGCCCAAGTGGGACACATGCCACACTTCATCGCGGCCATGGCCGCGCCCTGATTGATGCAGGCGTCTGTTGACTCGCCATCACAACGACAGGACGGCTGACGCGGGCCACGGGCGCGCTTGCACTAGAGACGTGAAACGACGGCGGCCACAGCACCGGCCGACGTCTTCACCGGTGTGACTTCGAAATCAACGAGGTCGCGCCACTGTGCCATCCACTCCGCCAGGAGCTGTGGATCATCAGTCTCCATCATCTGAAAGCAGCCCTTCAGATCGAGAGTCACCCAGCTCGTGACGTAAGTACTGCCGGGTGGAGCGAGCCGTCCGTGATCACGAAAGCGACGGTAGACCGGAATGGGGTCACCGGCTCGGAACCGCTCGACGACCATGTACAGCACTGCGGGCTCCGTGCTGAAAGGGACACGGAGAGCTGTGAGCGTCGTGGGACGAAGGGCCCGGCCACCCCGTGCGACCGGGGCATTGCGGCTATCGGCGACGCATCACCGACGTGGCGCGTGGCAAAACAGGGCACTATCCGCAATGCTGGGCCGAGTGCCGTCCCGGAGCAAGGCACTGGCCGCGCCAGGTCTGCTGCATGTGCATGTTGGCCTGCCCCCGGGGACATCGGCGCTAGTTCCCGAAACCACCACACCCTCCTGCGCAATCATGAAGTAAAATGATGAGAACCCCCGTGGCAGCGCCAAGGGCAACCAGTCCCAGCGTTCCCCCCACATTGGTGTGCCGCACGGCGATACCGGTGACATCGCCAAGTGCGAGTATCGGCGTCGCAGTTGCCGCCGCACTGGGCAGCGACTCACCGCGTGTGCGGTCGGTCGACCGGTGGGGGCCACCCAGGAGCGAATCACCGCGGATGATCGGGTACTGAACCGTCATGGTGTTGCCGTTGGTAAGGGTGAGCCTCAGGATGTGAGGCTTCTCCTTCGCGAGTAGCGTCGGGAGCGGAGTGGTCGTGGGTCGCCAAGTCGTGCACGCAGACAGGATGATCTGAGCCAAGAGCACGGTCACAAACGGGACGCTTGCTGCGCGGTAGCGCTGCATGAGTGCTGAGCCTCGGTATGGTGGAATGACGTTACGATGTCGGGCAATGGCCGCGAGGGACCGATGTGGCGCGGCTCGGAACACAGACTCACACTCTAGTCTATTGTCCAGATCTGGCCCATGGGAGCATAAATCCAGATAGCACTCGGAGGAAAACCTGGCAAGGCCGTATTGGTCGTGACCCGCACCCAATCACCTTGCACTTCTTCAATCGTGCACTGCAGACCCGACGGTGCGTGCCAGCTTGCGCCGACCACGAACGGGCTGCTGACCACGCCCTGGGTCGGTGTGGAGCGCCACCCTCCCAGGAGAACGAGGCTCAGGATAACGGCTGCGGCAATGGGCACAGTCGAGCGTCGGATAGTCATACGATCTCCCGATGGAATGGTTGGGGTATGGCGTGCGGTGGCAGGTAAATGAAGGGGCAGGCGCCGCGGCTTCCCAGGTCCATGCGCTGGTCGGATGGTAACTGGCGAAGCCGAAAATAGAGGCCTTGGAATACACCCATCGGAATGGGCTGACCGTGCAAGGTCCCTGGACGATCCCGTGAGCCTTTGAGCGCCTGAAATGCCTCTTCCGCGGGAGAGGAGGGGCGATTGGCAGGTTAGTGAAGGTCTGACGTCTACCGCCCGTGCATCACCCGCGCAGCGCGGCTACACCCAGAGAACGGTCCGTCAAAGTCGGCCTACTGCTGGCGCGACGCACGGTCATGGTGCACCACGCCCGGTGCGTACGCTGGTTAGATGGCCTTGGCAACGCTCGCCGCGGTGTTCATGTGGCCTGGACCTCAGTACACGTGAACGAGATAGCCGCTCTCGAAGGCGTTGTGCTCCTCGATCCAGACGTCGTCGGTCGCCGGCTCGGTGAAGTGCCAGACGAAGCCATTGTCGTTGAAGTCGTTGTCATTGTGCAACTGAAAAGTCGTGGACTCTGCAATGTCGCCGCCACTGGTGAATTGCACGGTCTTGTCGTTGGTGAAGAGATTGCCGTCCTCGTCGAATACCTGATCGAGTATGAAGCCGTCAACGTCTTTGCCCGGCCGAAGCGCGACTCCATGGGCCAAACGACAGATGCGGGTGAAACTGTTGTCACCGTGGTCGATGATTCTGTCCAGGGAGAAGGCTATCCGATCGGTGTCCCTTTGCACGAGCGGGAGGCGACGGAACGCGCCAGGGTGCGGCAACGGGAGTGCCGGAGCGTTTGGACCCAACCCGGAGGAGAGAAGAACTAGCAGGCAGGCGGAGAAAGGAAGACGCATGAGGTGCTCGCAGTTGGCCAAAGGATGGCTAGGAACGAAGGGGGGGAGTCTGAAGACATGGGCAACAGAACAGTCCAAGGACATGGGTGACACTACCGCCACCTGTGGGATTCCTCTCTGTCACCTATGTCCTTGAATGCTCATGGTGGAGAATACCAGTCTATTCGACTGTGAAGCTCGCCTGCATTCCCATCGCAATGTGGGGTGGGAGCGAGTCGGCATCGCGGAACTGACAAATCATGACATACGTCCGACCCGCGAGCAGGTCAGTCTGCAAGGCGCCGATGCTGGTTTGCGCGGGCTCTACGATAAGGATGCCCACGACACCATCGGTGACATCCGCGGGATCTCGTCCTTGGGTTAAGCGCGCCATGACCGAGTCCGCCGTCATTCCCACGCGAAGCCGCCCCAAGGCCATCTCGTGGGGGACTTTGCCATTGTTCGCGAACCGGATCGTGGCAAGTCCGGCCTGAACCTTGGTAGGCACGGCGAAAGCGTAGTCTGTGCCGACGATCTGTAGCTCGCGTGGCGGAGCCGCCTGACAGGATAGTGTGCCGAGGCACATGGCAACAGCGGCCAGCGTCGAGTAATTGTGGTCGTAGATCGGGGACACGGAACATCGAGGCATGGCGGCTGTCCAGGACAGAGTAGTGGAGGGCGCAACCTAGAGATCTGAAGCCATCTGACGCCCGCGCATCACCTGCGTGGCGCGGCGCAGAACAAAGAATTGTCGGCGACACTGGACGAAGTGTCTGTCCCAAGCAAGGCGGTGGCCGCGCCACGACTGGTGCATGCGCTTGTTAGGCGCCATCGTGATCACTGCCGCCTAAGTGTCCAGACAATCAGCAACGGCACAGACCCGGAGCTCGTATCGGCGAAGCTGGCCATCGGAGAATCGCTCATCGTAAGAGTAGCGCCACGTACCCTCACATGGGTGAAAGAATAGGGAGGCCCGAGAGCAGAGCTGAAGGTTACCGTGTCGCCGCTAATGGCGATCGACCCCGAATCGTCGGACGTACTGGGCGGCGGGAGTAGATCAAGACTGTCATGGCGAAAGTATTGGCCATCGGTGAAGACGGAAAGCGCAATGGTTGCACCCGGCCTTGCAAGCTCGTTGGAGTCTGGGGGAACCGTGAAGGTCTTGCGGAGGTTGCTGGTCACGCGCCAATCGCCGACCAGGCTGGCAATGGTCGGAGGCTTCGGCCCTGTGGCGTCTCCGCAAGCGCTGACCACAAGGATGACGAGAATGCACCGGGACAGCGAGGGCCGCATAGTAAGAGGATCTCCGAGATGCATTGTTCCTTATGGCGCCTAACGCCCGCGCCACGACTGGTGCATGCGCTTGTTAGCCGGCGCGTGTTCCAAGCCATCGCTTGAGGGACTGCTGGCTCTCGGTGGAGGCGTAGCCTGCGAGTAAGCTTGTGATACTGATATCCTCGTCGAGGTCGGGCCAGTGAATGCCTTCGCCACGTCCAACGAGACGCCAGTTGGACCGTTCGACCGGAGTGCCGGCCAACAGCCGGGGAAACCAAGCCAGAGGAACGGACAGCACCCGTGCGTCGAGCAGCTCGACGACGAGCAGGTCCTCGGTGATCTGGACCGCCTGTGCCCAAGGTGGGCGAAGTTCAATCGGTGAAGTAGTCATTCCACGCTCGCAGCAAGAGTTCCCGATTGGTGGTCACCAGCCCTTCGATCAGTCGCAATTCCTTGGCCCCATAGCCGCCACTATCCGCCAGGCGCACGGGGTCGAGCCAGAACTTCCCGGCATTGGCGTCACGTTCGATGTGGACGTGGGGCGGCTCGTGCCCATCGGCGGAGTAGAAGAAGAACCGATAGGGGCCATGGCGAAAGACTGTCGGCATGGGGTAAGTCTAAAGCAGGTAATCAGTTGAC
Organism: bacterium; assembly: GCA_031362565.1. GTDB lineage: Bacteria > Krumholzibacteriota > Krumholzibacteriia > JANLSU01. The sequence continues at coordinate 2,580 of JANLSU010000071.1, read as the reverse complement.
GCCAGCGGAGGCGGCACGTAGGCGAGGCGTTGGTAGGAACACGGTCGGAACGCGTGGATGGAGGCTACTCGGGGCGAGAGCGAGGGATGGAGTCACCGCGTGAGATAACCAGTTTGTACTGCAACACTCAGTAGGCATAGCATTCCTCCGGCGTGAGCCAGCCCAGTCGTTCGCGCGGCCGGGTGTTCAGGCGATAGGCGATGCGCGTGCAGTCGCGCTGCGTCAGGTGGGCCATCGGCGTGCGCTTCCGGACATACTGCCGAATGAGCCCGTTGGTGTTCTCGTTGGTCCCCCGCTGCCAGGCACTGTAGGGATCCGTGAAATAGCACGCGGTGTTGAGCGCGGTGTGCAGGCGGCGGACGCCGCTCATCTCCGGCCCATTGTCCATGGTCAGGCTGCGAATGGGATGAGGCTGGTCGCGGAGCAGCTGGATCGCCCGGGCGGTGAAGGCCTCGGCGGTCAGGGTGTCCAGCTTCCCGATCACCACCCACCCGGTCGCGCGCTCCACCGCGGTGAGGAGTCCGCAGGTGCGCTCGGTGCCGACCATCGTGTCGAGCTCCCAGTGGCCCAGGTCGTGGCGCCGCTCGACCGCCTTCGGTCGCTCCCGGATGGACGGCCCACGCACCGCGGGTCGGCGCCGCCGTCCCGCCTGCCGCCGGCGTTGCCGATGCCCTTGGCGGAGCTGCTTCCATAAGGAGTGCGGCCGCCGCCGTTCCCGATGGAGCCACGCGTAGATGCTCGATGCGCTGATCCGCAGGATCCCCAGGGTGCGGAAGCGCTCGGCGATCTGCTCAGGGCTCCACTGCTGCTCCAGGCAGACCCGCACACCGGCCCAATCGTCCGCGGTCAGCCGCCGATTCCGTCGGGCGTAGCTGCGACGCGCCACCGCCTGGCAGTGGGCAAAGTGGCTTTCGTAGCCCCCGCGATAATTCCGGTTGCGGCGCACCTCGCGCCAGAGCGTAGTACGGTCGCGCTCCAGGACCGCGGCGATGGCGGCGAGCGGCCAGCCCAGTCGCAGGAAGTCCTGAAGACAGTATCTTTCCGCCCGGGTGAGGTGGGTGTTTGGCATAGGCTTCGTTCTCTTGGTAGGAGATCCGAAGTGTATACCAAGTACCTGCCTCGCCTGTTTTGTTGCACTTACTTTAACAATCCACCTCCGCTTACTAACGGCATGGCATAAGCTGCGGGCGGGCGCACCACTGTGAGTGACGCTGTCCCAGGCGCCGCCGTGCATTGGTACGAACTGTAACCCAGCTGGACCGGCGGCGACGGCGCCCGCCCGTCAGCTTCATGCCAATGTTAGAAAGCGGTCACACCGGAGCGCGATGGCAGAACAAGCACGGACTGTGCGCGCGGCGGCGCCCCACAATCCCCTCAGCCGTTCGCGCCAGCCGCCATCTCGCCTGCGGCTGGCGACTCTGGGGCGCCCCGCGCCTACACCGCGGTTGGCCCGGGTGGCTGCTCACCATCAGAGCGCAGTGACGACACAGACACCATGTTCCGCTTACTAACGGCTGCGCATGACCTGCAAGGCGCGGCACAGAACAGGGGACTGTCCGCCAAGGTGGGGCAATTGCCGGCCTTCAGCAAGGCCCTGGCCGCGCCACGACTGGTGCATGCGCTTGTTAGATGGCCACTTGCGAATATGTCATGTCTGACATATACTAATCTCCATGGCCGACGCAAACAAGCCACTCGTCTGGCTGCGCGGGGAGGTCAAGACACCTCCGTTCTCCGCCGCTGCTCGTCTGGAGGCGGGGATCTTGTTGCGACGACTGCAATGGGGCCAGCTGCTTGGCTTGCCCCACTCGCGCCCGATGCCGACGATCGGTCGACGCTGCCACGAGCTCCGGATCCCTGATGAGCGAGTGACGTGGCGCATCATCTACCGGATCGATCCGGATGCGATCGTTGTCGGGGACGTCTTCGCGAAGAAGACCCCCGCGACGCCCGCCCAGGTGCTGGAGACCTGCAAGCGCCGATTCCGCCTTTACGATGAATTGACCCAGGACTAGGAGCTGATGATGAAGACCAGCAAGCGGGCCAAGCTCGTCGCTGCCGGGTGGGCTGCCGGGACGACCGCGGACTTCCTTGGACTGAGCCCGGAGGAGGCGGCCTTCGTGGAAATGCGCGTGGCCCTCGGGCAGAGCCTCCGCCAGTGGCGCACTCGGAATAAGCTGACTCAGGGCGAGCTCGCGAAACGGCTCCGCTCGAGTCAGTCCCGCGTGGCGAAGATGGAAGCGGCCGATCCCACCGTGTCCGTCGACTTGCTGCTGCGCTCGCTCCTCAGCTTGGGCGCCAAGTCCAAGGACATTGCGCGGGCGATTGCCTAGAGCGAGTCAGTTGGCCATCTAACGCCCGCGCATCACCTGCGTGGCGCGGCGCAGAACAAAGAACTGTCCACTAAACTGGCCCAAATGCCAGCCTGGAGCAAGACCATGCCCGCGCCACGTCTGGTGCATGCGCTTGTTAGGCATCGCGGATTCATAACTTAAGTGCAACAATGGGCGGAAAGGGAAAGGTGACCTGCAACGACGGTATTCTTCCGTTCTCCTCCAAGAGAAGGAAGGGTCCCATGCA
>JANLSU010000067.1:0-108741 GCA_031362565.1 bacterium | reverse complement strand
GCCTGGAGGGCCGAGAGGCGACGAGCGAGGGAGAGAGCCGACAGGAGGTCGGCGAACGACCGCGAGCCCACCAGCATCCGGCGCCCGCAAGCCCCGCGCCCCCGCATTACCTCAAGCGACTACTCGTAGCGGATGCACTCAATCGGATCCAGCCGGGCCGCTTTGACGGCGGGGACGACGCCGAAACCGATGCCGACGACGCAGCAGAGGCCAAGGCCCGCGAACGGTGCCCAAGGCGGCACCAGGGCGGGCACCGGCGTGACTTTGGCGATCAGCCAGACGACGCCCGACGAGACGATGAGCGCGACGATTCCGCCGAGACTGGTGAGCACCACCGACTCGACCAAGAATTGCCGCAGGATCTCGTGACGCTTGGCGCCGATCGCCTTGCGCACCCCGATCTCCTTGGTGCGTTCGGTCACCGACACCAGCATGATGTTCATGATGCCGATGCCACCGACGAGCAATGCAATGAATGCGATGCCCGTCAGGCCGGCGGCGGTGGCGGCGGTCGTCTTCTTGAACATCTCCGTGAACTTGTCGGGGAGAACGACGTCGAAGTCGTTTTCCTTGCTGGCCGGCACGCCGCGCTGCAAACGCATCACTTGAATGACCTGGTCCTGCGCTTCCTGGATGACGCGCGGCGATGCGGCTTGCACGATGATCCACGAGTCGAGCCCGTGCCCGAACAGTTTGAGCGCCGCCTGGGACGGGATGAGGGCCTTGGCATCGAGATCGTTGCCGAGCTTCTTGCCGCGCTCATTCAGCACGCCGATGACACGGAATGGCTGCGCTTCGATGCGCACCTCCTTGCCCAGGTAGTCGCCCTCCGGGAACAGGCGCCGCGCGATCGTCCGGCCGATGACCACGACCTGGCGGCCGCGCTCGGCCTCCAAATCCGTCCAACCGCGGCCTTCGGCGACGTCGAGGTGAATCGCGTCGAGGTAGGTCTGGGTGGTGCCGATGATCTCGACCCGCTTCGTCTTCTCGTCGCCGCGATACATCGGTTTATAGAGCCCCAGGTAGGGCGCCGCGGTCTTCACGAGATCACACTCGTTGAGCGCATCCACGTCCCGCGGGTCGATGTCCTTGCGTTCCCGCCACAGCTTGCGCCGCTCTTCGCGGTTGTGATTGGGCTCGAAGACCTTGCCGATCCAAAACGTGTCGGTGCCCAGCTCTTCGTTGATGACACCCTCGACGCTGTGATTGACGCCGGCGATGAGCCCGATCATGACGATGACCGTGAACACCCCGATGAAGATGCCGAGCGCGGTGAGAGCCGAGCGCAGCTTGTTGGCGCGCACCGCGTCGAGCGCGATCAGCATGTGGCTCCACACGGCGGGCCTCCTATTCGTAACGCAGCGCGACGACCGGGTCGAGCTGTGACGCACGCACCGCGGGCCAGAGCCCGAAAACGATGCCGACGGCGGTCGACACCCCGAAGCCGAGTGCGACGCTCCACAAGCTGACGTGCGTCGGCAACGGCGTCAGGTGTCCAACGGCGACGCCGATCCCGCAGCCGAGCAAGACGCCCGCGATCCCACCCAGCGCACACAGGATGATGGCCTCGATCAGGAATTGGTGGACGATATCCGTGCTCTTGGCGCCGATCGCCTTGCGGATGCCGATCTCGCGGGTGCGCTCGGTCACCGAGACCAGCATGATGTTCATGATGCCGATGCCGCCCACCAGGAGCGACATGCCGCCGACCATGACGATCACCGCGAAAAACCCCTGCGTGATGCCGTTGAACTGCGCGATCAGCGCGTCGGAGGTGTTGAGCGCGAAATCGTCCGGCTTGTCCTGTGGCACGCGGCGCACCCGGCGCAGCGCCATCCGGATCTGATCCATGGCTTCCTGCATCGTGTGCGGCTTGCGGGCCACCGCCGAGATATTGACATCGCGCTTGTCGCTGATGCCCCAATGCTTGCCGAAAGCCGTGTAGGGCACGTTGACAAGGTTGTCCTGCGAGTCGCCGAAGATGCTGCCCTTCTTACCCAAGATTCCGATCACCGTGTATTCGTAGGAGCCGATACGAATCGTCTGTTCGAGTCCGCCGCCGCCGGGAAACAGGTTGTTGGCGACGTCGGCGCCCAGGACGACGACCGAGCGCGTCGCGCGCACGTCGTCGCCGCTCAAGAAGCGGCCGTCCTGCACCGTCCAATTCTCGATCGCCGGATAGACTTCGTTGGTGCCGCACACCGTGATCGACCCGAGGTCGACATTGCGGAAATGGATGTCGCGGGCTGTGTACACCGTCGGCGCGCAGATGTCCACCATCGGCAGATCGCGCACCGTCTCGAATTCGACCAAGGTGAGGGGTTTACGCTTCTCGAAATCCTCGTTGTCGTTGTTCGCGCCCCATTCCCAGCGGTTGACCGAGATCATCTCGGCGCCGAGCGAGCTGAACTGCTTCGCGACGCTGTCGCGAATGCCGGTGGTGATCGCCAACAGGCCGATCACCGAAGCGACGCCGATGATCACGCCGAGAGCGGTCAGCCCGGCGCGCATCTTGTGGGCACGAATCGTGCCTTGCGCCACTTTGAGGGATTCGCTCAGTTGCATGCCACTCTCCGCGCCGCGGCACCAGCACGCCGCAGCCGATTGCGCCTTTAGACCGTGCGCTCCATGCGCGTGAACGCTTCCGCCGTCGGCAGATCGAACTCGAGGCGTCCGTCGAGGAGGCGCATGACGCGCTTGCAGTGCCGGGCGATATCCGGTTCGTGGGTGACCATGATGATCGTGTTGCCGGACTCGTGCAGTTTCTCGAAGACGTTCATGATCTCCTCGCCCGTCTTGCTGTCGAGGTTGCCGGTCGGCTCGTCGGCCAGAATGATGGACGGGTGATTGACCAGCGCCCGCGCGATCGCGACGCGTTGGCGCTGGCCGCCCGACAGTTCGTTCGGGCGGTGGTGCGCGCGGTCGGCGAGCCCGACGGCGTCGATGGCCTGCTGTACGCGCTCGCGGCGCTTCGCCGGCGCCATTCCGGCGTAGATGAGCGGCAGTTCGACGTTCTGCAGCGCCGAGGCGCGCGGCAGCAGGTTGAACGTCTGAAAGACGAAGCCGATCTCGCGATTGCGGATCGTCGCGAGTTCGTCGTCGCTCAACTTCCCGACGTCCTGGCCGTTCAGAATATAGGAGCCCGAGGACGGCGTATCGAGGCAGCCGATCAGGTTCATGAGCGTCGACTTCCCGGAACCGCTCGGCCCCATGATCGCGACGTACTCGTTGCGTTCGATGTCGAGGCTGACGCCGTGCAGGGCGCGCACCGCCTGTTCACCGAGCTGGTAGTCCTTTACGAGGTCACGGATCTCGATGAGCATCAAGCGTTGTCCTTCTTGGCGCCGGCATCCTTCAGGTCCTTCTTCTCGAGAACCTTCTTGCCGCTCTCCATGGTGCGCAGCGTCTGGTAGGGGCCGGTAATGACGCGGTCCCCGGCGCCGAGCCCGGTCTGCACCTCGATGAAACGATCGTCGCCGATTCCGGTCTTCAGCGGCGTGAACACGGCGCGCCCGTCCTTCAGCATATACACACCGTCGACGCGCTTGTCCTTGGTGTCGTCTTCGTCCTCGTCCTCGGCCACCGCCGCCTGCGCGACATCGCCCTTGGCCTTGGGTTTGCCTTTGGACGTGTTGCGCTCGAAGGCCTTCTTTTCCTTGTCGGCGCTGCGCGACACGACGGCCTGGATCGGCACTTTGACGACGTTGTCGCGTTGGGCGGTTTCGATCTCGACCGTGGCGCTCATACCCGGCCGCAACTGCGCGACACGCTCCACCAGCACCGCTTTGACGGTGAAGTTGGTGACTTCCTCTTGGGTCCCCTTGTTACGCGTGATGGCGGTGTTGGCGATCTCGGTGACGGCCGCCACGAAGCTCGTGTCGGGCATGGCGTCCACCTTGACCTTCACCTTCTGCGTCAGCTTGACGTCCACGACATCGGTCTCGTCGATCTCCGCCTGCACTTCCATGCGCGCCAGATCGGCGATGGACAAAAGCACGGTACCGGGATTGTTCATGGTACCGGTGACGGCGATCTCGCCTTCACGGACGTTGAGACGCGAGACGATCCCGTCCATGGGAGACGTGTAGCGGCATTTCGCCAAGTCGTCCTCGGCCGCGCGGGCGCTGGCGACCGTCTGCTCGTACATCTGCTCCGCGGCGTGCAGCCGCGCTTCCTCGACCCGGCCTTGGGTGCGCGCCAGATCCAGATCTTGATCGGACGAAACACCCTTGGTATGCAGGTCCTGCGCGCGCTTGAGGTCGAGCTGCGATTTTTCGAATTGCGCCCGCGCCAGTTCAACCTGCGACTTCTGCGCCTCGACGGTGGCGCGGGCTTCCGACGCACGTGCATCGTACTGGGTGCGGTCCAGTTCCAAGAGCAGCTGGCCCTTGGTGACCGGATCGCCTTCCTTGACGGCGAGATTGGTGATCTTCCCCGGCAAGTGGGCGCTGATGTCGACGATCGCCTCGGGGTTGATGGCTCCCGGGCCGCTCACCTTGCCGATGATCGATCCGGACTTGGCGCTGCCAAGGGTGACTGGAATCCCCTTGTCACCACCGGCGCGTTTGACGCTGATGCCGACCAGTGCGGCCACGACGACGACCGCCGCCGCACCGATCAGGATTTTCTTCTTCATGCGTGGTCTCCGTCCTGAAGCCTTGAGATCACAGACCGGTGAAGTCGCGGCCGGTGGCGCGCGACAAATTGGCGCGAGCGATCAAGTAGTCGACCATGGCCTGTACTTCGTTGGCGCGCGTCGACGTCAGGTCCGATTCGGCGGTAATCGTGTCGAGGATCGTGCCGGCGCCGACGCGGAATTTCTCCTGCGCCAGGCGCAAGTCCTCGCGCGACCGCGCGACGTTTTCGCGCGCTACCCCGAGGCGCTCCTGTGATTCGTCGATCGAGTTGACAAGCTGCCGGACTTCGCGCGACGCGTCCAGTTCCGCCTGCCGGCGTGAGAACTCCGCCTGCCGGGCCGTCGCCCGCGCTTGCCCGATGCTGGCGTAGGTCTGGTAACGATCCCAGAGGTTCCAACCGGCGGAGAAACCCCAGCTGCGCCGGCGCTGCCGGCTACCGCCGAACTGAAACTGGGACGTGGCTTCGAAGTTCGATCGGTCCATGCTGTATTGAAAATCGAGCGTCGGCAGCAACGCACCACGCGCTGCCTGGGTGCGGCGCTTTGCCGCCCGCTCGTTTTCCCGCGCCGAGAAAAGATTTTCGCGATGCCCGAGCGCGAAGTCACGTTCGACTGCGAAATCGAGCGCCACCGGCGCCGTGCCCATCGTCACAGTGGTATCGATGTCGAAGTCCGCGGACGTCGTCAAATTCATGGAGTATTCGAGGTCGACGTGGCTCTGCCGTTCGTTGTTGCGGGCGCGCACCAGATCGAGCCGCGTGTTTCCGTGCTGGACCTGTGACTTCAGCACGTCGCTGCGGGCGGCGGACCCGAGTTCGTACAACGCTTGGGTGCGTTCCAACTGTTCGCGCGCCACCGATTCCGCTTCTTCCGCCACTTTCAAGAGCAACTTCGAGCGCAGCAGATTGTAGTACGCGGCGATGACGCTCTCCTGCACCTGCTTGCGCGTGTACGCCAACGAGTGCTGGTCGGCGCGCACCTCGTGGCCGGCTGCCGACAAGCGCGCCAGATTCGCGAATCCATCGAACAGCCGCACTGACGTCGAAGCGCTCGCACTCTTCGAGGTCTGCTTCTGGAGCCTGTCGACCGAAGCGTCGAGATCCGTGCGGGTCTGCTTTCCGTAGTCGGCGCCGACCCGTACATCGGGACCCAGATCGAAAAAGGCGTTCCGGCGTGCCTTGCGCGCCGCGTCCAGCTGCGCCTCTCGCGTCCCGATTTGCGTGCTGCCCTCGAGCGCAAGCTTGATGGCGTCCTCGAGCCGGAGCTGTTTCGGCACGGCTGGAGTGCCCTGCGCCCACGACGCTCCCGCGACGAGCGCCAAAGCGAATCCCACGGCCCCAATTGGCCCACCGAACGCACGGCGGCGCACCTGGCTCCGAGTCATCGAGGAATCACCTCTCCAAGAACGGGAATGAAAAACGGCGGGCTTGCGACCGGGCCACATTCTTCCCCAGAGGGCACGGCAACAGCTTCGCAGCCTAATACGCACGTGCGCCGTCCGGGTTGCATCGAGTCGGATCGCGACGCCGAGGGGCAGAGGCTCGGTTGACACACTGGGACGCCCGGCCGCGCCGCTCTTGTGAGCCCAAGAGTCGCGAGCCGTTGTCCCCGGACTGCTTGGCAGGAGCCTACCGGGCCTCCGGGGCACCGGCAAGGGGGCCTGCACGCCTCACGCGCGCGCGGCGGCCCGGCAAAGCCGAAAGTAGATCGACAGCAGAAAACGCCAGGTCAGCGCGCTTCGGCGACCGCGCTCACCAACTCGCTCGAACTCTCCTCCATCTCGACCACGAAGCGGTCGATCATGGAGAGGAACAGGTTGTGAGCGATGCTGGCGGGAATCGCCACGATGAGCCCCGCCTGGGTGGCGATGAGCGCTTCGGAGATGCCACCGGCCACCAGCTTGGCGCTGACTTGGTCGGCCGCCGCGATAGCGTCGAACGCGTGCATCAACCCCGAGACCGTGCCCAGGAAACCCAGGAGCGGCGCCACGGTCGACATGGTCGCGAGCCAGATCAGGCCGCGTTCCAGGAACGACATTTCGACGGCGCCGGCCGCCTCGATGGCCTTTTCGACCGCCTCGGGACCGCGCTTCGCTTGGCGGAGGCCGGAGTGAATGATGGAGGCAATCGGGCCCTTGGTCTGCTCGCAGACCCGCTCACCACCGTCGACTCCGTCGCGCCGCACCGCATTCAGCACATCGGTCATGAGGCCGCGCGTATTCGTGCGCGCCCGGATGAGGGTGATCGAACGCTCGAGGGTGAAGATCGCCGCGACGATCGCGCAGAGCAGGATCGGCCACATGAACGTGCCGCCGCGGCTGAACCATTCGGACACGCCGCCGCTCGGCGCGGCCGGATGGGCGGTGGCCGCAGATGCTGCTACATCCGCCGGCTGTGGCGGTTGCGCAGTCTCCTCGGTCAGCGGTTTGGCGGGCTGCGACAGCGCCACACGCGCCGTCGTGGCTCCGAGGACGACAGCGAACAGCAGCAGTGCGATCAGCACAAAGGGCTTCTTGTTCATGGTCCTACGGGCGCGCGATGGCGGCCGTTCCCCCCTTTCCGGAATGGGCGCAAAGTAGCCGACAGCTCCACTGCTTCGGAGCGCGCCGACGCCCCTCGAGCAACACGGCGCAACCCCTCGAAGCCGTTGTCGTTTTCGGGGTTATCGTCCTATGGGGCGGCGCTCAAGATAGCCTGTGCCTTGCGGCCTGTCAACAAGGCTGCACCCCGCGCGCCCGCGCCGGGAGCGGGATCGCTGGCGACCGGCGGGCCCGGGGTGCGGGACCTCAGTAGTTGGCGCCCAGGCCGCGAATGTCCAGACGCGCCGAGGCCTTCCGAAGCCGATACCTTCCATAGCCCGACACATCCACGAACAGGATTCGCAGCCCGCTGTCCACCGCCACTCCCTTGTCCTCGGCGAAGAGCGGTTGACCGCCGCCGGAGTAGAGCCACAGTTCGTAGGCGGTGACTTCGTTGCCATTGCCGATGACCCGCGCACGCTCCTGGGTGCGGGCCTGCCGGTCGGACGCGGAAGCACCGCGCACGGCTCCCAAGCCATCGGGATCCTCGTTTTGCCGGTGCTCGGAGGCGACGTACGCGTCGTCGACCTTCTCCATCGCTTCCTCCGCGCCATGACCCGCCAGATGCGAGGGCACGGCTTCGGCCTGAATTTCGCCGGGCGGCCCGTACCGCACATAGACCCGGCCTCGATCGCTCAACGCGCCGCGGCGTCCTTCGGAGTAATTGAGGTCGGTGTACGCAACGCGGCGCTGGAATTCGTCGAGCGTCTCGTTGAGAGCCGTCTCCGGCGTCGGGTCACGGCGGCGCCAGAAGTCCTCGAGGCAGCGCTCCTTCTCGCCGAGCGGCATGGCCCGATAGGCGTCGAACTCGGCCTCGGAAAGTGCGAGTTCGGCTTCCAAATCGAGATCGCGCCGGCTCTTGGTCCAGGTGACGAGCGACCACGCAATGTCGTAGCTGCGCGCCGCGACCGCGGCGCCATCGGCGCCCCCGGCACTCACCTCGACGACGTATTGACCGGCCGGCATCGCATTGACGCTCGTCGAGAAATGCAGGTCGCGGGCGCCATCGGCTTCGACACGCATCGAGTCACGCCACGCCACGTCGCCGTCCCGGCCCGCGGCCTGCAGCCGAACCTGGTAGGTGCCTTTGCCGAAGAGCGTCGTCTCGACGTGCAGCGAATCGTTGAGCAGGCCATACAACCGCGCCGCGTAATCGTTGTGAATGCCGTGGCCGGATTTGAAGGCGAGGTCGGCCAAGGCCGGCACGCGGGTCAAATCGGGCACGCGGAGGAGCACCCGCGCCACCGCCGCCTGCGGCCGTTTGCGAAGCCGGTCGAGCAAGCCACGTTTGCGGCGCGACAAGTTTTCGACGCGCGCCTCGAGCACATAGTCACCCGGCACGACTTCCAGGGACAGATCGAAGAGCCGGTAGTCGGTGTCGAGCAACTTGGCGCGTGAATCGACTTCGATGCGGCTGCGGCGTTCCGCTTCGCCGCTCGGGTTCATCCCATCGAACTGGGACAGTAACGCGTCGATCGCGGCATCCGTCTGTTCGAGTGACGCCCGCACCGAATCGCTGCCGGTCTCGACGCCGGCGCCTGCCTGCGGCGCCGCGGCGAGCGCGGCGAAGGCGGTCTGCGCATCGAAGGCACGCAGGATGACGCGCACATCGGCGCGGTTGGCGTGGGTCTGATCGAGCAACGCTTGCACGGGAACTTGCACCAGGCCGCGGAGTACCGTGCGCCCCGGAGCACCCGGCTGGCGGCACACCGCGTCGAACTCGAATTCGAAATCGCCGCGCCCGATTCCCGGCTGCAGGATCGAATTGATGGCATGGCCGGCGACCGCAGGAACCGCCGGCAACGAAGTCGCGTTGCCGACGCCGGCGGCCGCCACGCAGGCGAGGGCGATGCTGCTCTTCCAATTCACGACGGGCCTCCTTGAAACGCTTTGGAAATGCGAGAGCCCGCCTGATCGCAGGCGGGCTCTCGCGTCATGCTCTCGCCGCCGCCTGCGGCCGCGCCGTCCGCGCTGGGCGAATGTCAGTACTTGAACGACAGCGACACTCGATGCACGCCGCCCAAAGCTCCCATGTCCACGAACGAATAGTCCGCGTTGATGGCCGTCGACTGGCTCGTCTGCAGCAGCAGGCCCGCCCCGGCCGCGAACGTTTCCGAATCGTAGTTGAGATTGTAACCCGAGCGCAGGAAGACAAAGTTGTTGTACGAGTATTCCACCCCGACGTTCTGGTGTTCCTTGTTGTCGGATGGATGTGAAAACTCGCCGACGGTCATCAGCGAATGCGGGCCGCTGCGGTAGGTGTCGACCGACAGGCCGACCTTGAACACCGTCGGCAGCTTCGACGACCGGTCGGCGAAGTCGACCTGCGAGCCGATGTTCTGAACCGCCATTCCGAGTTTCATGCCGCGAATCCCGATCCGGTACAACAGTCCGAAGTCGGCCACGAAGCTGTTGACGAACTTCTCCGCCAATCCCATGTGCATCCAGCTCATGGTGATGCCCGACGAGAACTTGTCGGTGAAGAAGCGTGCGTACGACACACCGAACGACATGTCACCGGCATCGAACTGTTCGCCGGTGCCTTGCTGGCGGTAGATCGTGCGCACGACTTGCGGATCCATGGTCAAGCCGCGGGCGTGCAGCGACATCTTGCCCTGGACGAATCCCGGTGAGAAGGTGTAGTTGGCGTATTCCAGATTGATGTCGGCGGGCCACTCGGTGTGGTTGAGCATCACCACAGTGCCGTCGACACCTACGAGTCCGGCCGGATTCCAATACGCCGCCGACGGATCGTCGGCGACGGCCGTGAACGCACTGCCCATCGAGGTCGCACGCGCACTCACGCCGATCTTGAGGAACTGGGCCGCGTACGTTCCCACCTTCTCGAAAACAGTTCCGGCGCCCGCAGCCCCCGGAAGGAGCACGACGACGGCGACCAGACTCAACACTCGCTTCACACTAGACCTCCTGCTCGCGGGCCGGTCGCGGATGACGCCGAGACCTGGTCAACGCACCACTACGAATTTGCCCACGAACCGCTTGAACCGCGCGTCGTCGGCCTCGACCGTATAAAGGTACACACCGCTGGTGACGTCCTGGCCGTTGCGGCTCACGAGATCCCATCGCAGGGATCCGTTACCGGTCGTGCCGTCGAAAACGATTTCCTGCACGAGATCGCCCGCGAGCGTGAACACCGTGACCTTACCCGCCGAACGCGGCAGGTGGTGGAACTCGATCTTCGAGCCCGTAGGATCGTCGTTGTTGGGATCCAACTTCCAGGGTGCCATGCTCGTCGGTGTCGCCGGATTCGGGACCACGTAGATTTCCGTGTCCTCTTTGCCGGCATCCTCCGGAGCGAGCGCTTCGGTCGGTGGATTCAGATAGACGAAACTCGAACTCGGATCGCCGGCCAAGCCGGGTCCGGCGGGAACCAACGTGTCGTTCGGTCCCGATTCGAGTTTGTGATCCGTCGCGGTCACGCTGTAGAAATAGTGCGCGCCGCTGTGCGGCGGCGGCGCCGTTTCCTGGCACAGGCCGGCGCTGTTGCAGCGCGCGTTGACTGGACCATGGCGGGTCTGAATCGGGGCGCACTTGCCGTTCGCCGGGCACGGACCGGAGGTGTCCCCGTTGCGCACGAACGGCGGATCCACGAACCGGTAGTACTGAATGCCACGCGCCAGCGCTTGCGCCGTGTCGAGCTGGGTCTCCGAGTACCCCGGCAAGCCCGGCGGCCGCAAGAATGGATGCGCCCGTAGCCACTCGCGGTAGAACTCCACGGCCTGATCCGGAATCCCCGGACGGTAGCGGATGGGATCGAGACCGGTGTCGGAGCCGATATTGTTGTGCGGCAGATCGAACTCGGCCATCAGGGCCCACAGATCGCCGCCCGGACCGGTGTTGACGTCGGTCCCGAACGGCCGGGTCCAATTGTCCGCCCGCCAGACGCGGTACGATTCGAAATCGACGACCGCGAGCCGCAGATCGGGGGTCGTTTCACTGCGGTTGTCCCACAGGATGTCAACCTCGTTCTCCTTGGCGATGAGCCGCATCGACGGCGGCGGTGGTGCCGTGCCGATAAGCCAGTGGATGAGACATTCCTTGCCCTCGATCCCGGTCTCTTCGCCGGAGTCCTTTTCCTGCTCGCAGTCCGCGTTGATGAACTTGCACGAATCCCGCACCGTGACGAAGCATTCGGGCGCGGGGTTGGCGGTGCAGACGCTGTCGCAGGCGTTCTTGCGAAACTGGCCGCTGAAATTCGGCGGGCAGAGCGCCGTCTCCCGGCCCTCGACGCCGGTGAGCGGATTTTCGTCGCAATCCAGGTACGCACCGTCGTAGGTCAACTGCGCTTGGACGGCGTTCTCGACCATGCCGTCGAAGAAACGGCCCAGGACGAGCGCCGCTTGGAAACCGACCGTGTCGCCGGGCGCCACGGTCTCGAAGGTGTGATCGTTGGGGTTCGACAAGTCGCGGCCCGCCGACACCAAGATCCGGTAGTCCTGCTTCTTCTTGGCCTCCGAACCTTCGCGCGGGAACGGATGTTGGGCGTTCAGCGGCGGCAGAGACTTCGTCGATAGACCCGACATCGTTTGGTACTTTTCATCGTCGTTGCCGGGATCGCCGCCCTGGTCGAACGGCGCGTTGCCGGAGAAGAACCGGAAGTTCCGCAACGAGACGGGGCGCGGCACGCCGTCGCCGTTCGGATCCTGCGCCCCCAAGAACATGAGTCCAATGTAGCCCTCGGACTTGCCTTCGTCGGTATCGTCATCCCACATGTAGCCGACGGACAGCTTGACGTTCTTGGTCTTCGTCCCGACGCGCGCCGTCCGGCGGCCTTCCCAGAAGCCGGCGTAGTCGTCTTCGGCGACGTTGTCCTCGCCGCGCGGCCCGATGTCGCAGTCGGCGTTGAAGCCGACGAACACGTCGGCGAGCGGGTTGAAGCCGGTGTTGATGATCTTGAAATCGAAGGCGATGAAGTCGTCGGTGAGCGGTGCCTCCCAGCACAGCGACGATTGCTGCACCAGGACTTCCAGCGGCGCGTGCTCCGGATTCGCCAGCTTGATGTTCGGATCGATGTCGCGGTACTCGCAAAAGAACATCTGGTTCGAGATCGCGGCGAAATCCTCGTCGATGCGCCCGTCACCGTCGTTGTCGCGGCCGTCGAGCCAGTCCTCATCGATCTTGCCGTCGCGGTCGTCATCGGCATTCGGGGACGGCCGCCGGGCGCCGCCGGTGGCCTGCTCGCGGGTCTGATAGATGTGATCCAACTCGCCCAGCCCGGGCCGGAATTCGAACGGATCGGAGCCGGTGGTCACGTGCCGCTCGCCGTTTTTATCGGCGCCGACCCAGAGCGCACCGCTGTACAAGTATTCGGTCGGGCTGCCCTTCGGCCACTGCGCCGATGGCGCGCCCGAGAAACGGTTGCGCGAACCGGGCCGCGATCCAATCAGACCGAAGTTCGTGACGTGCAAGAGGACGTTCCCACAGTTGTGAACGTTCTTGCCGTCGAGTTCGAGGATGCCCTGGATCCCCGGATACGTGCCATCCTGCAGGTCGGCCGGGAGGGGCGTATTGCTACGCGCCACAACCGGGACCGGCCGCAGCACGGCGACCGCGAACCCCAGGAGCAGTCCGGTGATTGCTCTGGTGATTCCTCTGCGCATTGCCTCAGCCTTTCCAGGCGCCCCGCCGCCTGCGTGCGCCACCTGCGAGAACATGGGCTTGGACTCAGAATTCGAATCCGAGTCCGATACGGAATAAGCGGCGCTGTCCGAAGACGCGCGGGTCGTTGACCGGGAAGAACTCATCGCGGCCGTCGCCGTCACTGTCGAGCAAGTAGGCGCCGCCAAAACGGTTTTGCTCCGTGGCGTACGACACGTAGCCGTCGGTGGCGTTGCGGAGCCCCGGATAGACCAACGGGCTCAAGTCCGCGATCACCTTCTCGTCCAGCAAATTGCGGCCATCGAAGAACAGCCGCAAGTCCTGGCCGTAGATTTTGAAGAACTTTTCGCCGCGGAAGTTGACGAGGTGCTGCTTTGGAAACCGGCGGGAGTTCTCCAGAACCGGATCCTGCCGCTTTTCGAACCGGAAGAACGGCGTCCAAGGCAGTCCACTCGTGTACTGATAGACCGTCGTGGCCGACCAGTCGCCGGCGCGGGCGATCGACAGGGTCGCGTTGAACGTGTGCCGCTGGTCCCAATCGAGCGGCAGCTCACCGGTCGGCAAGTGCGACAAGCCCTGGGCTTGAACGCCGAAGTCGGCGTTCGACGCCACACCGTCCGCGAACGAGAACGTATAGGCGAGATCGAAGGCGAAGTTGCGGCTGAAGTCCTTGTTGAGCTGCAACTCGACGCCGCGGCTGCTGGCGTACGCCTTGTTGATGTAGCGCGTGTTCTGGGTGCCCGTGGAGTCGTCCGTGATCTCGATCGACGACACCAGGCCGTAGTAGTCCTTGTTGAACAGCGCGAACTGCCCGGACACGTCGGTTGAGAACTGATGTTTGATGCCGGCCTGGTACGAAATCGACGTCTCGGGATCCAAGTTCGGATTGCCGAGCGTCCCGAGGCCGCCGTTCACATCCTGAGTCGCGAAGATGAGGTTCTTCTCCGGGAACTGGATGAAGCGGCCGTAGTGGAAGTGGAAGTTGTCGCGATCGGTGATCGGGAACGAGAGCCCCAGTCGCGGGCTCAACTGCGTCTTCCAGCGGTCGATGTCGCGCTGGATCTGGCTGCTGTTGACCTCGACCCCGACGCCGGATCCCGGCGAGAAGAAGTCGTAACGCGCGCCGCCGTTGACGACCATGCCCTCGTACTGCCACTGATCCTGGACGTAAAACGAACCTTCCGGATTGAAATTGTGGAAGACGTTGCCGCTGAACCCGTACGACTCCCGGAATTGGCGCTGGCGTCCGGGGCCGGTGAACGTCGCATTATCCAGATCGTTGTACTGGACGAGCAAGCCGCCCTTCATCTTGTGGTTCTTCCAACGTTGCGTCGTGATGTCGGAACGCATCAAGTACGTGGCGCTGTTCCGGCGCGAGTAGCGCTGGTAATCGTAAGCCGTCGCGAAGAATGGCACTTCCGGATCGGTGTAGAAGTCGACGTTGCCGACGGTGATCGGACCGCGGCCGGGCACCCACAGGAACTTGCCCGCCGTCGCGTACTCGCCAGGCGTCTGGTCGTTGACGCTACTCAGCACGTCGAAACTGAGGCGCGACAACTTGACTTCGTAAAAGCTCCTGGGCGACAGGGTATGGGTCATCGACCATTTGAACTGGTAGCTCAGGTTCTTGTTGGTCCACACGTGTTCGGCGGCGTTGAACTCCGCCTTGTTGGTGTCGGCCGCGGCCGACCCCACTTCGGGCACCCACGTCGAGATCGGATTCTGGAAGCCGTCGAAGATGATGAAGTCGATGTACGCGTACACGGCCAGCCGGCCGCCGAGAGCCGGCGGCAGGGTCGGTTCCGACCCGCGGCCTTGGAAATCGACGACGCGTACCGCGCGCTGCGTCTGGTTGTCGGAAACCGGCAGCAGGCAGTACTGGCAACTCGGATCGTCGCGGATATCGACATAGGTCGCCTTCAGCGCCTTCTGATACCACGACCCCGAGTACATGAT
Organism: bacterium; assembly: GCA_031362565.1. Classification (GTDB taxonomy): domain Bacteria; phylum Krumholzibacteriota; class Krumholzibacteriia; genus JANLSU01. The sequence continues at coordinate 93,952 of JANLSU010000067.1, read as the reverse complement.
GACCTGCGACTGAATCGCATACCACGGTTCCTGGGGTGCGAATCGGTTGCGGCGAAACTCCGGGAAGATCATGATCCGCGAGACTTGGCCGGACGTGTTGTAGTTGTGGATGTACGGATCGGACGACGTCTTGTCGAGCGTCATCTCACCCGACATCTTGACGCCCTTGCTGACCTTCCAGTCGAGCCGCGCCTGGGTGCGGAAATTGGTGTCGGCGCGTTCCTTGAACTTCAGGAAGCCGTTCAGGTACTCGTGTTCGGGGTAGCGGCGCACGGACAGCACTTCGCCGTCTTGGAACGTGGCCTCACCCGAGACGTAGTACGTCAGATCGTTGAACGGTGTCGGCCCGCCCATCCCGAGCGACAGCCGGTCGTAGTTCGTGAAGGTTTTGTCGGCGCGCCCATAGTCGTCGGTCGTATAGCGGAAATTGCCTTCGAAGTTCCGGCCGCCGGACTTGGTCGTGAAGTTGATGATCGCCGACGAGGCATTGCCGTATTCGGCATCCATTCCGCCGGTGATGAGTTCGGACTGCGCCACGGAGAGCAATCCCAAGTCGACACTGCCGCCGGAAAGCGGATCGTCGACCGGCACCCCGTCGATGCGCACCGAGACTTCGTTCGACCGGCCGCCGCGGACGTGCAACTCGCCGCCTTGCACCACGACACCCGTGTTGAGTGCCACCGCTTCGGTGACGCTTTCCACCGGCAACGACAAGAACTCCTTGTCGGTCTGCACGTGCGACACGTCGGACGACTTGACGTCGATCTGTTTGACTTTGCCCGTGACCTTGACGGCATCGAGCATTGTCCCGCTGCCCTTTTTGAGCCGGAACTCGAGCACCAGCGGCTTGCCGGCGTCGACCCGCACGTTGACGAGGGTCTGCGCATCGTAGCCGACGTACGATGCCTTCAAATTGTAGGTGCCGACGGGAACGATGGCGATGTTGAACAAACCGCCGTTACGCGCGTTCGCACCCATCGAGGTGCCGACAATCACAACGTTGGCGAAATTGAGCGGTGCGCCCGAGTCCTTGTCGACGACCTTGCCCGTGACCGAGCCATACGGCGTCGTCTGTTGCGCGAACGCCACAGACGCCGCGAGCGACGCGACCACGAACCAGAGCTGCGCCAGGGGGCGCACACGTTCACGCAACGTGCCACAAACTCTGGACTTCAAAGTCCTCACTCCCCCTTCGAGATCCGGTCGTGTGTCGCAAAATGGCGTTATGAGCCCGCGCGTCGCTCCAAACGCAAATGGAGAGACGATGCAACCCTTCCACGGTCCGTCACCGGTGGGGGTCGGCGATCGAACTCTCCGTGTGCCCTGCCGCGTCGGGCGAGCGACGTGCGCGATCAACGGACTCAGCCGCGAGTGGCAGGTGCAATATAGAAGGCCCCCGGCGACGTGTCAATCGGCTTGCCTTGCCAAGGGCTTACGGATCCAGACGCGGTACGCGGGCGGCCCCGGCGGGAGCCGCGGCAAGGGGATAAAGTACGCACGCCACGTCATGGAGGGGCCCGGTCGGGCGCAGATCGGGCCGGTCGCGGTCGCATTCGGCGCGGCGCTCGGGGCAGCGCGGATGAAACGCGCAGCCGGGAGGCACGTGCACCGGACTCGGCGGCTCGCCCGGCGCCCCCGCCACGGGGCGCGCGTGCGGTACCGGCCGCGGCACCGCCGCCAAGAGCGCCCGGGTGTACGGATGCTGTGGCGTGGCATAGAGATCCGCCGCCGGCGCCGTCTCGACGACGCGCCCCAGGTACAAGACCGCGACGCGGGTGCACATCGAACGCACGACGCGCAAGTCATGCGAAATGAAGACGAGCGAGAGGCCGAGCGTCGCCTGCAGTTCGCGCAAGAGATTCAAGATTTGCGCTTGCACCGACACGTCGAGCGCCGAGACCGGCTCGTCACAGATCAGCAAACGGGGCTCGACGGCGAGCGCCCGGGCGATCCCCACCCGCTGGCGTTGCCCGCCGGACAACTCGTGTGGGTAGCGGCTCACTTGGTCGGCCGCGAGTCCCACCTGCTCGAAGAGCGCCGCCACCCGGTCGCCGGCCGCCCGGCCGCGCGCAAGGCGATGCGCGGTCAGCGCTTCTTCGACGGCGCTCCCCACGGTCATGCGGGGGTTGAGAGCGCCGAGCGGATCCTGAAACACGATCTGCACCTGGCGCCGCCACTCGCGCAGCGCGGCGCCGCGAATCGCCAGCGCGTCGTGTCCGTCGTACAACAGTTGTCCGGCGCTCGGATCGAGCAAACGCGCCAGCAAACGCGCCAGAGTCGACTTGCCGCAACCGGACTCACCCACGACACCCAGGGTTTCTCCCGGCAGGACGGTGAGCGACACACCCGCCACGGCGCGCACCCAAAGGGACGGCCGGCCAAAGCCCTGCGACACCGTGAAGTGCCGTTCGAGATCGCGGGCTTCGAGCAGTGGTGTCGTCACGCCCGGCCTCCCGGCGGTGTCCAAGGCTCGGTGGCCCCGACATCGACCCAACAGGCGACCCAGTGCTCGGGCTGGACGGCGCGCGGCGCCGGATCCTCGCGACCACACACTGCGATGCGGTGCGTGCAGCGCGGCTGAAACCGGCAGTACGGCGGCACCTCGGCGGGGTGCGGCACGCTGCCCGGAATCGCGGTGAAAGGCCGCGCCCCGGCTTCGATGTCGGGCAGTGCGCGCAACAGGCCGCGCGTGTAGGGATGTTGCGGCGCCGCGAACAAACGCTCCACCGGCGCGCTTTCGACGACGTGCCCGGCATAGGCGATGGCGACGCGGTCGGCGAGCCCTGCCACCAGCCCGAGGTCGTGGCTCACAAGCAAGAGCGCCATGCCGGTTTCGGCCTGCAGTTCGCGCAGCAAATCGCACAGTTGTGCCTGCACGGTGACATCGAGGGCGGTCGTCGGTTCATCGGCGATGAGCAATCGCGGCGCGCCGGCGAGCGCCAGCGCGATGCCGACCCGTTGGCACATGCCACCGGACATCTGATGCGGATAGGCGCGCGCTTGCCGTTCCGGATCCGGCAGGCGCACCCGGCGCAACAATTCGAGGGCCCGCGCCCGGGCCTCCAGGCGGCTGCAGGCCGCATGCGCCCGCACCACCTCGGCGATCTGATCGCCACACGACAAAACGGGATTCAACGACGCGACCGGATCTTGGAACACCATGCCGATGGCGCGGCCGCGCAACGCGCGCAGCTCGCGCGGCGCCAGGTCGAGCACGTTCCGGCCGTCGAAACGCACCTCGCCGCCGACAATGCGGCCGGCCGCACCCAGCAGACGCAAGATCGCCAGCGCCGTTACCGTCTTGCCACAACCCGATTCGCCGACCAGCGCCAAGGTCTCGCCCGCGGCGATGGTGAACGACATGCCGTTCACGACATCCGCCGGGCCGCGTTCGGTTTCGAACCGGACGCGGAGATCACGCACTTCGAGAAGTGGCGGCTTCAAGACACTCCTTCGGTGGATGCCGAGCGTGGGTCGAGTGCGTCGCGTAACGCGTCGCCGAGCAGGTTGCACGCCAAGACGGTGCAGGTGATCGCGATGCTCGGAGTGATCGCGACCCACCACAGCTCCGGAAACACCTTGCGCCCTTCTTGCACCATCGCGCCCCAACTCGGCGTCGGCACTTGCACGCCGAGACCCAGAAACGACAGGCCACTTTCGACCAGAATCGTGTTGCCCACCATCGCCGTCACCGACACGATGAGCGGCGCCGCGGCATTCGGCAACACGTGCCGCAGCGCGATGCGCCACGGCGACAAGCCGAGGGCGCGCGCCGCTTCGACGTACGGCCCGCGCGCCACGCCGTGCACTTGGGCCCGCACCAGACGCGCGGTGCGCAACCAACCGGTCGTCGCCAAGACCACGACCAACGTCGGCAGCGACGGCCGCAAGAGCCCGGCGACGAGAACGACAAGGTACGTGCGCGGCAACGCCGAGAGGAGATCGACGCCGCGCATCAGGATCGCGTCGACCGGCCCCGGCCGCAGCCCGGCCGCGAGTCCCACGAGCCCACCGAGGGTCCCGGCCAAGAGCGCCGTCAGGCCACCGATCGTCAGCGAGACGCGCGCGCCCCACAAGAGGCGCGACAAGACGTCGCGCCCAAACTCATCGGTGCCCAGCCAATGGGCGTGGCTCGGTGCACCGTAGCCATGCACGAGATCGCCGACTGCCGACGGATCGTACGGGGCCAACCGCGGCGCCAGCAAGGCAACCAAGACGCCAACCGCGGCGCAGGCGAGAGCGGCACGCAGGGCGCGCCGGCGGGCGCGGGCCGGTTTCGATGTCGGGCGTGCAGTCACGGGTGTGCCCCACCCGGCTCGCGGGTCCGCGGATCGGCGGTCGCGGCCGCGACATCGGCAGCGAGATTGCCGATCACGACGAGGCTGGCCGCAAGCAATGTCGTCGCCAGCAGAACCGGTTGGTCACGCGTCAGGGCGGCGTGAATCGTCAGCCACCCCATGCCGGGCCACGAGAAGATCGCTTCGATGAGCAGCGACCCAGCGACGAGTCCGGGCAACGAGAGGCCGAGCAAGGTGACGATCGGCGCGATGCCGTTCCGGATGCCATGCCGCCACACGACGGCGCGTTCGTCGAGACCGCGGGCCCGCGCCGCCCGCACGTGGTCGCGGCCCAGCGCTTCCAGCACGCTGGCCCGCACGTGGCGCGACAGCACCGCGACGCCATCGACCCCGAGCACCAAGACCGGCAGCGCCAAGTGCGCGAGCGCATCGCCGCAGCGTTCGAGCGCCGGCATCGATGCCGCGTCGACCGAAGCCATGCCTTCCGGCGGCAGCCAACGCAACTTGTACGCGAACAATAGTTGCAGGAGAACGCCCAGAACGAAGCCCGGCATGGCATCGACGACCAAGGTCAGCACCCGCACCCCGGTTTCGGCGCGGCGCCCGCGGCGCAATGCCGACGCGATGCCGAGCGTCAGCGCGAGCGTCCAGCGCAATGCCAAAGCCAGGGTGGTCAGACGTAACGTATTGGGCAATGCTTCGCGCAAGAGGTCGCGCACCGGGCGACGCGCGATGAGGCTGGTGCCGAGATCGCCATGCAGCAGGCACGCTTGCATCCAGCGGGCGTATTGTTCCGGGAGCGGCCGGTCGAGCCCGAGCTGGTGGCGCATTCGCGGCACGTATTGCGGATCCGTGTCGGGGGTCGCGAGCCCTTCCAACGGATCACCCGGCAGGAGCCGGGCGGTGAAGAACACCACGGTCGCGACGCCGAACACCAGAACCGGTGCCAGCACCAACCGGCGCAGGATCAAGCGCAGCACGTCGCCTCCAGGACCAGCCGCCGCAACCATGCGGCCGCCGGCGGCGAATATGCGCGCCGCCGCCCTGCCCGGCAAGCGCAACGGCAAGCCGGCGGTGCCAAGCCACCCTCAACGCTGCCGCTCACCGCGTGGAATCCACCATTGCGGCAGGTTCCAGTACGGCGAGATGACATTGGGCTCGGCGCCGCGAATCCGCCGTGCGAGCACCAAGAAATGCGGCTGCTCGACCAGGAAGAGATAAGGCTGGTCGGCATAGACGCGCGCCTGGAAGTGTGCCAGCACATCGGCGCGCTCTTCGTCCGACCGTTCGTGCCACATGCGGGTCAACAAACTGTCCGCCACGGGACTCTCGTAGCCGACATAGTTGTGGCGATCGCCGGAATCCGAGCGCCAGACGGGGTCGAGATCGAGCCCGGGATCGGGATACCACTGGCCCATGAACGCCTCGAAACTGCGGCTCTGCAACCGTTGCAACAACTCCCGGGTCGAGAGCATGCGAACTTCGGCCGCGATTCCGACTCTTTTCAAATCGTCCGACACACACCGGGCAATACCGGCCCGCAGCGGGTCGCCGTCCGGCACCAGAAGATGAAACGCCAGCCGCGCGCCGTTGCGATCACGCACCCCGTCACGGTCGGAGTCGATCCAACCGGCGGCTTCGAGGGCCCGTGCCGCCGCCGCCGGATCGTAGGGCAACACCGAGTTCGTATCGGCGAAGGCTTGCGCCGGAACGAGTGGTCCGCGCGACGGATCGCCAAACCCCAACGTCCAGTCGTGCAGGATCCGCTGCATGTCGACTGCCTGCGCCGCCGCCCGCCGCACCACCGGCATGCCGAAGCGCGCGTCGTGCAAGTTCCATCCCATGAACACATACGACCGGCCGACGAGCGCCACGACGTTGGCGTGGTGCCGAACCTTTTCGACCAGAGTCACCGGCAGATCCTCGATGGCGTCGATGCTGCCGTGCAGAAAGCGCCGCACCGCTTCGTCGGGCGACATCACTTCGACCTGCACCGAATCGAGCCGTGCCGGTGGAAACCCGGACACGTCGTTGCGAACCAGCGCCAGCCGGTCGCCGGCCGATCCAACCACCTTGTAGGGGCCGCACGCCAGGCGCGGCGCCCAGCGCGCCGGTTCTTGCGTCGCGGTCCACAAGTGCGATGGCACCGGGGCGAGCAACGAATGGCGCAAGCGCCGCCCGTACATCGTCAGGTACTCGAGCCGGAGCGTCGAATCATTGACGGCGGTCGCGGCGCGCAGCAACTCGACGCGCGCCCGCTCGCCGCCCTTTGGATCGGCGAGCAACGTCGCCGCCAGCACGAAGTCCGCGGGTGTCACCGGCTGCCCGTCATCCCAGCGCACATGCCGCAGGGTGAATTCGACGCTGCCCCCGGTATCGATGATCTGGCGCGCCAAGTAGACCTTGGCGTTGCCGATCTCGTCGATGCGCCCGAGCGGCGGCAGCACGTGTTCGAGCAATTGGGTTGTCGTCGGATCGAGCGCCGCGACGGGCGCCGGTGAGTCGAGTGGATGGAACACGGCGATGCGCACCGTGCCGCCGGACTCCGGCACCGGAGGTGCGGCGCGACGCCCGCACCCGGCGAGGAGCAATACGACCATGGCGCACTGCGAAGCCCACCCTGAACGCTCGGTCGTGAATCGCACCATGCGCGCATGCTAGCCGAATTCCGCCTGCCGGTGCACCACCCTGGGCGCACCGCGCGACGACGGTGCACGCCACGGTTGCGCGGCGCCGGCGTGCTAGGCTGGGTCCATGGGATTTCCGACCGTACTGCACATTCGATGCGAGCCGGGCCTGGACGGCGCGACGCACATGGGGCGCGATGCGGAGCTGTTAGCGGCGCATCGGAGTGACACGGCGCCAACGCTGCGCTTGTACACGTGGAGTCCAGCCGCGGTCTCGGTGGGGTTCATGCAGCGGGCCGAGGACTTGCTGGACCTCGAAGCATGCCGCGCGGCGGGGATCGATGTCGTGCGCCGGCCGACCGGTGGACGAGCCATCTTGCATTGGGAAGAGATCACCTACGCTATCGTCGCGGCGACCGGCGACGCCCGTTTCGGCGCCAACTTAGCGGCGACGCAAGCGCGCATCGGGGCCTGCCTGGCGAGTGCACTCCGCGAACTCGGGGTCGACGCGGCATTGTCGCGGCCGGCGCTCGATCCCGAACGGCGCCTCTTGCGCGCCCCGTGCTTCGTGTCACCCGGCCGCGCTGAACTCTTGGTGGATGGCCGCAAGCTGGTGGGCAGCGCACAACGCCGCAGCCGTGATGCCTTTCTGCAGCACGGTTCACTCTTGGCCGGCCGGGCGCACGAGCGCCTGGTGGAATTGCTCGCCGATACGCGCCGCGACCCCGCACTGGGCAAGGCTCTGCAAGAACGCTTGCGGCGCGAAACCACGACCCTCGCCGATGTCCTGGGATCGGCGCCGTCCTACCCGGCACTGGTTGCAGCTCTAGTGCACGGCTTCTGTACCGAACTCGACCTGCGGCCCGAACCTCAGGACGATGTCGCGGCCGGAATCATCGCCAAACTCAAATAGACCGGTTTGCCGAGTTGCAGCAAATAGGGCCTGCCACCGCGATCATCATTGGGACGGCGCGCCTGCGTGCCAACCGGCCGAGTTCCGTGCGTGCGGCCAGGCGGCCGTGAACCCCGCCGCCGCGTCGGCGGGGCAGACCACAAGCGCCGAACGGTGCGCGACGAAGGCGCGCGGCGCACCCTTGCCGGGCACGACGAACACCGTCGCGCGGCCGGGGCCGAAACGGGCGGCGAGTGCCGCGCATTGCTCCGCACCGAGATTGTCGACGAGGGGCGGCGCCGTCGCGACTTGCAACGTGCAGGCGGCCGCCGCGACCAATGTCTCGCGAGTCGTGAAAATGCCGCAGCCCAGAAACGCGTCGAGCAAATCACCGACGGTGGCCGCCGTATACATGCCGTTGGTGACCGGCCAGGGACCGGCGGTTTTCCAATGATGTGGCAATCGGGCATCGAGCAGCACCTTCACGACGGCCGGAGTGTCCGGCACATCCGAGCGCGCCGGAGCCAGGAGAACACTCCCGAGCCAAAAACAGGTGAACGCGGGCCCAAAGGCGTGCGGCATGGAATCCGCAGGCGCAAGCTCGGCGGTGTATTCCCATTTCAACGGTGCGCCGCGCGGCACCTCGACGCGATAGCGCCGTTCTTGTGCGCCCCGCGGGTTGAGCACCAGGCCTTCCGCCGAGACATGGGCTTCGACACGCTGGATCCGTGCGAAGGACGGCGCCCAGCGCCAAAGATCGAGCGAATCCGGCCGGGCGTACTGCGACCACGTTTCGCAATCGACGTGGTTGGTGCGCGGTTCCGCAATGTTGATGCGATAGAAGATTTCCGGCGGCTCGGTGGGAAGCCCTGGGCCGCCCGCACGCACGAGCGTCGCACCGAGCAGTGCGGCGGCCACCTGCGTTGCGATGCTTGGCGCCCGGTTCACGAGCGTGTTTCGCCGCCCCACGTCAGTTCGAGATTGCGCGCCGCCAGGCCTTCGTCCAAGCGCCGGACGATCGTCGTGTGCGGGGCCTGCAGAATGACCTCGGGATTTTCTTCCATCTCGCGGCGAATCTCCAGCATCGCGTCCACAAATTGGTCGAGCGTCTCGAGCGTCTCGCATTCCGTCGGCTCGATCATCAGCGCATCTTCGACGATGAGCGGGAAATAGATCGTCGGCGGATGAATCCCGTAGTCCATGAGCCGCTTGGCGACGTCGAGCGTCTTGACGCCGAACTTGCGGAAACCGGTGCCGCGCAACACGACCTCGTGCATGCACGGGCGTTCGTATTTGACGTCGTAGGCATGGCGCAGTTTGGCGCGCAGGTAGTTGGCGTTCAGCACGGCGTTTTCGGCGATGCGCCGCAATCCGTCCGAACCGTTCGACTTCACGTACGTGAGCGCCCGCAGCAGGATGCCGAAGTTGCCCCAGTACGAATGAATCGAACCGACGGCGCCATCCGGCGCCGGGCCCCAGCAGAAGCGGCCGCCCGCATCACGCTCGATGCGCGGCCCGGGAATGTAGCGCCGCAGGACACCCCGCACGCCGATTGGGCCGGCGCCCGGGCCGCCGCCGCCATGCGGCGTCGAGAACGTCTTGTGCAAATTGAGGTGCATGATGTCGAAGCCCATGTCGCCGGGACGCGCCACGCCCACCAGAGCATTCATATTGGCGCCGTCCATGTAGACGAAAGCGCCGGCGGCGTGCACGAGCGCGTTGACCTCGACGATCCGCGCCTCGAACAAGCCGACGGTCGTCGGATTGGTGATCATGATGGCCGCGACACGATCGTCGAGCAGCGCCTTCAGCTTCTCGACATCGAGCAGGCCGTCGGCGCCGGACGCCAATTGCACCGTGCGCATGCCGGCCATGCGAACGCTCGCCGGATTGGTGCCATGCGCCGAGTCCGGGATGATCACCAGGTCGCGCTCCGGATGGCCGGTGGCGATGAAATGGCGGCGAATCATCTTCATCGCCAAGTACTCGCCGTGCGCACCCGCCGCCGGCAGGAGACAGACCTCTTCCATACCGGTGACTTCCTGCAGCGCTTCACGCAACTGCCACAGGACCTCCAGGACACCTTGCGAATCCTCATCGTCCTGCAGCGGGTGCATGCCGCGAAAGGCATCGAGCCGCGCCACGTCCTCGTTGATCTTCGGGTTGTACTTCATCGTGCAACTGCCGAGCGGATAGAACGCCTTGTCGATGTGGTGGTTCTTCACCGACAACTCGATGAAGTGCCGCACGAGCTGCGGCTCACCGACTTCCGGCAGGCCGATCGAGCCCTGGCGGACGAGATGCGCCGGCAGCAATTCCTCCGGACGCGTGTCATGGCCTTCCCAAGCCGGCAAGCGGTAGGCGCGGCGTCCGGCGCGGCTCTTCTCGAACAGCGTCGGCGTCGTGCCGTTGGCGCGGGCCGCCGGCACCACGCCGGCAAGGGGCGCTTTCACCGGCGTCGAAACCGTCGGTTCCATCAGCGGCCTCCCAAGCGGCCAAGAAGTGACGCGAACGCGTCGAGTTCGGCGGCGGTGCGTTTTTCGGTGACTGCGACCAAGAGATCGCGTTCGTCCACATCCGGGAAGCAGCCCGGGAAACGCGCCGCGACCGCCAGGCCGGCGACCACACCTTCGGCTTTGGCCGCCTCGATGATGGCGCGCGCCGGACGCGGACAGCGCACCACGAACTCGCGAAAGAACGGCGCCGGAAAGCGCAGCGCATAGCCCGGCAGGCGGCCGATCGCGGTGGCCAGCCGGTGGGCGTTCACCAAGCACATGTGCGACAGCTCACGGAAACCGCTCTCGCCGAGCGACGACAGGTACACGGTGACCGCCAGAGCCAAGAGCGCCTGATTGGTGCAGATGTTGGAGGTCGCCTTCTCGCGCCGGATGTGCTGTTCGCGGGTTTGCAACGTCAGCACGTAGCCGCGGCGGCCGTCGACATCGACGGTCGCGCCGACCAGGCGGCCCGGAATCTTGCGCACGTGCGCTTTGGCGCACGCCACGAGCCCGACGTACGGGCCGCCGAACATCGGCGGCAGGCCGAGCGATTGTCCCTCACCGACGGCGATCGCCGCGCCGTAGGCGCCCGGCGGCACGAGCATGCCGAGCGACACCGGCTCGACGCACGCCACGAGTTCGGGGCGGTTCGCGGCCGGCACCGTATCGAGGGCGCGGCGAATCTCCACCACGTCCTCGACGATGCCGAAGAAATTAGGCTGCTGCACCACGAGCACCCCGCCGCCTTGGCAGGCGGCGGTCATTGCCGCGATGTCGATGCGGCCGTCCGGCGCACAGGGCACCGGCACAATTTCGAGGTCGACGTCCGCGGCGTAGGTCTCGAGCACGGCGCGATACCGCGGGTGCAAAGCAGCCGGGACGACAACGCGCCGGTCTTTGGCGCCGTCGGTCATCAGCATCGAGCACTCGGCGAGCGCCGTCGCACCGTCGTACATGGAGGCGTTCGCGAGATCCATGCCCATCAAGCGCGCGACCATCGTTTGGAATTCGAAGATGGTCTGCAGCGTCCCCTGGCTGACCTCGGGCTGGTACGGCGTGTAGGCGGTATAGAACTCGGAGCGCGACAAAATCGCCCCGACCACCGACGGGATCACACCGTCGTACACGCCCGCACCGAGAAAGCTCGTCAGCGCGCCGGCCGGCCGGTTCCGCGCTCCGAGTGCCGCCATGTCGCGCATGACTTCGTATTCGGAACGGCCGCGGGCGATGCCGAGCGGCTCCCGCAGGCGAATGCTCTCGGGAATCGACTCGAACAAATCCTCGATGCGGCGAACGCCGATCGCCCGCAGCATCTCCTGCTGGTCCTCGGCGGTGTGCTGGACGTACGGCATTACGCTCCTTCTGAAATGCGCGCCTTGTAGTCGTCCGGTGACAGCAGCGAATCGTACTCGGCTTTGTTCTCGACGCGGACGCGCACGATCCAACCATCCTCATAAGGACTCTCGTTGACGAGCGTTGGGCTGTCCTCGAGTTGGGCGTTGACCTCGATCACTTCGCCCGAGACCGGCGCAAAGAGTTCGGCGACCGTCTTCACGGCTTCGATGGTGCCGAAGACGTCCATGTGCGACATGTGGTCGCCTTCTTTGGGCAACTCGACGTACACGATGTCACCGAGCTCGTGCTGGGCGAAGTCGGTGATCCCCACCGTGGCCTCGGTGCCGTCGTCCGAGAGATGCACCCATTCGTGTTCCTCGGTGTACTTGAGGTCTTTCGGGATCTGCGCCATGGCTTCGATACTCCTTCGTCAGAGAAAGCGCGCCAACGAAAAGCCGCGCCGCGCATCTTCAGTCGCGCGACACGGGTTTGTGGAACGGAATCGGGACGCTGCGGAGCGGCACTTCGCGGCCCCGCACGACGACAGTCAGCGGCAAAGCGGCCGCTGCGGATTCGACGAGCCCGAGGCACAGACTGCGTTCGAGGGTCGGCGACCACGTGCCGCTCGTCACCGCGCCAACCGCGCGGCCGCCGGCGCGAATCTCATAGCCTTGGCGTGCGATGGCGCGCTCGTCCGCCGCCAGTTCGAAGCCCAGCAGTTTGCGCGGCACGCCTTGCTGTTTCTGGCGTACCAGCACCTCCTGGCCAATGAAGCGCGGCTTCTTGAGCTTCACGGTCCAGCCGATCCCGGCTTCGAGCGGGCTCACGTCTTCGAGCAATTCGTGTCCGTACAAGCAGAAACAAACTTCGAAGCGCAGCGTGTCGCGCGCTCCCAGGCCGGTCGGCCCGCCGTCCACCTGGCCGGCCCGTTGCATCACTTCGTCCCAGAGGTCGCCGGCGCGCTCCGGGGCAAGGAAGATTTCGTAGCCGACTTCACCCGTATAGCCGGTGCGCGACGCCACCATCGGGGCGCCCGCGACGTCGCCGGCGGCGAAGTGGTAGTACTGGAGATCACCCAGGCGGCCACTCAGAGGTCCCAACGTCCGGCAGCCTTCGAGGACTTCGCGGCTCCGCGGTCCCTGCACGGCGATGAGCGCCGTGCGGTCCGAGACATCGGTCATTCGCGTCTCGGCGCCCAAGTTGTCGCGCGACCAAGCGGCGATCTTAGCGGTGTTCGAAGCATTCACGACGAGCATGAACTGGGTCGCCGAGACCCGATACACGAGGGCGTCATCGCGAACGCCGCCGGCCGCATTGCAGAGCGCCGTATACAGAACTTGGCCGTCGACCAGCGCCGCGACGTCATTGGTGGCCATGTTGTCGAGGGTCGCCAAGGCGCCCGGGCCCTCGAAATACAACTCCCCCATGTGGCTGACGTCGAAGATCCCGACCGTGGTGCGAACGCGGCGGTGTTCGGCGATCAAGCCGTCATATTGGACCGGCATCGCCCAGCCGGCAAAGTCGACCATCTTGGCGCCGAGCGCAACATGGCGGTCGTACAGCGGGGTGCGCTGCGGATTGGCGTTCAAGGGAACCTAAGCCCTCCGGTGGATGCCGGCGCGGAAGTGCGGCGCGAGGAATGCGCTTTGGGCGCGCGACCGCGGCATCATACAGTTCCGCCGCCCGTCCGTAAACCCGCGCCCCGCCCATCGCGTGCCATCCTCGGGCTTCCCCGGCACGCGGCGGTGGCGACAACTTGTCGCGCCAAACGGCCCCGCGCCCCAAGCCCCGGGCCATTTTGTCAATCGACACCGCATCGGCCCGCATCCGGTGCGCCCGGCCGGCGCCCAAGCCGGGCCCCGAGGCGATTGCCGGACAACGGCTTCCGGCGTTCAACGCCACGCCCGGCGCGGGGTGCGATCGCGATGGCACTGGAATCGCATGGTGGAATACAGGACTTAGACGGCGCACGCGCACACGAGCGAGCAGGACCCTGGGCGATGCACGATCGTGACTTGAATTGCCAGCGCCGCGGGCCATGGACGGCCGCTCCGTCCGTGCCGTGTGACTTCCGGCACCACGCGCTCCTGCGCGCTGCCGACGCGACGGTTTTCGACGCACTCCACCGCTACTTGCGATTGCGCCTTTTCGACGGGCCGGCCGGGACGCAAGACGGGGTTCGGAGTGCGAGTCTGCGCCAAGGACCATCGCCACGTTTGGCGCGCCGACTCATGGTCTTGGGCCTCGTTGGATTGTCGATTGCGACGCTGGTGGGAAGTGAGCTGGGGCGCGACCTCCGCCAGCGTTCGTGGGACGGCGACGTGATGAACGTCGCCGTCTTCATTTTTGCCCTCGCGGCACGCGCCCCGGCGGTTGCCGCCAGCGCCGGCGCTCTCTTGAGCGGATTCCTTCTCAGCCGGTCGGCGCGCAAGCATATCTGGCTCGTCGCGTGGCCGAGTCACGACGGCGCCACTTTCGATCTCTGGATCGCCGGCACCAGCACCCACCATCACGCCCAATTCGCGTGCGAGTTCGGCGCCATCGCCGCTGCCGCGCGGCAGCTCGTAGCGCCCGGCTCCGGGCTCGCACCGGAATTCGACCCGGAACTTGGCGCCCGCCAAGCGTGAGCGATTGACCACGGCACGGTTGGGCCGATAACGTCCTGGCAATGCGTTCTCTGAGCGGCCGTGCCGCGGCGTCGAGCCCTTGGCTCTTGCTCGTCCTCTTCCTCGCACTCGCGGCCGCGAAGGCGTGGGTTTGCGACGATGCGTTCATCACGCTGCGCAGCGTCGACAATCTGCGCCACGGCCTGGGACCGCGCTGGAATGCTGCCGAGCGCGTGCAGACCTTCACCCATCCACTCTGGATGCTCGCACTCACCGCCACGACCACCGTGACGCGCGAGGACTACCACTCGACCATGCTTCTCGGCCTTCTGGTGTCGGGGATCATGGCGGTGGTTCTCGTTCGCCGCGTCGCGCGGTCGGCGAGCGGCGCGGCAGCCGCCGCCACGATCCTCGCGCTCTCCAGCGCCTGTACCGACTATGCGACATCGGGCCTCGAGAATCCGCTCGCCCACCTGTGCGTCGTGTGGTTCGCGGCCGAGCTCCTCGCATCCCCCACCCCACGCTTGCGCGTCCTGGCGCTCGCCGCCAGCCTTGCCGCTTGCACCCGGCTGGACGGCATCGTGCTCTTGGCGCCGGCGCTTGCCTGGTGCGCAGCACGGACGCCGCGGCGCGCCGCGCTCAAGGCGCTCGGTCTGGGCGCGCTGCCACTGATCGCCTGGGAACTGTTCGCCGCTTTCTACTACGGCTCCTGGCTGCCGAACAGTGCGGTCGCGAAGCTGACGAGCGGTTTCGGCGCCGGAATTCTTGCCGCCCACGGGTTCGGCACGCTCGTGAGTTCGTTCACCGGCGATCCGGTCGGCGCGATCGCAGTCGGCGGCGCAATTTTCATCGCTTGGCGCGCCGTTCAAAGAGCCCGCGCCTTGACGCCCGAAAGCGCTCTCGGGCTCGGGATCGTGCTGCATCTCGTGACCGTGGTGCTGGTCGGCGGCGATTTCATGCGCGGCCGCTTCGTCACCACCTGCATTGTCGCGAGCGCGGCGATCGTCGCGCGGCACAACTGGACACGCCGGCAGGCCGCGGTGTGGGCCCCGGCTTGCGTCCTCCTTGCGCTCTTCGCACCCGGTGGATGGCTGCATCGCACCGACCCGCGCGCCTCGCGTCTCGAGCGCACCATCGATGCGCGCGGCATCGCCGACGAACGCGCCTTCTATGCGCCGCTCACGAGTTGGCGGGCCGAGCGCGGCACGACCCCGTGGCCCGATCCGGCGACCGCGGGCGCCGTGGCCGAGGCGCGGCAATCGTGGGCCGTAGATCCGCTCGTCGATCTGTGCCGCACGATCGGCATCGTGCCCGAGGGCGACGCATTGCCGGCAGGCGCCGAGCAAGCGGTCGCGGCCGGCCGGCTGCGCCCCGTCGTGCTCGCTCCGGCGGTTGGCGTGTACGGCTGGTATGCGGGCCCGGGCTTACATGTCGTGGATCTCTACGGGCTCGGCGATCCACTGTTGGCGCGCCTTCCGGCCCTCGATCCCGATCCATTGTTGGCGCGCTTCGCGCCACGCCTGGCAGCGCTGCGGTTTCGCGCCGGCCACTACGTCCGCCGCCTGCCCGAAGGCTATTTCGCGACTCTGCTGACCGGTACGAACCACCTTGCCGATCCCGATCTCGCGCCCTACTGGGATGACGTCGCGCTCGTGACGCGCGCGCCGTTGTTTGCCCCGGGGCGTTGGGCGGCGCTCGGGCGCGTGTTGCGCGGCACGCGCGATCCGCGCTTGGTGCGGGCGCGCGCCCGTGCCGCGGCAAGCGAACCGGGAGGCGGATCGTGAAGCGCGATGCACTGGGCGTGCTGGCACTCGCGGTCGCCGTCCGCGGTGTCGTGTTCCTCGAGGCGCGCGACGCGCCGTTCTGGACCGTGCCGTTGGTGGACGAGAGCGCCTACCTCGATCTGGCGCGCCGGCTCTTGGCGCACGCCGCTCCCGCGCACGGTGCGTGGTACGTGGCGCCGGGCTATGCGTACGTGCTCGCGGGGCTCATGGCGCTCGGTGCGAATCCGGCGACGATCAAGCTGCTGCAGCTCGTGGCCGGCGCAACGAGTGCGTGGCTCGTGTGGCGAATCGGACGCCAGGTCGCCGGCCGTGTCGCGGCCGGCATCGCGGCCGGGATGTTCGCGATCGCACCGGTGGCGCTCCTACAAGAGCTTCTGCTGTTGAAAACATCGTTTGCGACGCTCGCGGTGCTCGCGGCGCTGGATCGCCTGTTGCCCGATCGCACCGCGGCAGGCGTGGCACCGGGACGCCGCTGGTGTGCGGCAGCACTCTGGCTCGCTGCGGCAACCCTGTTGCGCGGTGAACTGGTCTTGGTCGGCGTGGCGCTTGCGGGTGCAGGACTCGTGGCGCGAGCGCGGCGGTGGCCCGGTGCACCGGTGACGTGGGGGCCGGTGGCGATCGTCGTCGGGCTCGCGATCGCGATCGCACTGCCGACGCTGCAGAACCGCGCCTGGAGCGGTGACCCGGTGCCGTTCGCATTCGGTGGCGGCACCAACTTCTATATCGGCAATCATGCGGGTGCGGACGGCAGCTATGTGCCGTTGCGGCCGGATCGCTTCGACCCGGCGCAAGAAGAAGCGGATGCAGTGCAGCTCGCGAGCCTCGGCCTCGGACACGCGGCGCGCCCTTCGGAAGTGACGCGTTACTGGAGCGGCCAAGGCTGGGCCTGGTGGCGCGACCAACCGGCGGCTGCCGCCCGGCTCTTCGTCCGCAAGGTTGGACTGTTGTGCGGCCCGTGGGAATTGGCCGACGTGCTGTCGACGGCAGAGGCCGGCCGCTGGGTGCGTGGGTTGCGGAATCCACTCTGCGGCCCGGCGCTCATTTTGCCGCTCGCATTCGTTGGTCTCTTCGCAACAAGGCGGCGGCGCGAGTTGTGGCCGCTGCATGTGGCGCTCGGCGCCAGCGCGGCGGCGATCGTGCCGTTCTTCCTGTTCGAGCGGTTTCGATTGCATGTCGTGGCGCTGGCGGTGCCGTTTGCCGCGGCGGGGTGCGAAAGGGCCTTCGTGCACTGGCGCGCCCGCGCCTGGCGTCCGGTTGCAGCCGGCTCGATCGCCGTCGCGGCCTTTGCCGGGCTCACGTCGCTGGCGCGGGTGCCGCGTGACCCAGTGGTGCTGCGAGTCAACACCGGCGAAATGTTCTTCCAGGCCGGGCGCTATGACGAGGCATTGCGCGAGTTCGAAGCGGTGCGCGCCGCATCGCCCGACGCCTGGCGGGTCGACATCAACATTGCCAACACCGAGGCGGCACGCGGCCGTATTGAACCGGCGCTTGCAGCGCTCGGGCGCGTCTTGCGCGCGCTGCATGCTGAGGCGGCGCGCACCGGTTTGCCATCCAGTGAGGAACTGCTGTATTGCCACGAACTGGCCGGCGATCTCGAACACGATCGGGAACGCCTCGACGTGGCAGCCCGGCACTACGAAGCCGCGCTCGTCTATGCGCCGGCGGCAGCACGGCCGGCATTGCAGGCGAAGCTCGCGGCGTGCCGCACGCCCTGAACCGTCAATCGAGCACTTCGCGCAGCATCGCGCCGGTGTACGAGGCGCCGACACGCGCCACTTCGCGCGGCGTGCCTTGCGCGACCAACGCCCCGCCCTCGCCGCCGCCTTCAGGGCCCAAATCGATGATGTGGTCGGCGGTCTTGATCATGTCGGGATTGTGCTCGATCACCAGCACGGTGTTGCCCTTGTCGACGAGCCGGTTCAGCACCAAGAGCAGCATGCGCACATCCTCGAAGTGCAGCCCGGTGGTCGGCTCGTCGAGCAGGTACAACGTCCGCCCGGTGCCCATCTTGGAAAGTTCGGTCGCCAGCTTGACCCGCTGCGCCTCGCCGCCCGACAGCGTCGTCGCTTGCTGGCCGAGCCGGATGTAACCCAGCCCGACGCTTTCCAGGGTCTCCATCTTGCGGCGGATCGTCGGCACGTTCTGCAGGAACTGATGGGCCTCTTCGACCGTCATGTCGAGCACGTCGGCGATGTTCTTGCCGCGGTATGCCACCTCGAGTGTTTCGCGGTTGTAGCGTTGCCCTTTGCACACTTCGCACTTCACGTAGACGTCGGGCAGGAAGTGCATTTCGATCTTCTTGATGCCGTCGCCTTCGCAGGCCTCGCACCTGCCGCCCTTGACATTGAAGCTGAAACGGCCGGGTTTGTAGCCCCGCACTTTCGATTCGGGCAGTTGCCCGAACAAATCCCGCACCAAAGTGAAGGCGCCGGTGTAGGTGGCGGGATTCGAACGCGGCGTCCGCCCGATGGGTGATTGGTCGATGTCGATGACCTTGTCGATGTGTTCGAGCCCGTCGATCCCAGCATGCGGGCCCGGCGCTTCCTTGGCGTTGTGAAAGTGCTGGGCCAGGGCGCGGTACAAAATGTCGTTCACGAAGGTCGATTTGCCGGAACCCGAAACGCCGGTCACCGCCACCAACTTGCCGAGCGGAATGGCGATGTCGATGCCGCGCAGGTTGTTGGCGCGCGCGCCGCGCACCACGATCGCCCGGCCGTTGCCGGGCCTAGCCGTTTCCGGCACCGGAATCCGGCGCTTCCCCGACAAGTACTGGCCGGTCAGGCTGTTCGGATTGGCGACGATCGCGGCCGGCGTGCCGCTCGCGACGATATACCCGCCATGTTCGCCGGCCCCGGGACCCAAATCCACGACATGGTCGGCGGCCAAGATGGTGTCTTTGTCGTGCTCGACGACGATGACCGTGTTGCCGCCGCGCTGCAGTTCGCGGAGCGTGGCGATGAGCCGTTGGTTGTCGCGATGGTGCAAGCCGATGCTCGGCTCGTCCAGGATGTACAGGACGCCGACCAACTTGGAGCCGATTTGGGTGGCGAGCCGGATGCGCTGCGCCTCGCCGCCCGACAAACTGTCGGCCGAACGCGACAGGGCGAGATACGCCAAGCCGACGTCGTTCAGGAACCCCAGCCGGGCCCGCACTTCGCGCAGGATCAGGCCGCCGATGATTTCTTGATTGCCTTGCAATTGGAGTTGGTCGACGAAGGCCAGCGCTTCCTTGATCGATCGATCGCAGAAGGCGCCGATATCGATGCCGCCGACGCGCACTGCCAAGCTTTCGGGGCGCAGGCGCCGCCCCTCGCAGGCCGGACAATCTTCGAGGCGCATGAAGGATTCGATCCAGGTGCGGATCTCGTCCGAGTTGGTCTCCCGGTACCGGCGCAGGAGGCGCGGCACCAAGCCTTCGAACTTCGCCTGGAACTCCGCTTTGCCGTGCGCGCTCTCATAGCGCACCTTGACGCGTTCCTCGGTGCCGTACAGGAGCAGGCTGCGTTCTTTCTTGGTGAGTTTCTTGAACGGTTTATCGAGGTCGATCTTGTGTTCGCGCGCCACGCTCGTGATGAGTGTGCCGGCCCACGTCCCTTGGAGAGCGCCTTGGCTCTGAATGGCGCCGTCGCGAATCGACTTGGCGGGATCGGGCACCAAGAGATCGATGCTGATTTCACGTTTGCGGCCCAAGCCGTTGCATTCGGGGCACGCGCCGTAGGGGCTGTTGAACGAGAACATGCGCGGCGCCAATTCTTCGAACGACGTGCCGCAGTCGGCACAGGCGTAGAGCTGGCTGAAGAGCATTTCCTTGCCGCCGGTCTCGACGAGGGCGATGCCGCCGCCGACGCGCACCGCGGTCTCGAGCGAATCGGCCAGCCGCCGCTGCGACTTGGGGTCGACCACGAGCCGGTCCACGACGACCTCGACGTTGTGTTTCTTGTTGCGCTCGAGCCTGACCTCGGTGTCGACCGGCACGATGTCGCCGTTGACCCGCATGCGCACGAAGCCCTGCTGCTCGAGGTCCGAGAACACTTTGCGGTGTTCGCCCTTGCGGCCGCGGACGATGGGCGCCAGCACCAGAATGCGCGTGCCGGCCGGCAGGCGCAGCACCTGCTCCACCATCTGGGCGATGGATTGCTGGCGAATTTCGGCGCCGCACTGATAGCAGTGCGGCGTGCCGATGCGCGCGTAGAGGAGCCGCAAATAATCGTAGATTTCGGTGGTCGTGCCAACCGTCGAGCGCGGGTTGTGGGACGTCGTCCGCTGTTCGATCGAAATGGCCGGCGACAACCCTTCGATGCGGTCGACATCGGGCTTTTCCATCTGGCCGAGGAATTGGCGCGCATAGGCCGACAACGACTCCACATAGCGGCGCTGGCCCTCGGCGTAGATCGTGTCGAAGGCGAGCGACGATTTCCCCGATCCCGACAGCCCGGTAATGACGATGAAGGCGTTGCGCGGCAACACCACGTCGACGTTCTTCAAATTGTGCTCGCGCGCACCGCGCACGATGATCGGGCGTTCATCAGCGCCGGCCGGCCGCCGCGGCGCCGCCGCCTTCGGAGTCACCTTGGTTACGACGCGACGATCTTGAACCGACACGGAAGCACCTGCCGTTCGCAATGAACCCTGTGGCCGTCGGGGATCAGGCCAGCGAATCAAGGCCCACATTCTAATGGATCGCGACAGGCCTTGGAACGGGCTCCGGGTCACTGAGCGCGTCACACGCCACAGGCGAACCCGGCAGCGGCGCGCCGGGGACTGTCGAGCATGGTATACTGCGCCACATGCGCTCTTCCCTGCGAGACTTCTGGTTCACGATTGACACGCGGTCGCTGGCACTGTTTCGGATTCTCCTCGCATTGGTCCTCCTGTACGACCTCGGCGAACGCTGGGTCAACATCGAGGCGTTCTACACCGTTTCGGGCGTCCTGCCGGTGCCGGCCTTCGCACCGCTGCATTTTTCGCTCTTCGACTTGATCAAGACGGCCGGCGCCGCCCGGCTCGCATTCATCTGCGGAGCGGCGTGCCACGTGGCGCTGCTCCTCGGCTGGCGAACGCGCTGGGTGCATCTCGGAAGTTTGATCTTTCTGGTGAGCGCCCGGAGCCGGAATCCGCTCATGTCGCACGGCGGCGACGGCGTGCTGACGGCGCTCGCGGTTTGGACGTGGTTCGTGCCGCTCGGCGCGCGCTGGTCACTGGACGCACGGCGCGCCGCGCGGCACGGCGGATCGCCGCCGCCCGAGCGCTGCCGGCCGTCGCTGGCGGCTTTCGCGATCATCTTCCAAATTGGCTTCATCTACTTCACGACCGCGGTCGCGAAATCGGGCGTGACGTGGCACGGCGAAGGTACGGCGATCTACTACGTTCTCCACCTCGACCAATTCGCGACGCCGCTTGGACTCGCCATCGGCCGCTGGCCGCTGCCGGTCCTGAAGTTCTTGACCTGGGCGACGCTCGGACTCGAGTACAGCGTGCTGCTGTTCTTCTTCTTGCCGCGCCCGCAACCGCTTCTGCGGCGCATTGCGATCGTGGCGCTGGTCACCTTTCACCTGGGCACCGCCGTAGCGCTTGTTTTGAGTACGTTTCCGTTCGTCATGATCATCGGCTACGCGTTGCTCCTGGGCGATGACGATTGGCGCTGGCTGGCGCGGGTGAGCTCACGCTGGGGCCGGCCGGCGCGGCGCACCGCCGGCAAGGCGAAGAGCGCCGCACACATCGCGCCGGGCGGGGTGCAAGAACACATCTTCAACGGCGTCACGGCGATCTTGCTCACCAGCATGATCGCCAACAGTTACGCGGTGACGTTCGGCAGGCTGGCGGGGTCCAAGCCGGCGGCGGTGCCGTTGTGGCTGCAAGCACCGTCGATCGTGCTCGACCTTCGCCAAGGCTGGCGCATGTTCGCGCCGGATCCGTTGCGGCACGATGGATGGTGGGTCGTACAGGGTGTCACCGAGTTGGGCCAACCGTTCGATCCACTCACCGGGCGCGCGCCGGTTTGGGACAAGCCGGCGGGATTGTCGACGGTCCGCTCGCCCATGTGGCGGATGTACCTCTTCGTGCTGAGCTTGCCGGCCAACCGGCCCTACTGGATCTACTTCTCGCATTGGCTCGCCGGGCTTTCGCGCCCCACGCCGCCCGATCACCGGCTTTCGAGTTTCGAACTGTGGTGGGTGCAGGAAGACACGCCGCCGCCCGGCGAACCGGCGCCACCACTCCAACGGTTTCGTTTATGGAGCTGGGATGGGGCCCGCGACGTCATCGTGCGCGGCGATATCTAAATCTGAAACGGTGCGGGGCGCGGCCTCAGAAGGGCGTCGCGACACGCACCGACTCCGGCGCCACGTCGTTCTTCCGAGTGCCCTCGAGAACACACGCGACGGCGATCGCCATCGAGACGACGGCAACGACAATTCGTAATCCGCGGTGCACAAGCGCCTCCTGCGAAGACGGGTCTGGACCCCGTCGTGCAAGACGCGTGCACGTGTCCGGAAACGTTCCGGTCGCGGCCCGTTAGGGCGTTAAACGTTGAATGGTACGCGGGAACGGAATGGCTTCGCGCAAGTGCGTGAGGCCACAAAGCCACGCCACCGTGCGTTCGAGCCCGAGTCCGAACCCGGCGTGCGGGAAGGCACCATAGCGGCGCAGGTCGAGGTACCACCCGAACGCTTCTTCCGGCAGGCCGTGCTTGTGCAGCTGGGCCTGGAGGTATTCGAGATCGTAGACGCGTTCGCCGCCACCGATGATCTCGCCGTAGCCTTCGGGGGCCAGGAAATCCACCGAGAAACAGTGCTTCGGACTCTCCGGATCCGGCCGCATGTAGAAGGCTTTCATCGCGGTCGGGAAATGGTGCACGAGGACCGGGCTCGTGTGGTTCTGGCCCAGGAGTGTCTCGTCCGGGGCGCCAAAATCGGCACCCCATTCGAACGGCTGACCGGCGGCTTGGATCTCCTTCACCGCGTCATCGTAGTGCAGGCGCGGAAACGGGCTTCGCACCGCCTCGAGCTTCGTCACGTCGCGCTCGAGCCCCTCCACCAACAGCGGGCGGCAGTCGTTCAGCACCTGTTCGATGACATACAGCAACATCGCTTCGCCGAGCTGCATGACGTCTTCGAGATGCGCCCAGGCCATCTCCGGTTCCACCATCCAGAACTCGGTGAGATGCCGGCGCGTCTTGGATTTTTCGGCGCGAAACGTCGGGCCAAACGTGTAGACATTGCGGAACGCCGCCGCGGTCGCCTCGTTGTACAACTGGCCGCTCTGGGTGAGATAGGCCTTGGTGCCGAAATACTCCGTCTCGAAGAGCGTCGTCGTGCCTTCGCAGGCGTTGGGCGTGAAGATGGGCGTATCGAGCAGGGTGAAGCCGCGCCCGTCGAAAAAATCGTGAATCGCCTTCTTGGTGCGCGCCCGGATCTTGAGAATCGCGAACTGCCGCTTGCTGCGCAGCCACAAGTGGCGATGATCGAGCAGGAACTGCGAGCCATGTTCCTTCGGAGTGATTGGGAACTCGGCCGCGACCTGCACGATCTCGAAGCCCTGCATGCCCATTTCGTAACCGCCGGGAGCCCGCGCATCCTCACGCACCGCGCCCCAGACGCGGACGGACGACTCCTGGGTCAGGGTCTGGAGTTCGGCGAAGCGCTCGTCACCAAGCTCGGGCTTGAATCCGACGACCTGCATGATTCCAGTCCCGTCGCGCAGCATCAGGAAGAACAGCTTGCCGCCGGTGCGCGCGTTGTACACCCAGCCCTGCAACTGGACGGTCGTCCCGACGTGCTGCCCGATCGCGGCGATCGTTGTGTTCTGCATGCGTGCTCCTGGGAGATGCGCGGTCCGCCGCGCCCAAAGAAACTCCAGACTAGCCGCGCCGGTAGCCGCTTTGCAAGGGCACGATCCTTGCGCAAATGCATGGGGGGAAAAGCGCGCCAACACACTCTCGGGAGTTCGTGGGAATGCGGGTCTGGAACGCCATCGCGATCGCCGCGTGGATCGGCTGCGCAAGCACCACGGCCGGCGCCGCCGGCGATGGCGCGAGTGCTCCATCCACGCCGGGCACGAGCCACGTCGCGCCGGCGCCGGTGGCGTTGCCGACGGCGGCCGTGCGGGCCTACTTCGAGGGCGAGCGAGAGGCGGGCGCCGAACGCTCCGAGCCGCTGTCGCGGGCCCTGTTGTGGATCGCGGCGCGCACTCCCGAACCGCGCCGCGCCGGACTGCTCGCACTGGCGGCGCAGGCGGACCCGGCGCTCACCGAACCGCATCTCCGCCGGGCGCGCGATGCAATACGTCACGGCGACGTCGCCGGCGTGTGCGCGGCGATCGCCGATGCGTGGCACGCGTTGCGGCTCGATCCGCGCGAGGAAGCACGCTGGATGCAGAGCGGCGTGCACGCACTGCACACCCTGTTCACCGCGACCCTGATGACACTGGCGCTCCTGCTGGCACTGCGCGCTCTGCGCCTGGCGCGTCACGCGCTTGGTGAAGCTCTCGGAACGACCTCCGGTGCGACGCTGCTCTTGATCGTCCCGCTGGCGTCGGCGTGGCTGGTGTCGCCGGCCGTCGGCACCCTCGTCTTGTTGGCCGCGGTGGCGCCGTTCCTGCGACGTGGTGAGTGCCGGACACTGGCGATGCTCTGCGTGGCTCTGGCCGGGCTCGAGTTCGGGTTGCGATTCTGCGCGCCCCACGCGATGCTTCTCGATCCGCGCACCCAGGCGGCCCAAATCGCCCATTTGAACGACGCCGGACACGATGCGGCCCTCCAGCGCATCCTGGCGGGCAACACGCGTCCATCGTCCGATATCGAACTCGTACTGGGATTGCAGGCGCGGCGCCGCGGCGATACCGCCGCCGCCCAGGCGCATTTCGTGGCGGCATTGCGCGCCGATTCGACGGCGGCGCCGGCGTATGTGAACCTCGCGAATCTGTTCTTCCGCGCCGGCGACTACGAGCGAGCTGCCACCGGCTATCGCGCTGCCGAGGCACTCGACCCGACACTGGCGGTGGCGTACGCCAACCTGGCGCAGACCTACATCCGCGTCACGCACTACAGCGAATCGGACCGTGAACTGCGCGCCGCGGCGGCGCATGGAATGGCCGACATCGCCCGCCGGCGGGCTTTGTGGCGGGACGAGTCGGAGCCGGTGTTCGATGCGACGCTGCCGCGTGCGACGCTCCTGCGACAGGCGCGCGACGAGATCCGCCGCCAACCCGCCCACCGCGAAGCCAGCGTGCAAACGTGGCGCTCGAGCCCGTGGCGCGGCTTGCGTCCGGGACTCAGCATCTGGCTCTTGGCGGCGATGGCCGGCTGGCTCTTGTACGGGCCGCGTTTGCGGCGCGTCGCGGTGCCGTGCCCGGCTTGCGGCACGGTGCTCTGTACGCACTGCGTCGCGCAATCACCGGTCGACGATCGCTGCAACCCGTGTCAGATCGCCGCACCGCGCTCGCGGGTGCCGGGCGAGGAGATGATCGCGCCCGACCGGCGGCGGCGCGTCTCCTTGGCGACGGGGCGATGGATCGCGCCGCTCTTCCCCGGCGCCGCCGATCTGGTGCGCGGTGCATCGGTGCCGGCGGCATTGGCAACGGCTTGCGCCTGGTGCGCCCTGCTCATCGTGGCGCACGCCGTCGACGTGGCGCGCTTACGCAGTGATCCTTGGTACGTCGCGGCCGACATCCGCGTCCTGCAGATCGGCGCCCTGATGCTCGGATTCTTGTGGTTGCCGGGGCTCTTGCGGCTCCGCAATCGTGAACGCGACAGCCGCGTCATGCGGCGTACGCCGCAACCGGGAGTGTGAACCATGCAGGGATCGTTGAGCGAGTTCCGGCTCGCCGAGATTCTCCAGCTGGTCGCCGTCCAGCAAAAGACGGGGCTCCTGCGTCTGAGCCAGAGCACCAAGACCGTGACGTTGTACTTCGAACGCGGCGGGCTCATCGCCACCCGCGACCGCCGCCACATGGCGTACGACCCGCTGCTCGACTATCTCTTGCGCGTCGGTTGGATCCACCCCGAAACCGGCGGCTTCCTGCGGACGCGGATCGAGGAATCGCGCGAGGATCTCGCCGACATCATCGTTGCCGATCGTTACATGACCGAAGAGGATCTGCACGCGGCACTCGAGGACTTGGCGCAGGAACTCGTGCACACGACCTTCGGATGGCGCGAGGGAACCTATCAGTTCGTGAGCGGCGAGGAAGCACTCGCCGGACTTCGCAACCGCATCCAGCTCAAGATCGACTCCATTCTGATGGAAGGCGCGCGGCGCGCCGACGAATGGCCGCGTCTCTTGGAGAAGCTGCCCGGGCCGGATGTCGTGCTGGATCTAAGCGGCGCGCCGACCTCGATCTTGGGCCCCCGCGGCCACGGCGTGCTGAACCTGGTGCAGGGTGCGATGCGGCTGGGCGACCTGGTGCGAGTCGCGAAGGTGCCGGAGTACGAGACCTACGAGATCGTAGCGCAGGGCGCCGACGCCGGCGTGGTGCGGATTCTCGAGCGGCCGGAGCCGTTGCGTGCGGTTGCCGACTTTGGCACCGTCCGCCCGGCGTTCGTGCGGCGCTCGTCGATTCGCGACCTCTGGTCGTTGCCGCGCCCGGTCAGTTGGATGGTGACGGTCGCAGTGTGCGTCGGCTCGCTCCTCGCGGCATTGTGGTTGGGGCCGGCGGTGACGAGCGCCTCGGCCGGGCGCGCCGCGGTCGAACTGGAGATGGAATCGGCCCGTGAAGCCGTGCGGCAGAGCATCGAAGTGTACCGGGCCTTGCACGGACGCTACCCGGCGACCCTGACCGCCCTCGCGCAAGACGATCTCGCGAGCCCCGAACTGTTGCGGCGTGCCGGTCCACTCCGCTACGTCGCGCAAGGCGGCGGCACTGGCTTCGAACTCTCGAACGCCGTGTCGGTGGCACGCCCGGCCCACTGACAGCTTGCCCGCGCGTCGCGTACTGTGCGGGCATGCGTCTGCTCGACTTCTGTTTCGCGCTTCGCCCCTTGGTGCTCATTCCGGCATGGAGTTTTTTCGTGCTCGGTTGGCGCTTGTACGCGCCGTCGGAGCCGTTTCCGGCCGGGCGTTTCGCCGCCCTGTCCCTGGTGCTCGCCGGCGCCTATCTGGCGAATCAGATCGTCGATCGCGAAACGGATCGCCTGAACGGCAAGGGGTTCTTCCTGCAAAGAGGTTTGTTCACGCCGCGCACGTACACGATCGCGGCGGCGGTGCTGACCGTGGTTGGACTGGGCGTGGCGGTATGGGGCGATGCGGCGCCGCGGCGGATCCTCGTGGCGGCGCTCTTAGGATTCGCGTACAGCGTGCCGCCGGTGCGGTTGGCGGCGCGCGCCGGACTCGACCTGGTCGCCAATGCGGCGGGTTATGGGGTGTTGGCGTTGTGGATCGGTGCCGGTGATGCGAAGCCCACTTGGGCGTGGCTGGGTACGGGGCTCGCCGTCGCGGCGGTCTTCGTTCACACGACACTCCTCGACCTGGAAGGCGACGCGCACACCGGCAAGCGCACGATCGGTGTCGCGCTCGGACCGCGCCTGTCGCGTCTGTTGGCGCTCGCCTTGGCGGCCGGTGCGGTCGGATTGGTGGCACCGTACCGGAGCATGCCGCTCGTAACGGCCACCGGCGTCGTGGGCGCGCTCGTGGCCGCGAACGCCTGCCTGCCGCGGCGCGTGTCGAGCCAGGTGGTGTGCGTCGGCGGCACCGCGGCCTACGCGCTTGCAGCCGCACAGGTGGCGCCAGCGTACGGACTCGCGCTGGGCGCGCTCGTGGCCGCGACACGCATCTACTATCGGCGGCGATTCGATCTCGCCTATCCGGCCCTCCGATCAGGCGCATCCAAGCCGGCGCCGATCTAGAATGTGGGTTTGAGCTCGTCTGCTTCGGTCTGTGTCGCTCCCGGTGCACTGTACAGTTGCAGCAGCCAGCGCACGAGTTCATACACCACGCGATGGGAGTCGGCGGTGCGTGCCGCCGGTGCGTGCTCTTCCAATCCCATGGTTTCGTTGCGGAAGAAGCCATCCTGGAAGAACGCCACGACGCGGCCC
Source organism: bacterium (assembly GCA_031362565.1). Classification (GTDB taxonomy): domain Bacteria; phylum Krumholzibacteriota; class Krumholzibacteriia; genus JANLSU01. Next base: position 65,884 of record JANLSU010000067.1, on the reverse strand, counting down.
TTGCCCAGCGGATAGACGCGCGCCAAGTCCACAACGGCCTGACCCACTTGCGCCTGCAACAGCGGCTGGCCGCCGGAAGCCGTGACTTGGACCAAGTAGGGTTGTGATTTGTCGACGTCGAGTACACAGCGAGCGCCATTCGCATACGAGTGTCCGGCCATGTGCAGGCCTTGAACCGCCAGCGTCGGCGAGACGAGAGGAAATTCATTCGCCGCCGTGACCGTGGCCACGAGTTCGTCGCCGGCCGGCAATTGAGCCAGCCCGAATGTCCGCCGTCCCTTGAGAACGATACCCGGAATAAGTTCCGACAGGAGTTGCCGCGCGCCGGGCCGCGCCCGCCGCACGTCGGTCAACACGATCACCGTGCCGCCGTTCTCGGCATGCGCCCGCACGTAGGCCAGTTCGTCGGCCGTAAACGGCGTATCAGGATCCGTGAACACCAGCACATCCCACTTGCCGCGGAGTGCGATCAGGCCGCGCGATACCATTCCAGGCGCGCGATTGAAATCGATGTAGAAGGGATGATACCGGTCGCAGTCGTTGCCGGTGATGTTCCAGTGCGAGTGTTCGAGATCGAACGCGACTCGTAGCGACGTCTGGAGGCGGGCTCGCAGTGGCGGCACCGAGGCCTCGGCGCCCGCCAGCCATTCGAACAGATTGGCGGCGAACTCGAAGGTGTTGGCCACAAACAAGTGCGAGTTGCCGAGGAGATTCTCGTCGCCCAGCACGGCGAACCGGCCACGCCCGTAGTTGCCCGCCGCAACGAGCGGCAGGGCGCCCGCCTTCTCGCCGACCTCGAACAGTCCGTTGCCGAGCTTGCTCGGATGTTTGCGGTTCGGGTACCAGTCATCCCGGAAACCGCGTGGCGAGAGGCAGGCGATGCCGTGCGTAGTGCTGAGCGTGGCCCCGGTTTGGAAGAAGATGGCCTCGACTTCGCGGGTCACCGGATGGTCGGTGAACGACCGGACATGGATCCAGTAGCCGTCCGCCGTCGCCAAGTCCGGATCCCGCTCGATGCCCGAGCCGTAGTCGATCTCGACGCCCATCGGTTTGAGCAGAGCATTCGAACGGCGGGCGTGGTCGTAGACATTGGTGTGGTCCGCAATCACCAGCAGGCTGCCGCCACCGTTGACGAATTTACGCACCGTTTCAATTTCATCCGGTGCGAAATCGAAGCACTGCGGGTCGATGAGGTCCACCATCAAAATACGCACGCCGCGCAGGACCTCCGGTGTCAGCTTGACGGCATCCGAGCGCGTCACATAGCGATGCGGATAGCCGTTGGCACCGAGGAAGTCGAAGAGGCGCTTCTCCCCGTTCAGCCTGCTATACCGGTAGTCGTTCCACGGCATCCCGAACTCGGGCGCCTGTTTGCTGGCGTGAATATTGTCGATCAGGATGACCCGAGAGCCGTCCGGGGTCTGGTTCCCGCAACCGCCCAACCCAAAGACCAAAAGCGCGCCCGCAAGAACGGCGAAACGACACGCCGCAGCCAGGCGTTGCAGTAAGGAGTTCGTCACCACACTGGGGATACTACGCCTGGAATCGCACCGTGGTCAAAGGACACTCTCCGTCCGCCGTGGCCTGCCGACTGTGCCGCTCACCAGCGCCGCGCAGGCGTTGATGGCGCGCTCGGTGCGATCTTGCCAGGCGTGGCCCGGGCGCGCGGCGTCGACCTTGTCGAGGACGGTGCGGGGTGAATCGATGACATATACGCCGTGCCGGCGGAGCGCCCAGCGATCGGCGGTCCCAGTCGGTGGACACATGGAGAAACCGAGCGTGTAGCCGGCGGCGCGCGTTGCCGCATGCACGCGCGCATCCGAACGGCCGAAGGGATAGGCGACGCTCCGGATCGCGACACCGAGTCCATCTTCGAGACGGATGCGGGCACCGCGCAATTCGGCGTCGAGATCGTGATCATCGAGACGCCGCAGGTCGCGATGCGTCGCGCTGTGCGCGCCGATCGTGACGCCGGCGGCGGCCAGGGCGCGAAGTTCCGCCCAATCGAGATGCGGCACCCGCCGTCCCGGGAGCGGCCAGTCCCACGACGAGCGCTGCCCAACGAACTCGCTCACGACGAAAACGATCGCCGGCGCGCCGGCGCGCTCGAGTTCGGGCCAGGCGTGGGCGCCGAAGCTCGCAAAGGCATCGTCGAAGGTCATCAGGACTTCATGGGCGGCGGATGGAAATGTACCGGCGTCGATGCGGCGCTCGAAAGTCGCCGCGTCCACGAACGCCCAGCCGCCGGCGGTGAGTGCCGCCAACTGGGCGCGCAACTGCCGGCGCGTGCACCAGGTGCCGCCCATCTCCGGGGTGCCGACTTTGTGGTACGCGAGTATGGCTGGGAACGTCTGCATGGCATCCGGCGCGGCGCCAACCGCTCGGTTCACTTCGCTCCGGTCGAACCGAAACCGCCGCCGCCGCGTTCCGTTTCCGCCAACACGCGTGGTTCGAGTTCGGGCCGGAAGACGCGCCCGAAGACAAGTTGCGCGACGCGGGCGCCGCGGGTGACGCGATAGGCAGTGGTGCTGAAGTTGAACAGAATGACCTGCACCTCGCCGCGATAATCGCTATCGATCGTTCCTGGACTGTTGAGGACGCCGATGCGGTCGCGGAGCGCGAGACCACTCCGCGGCCGCACTTGCGCTTCGAACCCCACCGGGATCTCGAGCCGCACGCCGGTCGGCACGAGCCTCGCCTCGCCCGGCTCGAGTACGAGATCTTCCGTCACCGCGGCGCGTAGGTCGTAGCCCGCGGCGCCACCGGTCATCGGCGCCAAAGGCGGCAACCCGGCGCCATGCGGCAATACTTCGACGCCCACACTCGGCATCTGATCGTTCACAGCCGTTCCCTTCAAGGTGCGCCGCGCCGTCACGCGGGGCGCACGTGTGTCCGTACGAATTCGATCGCTTCGTCCGCCGAAGTCCCCGGGCCGAAGACGGCGCCAACGCCGAGCTTCCGACAAAACTCCCGGTCTTCGTCCGGGATCACGCCGCCCGCGAACACCAGAATGTCGCCGGCGCCCTGGTCGCGCAGGCGCTGCATGATATCCGGAAACAATTCCCGGTGGGCGCCCGAGAGGATCGAGAGCCCGATGGCGTCGACGTCCTCCTGGATCGCGGCCGTGACGATGGCCTCGGGGGTTTGGCGAATACCGGTATAAATGACTTCCATGCCGGCTTCCTTGAAAGCCCGCGCGATGAACTTGGCGCCCCGGTCGTGGCCGTCCAGGCCGGGTTTGGCGACGAGCACCCGGATGCGCCGCGCTTCTGAAGTCACACTGCGTCCTCCGCCTTAGACGACGACGTTTTCATGATACTCGCCGAAGATCTCGCGCAGCGCGTCGGCGATCTCGCCCAGCGTGACGTTCCGATCGACGCATTCGACGAGGGCCGGCATGAGGTTCTCATCCGAGACGGCAGCGCGCCGCAGCCAGTCGAGCGAAGCGCGGACCGCACCGGGCTCACGCTGGGCGCGGAAACGGCGCACCCGCTCCACCTGCTCGCGTTCGAGCTTCGGATCGACGCGCATGATCGGTACACCGTTCGCTGTGTCGTCGCGATACCGGTTGACCCCGACGACGACGCGCGCCCCGGTATCGATTTCCTTCTGCAAGTCGTACGCCGCGTCTTGAATTTGACGCTGGACCCAGCCTTGCTCGATGGCACCCACCATGCCGCCCCGCGCATCGACGGCGGCGATGAGGGCGCGGGCTTCGGCATCGAGCCGGTCGGTGAGCGTTTCGATGGCGTACGAGCCGCCGAGCGCATCGATCGTGTGCGCGACGCCTGATTCGTGCGCCAGGATCTGCTGAGTGCGAAGCGCGATGCGCGCCGCTTCTTCGGTCGGCAACGACAGCGCTTCGTCACGCGAGTTCGTGTGCAAGCTCTGGGCACCGCCCAAGACGGCGGCCAGCGCCTGAATCGTTACGCGGACGACGTTGTTTTCCGGTTGCTGCGCGGTCAGCGTCACGCCCGCCGTCTGGGCATGAAAGCGGAGCGCCCACGACGCCGGCCTTTTGGCGCCGAAGCGCTCGCGCATGATCTGCGCCCACAGGCGCCTGGCGGCGCGGAACTTGGCGACTTCCTCCAAGAGATCATTGTGAGCGTTGAAAAAGAACGACAGCCGGCCCGCGAAGGCATCGATGTCGAGTCCGGCGTCGAGCGCGGCCTGCACGTAGGCGATCCCGTCGGCGAGCGTAAAGGCGATCTCTTGCGCCGCCGTCGAGCCCGCTTCGCGAATGTGATAGCCGGAAATGCTGATCGGGTTCCACTCCGGCACTTCCTTGGCGCAGAACGCGAACATATCGGTGATGAGCCGCATCGACGGCCCGGGCGGATAGATGTAGGTGCCGCGCGCCACGTATTCCTTCAAAATGTCGTTCTGCACCGTGCCGCGAAGTGCCGTCCAGGCGACGCCACGGCGGCGCGCCACCACGAGATACAACGCCAGCAACGTCGACGCCGTCGAATTGATCGTCATCGAGGTCGAGATGGTCTCGAGCGGCAGCCCCGCGAGCAGTGTCTCCATGTCTTCGATGGTCGAGATCGCGACGCCCACCTTGCCGACTTCACCGCGCGCCATCGCATGGTCGGAGTCATAGCCAATTTGGGTGCAGAGATCGAAGGCAACCGAGAGGCCGGTCTGGCCTTGCCCCAGCAAGTAGTGATAGCGGCGATTCGACTCGGCGGCGGTGCCGAAGCCGGCGTACTGGCGCATGGTCCAGAGTTTGCCGCGATACATCGTCGGGTAGGGGCCGCGCGTGAAGGGATAGGCGCCGGGGTAGCCCAGATCGCGCTCTTCGTCGGCGCCACTGCGATCAACGGCGGAGTACAAGCGCTCGACCGGCGCGCGCGATCCGGTGGTGAACTCCGGCGCGCTTTCGGGGTGGCGCGCCAGGTACGGCGCCAAGACTTCGCGCTCCCAGCGGGCGCGCGGCGATTCGGGTCCCGCGGCGGGATGTTGTGGTTGATCGGCCACTTGAAGCCCCAATGGGGGAAGCCCGGGGCGGCATTGCCTCAGGATCCCGCCGCCTACCGCAATGCCGAGGCCGCGAGTTCCGCCCAATCGATGACGCGCGACACACCCGGGAGTGCGCCGAGGTTGGCGCCGATGCCGAGCCAGAGCGTCGCGAAGAGGCAAATGGCGACGACGGCGTTTGCCATCCAGGCGCGACCGTCGGCCATGCGCGGCGGTGCGACCATTTCTTCGGCGGCCATCGCACCCGGACCCTGCAGCACATGGGCGCGGGCCGGCGCGAGCGATTCCAGCACCCCCGGGATCACGGTGCGTTCGGTGCGCATGTACATGGCGACGACCACCCGCAGATAGTAGTACACCGACACCAGGCTGTTCAGGATCGCAACGAGGACGAGCGGCATCATCCCGGCGTCGATGGCGGCCTTGAACAACGAATATTTTCCGAAGAATCCCGCCGTCGGCGGAATGCCGCCCAAGCCGAGCATGAAGATGGTCATGGCGATGCCGAGGAACGGATAACGCCTGGCCGACCCGCTCCAGTCGCGATCGAACTGCAGTTCGCCTTCGGCGCTCCGCGACAAGAGTGTTACGACCGTGAAGGCGCCGATGTTCATGAACACGTACGCCGCCAAGTAGTAGAGCACGGCGACGGCACCCGTATCCCAGCCCGATCGCGCCACCGCCGCCAGACCGACGAGCATGTAGCCCGCATGCGCCACGGACGAAAAGGCCAGCATGCGCTTGATGTTGTCCTGGGTGAGCGCCGACAAATTGCCGACGATCATCGTCAGGCCGGCGATGACGGCAAGTGCGGTCGCGGTCGGCATCGACTGCGTCACCACAAAGCCGACGAGGACCCGGATGAAGGCGCCAAACGCCGCCACTTTGACGGTCGTCGCCATGAAGGCCGTGACCGGTGTCGGTGCGCCTTCATAGACGTCCGGCACCCACATGTGAAATGGCGCCGCGCCAATCTTGAACAGAAATCCGACGACGAGAAGCAGCGTTCCCAAGTGCAGGAGCGAACTCTCGGGAGCCGCCGCCAGCGACGAGATCACCGTCGTGCCCGTCGAGCCCCAGATGAGGGCGACGCCGTAGAGGAAGATCGACGACGCAAACGAGCCCAGCACGAAGTACTTGAGAGCCGACTCGCTCGATTTCAACTGGTCGCGCCGGAAGGCGCAGAGCACGTAGGTCGGGAACGACAAGAGCTCGAGCGCCAGGAAGAGCGTCATGAGTTCGCCGGCGGCGACCAGCAGCATCATGCCGGTGACGGCAAAGAGGGCCAGCGCATGGAACTCGGGGCGCTGGCCGCGCTTCGCCTGGTCCAAATAGCCGTCGGCGGTCGCGAGCGCGAGCGCCGCACCGCCCAGGATGAGGACGGTCAAGAAGACGGTGAGATTGTCGATGCGGATGGCGCCGCCCAAGGCACGCTCGGCCTGGCCGAGCGGCGCTTCCCAGCGCCCGAGCACGAGCACGCCTGCAATCGCCAGACCACCGATCGAAATCCATGCCGACGGCACGCGGCGCTCGCCGGCCATGAGATCGAGTGTCAACTGCAGAACGGCAGTCAGACACACCACAACCATGGGCGCGAGCAACATCCACACTTCGGAGTTCCAGGCCGGGACGGTGATCATCGCGCCCCCTTTCCAGTCGCATCGACTTGGCGCGCGACATCCCAGGGGGCCGGAGGTGCAAGGTCAGCCCGGCGCTGGTTCTCGACCCGTGACTCGACGTGCGCCATCAAGTCGCCAACGGCGTCGTGCATCCGCGACAAGAACGGTTTCGGATAGACGCCCATCACCAGAATCATCACCACGAGCGGCACCAAAACGGCGAGTTCGCGCCGGCCGAGGTCGGGCAGATTGCGATTCTCGTCCTTATCGAGCTTGCCGAACAACACGCGCTGCGTCGCCCACAGCATGTACACGGCACCCAGGATGACGCCGGTCGTGGCGACAATGGCGTACGGCCGCGCCTCGTGGAACGCGCCCAGCAGAATCAGGAACTCACCGACGAAGCCGTTCAGGCCCGGAAGCCCGATGGAGGACAGCATGACGATCACGAACACCGTCGAATACACCGGCATGCTCTGCGCGAGGCCGCCGAACGCCGCGATCTGCCGCGTGTGCCGGCGCTCGTACAGCATGCCCACCATGAGGAAGAGGGCGCCGGTCGAGAGACCGTGATTGATCATCTGGTAGAGGGCGCCTTCCAGGCCCTGGCGATTGAAGGCAAAGAGACCCAGCATGACGAAGCCCAAGTGGCTGACCGAGGAATAGGCGACGAGTTTCTTGAGATCCGGTTGCACCATGGCGACGAGCGCCCCATAGACAATCCCCACGACCGGCAAGATGAAGAGCACCGGCAAAATGGCCATGGCGGCTTCGGGGAAGAGCGGGATCGCAAAGCGCAAGAACCCGTAACAGCCCATCTTGAGCAGAATAGCCGCCAGGATGACCGAGCCCGCAGTCGGCGCTTCGACGTGCGCATCGGGGAGCCAGGTATGCAGGGGCCACATGGGCACCTTGATCGCGAATGCCACCGCGAAGGCGCCGAAATACCATAACGCTTGGGACTGCGGCACATGCGTCTCGTACAGGCGCAGCACGTTGAACGTGTACTCGCCGGTCTGCTGCTGGTGCTGCAGCACGAGCGCCAGAATCGCCACCAGCATGAGCAGCGATCCCGCCATCGTATAGACAAAGAACTTGATGGCGGCGTACAAGCGCCGTTCATGGCCCCAGATCCCGACCAAGAAGTACATCGGAATGAGGGTGATCTCCCAGAAGATGTAGAAGAGGAAGAGATCCAAGCTCATGAAGACGCCCATCATGCCGGTTTGCAAGAGCAGCAACAGGACGTGGAACTCGCGCACCCGCTCGGAGATTCCCTTCCAGGAACCGAGCACGGCGAGCGGCGCGATGAAGCCCGTCAGCACCACGAGCCACAGGCTGATCCCATCGACGCCCAAGTGGTACTCGATGCCGAAGTGTTCGATCCACGGCACCCGTTCGACGAACTGCATGCCGCTGCCGGTCCCAAATCTGGCCAGGAGCACCAGAGCGGCCGCGAAATCCACCAGCATGCCGACCAGCGCCAGCACTCGCACGGCGCGGTCGTTGCCGCGCGGCATGAGGAGCAGCGCCAGTGCGAACACCGTCGGCAAGAACACGATGGACGACAAGAGACCCACGAACGCTCCCTTATTTCACTTCACGCGCCAGAGCAGGACGAGCACGCCCAAGACCACGACGAAGACGTAGGTCTGCACGTAGCCGCTCTGGAAGAACCGGAACACGTACGAGAAGGCCTTGGTGAGCCCGCCGAGAAGGTTGACGATGCCGTCGATGATCCGCACGTCGAAGATGCGCCACAGCACCCGGTCGGACAGCATGCGCACCGGGCGGACGACCACGGCGTCGTACGCTTCGTCGACGTAGTACTTGGCGGCCAGCACCCGGCGCAGGCCGCTGAAGCGCGCCGCCAATTGGGTCGCGAGTTCGGGCCGCCGCACGTAGAGCAAGTGCCCGAGTCCGATCCCCAAGAGCCCCATCAGCATCGCGACGCCGGTCGCACCCCACTCGGCGGCGGCGGAATGCGCCGCGTGTTCCGCCACGGCGGCAACGGCAGTATGGCCTTCAGCCACAAAGGCCGGTTCGAGCCAGTGATCGATGGCATTCGAACCGCCCAGGAACCCCGGCACCCCGAAGAATCCAACGATGACGCTGCAGGCCGCCAGGACGACGAGCGGCATCGCCATCGGCCATGGGGACTCGTGGGCGTGATGCAGTTTTTCCTTGGTGCCGCGGAACGTGCCGAAGAAAGCCAGCGCCACCAAACGCCACATATAGAACGCAGTCAGGAACGCTCCCAAGAGCAACATCGCCCAGAGCAGTTTCGGCAGCCACGGCCACACCACGTTGGGGCGCGATAGCGCTTCCCACAGGATGGCGTCCTTGCTGAAGAAACCGGCGAGCGGCGGAATGCCGGCGAGCGCCAAGGTCGCGATCAAGAAGGTCCAGAAGGTGACCGGCATGACCTTGCGCAGGCCACCCATGTTGCGAATGTCCTGTTCACCGTGCAGAGCGTGAATGACCGAACCCGAACCCAGGAACAAGCAGGCCTTGAAGAAGGCGTGGGTAAAGACGTGGAAAATACCGGCGCCGTAGGCGCCGACGCCGACGCCCACGAACATGTAGCCCAGCTGGCTCACGGTCGAGTAAGCCAGCACCTTCTTGAAGTCGTTCTGCGCCACACCAATGGATGCCGCCACGACCGCCGTCGTGGCGCCGACCAGGGCCACGATCGAGAGCGCCATCGGCGCCAGCGCGTACAAGAAGCCGAGCCGCGCCACGAGATAGACGCCGGCCGTCACCATGGTGGCGGCATGAATGAGCGCCGAGACCGGTGTCGGGCCCGCCATGGCGTCCGGCAGCCACACGAAGAGCGGAATCTGCGCCGATTTCCCCGTCGCGCCCAGGAAGAGCAGCAAACACACCGCGGTCGCAACACCGGGGGAGAAAGCGTCCAAGTGGGCGCGAATGTCCTCGAAGCGCAGGCTCGGAGCGCCGGCGCGTGACAGCGTCCAGAAAATGAGGAACATGGCGAGCAGCACGCCGAAGTCACCGATGCGGTTGAAGACGAAGGCCTTCTTGCCGGCCGACGCCTTCTCGGGATCGTCGTACCAATAGCCGATGAGCAAGTACGAACAGAGCCCGACGCCTTCCCAACCCACGAAGAGGAGCGGCAGGCTGTCGGCCAGGACGAGGATCAGCATCGCGAACATGAACAAGTTGAGATACGTGAAGTAGCGCGCGAAGCCGCGCTCTTCGTGCATGTAACTCGTCGAGTAGATGTGAATGAGCGTCCCGACGCCGGTCACGAAGAGCAGCATCAACCCCGACAAGGGGTCGATCCGGAAGGCGACATCGATCTGCAGGCTGCCGGACGAAATCCACTCGTAGACGTGCTGGGTCAAGACCCGCGAGCCTTCGGGCATGCCGTGCAACTGCCAGAAAGTCCACACCGACACCAAGAACGCGATGCCGGGTCCCAGACACGCGACGGCGTGCACGAGCCCGTGGGGCGCGTGCCGTCCCGGGCGCGACGTCGCCAGCGACACGCTGCCGTTCACCACGAAGGCGGCGAGCGGCGCCGCCGGAATGAGCCACAGGAGCCCGGACTCCACCTAGTCCCCCATCGAGTTCAACTGATCCACGTCGACCGATTTTTGCAGGCGGAACAGATTCACGAAAATCGCCAGTCCGATCGCCGCCTCGGAGGCCGCGACGGCCGTCACCAGGAACACGAACACCTGTCCGTCCATGCGGCCGGTGAAACGCGAAAAGGCGACAAAGCTCAAGTTCACCGCGTTCAGCATGAGTTCCAGCGACATGAACAGAATGAGCCCGTTGCTACGCGTCAGCACACCCACGGCCCCGATCAGGAACAGGATGCCGCTCAGGATGAGCCATTCGTTGAGTCCGACCATCACTGCTCCCTCAGGCGCGCCGTTTGACGAGCACCACGACGGCCACGATCACTGCCAAGAGCAGGATCGACACGACCTCGAACTGCAACACCCAGCGGGTGAACAGCACTTCGCCCACCCCGGCTACGGTGCCGAAGCTGTCGTCGACCGTGACCGCGTCACCGGTCTGTTCGGCGAATACCGACAGCGCCTTCCAACCCACGCCGGCCACCGCTACGGTGGCGATCGCGAAGCGCCCGAACCCGAGCGGCTGCGGGCGCGATTCGCTTTCCCGCAAGTTGAGCAGCATGATGACGAAGAGCACCAGCACCATGACCGCGCCGGCGTACACCCAGAGTTGAATCGCGAACAGGAGATGCGCCTTGAGCACGGCGTAGAGCGCCGCCAGCGACAGGAATGCCACGACGAGCGACAGGGCACTGCCGAGCGGATTGCGCCGCGTCACCATCGAGAGACTCGACAGTACGGCGAGCCCGCCGAACAGATAGAACAGCACGCGTTCCAAGGCCCCTCGCTTCGTCACTCGGACAGCATTTTGTCCATCGTCAAAACGAAATCTTCGCGCCGCGTCGCCGCCATGTCGGTAAAGAGCCCGGTGTCCATGCGGATGGCGTCCTTGGGGCACGCCTCGACGCAGTAACCGCAGAAGATGCACCGCATGAGATCGATCTCGAACCGCACCGGAATCTTTTCGACCCGCGGATCCGGACTGTCGGCCGCCTCGATATGGATGCAATCCGCCGGGCAGGCCGTCGGGCACATCATGCAGGCCACACAGCGCGGCGTGCCGTCTTCCTTCTTCATCAGCCGGTGCCGGCCGCGGAAGCGCGGCGGCAGGGTGCGCCGCAGTTCCGGAAACTGCAGCGTCGGCATCTGCCCTTGATGGAACATGTTGTAGAGCATGTGGCGCATGGTGATGCCCATGCCCTTGATGATCTCGAAGATGTACAGGCGCGTGAGGATGCTGGGCTCCGGCCGGACGACCGTGACCTCTTCCGGTTTGACGCCCAAACGCGTGTACAGATCGGCCCGATCGATGGCCATCAGCGGCCTCCCACTGCGAGCAGTACCAGGCCGGTCAAGGCGACATTCACGAGAGCCACGGGCATCATGTTCTTCCAGCCGAGCCGCATGAGCTGGTCGTAGCGGAAGCTGGGGAGCGTCCAGCGCACCCAGATGAACCCGAACGCGAAGAGCATGGTCTTGGCGGTAAAGGCACTGAATTGCGCCAGTGCAGCCAGCGCGCTCGCCGCCCAGTCCGGCAGCACGCCGACTTGGGTGTGCACGAGCCCTAAGCCGAGCAACCCGAGGGCGCCAAGGCCGCCGAACAGTGTCGCCAGCACCTTACCCTCATGGCGGCGCAAATCCTGGAACTGCCGCATAAGGGACGGTGACCAACGCATCGCGAGCGCCGCGGAACCGAAGCCCACCACGACCAAGCCGCCCAGCATGACGTCGAGAACGATACCGGCATTGGCGCGCAAGGTTTCGGTCGAGAGCCACGGGATCTGCCAGCCGCCGAAGAAGAGCGTCACGACGAGCCCTGAAGCAACGATGATATGGATGTACTCGGCCATGAAGAAGGACGCGAAGCGCATGGCGGAATACTCGGTGTGGAAGCCGGCGACCAGTTCGGCGTCGCGCTCCGGCAAGTCGAACGGCGTGCGGTTGGTTTCGGCGAACGCCGCGACGAGGAAGAGCAGGGCCCCGATCGGCTGCAGGAAAATGCCCCAGCGCGGCAGGAATCCGAACAGCAGGCCGCCCTGGTAGCGCACCATTTCGTTCAAGTCGGTCGTGCCGTACACCATGAGCGCGCCGACGATCGACAACCCGAGCGCGACTTCGTAGCTCACGACCTGCGCTGCCGCCCGCAACCCGCCCAAGATGCCGTACTTGTTGTTCGAAGCCCAGCCGGCCAAGACGATGGAGTACACATACACCGAACCCACCGCGAGCGGGTACAGGATGCCGATGTCGAGATGCAAGGCTTGCAGCGAAATCGTCTGGCCGCCGACGTCGATCGCGTCGCCGAACGGCACGACGACGAACAGCAACTGCGACACGACGATGGCGATGAGCGGTGCGAGGGCAAAATAGAACCCGTTGACGTTCACCGGCCGGATGTCCTCTTTGCTGAGCAGTTTGAGCACGTCGGCCATGGTGTGGATGATGCCGCCCAGGCGGACGCCGGCGATGGCGGCGCGATTCGGACCGGTGCGATCCTGCATGAAGGCGCTCGCCTTGCGCTCGAACCAGATCATGAGCGGCAACAGCAAGAGCGGCAGAAGCCACATGAGCACCACGCGCCCCAGTTGCACCCCCCAGAACGAATCGAGATCCACGTCACACCGTCCCACTGGGCGTGTAGCCCTTGGTGGTCGACTGCGCGGTCGGCCGCGGTGTAGCAACGAGTTCGTCTTGCGGCACCTGGCCCCAGCCGGGAGCTGCGAGGGCGACGCCGGCGGGCAAGAGTTCCGACCAGATGGCTTCGAGAACGAGCGCCGGGTGTTCGGTGCGCGGCCAGAAGGCCAGACCCAGGGTGTGTGCGAGTTCGATACCGAGATCGGAGGCGGCCATCGCCGAACCGGGCGATGCCAAGGCCGGTTCGAAGGCCTGCACGCGTCCCTCGAAGTTGGTGAACGAACCCGCGAACTCGAAGTGGGTGGCGAGTGGTATCAGAATGCCACCCGCGGCGTCGACGGCCGCGGCGGTCGCGTTCGAATTCGTGAGCAGGGCGGCGACCGTTTCGTAGCGTGCGAACGTCTCGGCCAAGGACGGATCCCAGCCAAGAGGATCGTCGCCGACGATGACCAGAACGCGCGCTTGCGACTCGCGAACGATCTTTCGGACATCGCCTTGCAGCCCGAGCATCTGCACCGCGAACGAATTCGGATGCGGATCCGCGCGGCGCAGAATGTCGTCCTCGGGCTGGTCCGGTTCCAGTGAACCCGCACCCAGCACCTTGACCCGCAAGAGGTCGCCGAACAACCGGCGCATGACCAGCAGTTCCTCGTTGGCGAGTTTGGGCGACAGCAACACGGCCACCTCGCCCGCGGCGGCGGTCAAGCGCGTGCAGAGCGTGTCGATGGCGTCCCGAAGCGTACTGTCTTGGGCCCCGACGCGCGCATCCACCAGGCGGTTGTCGTTGTAGGACTGGAAGTTCATTCGGCCGCGATCGCACATCCAGTACTTGTTGACGTCGGGATTCGGGCGCGGCACGAGCCGCTGCACCTTGTTCCAGTGATGGTCGACGCGGATGTTGCAACCGCGCGCACAGCTCGAGCACACATTGTCGGCTTGCTTGAGCCACCAGACGCGGCTCTGGAACCGGAACTGGCGGTTCAAAAGCGCCCCCACCGGGCAGACATCGATGACATTGCCCGAGTACGGATTGTCGAGTTGCATGCCCGGGAAGGTGACGATTTCGGCGTGATGGCCGCGTTCCTTGACGTACAACTCTTCGGTGCCGGCGACCTCTTGGCAGAAACGCACGCAGCGCGTGCACAGGACACAGCGTTCGGCGTCGAGTACGACCAAGGGCCCCAGATCGACGACCTTGGGCTTGTGCACCTTGTCGACGTTGCGCCGGGCGTCGTACAGCCCGTGCCCCATGTAGTACTCCTGCAGGCGGCACTCGCCCGCTTGGTCGCACACCGGGCAATCAATGGGATGGTTGAGCAGCAGGAACTCGAGCACGCCGCGCCGGGCCTCCTGGATGGCCGGCGTCGTGCAACGGATCTTCATGCCGTCTTTGAGCGGCAAATTGCAGGCAATCTGCGGCTTGGCATTACCGTCGAGCTCCACCAGGCACTGGCGGCAGTTGCCCGCCACGCTCAGTCCGGGGTGGTAGCAGAAATGCGGGATGTTGACCCCGATGCGTGCTGCCGCATCGATGAGGTTCTCGCCGTCCCGGGCCTCGACCTCGCGGTCGTCGATGGTGATCTTGGGCATCGCGCTCGTCTTCGTGTTCAGTGATGTGCTGCGGGCAAGGCCCGTTCGGAGCCCCGGCCCATCGTTCGCCTCGTTCAGATGTGTACCGGCTCCGCCTGCGGGCAACTCCCGTGCTCGAAGTGGGCCTGGAATTCGGCGCCGAATTTCTCCAAGAAACTGCGCACCGGCATGACGCACGCATCGGCCAGCACGCAAATCGTCTTGCCCATCATGTTGTCGCACAGATTGTGCAGCAAGTCGATGTCCTTCGGCGTCGCACCGCCGCGCTCGATCCTCCACAGGATGTCGTTCACCCAGCTCGTGCCCTCACGGCACGGCGTGCACTGGCCGCACGATTCGTCGGCGTAGAAGCGGGTCAGAATCGCCAGCGTCCACACCATGCAGGTGCCCTCTTCGATGACGATCATGCCGGCCGATCCCAGCATGGAACCCTTGGCGGCGATCGACTCGTAATCCAAGTTGCAGTCCATCATCTCGGCGGCGGTCAACACCGGCACCGAAGAACCGCCCGGGATGACCGCCTTCAGCGGCCGCTTCGGGTCACGCATGCCGCCGCAATGTTCCTCGAGCATGGTCTTGAACGGTAGGCCGAGCGGCAGCTCGAGAAGCCCGGGCTTCTTGACGTGGCCGCTCACGCACCAGAGCTTGGTGCCGGTGCTCTTGCCGACGCCGATCTTGGCGTACGCCTCGCCGCCATGCTCGATGATCCACGGCACGCAGGTGATGGTTTCGACGTTGTTGACGATGGTCGGGCAACCGAACAGGCCGACGATGGCCGGAAAGGGCGGCTTGATGCGCGGCTCGCCCTTCTTGCCTTCCAGCGACTCGATGAGGCCGGTTTCCTCGCCGCAAATGTAGGCGCCGGCGCCCTTGTGCATCGTGCAGTGCAACCGGAAGCCTGTGCCGGCGACGTCGTCGCCGAGGTAACCCGCCGCATACGCCTCGTCGAGCGCCTTCTGCATGACGTCGTACGTCGAGTGGTACTCGCCGCGGATATAGATGTAGCAATCGTGCGAACGGATCGCCCAGCACGAGATGATGATGCCCTCGATCAGCAGGTGCGGGTCGAGGTCCATCAGGTAGCGGTCCTTGAAGGTCCCGGGCTCGCTCTCGTCGGCGTTGATGCACAGGTAGACCGGTTTGTCGGACTTGGGGATGAAGCCCCACTTCATGCCGGTCGGGAACCCGGCGCCGCCCCGGCCTCGCAGGCCCGACTTCTTGACCTCCTCCAGCACTTGCTCGGGCGTCATGGCGAGCGCCTTCTTGGCAGCGCCATAGCCGCCATCCGCCACATAGGACGCGAGCGTGTGCGAGTCCTTGGTCGCGAAGCGGCTTGTCAGAATGACGTCGGCCATCGGTCCTTCACTTCAATTCGTCAAGCTTGCGCTCGAGATCTTTGGGCGTCACGTCGAACACAAAGTCGTCGTTGATCTGGCAGACCGGCGCATGCTCGCAGGCGCCCAGGCATTCGACCCGTTGGATCATGAAACGGCCATCGGCCGTCGGCTCGTCTTCGCCGACGCCCAGCTTGGCATGCAGCAGGTCGAGCAATTTTTCGGCACCCAGGAGCGAACACGACAGGTTGTGACACACCTGGATGTTCCAGCGCCCGGGTGGGCTCTCGTGGTACATGTGATAGAACGTCACGACGCTGTAGACCTTGACCGGCGAAACGCCGAGGACTGCGGCGACATGGCGCATGGAGGCTTCCGAGATATAGCCCTGCTGGCGCTGCACCATCCAGAGCGCCGGCAAGAGCAGCGCGGCACGCGTCGCGTAGCGCGGCGCCAGGCGCTCGATCTCGGCAAGCGCCGCATCGGACAAGCGGAACGGCTCGCCCTCCGGCACCCGCAGCGGCGCGGGACGGAATTCCACCTTGGACTCCACGGCGCGCCTCCTCTAGCGGTCCAGTTCCCCGGCCACGATGTTCAGGCTGCCGAGAATGGCCGCCATGTCCGCCAACATGCCGTTTTCGATCATCGACGTGTACGCCTGATAGATGTAGAAGCACGGCGGGCGGACCCGCAAGCGATACGGTTTGCCCTTGCCGTCGCTGATCAGATAGAAACCCAGCTCGCCGTTCGTGACCTCGAACGAATCGTAGGTTTCGCCCGCCGGCACCGGGGTTCCGAACATGACGATCATGAAGTGGTTCATGAGCGGCTCGATGTCGCGGTACAACTCCTGTTTCGGCGGCAGGAAGAACTTGTTGTTGTCGGTGTTGACCGGCCCGCCCGGCAACTTGTCGAGCGCCTGCTCGATGATGCGGATGCTCTGGAAGATCTCCTCGAAGCGCACCATGATGCGGTCGTAGCTGTCACCGTTCTCGCCCACCGGCACGTCGAAATCGAACGTATCGTAGAAGTAGTACCCGTCGCGCTTGCGGGCGTCGAGCGGCACGCCGGTGGCGCGCAGGCACGGTCCGGTCCAGCCGTAGGAGATCGCCTGCTCGGAAGTGATGGCGCCGATGCCGACGGTGCGCTCCATGAAGATGCGGTTCTTCTTCACGAGCTTGATAACGTCGGTCACGAACGGGACGATTTCCTTGAGCATGGCCCGGCATTCATCCGCAAAGCCGTCGTACAAGTCGTGCGACAGCCCGCCGACCCGCGTGTACGCGGTCGTGAGCCGGATGCCGGTCAGCTTCTCGACGATCGTGTAGATCTTTTCGCGGGCGCTGAACAGGTACCAAAAGTTGGTGAGGGCGCCCAAGTCGACGATGTTGGCGCCGTTGCAGACGCAATGATCCATGATGCGCGCCAGCTCGGTGACGATGACGCGGATGTACTTGCAGCGGTCCGGCACCTCGATGCCGGCCAGCTTCTCGACCGCCTTCACGTAGGCGACATCGTTGGCGAGCGCCGACACGTAGTTCAGGCGGCTGGCATACGGGATGACGTTGTTCCAACTGCCCTTTTCGGCACATTTTTCGAAACCGCGATGCAGGTAGCCGATCTCCGGAATGGCGGTCTTGATGATCTCGCCCTCGAGTTCGACGAGCACCCGGAGCGTGCCGTGCGTCACCGGATGGCTGGGCCCGATGTTGAGGATCATCCGTTCGCCGATCCCCGATTCCGCCGGATCGGCGCCCGACTCGTGGGCCCGCAGGCGTTCGGCGGTGTGCGCCATCTCGAGTTCGTCTTCGAGGGTCTCCAGTTCCGAGCACCACTGGCCGCGAGTGCGGTCGTAGTCCTTACGGAGCGGATGGCCGACGAATTCGTGGTGGCAGAGAATGCGTTTGAGATTCGGGTGGCCGGCAAAGCGAATCCCGTACATGTCCCAGACTTCGCGCTCGGCCCAGTTGGCGGCCTTCCACAGGTCGTGCACACTGGGCAGCGTCGGGTCGGATTCGGGAACCGGCGCCAGAAGCCGCAGCCGCCAGCCGTTCCACAGCGAGTACAGGTTGTAGATGACTTCGTAACGCTCGGTGCGGTCCTTGGGCGGCAAGAGGCTGCGATCGGCGGCCGTCAGGTCCATCAGCATGTCGAACTGCAGCACCGGGTCGTCGCGCAGCGCGGTCAAGATCCGGCGCACACCGGCCGGGCGCACGACATAGGCATGGTCGCCATGCGAGGAACGGTCCGCAACGAAATCGTCGCCGACGAGCCCGCGGACGCGTTCGAGATCCAGAGCCGGCACGAGCGTCCTTTCAGGCAAGCCTGAGACGGCGATCGAGATCGATCTTTTGCTGCAGTTTCAACAAGCCGTCGAGGAAGAGATCCGGTGTCGGCGGGCACCCAGGCACGTAGATATCCACCGGGATGATCTGGTCGATGCCCTGCAACGTGCAGTAGTCGTCATAGAAGCCGCCTGAACTGGCGCACACACCCATCGAAATGACCCACTTGGGATCGGCCATCTGCGCGTAGACCTTGCGCAGAACCGGCGCCATTTTATAGACGATGGTGCCGGCGACGATCATGAGATCGGCCTGGCGCGGTGAGAACCGCACCACCTCGGCGCCGAAGCGCGAGATGTCGAACGACGGTCCGACGACCCCCATGAACTCGATCGCACAGCAGGCGGTCCCGAACGGGATCGGAAAGAGCGAGTTCTTGCGCGCCCAGTCGATGGCGCCTTCGAGCTTGGTGGTGAGGAACGGCGCGCCGTCCCCGCCGGCCGGACGTGTCATTCCCACTCCAAGGCGCCCTTGCGCCAGACGTAGACCAGGCCGAACACCAGCACCGCGAGGAAAACGCCCATTTCGACCAGACCAAAGACCCCGAGCCGGCGATAGAGCACCGACCAGGGAAAGAGGAACACGGTCTCGATGTCGAAGAGCAGGAACAGCACGGCAACGATGTAGAACTTGACCGGCTGGCGCTGGTGCGGGCTGCCGATGATGGGCGCCCCGCACTCGTAAGTCTCCAGCTTGGCGACATTCGGGCGGCGTGGCGCCAGGAGCCGCTGCAGTCCAAAGAGCAGCACCGGCACCAGGCACGCGAGCCCGATCACGAAAGCGAGCGGCAGATAGCTCACGTGCCGTCTCCCCCACACGCGCCCAAGTTCTTGTGGTACTTCGAGTTGGGTGAGTTTGAGAAAAATTTCTCAAACAAACCGACTCGATAGTTTACTCCGCGGCGACCCAGTGTCAAGGCACGAGGCAGGGTGGCGGCGCCCGAGGCGGGGTTCGGACACCGGCCGCACGGAGTGGCAATTCGGGGCGTACCAAAGAAACGGGGCCAGCGACGTCGCTGGCCCGTTCATGCGGAGACTCTCCATCAGGAGAGGTGAGGTCGACGAGGCGCCGAACACGGCTCACCGGGCGCTCCTGCCGGGGACATGGGCAGGCTACGACCTGGGTTGAGACAGAACCGGGGGGCACCGTTCGTCCGGATCCAAGGGACGCGGGCTCGGCTGCTCGGAGGGGGATCCGCAGCCTGGGCCCGCGTTCGTCCTTTGGACTTGGCCCGGTCGATCGGCTCCCGCTCTGTCTCGCGACCGCGCTGGCGGTCTCGTCACACCTTGAAACGGACAGGGGGGGTGGATTGTTCCCGACCCGCGGCATCCGAGACGTTTGGGAGACAAACGCCAGAGGTTGCCCCCAAAGGGGGGATCAGACTTCCATGATCTCGGCTTCTTTGACCTTCAGCAGGTCGTCGAGCTTCTTGATGTGGGCGTCGGTCATGTCCTGGACGCGCTTGGCTTCGCGCTTGTGCTCGTCCTCGGTGATCGTGCCCTCCTTCTCGAGCTGCTTCAGGTGGTCGTTGGTGTGATGGCGGATGTTGCGCACCGCGACGCGGCCGTGTTCGACCATGCCGCGCAGGACCTTGGCGAGTTCCTTGCGCCGGTCTTCGGTCAAGGTCGGAAGCGGAATCCGAATGATGCCGCCATCGGAGGACTGCGGGTTGAGGCCCAGGCCCGAGTCGCGGATCGCCTTCTCGATCGCGGCGCCGGCGCCCTTGTCGAAAGGCTGCACGGTGAGCAGCCGGGCTTCGGGCGCCGAGACGTTGGCGATCTGTTTGAGCGGCATGTGGGTGCCGTAGTAGTCCACCTTGACGGTGTCGAGCAAGCCCGCCGAGGCCTTGCCGGTGCGCAAGCCCGACAACTCGCGCTTGGTTGCGTCGAGTGATTTTTCCATGTGGTCCTGAGCTTCGCGGACGAGATCTTGAGCGCTCATGTGTTCTCCCCCTTCCCGACCCAGGTGCCTACCGATTCGCCCTGCACGATGCGCAGCAAGTCGCCTCTCCGGCTGATGTCGAAGACGATGATCGGCAGTTCATTTTCCCGGGACAGTGAAATAGCCGTTGCGTCCATGACCTTGAGATCACGGTTGAGGACTTCGCGATACGTCAGCGTGTTAAAGCGTTTGGCGGCGGGATTCTTGGCCGGATCGTCGTCGTAGACGCCGTCGACCTTGGTCCCCTTCAACAGCACCTCGGCACCCAGCTCGATGGCGCGCAACACGCCGGCCGTGTCGGTCGTGAAGAACGGATTGCCGGTGCCGGCGGCGACGATGACGACTTGGCCGGCGTCGAGGCGGCGGAGCGCGTCGCGCCGCACGTACGGCTCGGCCACCGACTCGATTCGCAGCGCCGACATGACGCTGGCCGGCACGCCGTGCTTCTCGAGCGCGTCCTGTACGGCCAGCGAATTGATGACCGTGGCCAGCATTCCCATGTGGTCACCCGACACGCGGTCGATGCCGCGCGTCTCGCCGATCGAGCCCCGAAAAATATTGCCGCCACCCACCACGAGGCCGATCTGCACACCCAATTGGTGCAGCACCTGCAAATCCTCGGCGAGGGTGTGCACGCGCTCCACACTGATGCCGGATTCCGCGGCGCCGCCCAGCAATTCGCCGCTCATCTTGAGCAGGATGCGTCGGTACTTCAGTTGCATTGCGTTGGCTCCAAGGCAGCGCCGTGCGACAGGTGTTACGCGACGGTTTCGCCGAGCTGGAACCGCACGAACCGGCGCACCGTGATGTTTTCGGCGAGCTTGGCGATGCCCGCCTTGACCCGCTCTTCGACCGTCATGTTGGGGTCCTTCACGAACGCCTGCTCGAGCAACACCGACTCCTTGTAGAGCTTCTCGATGCGCCCGGCGACCATCTTCTCGATGACCACGGCCGGCTTCCCGGACTCTTGTGCTTGAGTGTTGAAGATGCCGGTTTCACGCGCCAAGAGTGCGGCCGGGAATTCCTCGCGCCGCACGCAGGTCGGGCTGGCGGCGGCGATTTGCAAGCACAGGTCCTTGCACAGTTCCTGGAAGTCCTCGGTGCGCGCTACGAAGTCCGACTCGCAGTTGACTTCGAGGAGCACCCCGACGCGGCCGCCCGGGTGAATGTACGAGTGCACGAGGCCCTCGTTGGTGGCGCGATCGGCGCGTTTCGACGCCGACGCCAGGCCCTTGGTGCGCAACCAGTCGACGGCCTTGTCCAGGTCGCCGCCGACTTCGCCCAGGGCCTTCTTGCAGTCCATCATTCCGGCGCCCGTCTTGTCGCGCAAATCGCGGACGACCGTCGCAGGTATCTCGCTCATGACTCCTCCACAGATCGTTGTTGTTGCGCGGCGTCAGGCGTTCGAGCGGTCGACGAGCGGCACCTGGCCGCTGACCGGCGGTGGCGTGGGCGCGGGTGCCGCAGCAACCTCGTCCTCGCGCCTCGGACGCGGGCGTCCGGTGCGGCGCGCCCGGTCGTCACGATCGTCGGACTGTTCCTGGGCGATCTTGCCGGCAGCACCCTCGGCGTTGCGCTCCGCCTCGCGGCCTTCGAGCGAACGCTCGCGGCCTTCGAGCACCGCGTCGGCCACCATGGCGGTGAACAGACGGATGGCGCGAATCGCATCGTCGTTACCCGGGATCGGATAGTCGATCATGTCGGGGTCGGCGTTGGTGTCGGCGATGCCGACGACCGGAATCCCGAGTTTGTTGGCTTCCTTGACCGCGATCTCTTCCTTCTTGGTGTCGATGACGTAGATCATCCCGGGGACGCGGTCCAGATCGGCGATACCGGTGAGCACCGCTTCGAGCTTCTCGAGCTCTTTACCGACGCGGATGCGCTCCTTCTTGTTCAAGCGCTCGGAGCCGCCACCTTCGGCGGTCAGCGCCTGCAGTTCCTTCATCCGGTTCAGACTCTTGCGGATCGTCTGAAAATTGGTGAGCATGCCGCCCAGCCAGCGCTCGGTGACGTAGTACTGGCCGCAACGCGCGGCTTCTTCCTCGACCACCGTCTTCGCCTGCTTCTTGGTGCCGACGAAGAGCACGCTGTCGCCCTTCTCGACGACTTTCTTGACCGCTTCGTAAGCCCGGTTGGAGCAGTCGAGAGTCTTCTGCAAATCGATGATATGGATGCCGTTGCGTTCGATGAAGATGAACGGCTTCATCTTCGGATTCCAACGGCGAGTCTGGTGACCAAAGTGCGCGCCGGACTCGAGCAAGTCCTTGACGCTGAGTTTTGCAGCCATGAACGGAGCCTCCGAGGTTGTGCCTCCGGCGTCCGCCGTATCCCAACCGCTCCAAAGAGCGGCACCACGGGACACGGCTGGTTGGGCGCCGTGTGAAATGCCTCGCGCCGTGGCGCGAGGAAGCGAGCGGCGCCGAGCACCGTTCGCGCGACAAACGAGCAACCCAGACTTAGCGCTTGGAGAACTGGAAGGCGCGGCGAGCACCACGCAGACCGTACTTCTTGCGTTCCTTCATCCGTGGATCACGGGTGAGCAGTCCGGCGCGGCGCAAGGCTTTGCGCAGTTCGGCGTCGTAGACCAAGAGCGCGCGTGCCAGTCCGAGGCGAATCGCGCCGGCCTGGCCCGTCACACCGCCACCGTGCACGTTGGCACGGAGATCGAACGTCATGGCGGTTTGCGCAACCTCGAGCGGTTGCAGCACCTGACGGACGAGCGAGTCACGGCACAAATATTCACGCATCGGGCGGCCATTGACAATTTGCTGGCCGGTTCCGCTGACGATACGAACCCGGGCGACGGCTTCCTTGCGGCGGCCGGTCGCCATATACGCGGTCGGTTGAGGCATTGTCCCTCCTTCCATCGTCGAGAGTGTACGAACGGCGCGCCGCGGCGCACCACGGCTCTGGCATCAGCCGAGCTTGCGAACTTCAGGCTGCTGCGCGCTGTGCGGATGCTCCGCACCGGCGAAGACGCGTAACTTCTTGATTTGGGCGCGGCCGAGCTTGGTGTGCGGCAGCATGCCGCGCACCGCCTCGTACACGACTTCATCGGGATGCTTATCGAATATCTCTTGCAGCGACTTGGTCTTCAGACCACCCTGCCAGCCCGAGTACTTCGAAAAAGTACGTTGCTCGAGCTTGCGGCCGGTGAACTTGACCTTGGCGCAATTCGTGATGATCACGAAATCGCCCAAGTCCATGTACGGCGTGAAGGTGGGCTTGTCCTTGCCGCGCAGAATATCGGCGACCCGCGTCGCGAGCCGGCCCACAATCTGGCCATCGGCGTCGATGTGCACCCAACCGCGCTCGACTTCGCGCGCCTTGACCACGTGGGTTTTCATTGCAAATCCTCCGGAACCTCTGAATCGGACACAGCAAACCGGGAGGCTACCGGTCTGGGGGGCCAGGCGTCAAGGGGCCCGCCAGGGTGGCGCTCCCACCAAGTAAAACGGGGTGCCCCCGCAGGAGCACCCCGTTTGGGATCTAGACCCTTGAAACGATGCAGCTTACTTGAGCAGCATCATCTTGCGGGTTTGAGTGAAGGTACCGGCGGCGAGGCGATACAGGTAGAGGCCCGTACCGGCCTGGCGGCCCTGGTCGTTCTTGCCGTCCCACGTGACGCTATTCAAGCCGGCCGCCTTCTCGCCCGAGAAGACCGTGCGGACGAGCTTGCCGGCCGGATCGTAGATCCGCACCGCGACCGGACCCGCGTGTTCCAGGGTGAAGTCGATACGGGTCGTCGGGTTGAACGGATTCGGCTGATTCTGCAGCAACTGCGTCCGGAGTGCCGTGGGCGGCGCGTCGGACACGTTGGCCTTGGCGATGACGTGGATGTCACCCGTCGGTGGCTCGGACCAGTTGCGCGGTTCGATGCGGCGGAAAGGCGCCGTGCCGCTGAACCGGATGATCCCGGTGATGTCGTCGTTATCGCCGCGCCAGGGCGCGTACTGCTGGTCGTTGATCGCGAAGTTGTCGACTCGGAGCGTATCGCCGCCGGCCAAGCTCTGCGAGACATTGAACGACGTACCAAACGTGCCCGTGAAGAGCGAGAAGACGTTCGGAATCTTGATGAGCATGCTTTCGTACTTCTCGGCCTCGGCCGGGATCGTCCCGCTGGCGTTCAAGAGCGACACCACGGGTGGCGTGATCGGCGGACGGTTCGTACCGAGTACGGTCATTTCGTCGACACTCGTCAACTCGGTCTCGGGGCCCACCCCGAACTCGGTCAGGAGCCCGCTCAGGAACACGCTGTCGCCGCGCGCCGGCGTCGACGGTGAACCGAAGACGAAGATGCCGCCGTACTGGGTCGCGCTACGCTGCTGGACGTAGAACCCACCGATGCTCGGCGGGAAGTCCGGCGACGCACCCGCGGTACTGCCGGTGCACACGCCGCGGAACGACACCTGCTGGCCGACGACTTGGCTCGTGTCATTGGTCGCCGACTTCGGCGTCTGAATGAACGGGATCGTCGTGACACCGCCGATGAAGCTGATGGTCTGCGGATCCACCATCGGCGTGCCCTGGCTGTTGCGGATGCCGCTGATCGACAGGACGTGCGGCGTGACCGACGGCGTCAGGTTCACGGACGTCGTCAAGAGGACGGTCTTGGTGGCGGCCGTATACACGGCGCTCGTGATCGGCGTCAGCGTACTCAGAGAATACTTCGACGTCGTCTGGGCGTCGGCGGCGTTCAACGCGACGTTGAACCGCACCTTGATCTTGTTCTCGGCCGGCGAGTAACACAGATTGGGCACCGCCGCCGGACCCGGGGTCAGAAACGTGATGTCGGCGTCGTTGCGCGGCGCGATGCGGCGTTCCGAGAAGGCGAAATCAGCGACGCCGATGACGTTCAGCTTGTCGGTGACTTCCGGCACCACCTGGCCGGCGACCATCTTTTCGTAGCCCACGAGGCTATCGACGCGCCCGCCGACGGGACCGTTGAAGTGATGCACGCGCCAGTCGTTGAAACCGTTGAGCGACGTCACGATCACCGAGTCGACGCGAACGAGCACGCCTTCCCAGCGTTCGGAGCCCGCATAGTTGACCTTCAGGGAGTCGACGGGCAGCTTGATCGGCACGAGCGGTGTCGTCGTGCCGATCTTGGTGAAGATCGGGTTGGTGATTTCCGACAGGCCGCTGAATTCCGTGTAGAGCCCCTCGACATTGACCACGTCACCGACCGCGGGCACCGTCGATACCGGCGTGTAGGCGGGGAAAGTCGAACCTGTGAACGCCAGGATACCGCTATAGGCACCGCCGGCCGATTCCTGGACGTACACGCCGTAGGTGCTCGGCTTCACGTCGACGCCGATGATCACGACACTGAGGACCTTCACCGCCGCACCGGACAAATGCAGGCCCTGCTGAATGTTGTAGATGGTGGTGTCGACGGCGAACGCACCGCTCGCGGCGAGCAGCACCGCCACGGCGCCCACCGTGAGCACCCGAAGGATGTGTTTCATGCGGTTCCTCCCCTTTGCCTGCGACTCGCTTACTTCAAGGGACCATGCCCGCAAGTCGCAGGAGCTCGCGGATCTCGGCCTCGTTCTCGCCCGACAGGACGTCGTTGATCGGCACCCCGAGCGGGAAACTCACGTAAATGGCGTGCCCGCCCGCGGCTACCTGGTGCTGCACCCCGACGTCGAACTGGACGGTGTTCGCGAAGGGGGTCAGACTGTCGCCGCGCACGAACGTCGATTCCGGGTAGAAATAGAGGCTCTGCGTTGCGGCGTCCTGCCGCGACCCGAAGCACTCCATCACTGCGCCCAATCCGAAGCTCAAGAAGTGGAACTGCGTGACGGCGGGCGTTACCACCGCGCGTACCGAGTCCGTCAGGCTGAGCGCGAAATTCGTGCTGCCGTTCGGACCCCGGAACACCGTTTCGATTCCGAAGAAGTCGCGGAAACGCGGCTCTTCGGGCCCGAACGCACCACGCGTGCCGAACGCCAACCCAGTCACCAGCAGCATGTTGCCGCCGCGGCTGAGCAGCGAATCGAGGCCGGCCCGCGCCAATTCGAGCGCCCCGGATGAAACCGTATCGGCGTCAGTATACCAGACGACGTCATGGAAGAGCGAGAGTGTCGCTTCCAGATCTGCCCTGCCGAGGCGCGGAATGGTCTCGACGTCCATCACGACCGGACGCCCCGGGGCGGCGGCGGTCAGTGCATTGCGGTACGAAGTATCCGAAAACTGTTCCAGGAACCCGCCCATGCGGCAGTCGTCGACGAGCAGAATCCCCTGATCGGGCGGCGCGTCGACTTGCCAGGTATGTTGCACCAGCGCACTGGATTGGCCGCCCGTATCGATCGCCTGCAGAAACACGGTGCGGGAGCCGAAACGCCCCTGGAAGTCTTCGGGACGGAACGTCACGCCGGCCGCTGCCGCGGGGACCGTATGGGCCGCGGCTTCGTTGCCATCCAGCCAGGCGCGATATTGCGCAATCGTTCCCGCCGCGTCGTGGTCGTTGGGGTTGACGGAGCTGTCCGGGTCGACCGCCTCGGCGTAAAAGGTCACCGCCGGCAGAGTGCGCGTCGGGGTCGTCGAAGCCTGAAAAGCCACGATCGGCGCGGCGTTGTAGAAGCGGACCACCTGGCTCGCCGGGGTCGGGTCCACCGCCCCCTGGTCATCTACGGCTGCGACGTCGAAGCGATAGGTGGCGGTGCCTTGCGGAACCTGGAGGATAAACGTGTCACGGGTCGCGGTGGTGAACGACCATGCTACCGGATCGGTGCAGGCGATGCCCGGGGTGGTGATGCACTGCCAGCGAACGTTGTAGCCCGCCACCCGGCCATCGGGATCCGTGCCGAGCCAGGCCAAAGGCAGCTTGTAGAACTGCGGCGCGACGCTGTCGGCGCGCACCAGCAGGAAGGTCTCCGGCGCCAGGTTGCCTTCCTTGGGGGGCTTGGGGTCGATCGAGTCGTCGCAGCCCGGCCCACCGAGGCCCAGCCCCAGCGCGAGCGCGGCCAAAAGCACGATCCCAGCCGTGCCGCGCCGCCCCCGGCGCAACCCTGTCTGTGCGGGCTCGAATCTCAAGGCACCACCGCTCCCGTTACTTGAGCACCAAGAACTTGCCCTGCTGCGTGTCGCCGTTCGCCAGGTCCTTGACCGAGAACAGATAGAGGCCGGTGGCGATTTCCTGCCGGTTCTCGCTCAGCAAATCGAAGGCGACCATGGTGCCGCCCGTCACCAGATAGCGGCCCTGCGACAGGTCCGCATTGTCGGGTTTGATCCCCTGCGCTTCGGTGCCGCGATACGTCGCGGCGTCGTACTCGTAGCTGCGCACCAGGTCGCCGGCCAGGGTGTAAATGCGCACCCGCGACCGCGACGGCAGGTTCACGAACCAAATGATGCGCTTGCGTGGGTTCAGGCCACCCTGTGCGTCGCGGCCATCGAAGGTCGACTCACCGCGATAGGGGTTCGGGAACACGCTCACCTTGTGGCCGCGCGCTTGGGCGGCATCGGGGCCGGTGATGCAGTACACCGAATTCGTCAAGACACCGCTCTCGAGAGTCGGCGGTACGCCCTGTTGGAAGTCGTAGGAGGTGACGGCAACGTAGCGTTTCTGGCCGTCGGGGATGCCGGTCAAGTGTGCCTCGTACTGCAACGTGTCGGGGCCATCGATATAGGGCTGCGGCAAGCGCACGCCCTCCAAACCGGTATCGAAGCCGACGCCATCGCGCACGTCGTATTGCTGTGCGAGTTGGAAACGCGCCGCCAGCGGGCTCTCGCTCAAGTAGACGCGATAGCCCTGGAAGTCGGGCAAATGCGTCGCGGGATCGGGTTCGGATTCCGGCGCGCTGTTCCAGCGCAGCACGATTTCGTTGTGGCGCGGATAGACGCGCACCCGCGGCGGACTGGGGGGCGACGGCAGCGCGTACTTGTCGTTGTACGCCTTTTGGGCCCAGAAGGCGTTCTTCTCGAGATCCACTTGGCTCTCGGCGGCAATGAACGCGAACACGACTTGCGCGGTGTCGCCAGGCGCGAGTTGCGCGAACGGCCCCGCCGCAACGATCGTCACCGGATTCGCTTCGATGCCGGGTGAGAAAATCGTCGAGTCGAGATTCGTGATCCGCCCGGTGCTCATGCGGATGTAGAGCGAATCGTCGGTCCAGGTTTGGAACTGGGTCGGGCTCCAGTTCCAGGCCGTGAGCGAAATGCGCTTCGTCGACAGGCTGTCCGGGCCGCGCCCAAAGGGGCCTTGGCCGCCCGTTCCCAGCACTTTAATGGCCGCACGCACGTCCGGTCCCACAAACCGGCGTTCGGTGTTGTGGTTGACCAGCATGTGGCGTTCGGCATCCCACTCCGGGGCTTGGAAATCGAACCAACGCCCGCCGGGCGGCCAGGTCGGCCAGTTGGCTTGCCGGTCGTTGGTGACCATTTCGCTGTAGATGCCGACCCACACGTCCTGCAGCGAGATGTCGCCGGTGTTGACGACGTTCATCTCGACGATCACGAAGTCATCGAGCGGGTCGAATCCCCAGGTATAGGTTTCTTGCACGAGACGCACCCCGAGCGGCCGGTGCGGTGGTTCGGCGCCGGTGCGCGGCACGAGGACCGAGTCGACGTACACGGTGTGCAGATTTTCGTCGGACACCGTGCCGCTGCGGTAGAACGGGCTGGTGCGCAGGCGCGAGAATTCCAGCGGCCGGCCGCCGACCGGCGTCCACTCGGAGTACTGGCAGATGGCATCGGTGTATTGCGCGTCGCGTCCGCCGATCGAGACCAGGGTGTCACCCGAGGCAGCACTGATAGCCCCCACCCAGACCGAGGCGCGGACCATATGGTCGATGCCGGAGCGCGCCGGCCATTCCATCGACGGTGTTTCGCGCGCCGAGAACCCGGTGCCGAACGTGCCGTTGCTCGACACGATCAGGCGGACATTGCCGATATCGGTGGGGGTCAAAAGGCAGCTTGTCGCTTCGATCTCGTCGCCGCTGCGGCTACTCGAGAAAGTCAGCCCGCGGGGCGCCGGCGTGCTGTTCACGGCGTCGCGTTCCGGCGAGCCGGCGCGCGCGATCCCCAGGCCGGCGGCAAGCACGCCGAGCAACACGAAACCGGCGATTGTACGGCGGCGTGTCTGTGGCATCATGGCAATCCCTCACTCGCCGTATTCAATTGATAGATGGTCAACCGGCCGAGGTCGGGATCCACGACCCAAACCTTGGTGTCGGTGGCCGCGAGAGTGTTCGGATGGTCGGCCGCAGCGACGTCCAGCTCGGTGACGATTTCCTTGATGCGGCCCTGGCGGGTGAGTTTCAAGACCCGCGCGTTGCCGGTGTCGGTAACGTAGAAAAAGCCGGTTGGGTCGATCCACACGTCGCGGGGCAAGATCATCTGCAACGGTTGGTCGATCGGACCCTCCACTTGGCCGCGGCCGCTGAACGGCACCCGCGACGAGAGAACCTGCAGCCAGTTCTTACCGGTGTCGGCGACCAGGAGTGAATCCCCGAACGCGAACAAGCCGTGCGGCTGCTGAACGAAATGATCCCCATTGCCCTGCGAGGCGAGGGTGGCGATGCGATGGCCGCCGGTCCGCGACGGCGCGTACTTGGTGATCGTGCTGACGCTGTCGTCGGCCACATAGACGAGATTGCTGTCAGGGTCGGCGGCGATGCCGCCGAAACGCCGGAACGCGTTGTCGCGAACGACGCCGGAATCGACTGGCACCGGCGGCACGACACCGACATTCCACTGCAAGAGCGTCGGCTGCGGCTGCGAGTACGCCACCCACAGCGTGCTGCCCAGGCCCTCACAGAGTTGCACCGGCGCCCGCAGCGTGTCCGGTCCGACGATCACATCGACCGGCAGGTTGCGAGACGTGTTCTCGCGCGGTGTCGCGGTATCGGAAAACCAACTGCGCACCCGGCCCGCGGGGTCGATGCCGTAGAGCTGCTGGCCGCGCGTCAACACGAGATCGGTGAGCGCCGGCAAGCCATCCCAGGCGTATTTCTTGACGTACGCGACTTCCCCGGCCGGGCCGCCGTCCGAATCGGGCTCGGCAGGCAAATCGAGCCGCCGCCCGCAACCGGTGTCGAGTCCAGCGAACATCGACGCGGCGAGCATCAACCAGGCGAGCCGTGACACGCTCGCCCGTCGTGTGGTGGCGGTCGGGTGCATCAGAACTCGACCTCCACACTGAAGCGGTCGACGCGCCCGAGTGCATTGCCGTCGGTGTAGGCGTAGTCGAAGTGCACGACGCGCCCCGAGAAGGCGCCGCGCAGACCGATTCCGGTCGAGAAATCCATTTCCGCCGAGCGCGGGTTCCAACCGGCGCGCAGCGCCAGCATTTCGTCGAGCCACAGTTCGGCGCCACCCTTGACGAGTTCCGCGCCGTCGGCCGGATGGTCGAACTGCAATGCGGTCAGCAAGCGATAGTGCTGGCGCTTGATCGGTTCGAGCGCCACTCCGAAGGCAAAGATGCTGGCCGGCGAAAAGCTGGCGTAGCGCACGTCGCTCGGATTGGGACCCACACTGTGGAACCCACCCGGTGGTTTGAAATCCGGCCCGAAGTTGGTCCACGCCATCGAGACGCGAAACCCGCGGTACGGCAGGCGGAAAACCGTGCCCATGTCGAGGCTCCAGGAGCCGAGCACGCTGCCGCCGACGTCCGAACCCAGATCCTCACGCAGGTACTTGAGCCCGACGCCGAGGGTGAAGTGGTCGGTGAACGGCCGCGAGTAGCCGACGCCGAGCAACAGGTCGGAATAGCCGAACGTGCGGCCGTGCGGCAACGGTTCGGCTTCGGTCGTGTAGTCGAGGGTCGTCCGCAGTGAGGCGATCTGGACGCCGAAACCGCCGCCGAAAAACCCCGTCGGCTGCACGTAAATAGCGTTCTGATAGTCGATGTCGGCCGGCCAGCTCGTGTGCGAGACATGCACGCTGCGTTTGGGCAGGTCGCCGATGCCGGCGGGATTCCAATGCAACGTCGTCGCGTCGTCGGCCACCGGGACGAAGGCCTCGCCCATGGCCTCGGCGCGGGCGCCGACGCCGATCTTCAAGAAGGTCAACATGGAGGTCGCGACGCGCTGCGCGCCCAGTTCTTCGGCGGCGCGTGCGACGGGCGGCGCGCCGGTCACGGCAACCGCGAGCGCCGTGAGACCGGTCACGAGGTGTTGCGAAGCGGTAGGCAGCCGGCGCATCAGAACGTCACCTCCAACCCAAGCCGGAGGTTGCGGCCTTCGGCGAAGAAGGCGGGACTCGACAGCGACTGGGCAAGCGTGGCGCGCGACGTATCGGTTGTCAGGGTCTGGTAGCGGCCGACGCCGACTTGCGGTTTCGCCCCAGTGCTCGGATCGACAACGCGCAGAACCTGGGTGTTGAAGACGTTGCGCGCTTCGAAATTGACGCCGAAACACGACCCGGCACGCAGGTCCCAGCGTTTGTTGAGCTTGAGATCCAGATCATTCTCGAACGGCGCATTCTTGGAGTTGTTCTTCCCGGTGCGCTCGCCACGCGAGTTGGTGGGCGTATACGGGCGGCCCGATTGCAGCGTGTAGTAGGCGTTCACGCCCCAGTTGTCCGGCAGCGTCCAGCCGCCCAGTTTGGTGCGATCGCCTTTGCCAAACCGCCAGTCCACCGTCAGCTGCACGCGGTGCGGCCGGTTCCACGGCATGAACTGTTCGGTCAGGTCGGGCTCCACGTCGCCGGTTTCCAGCGCGTCGGGATCGACTTGCTTGATGCGGTTCGGATCGGCGGGTTTGCCGGTCGCGATCTGATACTCGTAGGACGCGGTGCCGGAGAGGCGCCTGCTGGCGCGGTGCTGGTACTGGAATTCGAAGCCACGGGTGCGCGAAAAATCGTCGTTGATGTACACCAGCCGGCGCGCCGCCGCTTCGACCGGGCGTGTCGCCGTCGGATAGTCGTAGACATCCTTGTTGAAGAACGTCGCGTCGATGGCGTCGTTGTCGCCAAACTGATGTTTGACGCCGGCTTCGTACTGCACCGAGCGCTGCGGATCGAGGTCGAGGTTGCCGGTCACCGGAAAGGCCTCGCTCGAGTTCGAGCCGATCTTGGCGTAGTAGTACACGAGCCGCGGCCACTGGATGAAATGCCCGAAGTTGAAGTGCATTTCATCGCGTTCGGTGATCGGGTGGTTGATGCCGAGCCGGGGGCTGAAGAACATCTTGTAGCGATGTCCGAACAGCGACCGCGTGTCGTCCAGATAGGCCTGCGCCACGGATTCGGTCATACCGTTGCGGCGCTCGGCGACCGCGTCGTCGGCTTCATTGCCGAGGAAGAGATAGTCGCCGCGCAAGCCGGCGTGGCCGACGAAGCCCTCGTACTTGAACTGATTTTGGGCGTAGAAAGACCCGTCGTTCGGGTGCACCCGGTACAGGTCGCGCACGCTGCCAAGCCCCGCGGGGCCTTCGCGCGGATTGCGTATTTCGATCATTTGCAGCGTGTAGTAGCTGGCCTCGATGCCGGCCTTGAATTCGTGGTGGCCGTGCCAGCGGCGCGTGAAGTTGCCGCTCCCACTCCAGCGGTCCACGAACAGGTCCTGGAAGAACGGATAGTCGCCGTTGTCGTCGGCGATGAAGAACTGGTCGCGGCCCGGCGGACGCCACTCGTCGTATTCCGACCACAGCTTGCCCTGGACCGACTGCTGCACGGTGTTGAAAAAGTGCGAAATCGACGTCGACGAAAACGACTTGTCGTTGATCGCATATTTCCAGTTGAGGATTTGGGCGTTGGTTTCCTCGGTGAAGGTCGGGTACTGGTCCATTTGGTCGCGGAATTCGAAGTGGTACGGCGTGCTGGTCGACGACGCGTCGGAGACTTCGTCACCGAGGCGGAACCGTCCGAAGCCGTGGTCGATGCCGACGAACTTGGTGAGCGTCAGGTTGACGCGATGCCGCGTCGTCGGGCGCCAGGTCATTTTGGCATAGCCGTTCAGGCTGTTCTTCTGGCGGCTGCGCAGGACATCGTCGTAGTTGAATTGCAAGCCGAAGAGCGACGCATCGTACCCCGAACGCAACGAGCGCCGCGTACCGCTGAAGTTGGTCGTGCGGCGCTGGCTCGGCAAATAGGTGTCCGTGGACAGCATGTCGACACCGAGCAAGAGACCCAACGTGCCCGGAACGTGCACGCCGAGGGCCGGCAAGATGTGCGCCGACAACGGTTCGCGGCCTTCGGTCTGCAGGAAGAGCCGCTGGGTGCCGAAGCTGCCGCCTTGCACCTCGACCGCCGACTTGCGTTCGCGCCCCGGCTCCCGTAGCTCGACGTCGACGACACCGCTGATCGCCTGGCCGTACTCGGCCTGGTAGCCACCCGTAATGACTTGGATTTCTTGGACTGCCTTGGCGGAGAGCTGGCCGCCCACCGGCGCACCGGTCACGACGTTTTTCATCGCGACACTTTCGATGCGGAACAGCGTTTCGTCGCTGCGCCCGCCGCGCACATGGATCTCTTCGTCGGTGCCTGAGACGCCCACCTGGCGCTGCACCACGCCGGAGACTTCATCGACAGTCATCTTGCTGATGTCTTCGGCGCGCGTCGAGCGCACGGTCGAGATCTCCGACACGTTGACGAGCGGGCGGGTGTCGAGCACGACGATTTTTTTGGTGGTACCGGCGGCGATCTTCTTGCGGAGCGTAAAGCGCAAGGTGCCGGTACCGCCGGCCGTCACGGTGACCGGTCGAAAACTCGCTTCGTATCCCAAATACGTGCCGCGGGCCCGGTACTCGCCGGGCGGCACGCTGCGGATTTCGAAAGTGCCGTCCATCTTCGCGTTGGCACCCAGGCGCGTGTCCACCAAGATGACATTCGCGAATGGCAAGGGTTTCGCGGTCGTCGAATCGACGACGACACCGGTCACGGTACCGACGTCCTGCGCCCTTGCGGTGCCGGCAGCGCCTATCAAGACGAGACAAAGCGCCGCCCACACGGCACGCCGGCGCCGCGGACGCAGTCCCGAATTCCGACTCATGGCAAGCTCGTTGAACAAGCCGTTGTGTCCCGAAAACGAGGTACGGACAAGGAGTTGCTCTGCATTCCGCGCCGAGCCTACTCGGGCCGCGCACCCGCTGTCAACGCGGGTGCGAGCGTGATGGGCCGCCGAGCGGGGCACGACGCGCGGCGGCCGGAATGACGCCACATCAAGGGTGTGGCGATGCACAAAGCTAAAGGTGTGGGACGCCGAGACTCTCGGCAAGAGTCTTTTCGTAGGGCGGCCGCACCACACCATGTTCGTGAACGATCGCCGCAATGAGGTCGCCCGGCGTGACGTCGAAGGCGGGGTTGTATACGGCCACACCGGCGGGCGCGGTCACCCTGCCGAAACCGCTCGCCACTTCGGAGGCGCCGCGCTGTTCGATTGGAATCTCGGCGCCCGAGAGGAGCGCCAGGTCGAAGGTCGTGGATGGGGCGGCGACATAAAACGGCACGCCGAAGCGCCGCGCCGCGAGCGCCAGCGACAGCGTTCCGACCTTGTTCGCGGTGTCGCCGTTGCGGGCGATGCGGTCGGCGCCGACGATGGCGCAATGGATCCCGCCCGTGGCGAGCAGCGATGCCGCCGCGTTGTCGCACAGCAGGGTCACCGGCACACCGCCTTGACCCAGTTCCCACGCCGTGAGCCGGGCGCCCTGCAAAAGCGGCCGCGTTTCGTCCGCGAAGACGTGCACCGATTTACCCTGCCTGACCGCCTCATAGATGATGCCGAGCGCCGTGCCGATGCCGCCGGTGGCCAGGGCGCCAGCATTGCAATGGGTGATGACCCGCGCTTCTTGCGGCAGAAGTTCGGCGCCGTGCCGGGCGATGGCCTGACAAAGGGCCCGATCCTCGGTGTGGACGGCAACCGCCGTCTCCGCCACCCGGTCGACGAGTTCGCGCGCCGAAGGGCACGGCGCATCGACCGCAGCCTGCAAGCGTTCGATGGCCATAAAGAGATTGCGGGCGGTTGGACGGGTCGCGGCCAGGGTGCGGCCCGTGGTCCGCAGACGCAGACGCAATTCCTCGGCGGTCCCGCCCCCCTCCCGCCACCAGGTGTCGGCGACGAGGCGGAAACCGTAGGCCGCCGCGACGCCGATTGCCGGGGCGCCGCGCACGCGCAGGCTGCGAATCGCTTCGCACAAGTCGTCGAGGTGCTCGAGGCGCACGATGCGCAATTCGCCGGGCAATAGCGTCTGGTCGATGATTTCGATGGCGCCGTCGCGATAGGCAAGCGTTTCAACCGCCACGTGTCGCCTCCGGAAGGTGGAAGTGCTCGAGAAGGCGCACGAAGCAGCCCACCGGGAATCCCATCACATTGAAATAGCAGCCGCGGATCTCGCGCACGAGCAAGGCGCCGAGACCTTGAATGGCGTAGGCGCCGGCCTTGTCCATGCCTTCGCCGGTCGCCACGTAACGTTCCAGAAACTCATCGTCCCAGGCCTGAAAATGGACTTCGGTCCGCTCCGCGGCGGCGGCGTGCCGTCCGGATGCCGCGTCGACGAGGGCGACGCCGGTGAAAACCGTGTGCCACTGGCCACGCAAGCGCTTTTGCATCGCCAGTGCATCGGCGTGCGAGGTGGGTTTTTCGAGGATTTCGCCGCCGATCGCCACGACGGTGTCGGCGCCGATCAATACGCCGCTCGGGCGGTGGGCTCGCGCCGCTTGCGCTTTGAGGTGGGCGAGCTGCAGGACGTGCGGTTCGGGATCGGCCAGGCCATGCTCCTCTTCCGCAATGGGCGCCGCGACGGTTTCGAAGTCGAAATCAAGCATGCGGAGAATGGCGGCGCGCCGCGGGCTCGTGGATGCGAGCACCAGGTCGCGCTGCAAAGCGGCGGACAGCATGGGGTTCAACGGGCGGCCTCCTAAGGCGGACGAGGCAGGCTAGCACCGCGCCGGCAGACCCCGCAACGCAGCCGCCACGCCCCGCAACGCAGCGCCACGCTCCGCAACGCAGCCGACATGGTCTATCTTGGGCCCCGTGCGGCGGCGGCGCGCTGCCCGGTCGAGTCCTCGGGAGGAATTTGGTGCGCGAATTCGCCGCTTGGCGCGAGCACAGCCGCATGGCGCAATTGTCGGCCGCGGTTTGGGTGGCGGTGGCCCTGGCGGCGGTGGTGTCGGCCGCGGTTCGGGCGTGGGTCACCGACGACATCTTTATTACGTTCCGCTACTGCGACAACGTGCTCGCGGGCCTTGGACCGGTGTACAACGCCGGCGAGCATTCCGAAGGCTATACGCACTTCCTCTGGTTCGCGCTGCTGACCGCCGGCCGCGCCCTGCACATGGACCCGATTTGGCTCGGACGCTACGCGGCGTTGCCGGCGTACCTGGGTTGTTTGATTTGGCTCGTGCGTCTCTCGGGCCGTTTGTTTCCCGGGCGCGGCGGGCTTTGGGGCGTTCCGGTCGCGATGATTTGCTGGGCGCTGCACGAGGACGCGCGCCGGTTCGCATCCGGGGGGCTGGAAACGGCGGCGTTTACTTGGGCCTTGTTGGTGGGATTCGAAGCGGTGGCGGTTGGACGTTCGGCGCGGCGCGGGGCTTGGGGCGGGTGGGCACTGGCGGTTGCGACGCTCCTGCGTCCGGAGGGATTGCTCTATACCGGGCTCGCAGGGGCGTTCTTGGCTTGGACGGATCGCCGGGCGCTACGTGATTTCGTCATCACGTGGTCGCTGTTGGCCGTGCCGCTCTTTGTATTTCGCATGGCCTATTACGGCTATCCGTTGCCCAATCCGTACTACGCGAAGTCGGGCGGACTCGCCTACTGGTCGCAAGGATGGATCTACCTCAAGACCTACTTTGGGTCGTACTTCGTGCTCCTCTTGGGACTCACGGCGGCGGTGCCGGTCGGGCGCGGCCTGGCGAGCGTGGACCCCGATGCCCGCCGCACCGCTCGGGCGCTGGGGCTCTTTTTTGCGGCCGCGGTGGCGACGATCCTGCTCGTGACCCGGGGTGGCGGCGACTTCATGTTCGCGCGCTTCTTCCTGCCCACCACACCGCTCTTGCTGTTGCTCGTCGAAGCCGGCGTCCAATCCTTGCCACGGCCGGGATGGCGTGCTACGGCCGCATTCCTGTGCGCCGGCCTCATGGTGGTGGGGATCGTGCGCAAACACACGATCGTGGGCAACAAACGCAACGTGTCCGGGATCGTCGACGAACCGCAGTTCTATCCCGATTTTCGCATGCGCGAGATTCGCGAGGCGGCCGGCCACTTGCGCGAGTGCTTCGCCGGCACCGACGCGACGATTCTGGTCAGCGGCGGGCAGGCCGCGCTGGCGTACTACACCCAGTACCCGAACGCGGTCGAGCGCTTTGGCCTCACGGACGCCACCATCGCGCATCAACCCATCCGGCAGCGCGGCCGGCCGGGGCACGAGAAGTTCGCGACGCCGGAGTACCTGTTCCGGCGCGGCGTGAACTTGCGATTTCACTTCAATCCGGTGCGCAATGTGCCGGTATACTCGCTCATCGAACTCGGCGGCGTCGCGGGTGACATCGTGGTCTACGACCGCGCCCTCATGGATCATCTCAAGACATGCCACGGGGCGCGTTTTCTCGATTTCCCGATTTGGCTGGCGGAGTCGTATCTGCCGTCGGTGCCGACCCTGCAGCCGTGGCGGCTCACTGCCGACTGGAATCAATTTCAACATTTCTATTTCAACCACAACGCCGACCCCGAGGGCCTGCGCCAGCGGTTGCGTGCGGCGCTCGCCGCGCGCGGCCTCACCAACCTGCCCGAGAATGCGCCGCCGGTGCTCGTGCAGGACCCGGGAACGCTGCAGAACCAGTAAGGCGCTGCCGGCCGCCTCGACGCGGCGCGGTTCAGTCGCCGGCGTCGCGAAGCGCTTCCAGAACTTTCTCGGGATGCGTTTCGGCTTTCGGTACCCGCGCCCAGTGCTTGCGTACCGTGCCATCGGGGCCGATCCACACCGTCGAGCGAATCACCCCGATCGTCTTCTTGCCGTACAGCATCTTCTCGCCGAAAGCGCCGTACTTCGTCATCACCTTGCGGTCGGGGTCGGAGAGGAGCGGGAACGGCAGCTTGTACTTGGCGGTGAATTTGGCGTGCGACTCGCTGCTGTCGGCCGAGACGCCGAGCACGATGGCGCCCAGCTTCTTGATTTCGGACCAGCTATCACGGAAGCCACAGGCTTCCTTGGTGCATCCGGGCGTGTCGTCCTTGGGATAGAAGTACAAGACGACATGCTTGCCCGCATAGTCCCCGAGCGACACGGTCTTGCCGCCGGGACCGGCGAGCGTGAACGCCGGGGCGGCTTTGCCTTCCTTCACGGTCACAGGGAGTCCTCCTTCAAGAGTGCACGATACGTTAGGACGGCGGTGCTCCGGCGTCGCGTTCGATCAAGAGCGTTACGGGCCCGTCGTTGACGAGTTCGACTTGCATCGTAGTTTGAAAGAAGCCGGTTTGTACGGGCACCGGGCCGGCGCGTAGGTGGGCCACGAAACGTTCGAAATACTGGGCGGCGACTTCCGGCGGTGCCGCATCGCTGAAACCCGGGCGCCGGCCTTTGCGCGCGTCGCCATAGAGTGTGAAGTTGGGGACGACCAGCAACGCGCCGCCGGCCTCTTCGACGGAGCGGTTCATGGCGCCGGCGTCGTCGGCGAAGATGCGCAGGCCCAGGCACTTTTCGGCCATCCAGCGCAACACGGCATCGTCGTCGCCAGCGCGGAATCCCGCCAGGAGCAGGAGCCCGGAACCGATATGCGCCGCCGCGGGTGGTTCGATGTCGATGCGCCGCACGGTGGCCCGCGTCACGCGCTGAATGACGACTCGCAAATTCTAGTGCCCCTCGTCGCGCCTGAATTAGAGGCCGAATCGTGGCTTAGTGTCCCTCGTCGCGCACCACATTGCGCACGCTGCGCACTTGCCGCACCGACGCGATGATCTCGTTCAGGTGGCGCAGGTTGCGCACTTCGACCATGAATGTGCAGCGCATGAGCCCGTCCTCGGACACGAAATCGCCTTTTTGGATATTGGTGCCGTCGGCCGAGATCTTCTTGCTGAGATCGGCGAGCAGGTTCGGACGGTCTTCGCCGGTCACCACGATGCGCACCGGGAAGGATTGCTCCTTGCCGGCATCCCACGACACATCGATGTGGCGATCGGGCTCGACACTGCTGCCGATGATATTGACGCAATCGTGGCGATGCACCGAAATGCCCCGGCCCTTGGTGATGATGCCGACGATGCGGTCCCCCGGCACCGGCGCGCAGCACTGCGCGAAGCGCACCATGAGATTGCCGACGCCCTGCACTTGGATCCCCGGGCTCGTCGCCGAAAGGCCGCCGCGCAACAGTTTGTCGACGCGCGGCACGATGCCGGCCATGCGGCTCTTGGGCTCGGGCGGCTTGAGCTTGTTCATGACCGCTTGCAGCGACTGGCTGCCGTTGCCGAGCGCGGTCAACAATTTCTCGTTGTCCTCGTACCCCAAGCCCTGCGCGACATCGGTCAAGTCGCGGTCCATGTCGAGAACGATGCGCAACTGCTTGAGTTCGCGTTCGAGCATTTGACGCCCGAGCCCGAGGCTCTCGGTCTGGCGCTGAGCCTTCAGCCAATGCCGCACCTTGGTGCGCGCCCGGGTCGTTTGCGCGGTCTGCAACCAGTGCGTGCTCGGGTGGGCTTGGTTCGAGGTGATGATGTCGACCGTGTCGCCGTTCTTGAGCGTGTAGTGCAGCGGCACCATGCGGCCGTTGGCGCGTGCGCCGATCGTCTTGTTGCCGACCTCGGTGTGAATCGCATAGGCGAAATCGATCGGCGTGGCGCCGCGCGGCAATTGCTTCAAATGGCCCTTGGGAGTAAAAACGAACACTTCCTGTTGGAAGAGGTCGATCTTGAGCGACTCCATGAACTCGCGCGGATCCTTGAGGTCGTGCTGCCATTCCATCATCTGCCGCAGCCATTGCAGTTGCGAGTCCATCTGCTGGTCGGTCTTACCGTCTTCTTTGTACTTCCAGTGCGCGGCGATTCCATACTCGGCGGTGCGGTGCATTTCGAAGGTGCGGATCTGAATCTCGATGACGTGGCCCTCGGGACCGACGACGGTCGTGTGCAATGACCGGTAGAGATTGCTCTTGGGGGTGGCGACGTAGTCCTTGAAGCGCTCGTGAATAGGCGTGTAGAGCGTGTGCAGGATCCCCAGGGCGTGATAACAATCTTGCACCGACGGCACCACGACCCGCAGCGCCAACAGATCGTAGAGTTCTGAAAGCGTCTTGTCGCGATGGTGCAGTTTGCGATAGATGGAATAGAAATGCTTGGCGCGGCCGCTGATTTCGACCTGGATGCCGGCTTCGCGCAGTTTTTCGACGATCGGCCGACTGACGCGCTCGATATAGTCTTCGCGCTCTTGGCGTTTTTGGCCGATCTGCTCTTCGATGTTACGGTATTCCTCGGGCTCCAGGTACTTGAACGCCAGGTCCTCCAGTTCCCACTTGAGCAACCCGATGCCCAGCCGGTGCGCGAGCGGCGCGTAGATCTCCATGGTCTCTTTGGCGATCGATTTTTGTTTGTCCGCGGAGTGCCATTCGAGGGTGCGCATGTTGTGCAACCGGTCGGCGAGCTTGACGAGAATGATGCGCACATCGCGAATCATCGACAGGAGCATCTTGCGGAAGTTCTCGGCCTGTTCATGTTCGACGCTCGTGAACGGCAGGTGGCCGATCTTGGTGACGCCGTCCACCAGGTGCGCGACGTTGGTGCCGAAGCGCGCCTCGATGTCCTTGAGCTTGACGGTCGTGTCCTCGACAACATCGTGCAGCAGCCCGGCGGCGACGGTTTCGCGGTCGAGACGCAACCGCGACAGAATGAAGGCCACCTCGAGCACATGGGTGAAATAGGCTTCGCCGGACTTGCGAACTTGGCCTTCGTGGGCTTTTTCGGCGACATGAAACGCGTCGGTCACGAACGCCACATCGTCGGGGGGCATGTAGGAGCCGATGGCTGCTTGCAGGCGCGCGAGCTCCGCGTCGAGGAGCGGCGCCGGCCCGATGGCGGTGGGGTCGGACGGCAGAATCGGCGGGTCGGGGAGGCTCATGGGCGGTCCTCCATCGCGCCGTGCACGACAGGCATCGCCTCGGCCGTCGCGTCGAAGTCGAGAACGACGAGTTGCACGCCGGCGCCCCAGCGCGGATCTTGCATGCGGACGTGCGCCGCCACGTCGACGGTGCGGCCGATCGCATCGGCGGGCGCGAACAATTCGCCCCAGCCAAAGGCGATCCCGTCGACACTCGCACCGGTGGATGTCTCGAGATCGAGTTTCAAATGCCCCTCGCCGACCCGCCGCGTACGCCGGCCGACGCGCAG
The DNA here is from genome assembly GCA_031362565.1 of bacterium. Lineage (GTDB taxonomy): Bacteria > Krumholzibacteriota > Krumholzibacteriia > JANLSU01. The sequence goes on along the minus strand of JANLSU010000067.1, from coordinate 24,589 downwards.
GCCCGAGATCAGGAACACCGGTTCGGAATGGCCGCTGCCGAAGGGTTCGAGTCGATCGAGCGCGGTGGCGAGGGCGGTTTCGATTTCGTCGGGTTCCAGCGTCGCATCCAAGACGAGCGGCCGGAGGCCACGGTCGCGGTTCTGAGCCCCGATGGCGGCCGGAAATCGTTCGGTGAATGCGGCGACCTGTGATGGTTCGATCGTGAAACCGGCGGCTTCGCGATGGCCGCCGTAGCGCACCAGGAGATCTTGGGTCGCGTCGAGCGCCGCTTTGACATCGATACCCTCGGGGGTCCGCACCGAGCCGCGGCCGACACCGTTTTGAAAGCCAATGACCGCGGCGGGGACTTCGAAGCGATCTACGAGCCGGGCGGCGGTGATGCCGACAACGCCGGGATGCCAGGCTTCGGACGCCAGGACCAGGGCGGCGGGGCGGCTCACCTGGAACAACACCGCGGCACGTTCGAGCGCGACGCGCGTCACTTCGTGTTCGATGGCGCGGCGTGAGACGTTGTGGGCTTCGAGCTGTTGCGCCAGCGCCGCGGCACTGCGAGCGTCGGGTGCGAGCAGCAGGTCGACGGCCAGTTTGCCGCGTGCCACGCGTCCGACGGCATTCAAACGCGGCACGAGGCGGAATCCCACTTGGCGGCTGCGCACGGCTTCGTGGACACCGGAAGAGGCGCGCAGCGCCTGAATGCCTGGGCGGCCGCCGTGGGTCAGGCACAAGAGCCCGAGTGCGACCAAAGTACGATTTTCGTCGAGCACCGGTTGCGAGTCGGCCAACGTCCCGAGCGCTACGAAGTCGAGACTGTGGGCGGGCGCCGCGACGCCGCGCCGCGCGCACACGGCCTGCAGCAGCTTGTAACCGACCCCGACCGCCGACAGGCCCTTGAATGGATAGGTGCAGTCGGCGCGCTTGGGATTCAAGACTGCATAAGCGCCTTCGGGCCGGAGCGGAATCTCGTGATGGTCGACGACGATCACGTCGATGCCGACGTCGCGCGCCCGGGCAATAGTCGCGTGCTCGGACGAGCCGCAATCGACCGAGATCAGGACGCGAATGCCGACTTCGGCCGAACGCTCGACCAACCGCGGCGAAATGCCATAACCGTCGCGCTCACGGTCGGGGATAAAGAAGTCGACTTGGGCGCCGAGAGCGCGCAGTTCCGATGTGAGTAGGGCCGTGCCGGTGACGCCATCACAATCATAGTCGCCGCTTACCACGATGCGTTCGCCGTTCCGAATCGCGCCATCGAGCCGCTCGGCGGCGCGGTCCATGTCGGCCATGCGGAGCGGATCGTGCAGGGTGTCGAGATTCGGATCGAGAAACGTGCGCAAGGCAGTGGCATCTTGATGCCCGCGGCCCCACAACAGCCGGGCCAAGGCCGGCGGCACGTCGCAGGCGCGTGCGAGCGCCTCGATGTCGCGCGCCGCGGATTGCGGCGGCTGGATCCACTGGCGTCGCGGTCGCATCGGCCCTCGTTGGGGGAGGAGGGGTTCGGGACTGTACTGCGGTCGCGCCGGATGGAGGTGTGAAGCCGTTCGTAAGCCGAGTTTTGTCCCCGCCCGAAAGCGGGTGGTGATCATTTATCTGGGAGCCACGTTACCGTGACCCACGAGCGACCAACCCGAGAGTCCAGCGAGGCGGGCCACCTCTCCTCTCCTATTTGGTCTTGCTCCAGGTGGGGTTTGCCAAGCCATCCCCGTCACCGGGAATGCTGGTGAGCTCTTACCTCACCGTTTCACCCTTACCGCTGCGGCCTTGCGGCTGCAGAGGCGGTTTGCTTTCTGTTGCACTTTCCGTAGAATCACTTCTCCTGGGATTTCCCCAGCACCCTGCCCTGCGGAGCCCGGACTTTCCTCACGCCTCGCGAACGAGACGCGCGATCACCTGAACGACTTCACACCTCGATCCGGCGCGCCGGATCCCAACTGCAGTGTCACGGCATGCCGGTTCACTGTGACGGTGATTTTAGGGCGTCGAGAGCAGCGTTGGCAAGGGAATCGGCGCGCGCGTTTTGGGCGCGCGGCACGTGCTCGATTCGGAAGGCGGCGAAACGCGATCGCTGTTGCTGCGCGGCGGCGAAAAGCGGCTTCAACCCTTCGTTCTTGACGCGGTAGATCCCCAGCATCTGGCGCACGGCCAGTTCGCTGTCCATGCGGACGCAAATACGGCGCACGCCAAGCGACGCCGCCTGCGCCAGGCCTTCGATCAGGGCCGTGTACTCGGCAAAGTTGTTCGTTTGGGTGCCGAGCACAGCACCGTGGGCGGCGACTTCGTTGCCGGCCGAATCGAACAACACATAGCCGAACGATGCGGCACCGGGGTTGCCGCGCGATGCACCATCGCAATACAGAACGTATTCGCCGGAGTCGGCGGGAAACGGCAAGGTCATACGAACGCGGAGTCCCAGACCAGAATGCGGCCGCACATTTGGCAGTGGTGGACGCCGCTGGCGGCGCGCAGTTGCTGCACGATATGCGGTGGTTGCACGCCCTTGCAGATACCGCACGTCTGGCCGTTGACGATAGCGAGGGCGGCGTCACCCTTGGATTTCAGGATGCGGTCATAGATCGAGCGCAGCGGGCCCGACATGTTGACGAGGGCGGCTTCGCGCTTGCGCGTTTGCTCTTCGAGATTGGCACGGGCGCGGGCCAGGTCACCTTCGAGCGTCACCCTTTGTGCGTCGAGCGCCGCCATGCCTTGGTCGACACGCGCTTTTTCGGCATCCCGCGAGCGCTCGGTTTCTTCGCTGCGTTCGAGTGCTTCGAGCACGGAGGACTCCAGGGCGTCGATGCGCTCGCCCATGGTGATGATTTCCTTGGTCAGCGCTTGATACTGGTCGGTGCTGGTGATGGCGCCCAGGCGCGACTCGCTCTTGGCTTTTTTGGCGCGCGCCTCGCTCAGTTCGTTCTCGAGCTTGCGGCGGGCGGATTCGGCGTTTTGCCAACGGCCCTCGGCCTCGCGGCCTTGCAACTCGAGCGTCAGCCGCTCCTTGCCCAGTTCCTGAATGCGCCGCGGCAGGTTGGCAAGCAATTGTTTGATTTGGAAGAGTCGCGCGTCTTCGCGCGCCAGTTCGACGAGTGTCTGTTGTTGATCTGCCATCGGTTGCAAGCTACCACGTGGGGGACGATCGCACCAGCGGGGTGGAAAACGGCCGAAACAAACGCGGCCCGGCGTGAACCGGGCCGCGGTGTGGTGGGCGAAACAGGGGTCGAACCTGTGACCTCTCGCGTGTGAGGCGAGCGCTCTGTCCAACTGAGCTATTCGCCCGACGTTCAGTTGCTTTCGACGGCCGGAGGCTCGAGTCTGGTGGGCCTACCAGGACTCGAACCTGGGACACTCCGGTTATGAGCCGGGTGCTCTAACCAACTGAGCTATAGGCCCATCGAGGCCATGCGGCGCCAAAGCGGTCGAACCGTAGCACCGGGCGCCGGGGGTCGTCAACGACGGCCAGCGCCGCCCCGGCGGCCTCGTAAAAGACGTCAGGACGCGCACGGCGCAACGCGGCGTGCCGGTGCGTCGCCGGCTAAACGCTGTCCGTATAGCCGCGCAGTTTGCGGGCCCGGCTCGGGTGTTGCAGCTTCCGGAGCGCCTTGGCTTCGATCTGGCGGACGCGCTCGCGGGTCACCTGGAAGATCGAGCCCACTTCCTCGAGTGTCCGCGGCGTGCCGTCGCCCAGGCCGAAGCGCAGCCGGATCACTTTTTCCTCACGGCGCGTCAGCGTCGAGAGGACCTTGGACATTTGGTCCTGCAGCATGGCGTGCGCTGCCGACGAGGCCGGCGAATCCGCCGAGGTGTCCTCGATGAAATCGCCCAGGTTGCTGTCCTCGTCCTCGCCGATCGGGCGGTCGAGCGAAATCGGCTCGAGGCTCGCCTTCATGACCGACTTCACCTTGTCGACCGGCATGATGAGCTTCTTCGCCACTTCTTCGGGCGTCGGCTCGCGGCCGTATTCCTGCACCAGGGCGCGCGACGCCCGCGCCACCTTGTTGATGGCCTCGATCATGTGCACCGGCACGCGGATCGTGCGCGCCTGATCGGCAATGGCGCGGGTGATGGCTTGGCGAATCCACCACGTGGCGTAGGTCGAAAACTTGTAGCCCTTGCGATAGTCGAACTTGTCGACGGCGCGCATGAGGCCCGAGTTGCCCTCCTGGATCAAATCCAGGAATTCGAGGCCGCGGTTGGTGTAGCGCTTGGCGATCGAGATCACGAGGCGCACGTTGGCCTCGATCATCTCCTTCTTCGCCTGTTGCACGCGCACTTGGCCGATGGCAATGGTGCGCAACAGCGTGCGCAAGCGTTCGCCGGTGATGCCGGCGTCGACTTCCACGATCTCGATAGCCTTGCGGCAATCCTTGACGCGCTTCTGGAAGCTTTGCAGGACTTCCTTGCTGTACATGCGGTTCTTGTGCTTGAAGGACCGCGTGTTGCGTTTGCGCATCTCGGCCAAAGCTTCGTTCGCCTTGGTGACCTCGATGCCGTATTCGCCTTCCAGCGTCTTGACGTCTTTCTCGGCGCCCTCGATGCGCTCCAGGATGTCGTACAGGTTCTGGACCAAGGCTTCGATCTGGTTCGGATGCAGCTTCAGATCGTGAATTTCGTGCTGCAGCTTTTGCTCGCGCATCAGGATGGACTTGTCGACGACTTTCTTCTTGTCGTTGTAGTCGCGCGTCCCGAACTTCTTTTTGAGGTCGGCCAGCTCCTCGCGCACCTGTTCGATCTTCTTGATCTGCCGGTTGAGCCGCATGACTTCTTTTTTGATCGAGCCGGGCGTCGTGGCGTTGCGAATCTCGAGCTGTAGGAACTCGTCGATGCGCATCTCTTCGTTCTCGAGTTGCTTGACCAGCTCGCGCAACTTGGAGAGCGAGGCCTCGGTGGCGAACACCGTTTCGAGCACCTGGTGCTGGCCGCTTTCGATGCGCTTGGCGATCTCGACTTCGCCCTGGCGGTCCAGGAGCGGCACGCGGCCCATTTCCCGCAAGTACATGCGAATCGGGTCGTCGTACTTGATGGTGGCGCGAACTGCCTGCTCTTTTTTCTGTTTCTCGCGGCGCTTGTCCTGCAGCTTCATCTTCTCGCGCGCGACTTCTTCCGAGTCGTAGAACGAGATGTTGAGCTTGGTGAGCTCACCGTAGATGGAGTCCAGGCCTTCCAGATCGAAATCGTCGTCGATCAGTTCGTTGATGTCATCGTGCAAGACGTAACCACGGTCGTGATTGCGGCGTTTCAACTGGTCGATGATCTTGATCAGTTTCGGGTCGCTCAAAGCGACATCCCCTTTCGTCACCTTCGCCGCCGGCCTTCTTTTCAATTCCACGCGGCCCGTCTCTTCCACGCGCTGCGATCGAGCGCGAGTCCACGTTGTTCCTCAAGCAGCCTTGCCTGTTCATCCTGGTCGCCGCGCCGTTCGGCGTCGGCCAAGCGCTGCTGTAAATCGTGTTCGGCGGCCTCGAGTCGAGCGCTCTTCAGAGCCGAGACATAGTCGTTGAACAAACGCTCGGGTTCACCCACCGGGGCGTCACCAAGCGCGAGTTCCGTCGCGAACGAGCGGTCTTCGTCGGCCTCCAGCCGATCGAACCAACCGCCCCCTACCGTCGCCCCCGTGTGCTCACGGAGCGCTTCGAACAAATGACGCGGCGGTCCCGCGTCGAAGTCCTCGGGGCCGAGCAGTTCAGCGGCCCGTTCCACCCACATGGGTCCCAAGAGCGCGAGCCGCAACAGCCCTTGTTGCGCTTCGACCAACGCCCCCGACTGCGTTCCATGCACCCCCGCTGCACCAACCGGCATGGCAGCAGGGCGCGGCATCCGGCCACGCCCGCGTCGCTGCTCGAGGGCCGCGGCAATCGCGCCTTCGGACAACCCGAAGGTGCGGCCCATGTCCTTGCCGTACAACTCCTGGAGCAACGGGTCCGACACCCGTGATAAATCATCCAACAGGTGCCGCACGACGCGTTCCTTGACTGCCATGTCGCCGGCCCGACGGTCGACGAGGAGCTTCATACTGGCGACATAGCTCGGGGCTTCTCGAATGCGGGTCTCCAGCGCCGGGGCACCATGCTCGCGGATAAATGAATCGGGGTCGTAGCCGCTCGGCAGCTCGACCAGGTAGACCAGGAATCCGTGTTCGAGAAGAAGCCCCGCGGTGCGTACCGCCGCCCGGCGGCCCGCCGGATCACTGTCTCCAAGTATATACGCCCGACGCGTATAACGGTGCAAGAGAGCAGCTTGTTGCGGTGTAAACGCCGTTCCACAGGCGGCAACGACGTGTTCGATCCCGGCCTGGACCAGGCTGAGGCAGTCCAGGTAGCCCTCGGTCAGGAGCACGGCGTCGTGCCGCCGGATCGCCGCCCGCGCCTCGGCCATGCCGTATAACAGGTGGCCCTTGTGGTAGATGGGCGAATCGGGGCTGTTCAGGTACTTGGGCCCCTGTTCGCCCTCGGGATTCGGCAAGGCACGGCCCCCGAAGCCCACCACCCGGCCGGAGAGCGAGACGATGGGGATGATGAGCCGGTTGCGAAACACGTCGTAGCTCCCGGGGCCGCTGGCGCGCCGGGCAATAAGCCCCAGGGCGAGCAGGATCTCCTCGGTCACCCCTTCGGCGCGCAGGACTCGCGACAGGTCCTCCCAGGAATTGGGGGCGGCGCCCAGGCGAAAGCGCGCGACGATCTCCGGCGCCAGGCCACGTTTGCGGGCGTATTGGCGCACTGCTTCGCCCTCGGGCCGAGTCAACTGCTCGGCGAAATGGCGCGCCGCGCGCTCGGCACCGTCGTAAAGCGAATCCTGGCCGCTGTCGCGAGGCCGCCGGACCTCGACGTCGATCCCAGCCCGCTCCCCCAGCACGCGCAGGGCCTCGGGGAAGCTCACCCCGTCGTGTTCCATCAGAAACGAGAAAACGTCACCGCCCTTATGACATCCGAAGCAGTGATACATCTGCCGCTCCGGATTGACCATGAAACTGGGGGTCTTCTCGTTGTGGAAGGGGCAGAGGCCCTTCATGCCCCGGCCCGAACGCTTCAGGTTTACGTATTGGCCGACGAGCTGCACGACGTCGGTGGCTTCGCGGACGCGCTCGACGACGTCGTCGGGGCTGCGGCCACTGGTGCGGTCCATGCGAAGACTCCTCGCCAAATTCGTGCGGTCGAGCGGCGACTCGGGCACAGGCAGCCGCCGGCGGCAGCGGCCACGGGCACGATCCAGCCAGCCCGCCACCACTCAGACTTCTATTCGCAATATACCCTCCCGCGCCCAGGAGCTGTACCCACGCTTGGCTGCCTGCCAGAGCGCCCCAAATCGCGTCATCGCTGCAGCCTGCGAGCGCAATTCAACGCCCACCACCCAGGCCCGGTGCGGTGTGTCGCAAGCCCAGCGCCCGGCGCCGTTCATTCTGATAGTAGGTCGCGAGTGCGCGGGTTCCGAGCCGCCACACAAGACCCAGAGGCGCGGTTCCCCGAACGCGCGCATATCGTCCATGTTCCCCTCGTTGGTGATGGAAACGGCACAGGGTGATCTGATTCGCGGGCTCGTTGCTGCCACGATCAGCGCGATACACGATGTGGTGATCGTCCATTCGACACCGGCTGGTGCAACCGGGCGCCATGCATTGCCACCCATCGCGTGAATAGATCGCGTCCCACTGGCGCTTGGGAAACGCCCGCGGGTCGTCGTGCGTTTCGGCGTAGTCCTCGAGCAATGCGAGGAGCCCGACCCACGCGGGCGGCTGCCGTTCACGATCTAAGAACATTCGCGCGGCGCGCACCGAGGCGGGTGCACCGGTCGTCGGCGCGATTTCGCTCGCGCTTGTCGCGGCATGGCGACGGGCCGACTCAACCGCCGCCAAGAACGATGTCGCGATTTCGGGTGCCACACGAAATCGAAGGAAAACGTCTGCGCTCGAGTCGAGGTCCCGGCTGGGTGTATCGCAGTCCATCGCCGCGGTCTCCAGCGTACGCAGCCGCTCGCGGGTCATTCCCGGTTCACGCCGCAAGGACTCGAACCATTCCGCGTCTGTGGCCGGCCACGGCACACTATCATTGAATGGATCCTCGATCGCGCGCAGGTGAATCCGGCGCAGCTCGTGTCGCAGACGTTTGATGGTGGCCGCCTGCGCATGTTCGATCCAACGATCTTGCACTTCGCGGTCGATCGGCAACGTCACCGAGGTCAGAATCCGGCGCACGAGCCAGGCCGCTTCGAGACCGAACGCACCCGTTTCGTAGGACGCCAAAACTGCGGGTACGGCGCGGCCGGCGCGCAGGATTCCGGCCCGAGACTCTGCGGTGCGGCGCGCCATCCCGAGCACCTCGACCGCATAGTGGCCGAGCGATGCGAAACCCAGCGCCTTCCACACACCGCGCTGATTCATTTCATAGAGCAAGCGTCCGATGCGCTTCTCGACCTCTTCTTCGGCGCCAACCAACCCCGCCAGGCGTTGGGCGGCGGCCCAAGCGCGCCGCTCGGATTCTGTTTGCCCTTGGAAAACGTCTGCGCTGGACTCGATGGAACCCACATCGGGGGTGGGTACATCCAGAAGCGCGCCGATGGACGGGTTGGCACGGGATTCCGTGGAGCCGAATGCATCGAGACTTTCTGCGGCACCCCGATCAGGCGGGTCGGCGCCATGCGTGTGAGACGCGTCGGCGGAATCCAGGACGGAAGGATCGCTCGAGGCTGGTTCGAAAACGTCTGCGCCGGCCCTCCCGGCGCGCAATCGGTCGAAGGCTTCTTCGATTGGCGCCCGTGTCGTGCGCCGTTGCAGCGGTTCGCAGCTCGCATCCGGCGGGCGCGGACCCGCCACAGCTTCGGCCGCGAGGGCCTCGAGAAACGATTCCGTACTTGCGGTGTAACCGTTGACTGCGCGGTGTAGATCCAACGTGTCTTCGAAGGCCGCCGCGACATTGCGCGGTGCTCCCAAACGCACCGCGACCGCTACAGCAGCCGCTTCTTCCGCGTTCTCGAGTTCGCACCGGGAACCGTCCCGGTTGCGGATTTCCCGAAGATGTTTCCTGAGTTCGCGAACAGTGACCGTGCGCGCCAAGGCGATCCACTCGGACTCGACCTGCGCGGTATCATCAGCATTCGCCGCAACAACATTTCGGGCGAGTTCCAAGGCCGCAACGCGCCCAAGCGGCCGCGCACCGTCGTTACCCGCCACAGCAGCGCGCAGTGCAGGCGACCGGCCCATGGCTTCACCCAAGGCGGCCAGATCCGAAAACCACCGCGGCGAACGGCCCCAGGTCTCACGCACGAAGTCACTCGCACGCGCGAATCCAAGTGGCGCCCAGACTTGTGCTACGGCTGCGGCGTGCGCCGCCTCCGCCAATTCCGCAGACAGCGGCCCCAAACGGGCCCGCAGCATACGCAGCGTACGATCCGCTTCGACCGCATCCCAAGGTCGCGTCGCGGCCGGTGTTCCGACCGACGCCAGGCCGAGATGAGGCCGCGGACGTACAGCGGTGCCAGGCGCCGCAGCAAATGCAGCGCTCGCGCTTCGCGTTGACACGCGTCTCCCTTCGACATGTGGAACGCCGCACATCGAGGTCATTTCGATCACTTTGGGAGGCCGAATCGCGCGGGGGAACAGCGAAGCGATTCGTACGCAGGAAGCATACGACACCCGACACGCGTTGTCAATAGTGTCTGTTAAAAAAGGTTCGCAATCTGAACTCAAGTGCACAGGGCCGCGGCGGCCAGGATGGCGTCGTCCGATCGCGGGCGCCCGCCGGCCAGAGCGGGCGCGGCGCGGCGCGGCCGGCCTCGCGCGTTGGCAGCGCGACCGACAACGACGTCGACACCGCGACGGCAACGGCATCGACAACGGGCCCGGACTGTAGTCTGCGGTCCGGGTCCGTGACTTCAGCGCAACTTGGCGATCGTCGCGCCGCTACCGCCTTCGTTGTGCTCCCCGAGATGGAATTCGGCGACGTCGGGGTGCTGCGCCAAGAGTTCTTGCACAGCGCGACGCAGAACGCCGGTGCCCTTGCCGTGCACGATCTCAACCTGCGGAGAACCCTGTAGCACCTGGCGATCCAAAAAACTCTCGATGGCGGTAATCGCCTCGGCGCGCTCCATGCCGCGCAAGTCGAGCCGCGGCGACGTGTGCTCCACCTCCGGCGCGGTGTAGTGACCTGAGCCTCGCGCGCCGGCACCGCCCGACGGCGTCGCCGGTGCGGCGCCCAGTCGCTCGACTTCGTTCGCCGGCACTGCAAACGGCACGTTGCCGAGCAACACGCGGGCGCGTCCGCTCGCGTCCATCGATTCCAAAATGCCCTCGCGCGCCAGGCTTCGCACCCAGACCCGGTCGCCGGGCTGCGGCGCGCGTGGACCGCCCGTTTCCACGCCGCCCGGCGCACTTGGCTCGCCGCCGCCTGCCACGCCACCGTCCGCGTCGATCTCCGGGCGCGCGGCATCTTCGATGCTGCGCACTGCATCGTGCGCGGCACGAATGCTGTCACGATTCGCGTTGGTGGCGCGAATATCGCGTACGGCTTGTTCGATCCGCGCCCGCGCATCGGCCACGATGCGTGCGGCTTCGCGGCGCGCATCGTCGCTGGCGGTGCGGCGTTTGGCGACGACCTGCGCATACAGTTCCGCATACTCCTCGCGAATGCGCTTCGCCTCGGATTCCGCAGCCCGCGCTTGTTCCCGCGCCAACGACATCTGAGCGCGCTCCGCCTCCAGACTTGCGAGCGCCTTTTCCAAGCGACCAGCCGCGTCGCCACGCTCATGCCGGGCGGCCGCCAGCAGCGCATCCGGCATGCCGAATCGCGCCGCGGTGGCGAAGGCATTGCTGCTTCCTGGTACGCCAGGCTGCAAACGATACAGCGGTACGTGGCTCTCCGCATCAAACGCCATCCCGGCGTTCGCCAGACCCGGCTCGGAATGCGCGAAGAGTTTGAGATCGGAGAGGTGCGTCGTGACGAGTGTCACCCCACCGCCATCGGCAAGCGTCCGCAGCACGACGCGCGCCAACGCCGCGCCTTCCTCCGGATCGGTACCTGCCATGAGTTCATCCAGCAACACGAGCGTGCGCGGGCCGGTAGAGCGCACCGCGTCGACCACATGACGCAAATGCGAACTGAAAGTACTCACGGCGGCTTCGATGGATTGTTCATCGCCGATGTCGGCAACGATACGCTCGAATACCGGCAGCTCGGATTCCGCGGCAGCGGGAATCGGAATCCCCGCCTGTGAAAGCAACGCCAAGACGCCGACGGTCTTGAGCGCCACCGTCTTGCCGCCCGTATTCGGACCCGTCACGACGAGCGCCCGCGCGCCGCCCAAGTCGAGGTCGAGCGGCACGCACGTACTCCCCGCGGCGCGCAACTGTGCGTCGAGCAGCGGGTGCCGCGCGCTTCGCAGGACGAGACGCACGCCCGTCTTCGGCGACGGCACGCTGTCGACGCGTGGCGGGTGTGCATCGGCCTCCTTCGCCCACAGGGCGCGTGCTTGCACATCGTCCAGTGACTCGAGAGCGTCGAGACTCGATTCGGCGCGCGGTGCGTCGGCCGCTACGGTGCGCGTCAGTTCTTCCAGGATGCGGCGCACTTCGCGCTGTTCGGCGTCGCGCAGGCGCTGTAGCTCGTTGTTGGCGTCGAGGACTTCAAGTGGTTCGACGAAAAGCGTTGCACCGCTCGCCGAACGGTCGTGCACGATCCCACGCACGGCGCCAGCGGTATCCGACCGCACCGGAATGACGTAACGATCGCCGCGCAGTGTGACATACGGATCGTCGGTCGCGGCCGTCGCGCGCATCATCCCCTCGAGACGCTGGAGAAGAGACTCGCGCTGCGTCTGTTGTTCGCGCCGGATCGCACGGAGCGCCGGCGAGGCGTTGTCGCGCAACTCGCCACGCTCGTCGATGACGGCGCGAATGGCATCGACGACCGCCGGATGCGACCCGAGTCCCGCCGTGCGCGCGACAAGGCGCGGCCAATGATCCGGATGCGTATCGAGCGAACGGCGAATGCGGCCCGCGGTTTCAAGCGTCTCGGCAATACGCCGTAATTCACCTGGGTCGAGCCGGGTCCCGGGACGCACGGCATCTCGCAACAAGTCGCGCACATCGGCGACGCCATCAAACGACCAGGGTGCAAGGCCGTCGTCGATCGCGCGGCGCACTTCGCGCACCGTATCGTGCTCGTCGCGCACCCGTTCGACATCGGCGAGTGGTACGAGATCCAGAACGCGCTCACGCCCGCCTGGCGTGCGTGCCTCGGCAGCGACAGCGGCAAGAACCTTGTCGAATTCAAGAACGTGGCGTGCATGGCCGGACGGGTCGACCGTGCACGCGGCACGGCGATCATCCGCCATGACAAATCTCCAAAGCGGGCGAGGGCCGTGGGAGGACACTCCGCGCGGCGCGGCGCAATCGCTCGACGCGCTGACGATCAGTTGTCGGACTTGTCCTTCGCAGAGCGGTTCGAAGTCGGCTTGCCAGTCGCAATTTTCGCGGCTGCGGACTTGGCAGAAGCCAAGCGGCGTTCGATGTTGAATGGCTCGCGAAGTGGCGCATCATGCGCGTAGTTCTTGACCACCTGGAACGCGGCCGGAAGGATGCCCGAGATCGGGCCCGCGAGATTCGATCGCCGCAAGTTGTCATCGACTTTCTGCCCGAGGTTCAGGTGGAAAGCGATCGTGATGATGATAGCGAGCCACAGGGTACCTTTGCCCAGCCCGGCGATCGCGCCGCCCATTTGATCGAACATGCCGAAGAACGTCACCTGCGCGACTTCGCCGGCAACCTTCCCGATGACCTCCGCGACCAGGAGCGTCACGGCGACGATGGTCAGGAATACTACAGGATATGTGATGCGGTAGGCGGCCAGCGGCTTGGCGTAGTTGGCGACCAGTCCACCGGTCAAGTAGAGGGCTAGCAAAACCCCGGTCGTGAGGCCGATCAGTTCCACCATTTGGCGCACGAGTCCGCGCTTGTATCCAAAGATGGCGCAGCCCAGAAGCACTGCGACGATCCCGATGTCGACCCAACCCATCGTCCACACCCCCGCCGACGCCGCGCGCTCAACCGCCGAGAAGTTCCTTGGCGATTTGCTGTACGCGTCCGCCGTCCACTTGCCCCTTCAGCCGGCCGATTGCCGGTCCCATGACCTTGCCGATGTCCTTCGCTGAGGTCGCGCCGACGCTGGCGATGATCTCGCGCACGACGGTGCGCACCGCGTCGTCGTCCAACTGCTTCGGCAAATAACTCAGCACGATCTCGCGTTCCTGCAGCTCCCGGTCGCGGACATCCAAGCGGCCGGCCTGCGCGAATGTCTCCGCCGCATCGGCGCGTTGCTTGGCGTAGCTCGCGAGAACTTGAATGACCTGCGCTTCCGTGAGCGGCTCGCTGCGGCCCTGGTGAATCTGCAGATCCTTGACCTTGGCGACCAACATGCGAATGACACCCAGGCGAAACTCGTCGCGCGCTTTGAGTGCGGTCTTCAAGTCGTCGTTCAGGCGTGTGACGAGATCGGACATCAAACCCTCCTCGCGGCCACATGGGCCTTGCAGCGGAGAACCGTAGGGCTGCGAGTGGGTTGCGTCAAGCAACGGCAGAGGCGCGCGGACGGCGGGGTTGCACAGTCTGGACAGAAGAGAGAGACGGGGTGCGGTGGCGGATCGAGGTTCGCGACAACTCAGCGCGGCGTCGGCGTGTTCTTGAAGTCTTCGCGGTCGATACCAAATTCGCGCATCTTACGGGACAGGCTATTGCGGCCCAGGTGGAGAAGGCGCGCCGCCGCGATAATGGTGCCACCCGTTTGGTGCAGCGCGCGTTCGATTTGTTCGCGCTGCAGTTCGGTGTTTTCGCGCTCGAACTCGGTCACTTCGCCAGTCGCCAGCGCAGCGCGGTTGAGAAAGTCCTCCGGCAAGTCCGCAACTTGGATTTGCGGTTTTCCCCAAGCGTGCGCGCTCAGATAACGGCATAGGTTGCGGAGTTCCCGAATGTTGCCCGGCCAATCGAAATTCTGGAACCACTGCATGAGATCATCGGCGACCTGGATCGGCAGGCCCGAATGTGCACCGTCGTGCAGGTAGTGGTAAACCAAGTCGGGAATGTCCTCGCGGCGCTCGCGCAGGGCCGGGATTTCGATCCGGAAAACGTTGAGCCGAAAGAAAAGGTCGCTGCGGAATCGTCCGTCCGCGACGAGCTGCCGCAGATCGCGATTCGTGGCTGCGATGACCCGGACATCGACACGGCGAGTCGTGTGCGCACCGATGCGCCGCACTTCATAGTTGTCGAGGAAGCGTAGCAGTTTGACTTGCATCTGCATGGGTAGATCGCCGATTTCGTCGAGCAGCACCGAACCGCCGCTCGCCGCCTCGAAGAGTCCCATGCGCTCCTTGCTCGCACCCGTAAACGCGCCGCGCGTGTGGCCGAAGATCTCGCTTTCGATGAGGTTCTCGGGGATGGCACCGCAATTGACCGCGATGAGTGGCTTCGCCGAGCGAGTACTCCAACCGTGCACGAGACGAGAGATCACTTCCTTGCCGGTTCCCGTCTCGCCCAAGACGAGCGCCGGTTCGCTGCTGCGCGCCGCGACCCGCGTCGCTTCCAGAGTGCGGAGGTAGCGCAGGCTGCGCGAGGTCGTCGGCACGGGTGCGTCCGACGGTGTGAGTTTGTCGTTCGCCGCCGCGGACTGCTTCGGCGTGAGAGCCGTGCGGTAGCCCGCCGCCTGCTCAAGCCGCTTGCGCCAAAACGCGAGGCCCGAGGTCGACACATAATGCGCTGCAGCGACGTATGCGTCGTGAAACCACTCGTGATCCTCGAGCCGGAAGCCGCGTTCGAGCGCAAAGCAAACGGTCCGGACGTATTCGAAACGGTCGTCGATATCGCGCAGGCTCTCGAGCACCCCACGAATCTTCGAGGGCAGTTCGGCCGCCGGCGCGAAGGCGAAATGGAAGGCGCGTTCCGTGAGGATCCCCTCTCGGCGCTCGCCGCGCGCTTTGCACATGCGCATCGCCCGCTCGAGATCGGCGCGCCCCTCAGCTTGATGTCCCAGCGCCAGATGCGCCTCGCCGCGGCGGCGCAGGACTTCCATCGCGAGGTCTGCGGCGCCCGAAACCCGCTCGGCAAGCGCCAGCGCTTCGTCCAGCAATCGGACTGCTTCGCCAGGAGAGCCACTCTCGTAAGCGGTTTCCGCCAGGAACTCCATCGCGAGGCACTCGCTACGTACGGCGCCCTCCGTGCGAGCGCACTGGAGTGCTTCCGAATAGAACTCTACCGCAACCGGATAGGCGCCTCGCATGCGATAGACGTGACCAAGGTTGTTACTGACCGCGATCGTAAAGACCCGCTGGACCCTCGCGACTTGTCGCGCTTGCAAAAGAGACGCAAGCGCTGCGTCAATACGACCGAGACGTAACAAGCAAATCGCCCGGGTCACAAACGCAGCGGTCCACGCGCGTCCATAACCGGGGCCGGGCAACAAGCGAGTTGCCTCGTCGATCATATCCAACGCCAAATCGATGCGACCCGAGTTCTTGACCACGAGCGAGATGTTTATCAGGACCTCAGCGAGTGCAGCGTGATCGCGCTTCAATCTATAGAAGGCCGCGCAGTCCTCGAATGCCGACCTAGCCCAGCGGTAACGCCCCATTCGATACAAAGCAACCCCGAGGACGTTGCGTGCGGCCACAGAGAGCGGATCGACTCCGGTGTCTGAGTTCAGCCGCTGGATCACATCTACCGCGGCCGATGACGCGTTGCGCGCGCTGCCCGTCGTCACCGCGGTCAGTCCCTCTACGAACCGCAGCCGAATATGCTCGCGCGGCGAGGACGCGCGATGCCTCAGGTTTGAGAGGTTGGCCGCCGCAGAGGAAGCGTCCCCCAGGCGTGCCAGGATTTCCGTCTCAAGGCAGATCACTTCAAATTGTTCGGATGGCAGCAGGTTCCCCCACCGAACAAGGCGGCGAGCGCGGCGCAGCGCGTCCCGATAGGACTCGCATTTTATTTGTTCGCTCAGCCTAGCAATGGCCAATTGCTGTCGTGACCGCACCATGCTGGCCTAACCCTTCGGAATGCGGATCTGCTGTTTATCGAACACGTGGCGCCAAAACCTGAGCACGTTTTCAATCTGAACACCACTAATGTGGTCCGTCCAGAACGCTCGAATCGCTGGCTGTTCACGAGGACCGGCAGTGTGGCTTCCGGCCGGGGCATTGCGTGGATGGCCGACGCGAACAACCTCGTCATCTGGCGCGCGCAGCGGCAAAGGCGTGTCATCATCCCCAGGCGCGGAGCTCTGTCCCGGCGGAATGTCATATTCCAGCCGACCCGCCCACCCGCGCACCGGAGCGACCGCTCCGAGCAGCAGGGCGCAAAGGACGAGCAGAATGAACCGTTTCATGAAACCTACCTCCCGTGCGTCCACCGCACGACCACCCAAGGCCAACCCAACAAAAACAGGTCGGGACGGCTGCGCCGCCCGGCAATCTAGCAGAGGTGGTTTGGTTTTACACCTGAGGCATGGGTCGGGTCAAGGCCGTCGGGCAGCGGCGGGACTGCGGATCCGCGAGCGGCGCACCCCGTGCGCCGGCCGGACGCGGAGCTGGCGGGACGGGTGGCGCCCCGCCAGCATTCTCCCCCTCAGTCAAAGCGGGAACGGGCGATGAGTCACTTCGCCTGGTCCACCCGGCGATTCTTCGGGCGCCCTTGGCGGAGGACATCAAACCACCAGGCAACCGCCGCCGCGAAACTGGACCGAACTGACAAGCGCGGCACTCCTTCAAAGGCTTCGTTCGCAATCGACTGCGGCTCAACGCGTCGAGTCGAGGTGATCGCGTCGGGCGCATCCGGCAAACCGAGCGACAAGGGGTCGTCGTCGTCGCCGGGAGCAGAACCGCTCTCATTGGGAGCGTCAAATTCCTTCGGAATCGTTGACGCGCTTACTGGCAGAACCCCGATCGCCAACAGGGCGCAGGCGGTGACTAGAACCAATCGAGACATCCTTCCCGGACTAACTATGACGCATGAAAGCGCCGGATGTAGTCGGTTCTTCTGCTCGGTCACGAATGCGTGCGCGGCCGGCGGCATGCTTCTCATCTCGGCCTTGAGGCTGCGTCGTCGCCCACGTTCGCGGTGGCAGGATTGATGAATCGGAAACAATGCCGGAGAACTTCGAACCACCCAGCGACGACAACCACGAAACTCGACTGCACTGGTTCCTGCGGCATTTCGACCGTTTGCCTGGTCGGCGGCGCCTGCCGATCCACGCGATGAGCGATGGTGATCGCGACGGGCGTACCCGGTGAACCTACCAGCGGAATGTCATCATCGCCGGGTCCCGAGCCGCCGGCATGTGGCGTGTCGAATACGCTCGGATTCGCACGGGCCTGCGTTGACACGACACTCGTTGCCAGCAACACGCATGCGCTGAGGTGAATGAGTCGCTTCATGGTCGACCTCCATCTGTCTATTTTCTTGCGCGCCGGTGCGGGTCGGGGGACGGGGAGCACGCATCACTCCTCCGCGCCCATCCTCGAATCTCGCAACCGTCTTCGGACTGAGTCATGCGGGACTGCGCAAACCGTGCCTGACATTTGAGCCGCACGCGCTGGATTCGGCAGTGATCGCCAATTGGCTTGATTCCACTACTGCTACGAATGTGGAGAGTCATCGCGCGGCGACGCCGCAGGCGCGCGTGCCACGGTTGAGCGCCCTCGTTTTGTCCAGGATGTTGATGGCGAAGTGTCATCTTCGTTGACGGGGAGAAAAGTCTCGGCGGATCGGCGCGCGGCGCGGGCGTGGCGCGGCTGGGCCTCGGTGTTACCTCGGCACGCCCGGGGCCTCACACCACCCGGGCGAGTTCCAAGTACCGGCAGTACGCATTCGCGAGCTGCATCTGCCGCGGCGACCGGCACTCCGGGTCGAAGAGCCGCGGGCTGGCGACCAGGATGGCGGCGCACCGGGCCCGCGACGTCGCCACATTCAGCCGGTTCAGGCTGTACAGGAATTCCATCCCCCGCGGGGCGTCCTCCGGATTGGACGTGGCCATCGAGTAAATGACGACCGGGGCTTCCCGGCCTTGGAATTTGTCGACCGTTCCAACCTGGGCGCCCGGCAGGCGCGATTCCAAGTCGGCCACCTGGGCGTTGTATGGGGCGACGATCAAGATCTCCTCGAGCGTCAGCGAACGCGCCACGCCATGCCGATCGACCCACTGCACGCCACCACGCGTCAGCTCCCCCACGATCTCGGCGACGCGTTCGACCTCTTCCGGCGCCGAACTCTGGTTGCCCTCGTGCTCAACCGGCTCGAACCACAGTCCCGTCCCCGCGAACCGCGTTGGACCCGTGATCGCCTGCCGCTCGAGTCCCGCAATTGGCTTCAGTCGATCCTCATAGAACAGTTCCGACGTGAACGCGCAGATTGCCGGATGCAACCGCCACGTCTCGCCCAGAAAGAGTCCGCGATCACTCTCGATCGTCTGTCCGCCGCCCAGCAGGTGTTCGAGCGCCGACACCTCGGTACCCTCCGGGTGTGAACCCTTCTGCGGCTGCTCGAGTTGTTGCGGATCGCCGAGAAGCACGATGTTGCGCGCGGCTGGCGCGGCCGAGAGCACCGGCGCGAGAGCCATCTGGCCGGCCTCGTCGACGAAGAGCACGTCGATCGATCCGACGAACTCGGGAGTTGCCCAAAGCCATGCGGTGCCAGCGGCGACCTGCGCGGCGCCGGTTTGGAGGTCGGCGAGAATATCTTCCGACTCCGTCAGCTGCCGAATGTGCGGCGCTTCGATGACCGGATCACCCTTGCGGATTTTTTGCGCGCACTGCACATCCATTTTCTCTGTCTGTGCAGCCGCCACCACCTCATCGAGCAAATTGCGGATCACTTTGTGGCTCACGGCCGTGATGCCGACCCGACGCCCCTGTCGCACGAGATCGACGATCATGCGTGCACCGGTGTAGGTCTTTCCGGCGCCGGGCGGGCCTTGGATTGGCAGCACGCCACCCGCCAGCTCGCCTGCCAGCCGCCGTGCTGCATCCAACGTCGCCTCGCCATCCCGCTGCAGCCGCCCAACCTCGCGCTCGAGGCGCGGTGGGCGCCGCAGCAAGAGATCGCGGCCAGCGCGATACAGCCCATCGCCATCGATACCGTTCTCTGCCACCCATTCGCTCAACCGGAAGAGCGACTCCGCGAGGGCCTCCGCAGAGACCTCTGAGAACTCAAACACCGATTTCGGATGCACACCGACCGCCTTGGCCGCCTTCTTGATGTCGATCGTGCCCGCATGCAGATCGATTGCATGCACCTCGCCAACCTTGTTGTTCGTTTCTTCGGAGGTTCCGAATGCGTCCCCCGAACACAGTTTCTTGCCGGGACGCAGGTCGGTGACTTGCCTTGGGAAGCGATAGCGGTGCACGCGGCTCCGCTTCTCCGGCCCCCGATCCTCCACGAACTCGAGCCCGCCCAGCCCACTGCGTTCACCCACCAGATCCTCCGGCGCGAGATCGCGCAGGCGGAAGAACTCCCACCACACGACTTTCGCCTCGCGGTCGTGGTACTCGAGGAGTTGCGCCAAGATCCACAGCGCCTGCTGCTCGGGTGTGCGCGCCGCAGCGTCGTCGGGCACTCCCTCCAAGAGCCGCGCCGCAAGTGCCCGGCGCCGCTCCACGTCTTCCTTGACCTTGTCGCTCGCGTCGCCCGCCTTCACGGCCGGGCGGTCGATCGTCTCGCCCGCCGCCACGCACTCGGCGCGCAACGCTTCGAGCCAGTTGCGCAGCCGGAGCGTCGACTCGCAGTCCTCGCGGTTGTAATCCTGGACGACGCGCTGCATGATTTCCGTCACATCGGTGCGAAACGCCAGCTCCAACGCCTGCTCCAGTGCCCGCTTGTGCAACGCGGCATCCGTGAGCGGCGTCGCGCGCACGTAGCCATAGAAGGCTTCGAGCCCTTTCAGCGAATACTGTTCGACGCTCGCTCGCAGCGCCTGCCGCACAATGGCGTGCAGATCGACGAAAACACCCGCCCGCAGCATGCGATCCATCTCGTCGACGCGCGTCGCATAACGCCCCATGAGCCGCTTGAGAGCACTCGGGTCGTACGGCGTGAAGTGGTAGATGTGCAAGCCGGGGTCGCGCGCCCACCGCGCCATGACGTCATCGATGAAGCCTTCGAACGCCGCGCGCTCGCCTGCCGCATCGAACGCCCAGCGGCCTTCGTATCTCAGCCCGCCACCCTCGGCCAGCACCTCGACGCAACCCAGCAAATATTCGAGCCCTGCCGTCCCCACAAATGGATCGCCTTCGACATCGAAGAAGAGATCGCCGGGCGACGGCTCGGGCAGTCGTGCGAAACCAAACCCAGGTTCGCGCGGCAGCAATTCGTGAATGGGCGCGCTCTTCTCGCGCCCCTCGTATTGAACGCGCGCTTGCTCACGCACGCGCACGTAGGACTCCGGTGTGCCACGGCGCGGCGCGTGCTCGAGCGGCACCGGCAGCACCGCCAGCCGTGCCAATGTGTCCACATCCCAGTGTTGCAGCTCACGCCTTTGCAAGCGCGTGATGCCGGCGACGAGCGACAAGTGATCATCGTTGCGGCGCCGGCGGTCGCACTGCGACCACCAGCGGCAGATGTCGCACTGCGGGACGGGATCCGGATACGTGACCGCGGCCGCATCATCCACCGCTCGATCTACCGCCACCTGCAAGCGGCTTTTCACGAGGCGGTAATACGCGAGGTAGTCGTGGACCCGGAACGACTCGACTCCAAAGCCACCGGTGCCCACGGCGGGAGCGGGCGTGGGAGCGTGGATATCCTCGCGCGCCGGCGACACGACATGCATCGCCACCGGCAGCTCGCCCTGCAGCTCGGCAACGACTTCGGAGTAGAGGCAGAGCTGCAGAATCGTGCCGGCGCGAGTTTCCCGGGCCAGCTTGGTGTCGACGACCTCGTAGGACCAGGCGCCAAGCGCGCTCGGATGCGCCACACGCCGCAGGATGTCGGCGCGACCGTGCCAGCGCCCGCTCGTGAGCTGGGCCTGGACGATGAGGTCCCGGCCGGCGCGCATCGCCGCCGCCGTACGATCGGCACCACCCGTGACGCCGCTCGCCACGTCATCCTTTTCGATCCGCTCGACACCCAGCCCCAGGCTGCCGAGGTACTCGAGATACGCCCGCTCATGCTCGAATCCACGCTGGATCAGAACCGCAAGCGCCGGATCGTTGAACACGGGCGACCGAATCCGGTGCTCCGCCTCGGCCCGGTCGAGCGTCGACAGATGCCGGCACCCCAGGTGATTGGCAAGATCGGTTGCCGAAACAGTCAGCTGGGAGCCGTCGAGTCGCATGCGCAGGGCTCGCCTTCTCGAGTTCTTTGGCACCAAGGGGTCGAACGGCGGGGATGATACACGCGGCCGGCCCCGGGTTTGGGCGCGCACACGGCGCGCCGGGCACCCAAAGCGCGTTGGAGGCCCCCCCGGCCCGTTGTGTCCTCCCGGACCCAACGTGTAAAGTTATGGGCATCGTGCGATCGGACCCGCGGGTCGAGGGGACCGCCTGCCCCCCCACGCGCCGGTGCGTTCGCATGGCCCCAAGGCTTCTTTGCGATGACACCACTGGAGTGGGAGCTTGCGTCGAACCGTGCCGTTCCTGGCTCTCGCCGGGCTCCTCGCAGCCGCGGTCGCACCGCGGCCATCCGTTGCGTTCAAAACCTTCGATTTCGACCAACGCTATCTCGTCCAGCCGGGTTTCATCGTCAAGGACCACTCGCTCGTGCAGGCGGTGGGCGACACGTTTCACCTGTTCTATATCAAGGCCGACCAATCGGTCCCGGAGGGCGAGACGGCCAAGTCGCTGGGGCATGCGACCTCGATGGATCTCAAGCACTGGACCTTTCGCCCCGACGTCATCCACACCGTGCCGAATTCCTGGGAAGACACATACATCTGGGCGCCGCATGTCGTGCAAGCATCGACGGATTCGATGGCGCCGGTGTACTACATGTACTACACGGGCGTGAACCATGTCTGGTCGCAGCAGATCGGCATCGCGATCAGCAACGATCTCTACAATTGGAGCAAGTCGTCCCTGAACCCGGTGTACCGGCCGGACACGACCTGGGCCGCGTGGAGCGACACCACGTATTCGAATTGCCGCGATTCCTACGTGTTCTACGACAACAAAGATGCTTTGTGGCACATGCTGACGACCGCATGGACCCGCAATCAGCAAGGTGCGCTGTCGCACGCCGTCTCCACCGATCTGTTCGATTGGACGGATGTAGGCCCGCTCTTGGTGCATCCCGGACCGCAGGCGTGGCATGTCCTGGAGTCGCCACAGTTGCATGCGGTGAACGGCCGCTATCACCTCTTCTTCAATGAAGAGAATGTGCCGAGCACTTCGTATCTATCATCGGCGAGCTTGCTCGGCCCCTGGGACTACGCCCAGAAAGTGTACTTCGACGCCGGGCGCGCCATCGAACTGAACCAGTTCGGTACGAAGTGGTATCTGTCGCGCCACGCGGCGCTCCCCTTTTTGGGCTCGCCTTTCTACGTCATCAAGTTCGACGAGATGCGCTGGAACACGCCTTCCAAACCGACCGTGATCCAGGTCGGGATCGAGGGCTGGACGCGCCTTCCCGGGGGAACCGCGTTCGCATTCCAGCCGACGTTCTGGGACAACCCGCTGGCACGCGGCGGCGCTCCGAGCAACTTCGGCGGCAACTCATGGATCGGCACGTACGAACGCTGGACCGGGCCCCTGCAGAGCGGCCTGCCCGGCGACATTGCCGGCGACACGCCGGTCGGCGAAATCCGTACCGCGCCGTTCACGCTCACCGGCAATCGCATCGCGTTCCGGATCGCGGGCCACGCCGATATCGACTTCGAGTTCCTCGGTTTGTACACCGCGGCCGACAGCGTGTTGCGCATGGCGTCGACGGGCCCCGAAGGCGGTATCGAAACGATGGCCGAGCAACTGTGGGATGTGTCGGCCTGGACCGACTCGCTCGTGTTTCTCGCGATCGTCGATCAATCGCCGAAGAAGCACATCAGCGTCGACGAGATTCGGGAGTATTACCAGGCTCCGGTGACGGACGCCGGGAGCGCGCCACCCGCGCCACGCGCCACCCTCTATGCCAGCACACCGAACCCGTTCAACCCGCGCACGACGATCGCCTTCGACTTGCCGCGTGCGGGGAATGTGCGCCTCGATCTCTTCGACGTTCGCGGCCGGCGTTTGAAGCGCCTCGTCGATGCGCTCCTGCCCGCCGGCACACATCGCTACACGTGGGATGGCAAGCTCGCGAGCGGTACGGCAGCGGCGAGCGGCACGTATCTCTATCGGCTCTTCGTCGATGGCGAGATGGTGGCGGCACGGACGGCAACACTGGTCAAGTAGTCGGCGTGCAACTTGGTCGCCGATAGCGGAATTTCCCCTCTGCCGGTTCCAACGTGCCATTCTGACCTGAAGGTTCTGCGGGGGCGTGACGCGCGATGTCTCTTCTCGAACGCGCGCGGTGGGCGCTGCCGGCAGGCTTGCTCGCCATGGCAGCGCACGCCTGGAGGATTTCCGGCTGGATGCTGGACGACGCGTTCATTTTCTTCCGCTATGCCGACAACTTCGCCGCCGGAGTCGGCCCGGTGTACAACGCCGGCGAGCACGTCGAGGGCTACACGTCGTTCCTGTGGGTCGCGGTGTTGGCACTCGGGCGCAAGCTCGGTGCGGACACCGTGATACTGGCGCGCGTGTTGGGGTTCGGGTTCGCGGCGGCAACACTCGTCGCGGTGGCACTCGCACATCGATGGATTCCAGGCGCCGAGGCCCGCACCACGCGCTTGGCCGCGTTGCTCCTTGGCACGTGCGGCGTGTTCACAGCGTGGTCGCTGACCGGCATGGACGTCGCGCTCTTTGCTTTCCTCGTGGCGACGTGCATGCTGCTGCACGCTCGCCTCTCGCGGGCGCCCGAGCCGGCGCCGGCGGGCGGGCTCGCGCTGAGTAGCGGCCTGCTCGGCCCGGTCCTCCTCGGAGGCCTGCTGGTTCTGGCGCGCCCCGAAGGCTTGCTCGTCTTCGGCGTGCTGGCGCTCGATCTCACGCTGTGCACGTGGCGCCGCACCCCGGCTCGAACCAGTGTCGCCCTCGCCGCATTCACCGCGATCGTGTTGCCGCACTTCCTCTGGCGGCTCTCGTATTACGGCTATCCGCTGCCGAACACCTTCTACGCCAAGGTCGGCGGGACGGCGCTGCAGATCGAAAACGGCGCCGTGTACACCTTGCGCTTCCTGATCCCGGCGGCGCTGGTGCTTCTTCCCACCGTCGCAGTTCTCGTGCGAGGCCGCTGGGCCCAGCGCGACTCGGGTGGCCGTGTTCTACCACTCCTCTGCGGTGCATACATGCTGTACGTGGTCCTCGTCGGCGGCGACAGCATGCCCGCGTTCCGGTTCTTTGCGCCGATTCTGCCGCTTCTCTGCTTGATGGCCGCGCTCTCGATGCAACGACTGGAACACCTGCGCTCGTTTGCCGTGCCGTTCACGCTCGCAGCCGCCGTCTACGGGATCGCGGTGACCCACCTCGATTCCGGTATTAACGAGCGCATTCACCGCGATCCGGTGTCGAAGTCCGGCATGGCGGTCGGAATGTGGCTTGCCC